>DASVRA010000032.1:0-8499 GCA_036388855.1 Caulobacteraceae bacterium | reverse complement strand
CCGGAGCGCACCGCGGCCATCCGCGACCAGCTCGGCCTGAAGGTCGGCGACGCCGCCTTCTTCCTGGGGGGCGATCCCAAGACCTTCTACCGCTTCGCAGGTTCGGCTCGGACCAAGCTTGGGACCGAGCTGTCGCTCGTCGCGGAAGGCGAGTTCCGCTTCTGCTGGATCGTCGACTTCCCGATGTACGAGTGGAACGAGGACGAGAAGCGGGTGGACTTCAGCCACAACCCCTTCAGCATGCCGCAGGGCGAGCTGGAGGCGCTGAACACCCAGGATCCGCTCGACATCCTGGCCTACCAGTACGACATCGTCTGCAACGGCGTGGAGCTGTGCTCGGGCGCCATCCGGAACCACCGCCCCGACATCATGATCCGCGCCTTCGAGATCGCCGGCTACACCCGCGAGGAGGTCGAGACCAACTTCGCGGGCATGCTCAACGCCTTCCGCTACGGCGCCCCGCCGCACGGGGGCCTGGCGCCGGGCGTGGACCGCATCGTCATGCTGCTGGCCGGCCAGGAGAACATCCGCGAGGTCATCGCCTTCCCCCTGAACCAGCAGGGCCAGGACCTGCTCATGCAAGCGCCGTCAGAAGTCCGGGAGAAGCAGCTGAAAGAGCTGCACATTCGCCTGAACCTGCCCCCGAAGGGTTAACCCGGCGGGCGGGGCGGCTTGGGCGGGGCAGGGGGCTTGGGCGACATCGGCACCCGGACCCGCACGTTGATCTCGGGAATCCGGATGTGGACCGTGCGCCCGCCGCAGCCCTTGGCCACCAGCCCCCGCGGCAGCACCGTGCGGCTGTCGCCGCAGGCCTCGTCCAGCTGGTCCTGGGTCATGCGGGCGCCGGAGAAGTTCGCCCCCGCGATCTGGGCGTAGGAAAGGTCTGCCCCCCGCATGTCCGCCCCGGTGAAGTCGGCGAAGGCGAGGTTCGCGCCCGTCATGTCGGCGCTACGGAACGACGCCCTGACGAAGTTTCCCTTGGTCATTTGGGCGCCGGTCAGCTCCGCGCCGTTGAACGAGGCGGCGGTGGCGTCGGCGAAGGAGAGGTTGACCCCCTGCATCTCCGCGCTGTTCAGCGAGGCGTGCGACAGGACGCCTTTGGTGAAGTTGGCGCCGGGCAGCTCGGCCGCGTTCAGGTTGGCGCCGGTAAAGTCGGCGAAGGAGAACTGGGCCCCCGGCGCCTCGATCCCTTCCAGCCGCGCCTTGGCGAACACCGCCTTGGTGAAGTTCCCGTCCAGGATGGTGGCGCTGCGCAGGTCCGCCCGGCTGAAGTCCGAGCCGACGAACGACGTTGAGCGGACGGTGGCGTGACGCAGGTCGGCGGAGACCAGCACTGCGCGGGTGAAGTTGCCGCCGGAGATGACCGCCCCGACCAGCTTCTTGCCCGAGAGGTCGCAGCCCACGCAGGAGCCGCCGAGCGCCGTCTGGCGCGCGATGTCCTTTTCGCCCGCCCCGGCATGCGCGTGCGCCTGCCCGGCCAGGGCGGCGGCCCCCAGGAGCGGCGCGATGAGGATGGCCTTGCGGAACATGGCCCTGAAGATGGGGCAAGGCCGGCGGAGGCGCCACTTAATTCGCGGTAATGCGCTTGTCCGATCAAGGACTTGCTGAACGGGATGTAACCGAAAGCGCGCCCAGCGCCTGGGCGAGCGCTTCGATCCGGTAGGGTTTGGACAGGATCGGGAAACCCTCGCTGGCGGCCGCGGCGGCCGCCGGGCTGTAGCCGGTGGTGAGCAGGATCGGCAGGTCCGGGCGCCGCCGTCGAAGTTCGCGCGCCAGGGCGGTGCCGTCCATCTCCCCTGGCATGACCAGATCGGAGAAGACCATGTCAAAGGCAGGATCGGCCTCGAACAGCGCCACGGCGGACGGCGGATCGGCGGCGCGCACGGCGCGGTAGCCGAGCTCCTCCAGCATCTGGACGGCGAGATGGGCCACGGCCTCGTCGTCCTCGACCAGCAGAACCCGCCCACGCCCGGGCGCGGTGGTGTGGGCGGGCTCGGGCCGCGGCTTGGTCAAGGGCTTGCTGCTCCGGGGGATCAGCAGCGAGAAGGTCGCGCCCTCGCCGACCTGGCTCTCCACCCGCACGTCGCCGCCGGAGGAGCGGGAGAAGCCGTAGACCTGACTCAGGCCCAGCCCGGTGCCCTTGCCCACCTCCTTGGTGGTGAAGAACGGCTCGAACACCCGCGCCAGCAGCTCCGGGGCGATGCCCCGGCCCTCGTCCTGCACCCAGACGCGCACGAAGTCGCCAACCAGGCCGCCTTGGTTCACGCCCGGCGCGTTGCGCGCGCCGATAGTGATAGCGCCGCCAGTGGGCATGGCGTCACGTGCGTTCACGGCCACATTAAGTAGGGCCAATTCAAATTGGGTGGGATCGACCTCCACCGGCCAGAGGTCGTCCGCAAGATCAAGGTGAACGGTGATGTCCTCGCGCAGCGAGCGGTCGAGCAGGTCGCCCATGGCCCCAATTTGGGCGGCCAGATCCACTACCTCGGGCTTCAGCGCGGTGCGGCGGGAGAAGGCGAGCAGCTGGCGCGTCAGGGCCGCGCCCCGGTCGATGGCCTGGCGGATGCCGTCCTTGAGCATCTGGCGGCGCGCGTCGTCCTTGGCGCGGTCCATCAGGTCCAGGCCGCTGGAAGCCACCATCAGGATGTTGTTGAAGTCGTGCGCCACCCCGCCGGTGAGCTGGCCCATCGCCTCCATCTTCTGGCTCTGGCGCAGCGCCTCCTCGGCTCGCTCCCGCTCCTCGATCTGCACCTGCAGCAGGCGGTTGGCCTCGGTCAGCTCGCGCGCCCGCTCGGCCAGCTGGGCGTTGGTTCGGCGCATGATCGACGTCGCGGCCGCCAGCACGCCCAGCAGCAGGATCGCCATCACCACCAGCAGCGCCGCGCCGCCATGCCGGCGCAGCCGTACCGCGGTCGGCTCGGCGACGCTGCGCAGGTAGACCGTGCCCAGCCGCGCCTCGCCCTCCGCCACCGGTTTCTGCGCGATCCCATGACCGGCCTCGTAATGAGCCGGCGCGAACCGGGGCTGGTTCGGCAGACCGCTGGCGCGGCCGCGCGCGAAGCCGGCGAACAGCCGCCCGCCGGTGTCATAGACCGCCGCCGCCTCCAGCGCCGGGTTCGCCTTCAGCGCGTCGATGTATTCCTGCGCGGCGGCGCGGTCGTCGAAGGCCAGGGCGGCGGAGACGCTGGCGGCCAGGATCTGCGCCTGGGCGTCGATGTCGCTGAGCGCCTGGGCGCGGTAGGCGCGTTCGTTGAAGGTGGCGGTGAGCGCGCCCGCCGCCAGCAGCGCAAGGGCGCTGAGCACCGCCAGCAGCGGGACGGGACCCCAGCGTTGGGAGAAGGCGGGCAGGCGGGACACCGGCTCAGGCGCCCCTCGGCTTCACCGACAGCGCCAGGCTGAGCAGCTTGGAGCTCATGCTCAGGCCGTTGCGCGCGGCCGCCTGCTCGTCGATCTGGAAGCGCACCCGGTTGGCTTCGATGACGAAGTGGACGATCCCTCGCACGCCGCCGCTGGAGCGGGAGTCGGTCACGGTCAGCACGGGCGTGCCTCGCACGGCGGCAAGGCCGTCGCCCACCGACTGCGCCTTAGAGCCGGCCAGATAGAGCACATGGCAATCGCCGCGGCCCTCCACCCTGGACAGTTTGCGCACCACCACCGGCCGCTGGCCCGCGCGCTTGCCGTCGAGCGTGCGCGCAAGCACCGGGCCGAACGGCTCGTCGCCCGCGATACAGACCACCATCGGGCTGGTTGGCGAGGCGAAGGCGCTGTCGGGCCATTCGACGAACGGCGCGAACTTGTAGAGGTAGGCCGCCTTGACCGCATACTCGAGGTTCGGCGTCTGCGCCGGAGCCGGGGCCGCAAGGCTTATGGCCGCCGCGACGGCCCCCGCGCCCAGGATGCGCAGCGCGGCCAAAGGGCGGGGGGGGTCGGCCACGCGCGTCAGAACCTCAGCCGCGCGCCGGCCTGGACGCTGCGCCGGATTTCCCGCTGCAGGGTGCGGTCGATGTCTTCCGGATGGGCGGCGTCGAGCAGGTTGAAGCCGGCCAAGTAGAGCTCCACCGCCTCGGTCGCGCGCCAGCCCAGCCGCGCGTCGGCCTCGACGTAGCCCGGCACGAACGGCTGTGGCCGCTCGTCCACCGCGCGCAGCCGCACGTCCAGCTCCACCCGGTGCGGCAGGTTCACCTGCGAGCGCAGGAAGAACTGGTAGTCCGGGTCGTTTCCGGCCGCGACGAGGTTGGCAATGTCCACGCGCCCGGGCTTCACCTCCAGGTCCTTGCGCAGCAGGTTCAGCCCGGCAAACAGCCGCCAGCGCTCGGTGAGGTCGTAGGAGCCCCAGGCCTCGACGCCATAGGTTTCACCTTCGATGCCGTTGCCGAAAAAGAAGGGCTGCACGCCGCCGGCCGACAACTCCTGAGTGCGGATGTCGTCGTAGTGGTTGGCGTAGAGCGTAATCGACAAGGTGGTCCGGGGCAGGGGCTGGCCGCGGTAGCCGGCTTCCAGGGCGATCAGCTTCTCGGAATCCAGGGTGCCGGGCAGGAGCACGCCCGGCACCGCCAGGTCGCGCTCCAGGCGGGAGGGATCGCGCACGGCGCGCGAGATTGCGGCCCAGAGCAGGGCGCGGTCCGACGGCTGCCAGGCCAGGCGAAGATTGGGCAGATATTCCACCCCGGTGAAGGCGCTGTTCTGCACCTTCAGACCCAGGGTCAGCGCCAGGTTCTCGGCCAGCCTGATCTTGTCCTGCAGGAACACGTTGGCCAGTCCGAAGTCACGGCTCTCCGGATCGATGATCGGGGCGCCGCTGAAAATGAATTCGTCACTGGTCCAGCGGTAGCCGCCGCCGAACACCAGCTCGTGCCGCTCGCGCCAGGCGGTGGCGTATTGCGCCTGGATGTCGAAGGTTTGTAGCGAGTCGGAGAGCTCGGGGCTCGGCCGGTCGGCCTTGTCGTAATAGGCCTGAACCTCCAGGGCCGAGCGGTCGTCGAAGCTGCGGGTCCAGCGCCCCAGCAGGTTGTGGCCGCGCAGGGCCGTGCCCGGCGCGCTCAGGCTGCCGGCCGCCTCGATGCTGTAGTCGTAGATGTCGCCCTGCAGGGTGAAGGCGTTCGCCTCGCCACGCCAGTCGGCGCGGAAGCCGCCCTGCAGGCCGTCCCAGCCATCGCCCGCGTCCTGGCCCGTGGGTGTCAGCGTATGACCGCGGTCGAAGCCGGTGGCGTAGATCCGGAACGCCCCGTTGGCGCCGAAGCGGCCGCCGTAACGCACGCCGAAGTCGGTTTCGGTGTTGCTGACCGCGCCGGTCAGCAGCGCGCCCTGCGTGTCGTGGGCGTCGCGGCTGATCACGTTGATCACCCCGTTCACCGCGTTGGCGCCGTAGAGAGTACCGCCCGGGCCGCTGATCACCTCGACGCGGTCGAGGTCCTCCAGCATGACGTTCTGCTGCTCCCAGAACACGCCCGAGAACAGCGGGGTGTAGACGGTGCGCCCGTCGATCAGCACCAGCAGCTTGTTGGAGCTCTGGAAGGAATTGAACCCGCGCGCGCTGATCGCGTAGCTCATCGCGTCGAGGCGGGCGACATCGAGGTTCGGGGCGAGCCTCAGGGCCTCGGGCAGGCTCAGGGCGCCGGAGCGGCGGATGTCTTCGTTCGAGATTACATAGACCGACGCTGGCGCCTGGCTGATCGGCTCGGCGCGGCGGGAGACGGAGGTGACTTCGACGCTCGCGAGCTCCTCCAGCGACATCTCGCTGAGGTCGGGTGGCTCGATTTCGGCGCGGGCGGAGACGGCGAGGGCGGCGAGCAGGCCGCTGAGCGCCAACGGCATCCAGGGCTTGCGGCGGTGGGACGCCCGAGGTCGCGGCATTCATCTCGCCCGGCTGTTACGCGGCACTTCCGCCCGCGCCTGAAGCGCGAGGCGGCGGGGCTGCGTCATACCACCGCAGCCTCCCGGCACAATCAGCCGATTCGCAAGCTTTGGCTCAGCGGCAGCTGGGGATGCGCAAGCCGGCCGGCAGCCGGGTTTCGGAGTCCCCGCAGGCGGCGTTCAGCTGGGCCTGGGTGACGGCGGCGCGCTGCATCTCGGCGCCGGAGAAGTTGGCGCCGTTCAGCTTGGCGCCGCGGAAGTTGGCGCCCTGAAGGTAGGTCCCGACGAAGCTGGCGTTGGTCAGGTCGGC
Organism: Caulobacteraceae bacterium; assembly: GCA_036388855.1. Classification (GTDB taxonomy): domain Bacteria; phylum Pseudomonadota; class Alphaproteobacteria; order Caulobacterales; family Caulobacteraceae; genus DASVRA01. Next base: position 2,336 of record DASVRA010000032.1, on the reverse strand, counting down.
CCCGGTGAAGTTGGCGCCGGTGAACACCCCCCCGTAGGCGTCGACGTCGCGCAAGTCGGCTCCGGCGAAGCTGGCCCGGCTCATCACCGCAAGCGACAGGTTCGACTGGCGCAGCCGCGAGTGGGAGAGATTGCGCGCGCCGATCTCCGCGCCGCTGAGTTCGGCCTGGAACAGGTTGCAGCCGGGGCAGTTGGCGCCCCCCTGCACGCGGGCGATCTGCCCGGCGTTCTGGGCCAGAGCGGGCGCGGCCGTTGCGAGCGAGGCGAGGACGAGGAGCGGGAGCCAGGGTTTCATATCGGCACAGCCTTGCGAGGTGCGGAACGTCACCTCCGATTAAGCAAGGCCGGGGCCACTCACCCGCCGTCGCCGCGCCGCGCCTCCGCCGTTCCGCAGGCCCCGCAGCGCGCGCCCACCACCGCGATCTCCCCGCACGCGCCGCAAACCGACGCCGCCTCCGCACCCGTACCGTAGGCGGCGCCCTTGCCGCGTCCGAACGGGAACACCAGCAGGTTGTCGGGCGCGGCGCCACGCGCGAATCCCTTGGAGATGAAGCGGGCGGCGGGCACCGTCTCCGGCTCGTCGTCTTCGGGGTTTATGCCGTCCGCCAGGCCGCGTCCGAGACCGTCCGCGTTCAGCTCTTCCGGGTCGGCGTTGGCGAGGTCCTGCCGGTCCAGATACGACACCGCCAGCTCGCGGAAGATGTAGTCGAGGATCGAGGTGGCCGAGCGGATCGAGTCGTTGCCGGTCACCGGCCCCGCCGGTTCGAAGCGGGTGTAGACGAAGGCGTCCACGAACTCCTCCAGCGGCACGCCGTACTGCAGGCCGATGGAGATCGCGATGGCGAAGTTGTTCATCAGGCTGCGGAAGGCGGCGCCCTCCTTGTGCATGTCGATGAAGATCTCGCCGAGCGCGCCTTCGTCGTACTCGCCGGTGTGGAGATAGACCTTGTGCCCCCCCACCGCCGCCTTCTGGATGTAGCCCTTTCGCCGGTCCGGCAGCCGCCGCCGCACCCGCTCGCGCTCGACGTAACGCTCCACCACCCGTTCGGTGACGGCGGGCGGCTCCACCCGCCGCCGCGCTGGCTCCTCTTCCGCCGGCAGCTCGAGTGGCTCCACAAGCGCCGCCTTGCGCACCAGGTGCACGGCTGATGCCCCGGCGGCGAACGCCTGTTCGAGCAGGGCCGCGGCGTCGGCCGGCGCAGCCTCCGCCGGCAGTGCCACGCGCACCGGCGTGGGCGCCGCGGCGAAAGCGTCGAACGCCGCGGACATGCGGCAGCGCTCCTCCAGCGTCACCTCGTCGGCCGAGCGCAGCAACGCCTTCGTCAACTCCGATGCATGGGGACAGTCCGCGAGGCTCGCATGGCCGAGGACGAACGCCTCCGCCGCCTCGATCTGCCCGGGCGTGAAGCGGAGGAACGCCAACAGGTCGAACCCCGGCTCGGCCAGCTCATCCGCTCCAAGGCCCAGCACGTCGCGCAGGAAGCCTGGCCCCAGCACCGCCGGCGAGAACGCGTCTCTCAAGGTCAGGCTGGCGGGAAGCGCCGCCTCGACCGCTGCGATTTCATGCTCGGTGAAGTCCCGCGCCTTCAGCGCTGCGTGATTGACGTGCGGCGCCTCGGAAAGCTCGCGCGCGCCCAGCAGGAAGCGCTCCACGGCCGCCAAATCATCCCCGGCCGCTTCGATCGCGGCGGCGGCGGCGGCACACAGCGTCGGCGCCACCGTCCCATCCCCAAGCTCGGCCGCCGTCACCGGCCCCCGCGAAGGTGCTGGCCCAAGAGTTGCGCCGATCCGAAGCTCCAGTTCGCGGCCGTCCGTTGTTCCCGCCAGCAACGTCCCGGTCCCTTCCGTCGCCAGCCGCGCCACGCCGCGCGTCAACTCAACCGCGTGTTCGGAGCCGAACAGGGCTCTCTCGCGCAGAAGATGGTCGCCAAGTCCCGCAAGGGTCAGGACGGCCTGCGGACCCGCGGCCGTCGCGGCGACTGCGGCCGCCCGTGTGAAGGCCTGTGGATTGAAACATTCCCCATCGCGGAACGCCGCCAGATTGACGGCCGCGACCGCCGCCGCCGCGGCGCCTGCCAGCCTTGCCGCCCCGTCCGCGTCGCGCGCGACCAACACCGCGCCGGTCTCCCAGGCTGCCAAGGCGGCGGCGCCGATGGAGGCGGCGTCAGGGGCGCAGGCGACCGTCAGTTCGGGCGCGGCCGGCGCGGGCGCCTCGGCCGCCCAGCGGGTCTCGCCCGCTTTGGCGAGGCCGACGGCGCGACGGATCAGGGCGTCGTCCGCTCCGGCGTCCCGGGCCGCTCGCGCCGCCCGGGCGAGCGCGGCGTTGCGGCGCGGATC
>DASVRA010000031.1:0-136827 GCA_036388855.1 Caulobacteraceae bacterium | reverse complement strand
GTGGCGGTTGGCGGTCTCGTACTCGACGTGGGCGGTGTTGATGGTGATGCCCCGCGCCTTCTCCTCGGGAGCGGCGTCGATGTCCTCGTACTTCTTCGCCGTGGCCCCGCCCGACTTGGCCAGGATCATGGTGATCGCCGCCGTCAGCGTCGTCTTGCCATGGTCCACGTGACCGATCGTGCCGATGTTGCAGTGCGGCTTGTTCCGGTTGAACTTTTCCTTGGCCATTTCTCTTCGCTCCGCCCCAGGTAGGGGGCACTCTGGGGTTGTTGTTTAGGCGTACTTCTTGATCACTTCGTCGGCGACCGCTTGCGGTACCGTGTCGTAGTGGTCGAAGGTCATGGTGAACTGGGCGCGGCCCTGGCTCATACCGCGCAGCTGGTTGACGTAGCCGAACATGTTGGCCAGCGGCACGAAGGCGTTCACGACCGCGGCGTTGCCGCGCATATCCTGGTTCTGGATCATCCCGCGCCGGCTGTTCAGATCGCCGATCACCGAGCCCAGGTATTCCTCGGGCGAGACCACCTCGACCTTCATGATCGGCTCGAGCAGCTTGGGCGCCGCCTTGCCGCGCAGTTCCTTGAACGCCGCGCGGGCGGCGATCTCGAAGGCCAGCACGCTGGAATCGACGTCGTGGAACTTGCCGTCCGTCAGCGTCGCCTTGAAGTCGATCAGCGGGAAGCCGGCGAGCAGGCCGTTCTCCTTCACCGACTCGATGCCCTTCTGGACCCCCGGGATGTACTCCTTGGGGATCGCGCCGCCGACGATGGCGGACTCGAACACGAAGCCAGATCCCGGCTCGCCCGGCTCGAAGTCGATCATCACCCGGGCGAATTGACCGGTGCCGCCGGTCTGCTTCTTGTGGGTGTAGTCGATGTGCGCCGGTCGGCTGATCGACTCGCGGTAGGCGACCTGCGGCTGGCCGATGTTGGCGTCGACCTTGTAGGTGCGCTTGAGGATGTCGACCTTGATGTCCAGGTGCAACTCGCCCATCCCTTTCAGGATGGTCTGGCCGCTCTCCTCGTCGGTGGAGACGGTGAAGGACGGGTCCTCGGCGGCCAGCTTCTGCAGGGCGACTCCGAGCTTTTCCTGGTCGGCCTTGGACTTGGGCTCGATGGCGATCTCGATCACAGGCGCGGGGAAATTCATCCGCTCCAGGATCACCGGCGAGCGGGTCGGGTCGCACAGGGTGTCGCCGGTGCGGGTGTCCTTCAGCCCCGCCAACGCCACAATGTCGCCGGCGTAGGCCTCCTTGATGTCCTCGCGGTTGTTGGAGTGCATCAGCAGCATCCGCCCCACCCGCTCGCGCCGGTCGCGCGTGGAGTTGAGCAGGCCCATGCCGGTTTCCAGCTTGCCCGAGTAGATGCGGCAGAAGGTCAGCGAGCCCACGAACGGGTCGTCCATGATCTTGAACGCCAGCACGCTCAGCGGCTCCTCGTCGCTGGCGCGGCGCTCCACCGGCTCTTCGGTCTTGAAGTCGATGCCTGGCGTGGGCGGGATGTCGATCGGGGACGGCAGGTAGTCGACCACCGCGTCCAGCAAGGGCTGCACGCCCTTGTTCTTGAACGCCGAGCCCGCGAGAATCGGATAGAAGGCGCCGGTCAGCACCGCCTTGCGGATGCAGCGCTTGATCACCTCTTCCGAGGGCTCCTCGCCTTCGAGGTAGGCCTCCATGGCCTCATCGTCGAGCTCGACCGAATTCTCGATCATGTAGTGGCGCGCGGCTTCAGCGGCCTCCTTCATGTCGGCCGGGATGTCCTCGTCGTGGTAGTTGGCGCCGAGCCCCTCGGACTCCCAGATCACCGCCTTCATCCGCACCAGGTCGACGATCCCGCGCAGGGTGGCTTCCGAACCGATCGGCAGCTGGATCGGCACCGCCTTGGCGCCCAGCCGGTCGCGGATGGTGGCCAGGCACATGTCGAAGTCGGCGCCGATCTTGTCCATCTTGTTGACGAACACGATGCGCGGGACGTTGTACTTGTCGGCCTGGCGCCAGACCGTCTCGGTCTGCGGCTCCACGCCCTGATTGCCGTCGAGCACGGTGACCGCGCCGTCGAGCACGCGCAGGGAGCGCTCCACCTCGATGGTGAAGTCGACGTGGCCGGGCGTGTCGATGATGTTCAGCCGCTTGCCGTTCCAGATGGCGGTGGTGGCGGCGGAGGTGATGGTGATCCCCCGCTCCTGCTCCTGCTCCATCCAGTCCATGGTCGCGGCGCCGTCGTGGACCTCTCCGATCTTATGGCTCTTGCCGGTGTAGTAGAGGATCCGCTCGGTCGTGGTGGTCTTGCCGGCGTCGATGTGCGCCATGATTCCGAAGTTGCGGTAGTCCTCGATCTTGTGTGCGCGGGCCATTTTGGGTGCTCGGGGGAGGAAAAACGAGAGCGCGGGCGGTCTAGCTCAAACCGCCCGCGCCCGAAAGGTCAGGATATGGGGTCTTACCAGCGGTAGTGCGAGAACGCCCGGTTGGCTTCGGCCATCTTGTGGGTGTCCTCGCGCTTCTTCACCGCGGTCCCGCGGTTGTTCGAGGCGTCCATCAGCTCGCCGGCGAGCTTCTCGGTCATGGTGTTCTCGCCGCGCTTTCTGGCGGCGGTGATCAGCCAGCGGATCGCCAGCGCGCGGCGGCGCTCGGGACGCACCTCGACCGGCACCTGGTAGGTGGCGCCGCCGACCCGGCGTGAGCGCACCTCGACCGAGGGCGAAACGTTGTCGAGCGCGGTGTGGAACACCTCCAGCGGCTCGGCGTCACGGCGCTTTGAGGCCACGATGTCGAAGGCGCCGTAGACGATGTTCTCGGCCACGGCCTTTTTGCCCTCGTACATGATGCCGTTCATGAACTTGGTCAGGATCAGGTCCCCGAACTTGGGATCGGGAAGGACTTCGCGCTTCTCGGCGCGGCGACGACGGGACATGCTCTCAGCTCTCTCTTATTTCGGCCGCTTGGCGCCGTAGAGCGAGCGCCGCTTCTTGCGGTTCTTGACGCCCTGGGTGTCGAGCACCCCGCGCAGGATGTGGTAGCGAACGCCCGGAAGGTCCTTCACCCGGCCCCCGCGGATCAGCACCACGGAGTGTTCCTGCAGGTTGTGGCCTTCGCCGGGGATGTAACACACCGCCTCGATCCCCGAAGTCAGGCGCACCTTGGCGACCTTCCGCAGCGCCGAGTTCGGCTTCTTCGGGGTCACGGTATAGACCCGGGTGCACACGCCCCGGCGCTGGGGCGAGCCCTTCAGGGCCGGCACGGTGTTGCGCACCACCTTGGGCTGGCGCGGCTTGCGGATGAGCTGGTTGACTGTGGGCATAGGTCTCGTTTGCTCGATGGAGGCGTGTGCCTTGCGGCCGAAGCGCCTCAGGTGTGGTCCTGCGGGTCTTGGTTCGAAGGCGCCGCGATAAACACAAAACACGCCGGAACGCCAGTGCAGCGTTTCGGCGGGTAAGGTCGCCCAGGCGGGTAGACCGGTCCATCGCGGCCGCGCCAGTCCAGAAGGGCCGCCGCAGCCTCGAAATCGAGGGCGCTAGATAGGCGCGGATGGCTTAGCGGTCAAGGCGGAGCCAATTCTCGCGGCCGGGTGGCTGGACCATATTGCGCCCGGACAGAGACCATGCTCAGAAGCAGGATATAAGACCGCACTCACAGCACGGTTAATAACACAACAGCGGGGGCTGGCATGAGCTTGGACGACCCAGGAACCTCGGCGGCCGCCGATCCGGCGCGGGCCGAAGGCGCTCCCGAGGACGCCGCGCTCGACGCCGTGCTGGCCGAGGTGCCCAAGGGCGCCCTCGCCCTCTCCGGCCTTACGGTGGGCCTGCTGATGCTGGCCTGGCTGGCGATCTACCTGTTCGTGTTCCTGCCGCGCGGCATGGTGGGCTGAGATGCCGGCGCGCACCGAACGCGAGGTCCTCCGCACCGAACTCCGCTGGGCCATGGCGGTCGCGGTGGCGGTGTTCATCATCTTCGCCGGCATCCTCTACGCCGGGCTGGCGATGCACGTGAACCCGCCCAGCAACATCGAACACCGCGACCCCAAGACCCTCCACCTGGACAACGAGTTCACCGAGGCGAACCTCGGCACCAAGGTCGAGGCGACCGGCCAGGTCACCACCCGGATCGTCGCCACCCAGTTCATGTTCGTGCCCAACTGCGTGGTCGTGCCGGCGGACGAGCGGGTGACCCTGCGCTTCTCCTCACCCGATGTGATCCACGGCATCCTGGTCACCGGCACCAACGTCAACACCATGGTCGTGCCCGGCTACGTCGCCCAGGTGCACACAGTCTTCCGCAAGACTGGCGACCTGCTGATGCCCTGTCACGAGTATTGCGGCCTCGGCCACAGCCAGATGCTGGCGCGGGTGCGCGTGGTGCCGCGCGAGAAGTTCCGGCCCGGCCCGGACGGGAGGATCGCCTGTGCCTGAATCCCGCCGCCTGATCCTGTCGCACCTGTGGGTCGCCTTCGCCGCTTTTGGCGTCGCCGCCGTGCTGGGCGCCTGGCAGATGTGGGCGCGCAGCCCGCTGTCCGCGCCCCTGCATACGCCGGCCAACTACTACACCTCGGTCACCGCGCATGGCGTGTCGATGGCCTATGTGCTGACCACCTTCTTCATCATGGGCTTCGGCTACCACGTGGCGGAGACGGCGCTGGAGCGGCCGCTGCCGGGCAAGCGCTTCGCCTGGGCCGCCTTCTGGGTCGCCATCGTCGGCGTGCTGATGGCTGTGGCCTCGATCCTGTCAGGCGGAGCCACGGTGCTGTTCACCTTCTACCCGCCGCTGACCGCCGTGCCCTGGTTCTACATCGGCCTCGTCCTGGTGGTGGTCGCCTCATGGGTCTGGTGCCTGATCATGATCGTGGCCATGGCCCAGTGGAAGCGCGCCAAGCCAGGCAAGCCGGTGCCGCTGGCCATGTTCGCCACCGTCGCTAACGCGGTGATGTGGCTGTGGACCACCGTGGGCGTGGCGGCCGAGCTGCTGTTTCAGGTGATCCCGGCCTCCTTCGGCTGGACCCAGACGCTGGACGTGGGGCTGTCGCGCACCCTGTTCAGCTGGACCCTGCACGCCATCGTCTACTTCTGGCTGCTGCCGGCCTACATCGCCTTCTACACCATGGCGCCCAAGGCGGCGGGCGGGCGGCTCTATTCCGACACGATGGGCCGTTTGGCCTTCATCCTGTTCCTGCTCTACAGCCTGCCGGTCGGCATGCACCACCTGTTCATGGACCCCGAGCACGCCACCGGGTTCAAGTTCCTGCAGTCGGCCCTGACCGTGCTGGTCTCGGTGCCGACCCTGCTGACGGTATTCACCATCACCGCCTCGATGGAGATCGCCGGGCGGATGAACGGCGGCAAGGGCCTGTTCGGCTGGATCGGCAAGCTGCCTTGGGAGCGGCCGATGGTGCTGGCCACTGGCCTCGCCTTCTTCATGCTCTGGTTCGGCGGCGGCGGCGGCCTGATCAACATGAGCTTCGGCATGAACGCGATGATCCACAACACCAGCTGGGTCACCGCGCACTTCCACCTGATCTTCGGCGGCACGGTGGTGATCATGTACTTCGCCATCGCCTATGAGATCTGGCCGCTGCTGACCGGCCGCGCCTGGGCGTCGAGCCGGCTGCCGCGTCTGCAGCTGTGGCTGTGGGCCATCGGCATGATGGTGATGACCCTGCCCTGGCACTACCTCGGCCTCCAGGGCCAGTGGCGCCGGGTCGCCGAGTTTGACTACCGCGACCCGATTATTGCCGGTTGGGGGCCGTGGGTGATCGTCTCCCTGATTGGCGGCCTGATCCTGCTGGCCAGCAGCGCCTTGTTCATCTTCAACCTCGCCAGCCAGCACGGCCGCCGCGCCCCGGCGCGCTCGGCGGACCTGCCGCCCGTCTCCACTGGCTACGGCTACGCCCTGGCCGCGCACCCGCCGCACCGGGTGCCGGCCGCGCTGAACGGCTTCGCGCTCTGGAACGTGCTGGTGCTGGTGCTGATGGCGGCGGCCTACGGCTACCCGATCGCCCAGTTCTTCATCAATCCGCCGCCCAAGGCGGTGGTCCACCACGTCGGTCAGGTGAGGTGAGGCGATGAGCGAAGACCGCCACGACGCCGCCCCCCGCGTTCTCGACCAGCCCTGGCGCATCTGGGCCAGCGTCATCGTCGCCGGGGCGCTCGGCCTGGCCGCGCTCGGCGGCTTCATCATCCTGCCCATCGTCCAGGGCGGCCAAGCGGGCCTGGACCCCTGGACCGCCATCTGCCGCGCCGTCGGCCTCACCCCCGGCACCCCCGCCCAGCCGCAGCCCCCCAACACCGGCGTCTCCCAACCAGTGTCGCGCGTCTCCTGGTCCGGCCCGGTGCTGGGCACGCTCGCCCACGGCGACCGCCGCTCGGGCGCCCAGATCGCCGCCGCCGTCTGCTCAAGCTGCCACGGCGAGGAGGGCATCTCGCCATCCGCCGAATACCCCCACCTCGCCGGCCAATCGGCCGCCGCCATCTACAAGCAGCTCAACGACTACAAGACCGGCGCGCGCGTCCACCCGCTGATGACCCCGGTCGCCCAGAAGCTCACCGATCGCCAGCTCGCCGACGTCGCCGCCTACTTCGCCGGCGACAACGCCTTCGGCTCGCTCGGCCCCCGCTGGCCCGTCCCCGACGAGGCCACCGAGCAGCTGGTCCAGCGAGGCGACCCTCACCGCGGCATCCCCGCCTGCAACGCCTGCCACGGCTCCGCCGTCGGCGGCCCGATCGAGACGCCGACGCTCGTGGGCCAGCACGCCGATTACTTAGACCGCCAGCTGGCGGCGTTCGGAACCGGCGCGCGCCGCAACGACGTCTACCGCCGGATGCGGATGGTCTCGGCTCGCCTCACGCCTGAGGAGCGAAAGCGCCTGGCGAACTATTATCAAGGGCTCAGGTAGGCGGGGCCGCTTCGTGTCCCGCATCCTGATCATCGACGGCCATCCCGATGTGAGGCCTGAGCGCCTCATCCACGCCCTCGCCACCGCCTACGCCGACGGCGGCCGCGGGGGCGGCCACGAGGTGCGCAGCATCGACGTGGGCGGGCTCGACTTGCCGCTGATCCGCTCGGTCGACGACTTCACCAGCAAGGACCTACCCCCGTCCGTCGCCCAGGCGCAGCAGGACGTGCTCTGGGCCAGCCACCTCGCCATTTTCCACCCGCTGTGGCTCGGCGCCGCGCCGGCCCAGCTCAAGGGCTTCTTCGAACAGGTGTTCCGCTACGGCTTCGCCATCCCGGAAGGCGGCGGCTTGGGCGGCCTGCTCAAGGGCCGCTCCGCCCGCATCATCGTGACGATGGGCATGCCGGGCTTCGCCTACACCCTGATGTTCGGCGGTCACGGGGTGAAGAGCCTGGAGCGCAGCGTCCTGAATCTCGCCGGAATCAAGCCGTGCCGCCACACCTTCCTGGGCGGCGTCGGCGCCGTTTCCGCGTCGCACCGCGAGAAGTGGCTTCAGCACATGCGGGGACTCGGCCGACGGGCGATCTAGCTACCCCGCCGCCAAGCCTGCGGCTGCGAGCTAGCGTAGCAGGCCGCGCTGGCGCGCCACCCAGGCATACCAGAGGAAGAATACAGCGCCGGCCGTGATCACCACGTACATCAATGCGCCCGAGCCCATCACCTCCCGCCCGTTCGACAGGACGAAGTTGTAGATCAGGCTCACGATCAGCGCCGCCAGAGAGGCGGCAAAGACGTGAAACGCCCATTTGGAGCGCATCAGCAGCAGCACCGAACCGAGAACCCCGCCCCACACGCCGATGGCCCAGACCGCGGTCATCCAGGCAGGCATGGCGTTGAAATAGGCGATCTGCGGCTCGGTCATGCCCGCGCTGCGTAGATAGGCGTCCCCCTGCAGGTTCGACATCAGGTAATCGTAGGCGCCGTAGGCGTTCCAGAGCAGGGCCAGCAGGCCTACCACCCACAGGTGCCAAGGCGTCCGGCCAGCGGGCGCCGGCATGATATCGGTCGTCATTCCATCCCTCCCGATGGTTACGGCAAAGCTTAACGCCAAAAGCCGCCGTTCTGCAAATGTGACCCTCAGCCTTCGCGCCGACGAGCATCTCGCAGCTCGGCCCAGCGTTCCAGCCGCTGTTTTATGCCTGCCTCGTAGCCTTCGCCCTTTGGTGCGTAGAAGGTCTGCCGCTCCATGCCGTCGGGGAAGTAATTCTGGCCGGAGAAGCCTTCGGTCTCGTCGTGGTCGTAGGCGTAGCCCTTGCCGTAGCCGAGCTGCTTCATCAGCCGGGTGGGGGCGTTGCGGATGATCGCCGGCGGCATCAGCGAGCCGGTGTCCTTGGCCGCGCGCTGCGCCTGCTTGAAGCCGGCGTAGAGCGCGTTGGACTTGGGGGCGGTGGCGAGGTGGACCACCGCCTGGGCGATGGCGAGTTCGCCTTCGGGGGAGCCCAGGACCTCGTAGGCTTCGCGGGCGGCGAGGCAGGCGCGCAGGGCGTTGGGATCGGCCTGGCCGATGTCCTCGCTGGCGGCGCGGATCAGGCGCCGCGCGATGTAGAGCGGGTCCTCGCCGCCGGAGAGCATCCGGGCCAGCCAGTAGAGGGCGGCGTCGGGGTCGGAGCCGCGGATGGATTTGTGCAGAGCGGAGATGAGGTTGTAGTGCTCCTCGCGGTCCTTGTCGTAGGCGGGGGCGCGGCGCTGGAGCACCTGGGCGAGCTCGGGGGGCGAGAGCGGCGCCTCGACGCCGATGTTGAACAGGGTCTCGGCCAGCGAGAGCACGTAGCGGCCGTCGCCGTCGGCGTAGGCGATCAGGACCTCGCGAGCGGCGGGCTCCAGCGGCAGGGGGCGGCCCTCGTGCGCCTCGGCGCGCGCGAGCAGGACTTCGAGCGCGGCCTCGTCCAGGCGGTGGAGCACGAACACCTGGCAGCGGGAGAGGAGGGCGCCGTTCAGCTCGAACGAGGGGTTTTCGGTGGTGGCGCCGACCAGAGTGACGATCCCCTCCTCGACGAAGGGGAGGAAGCCGTCCTGCTGGGCGCGGTTGAAGCGGTGGATCTCGTCGACGAACAGCAAGGTGGACTGGCCAGCGGCGCGGCGGGCGCGGGCGGCCTCGAAGGCCTTCTTCAGGTCGGCGACGCCGGAGAACACCGCCGAGAGCTGCTGGAACTCGTAGCCGGCGGCGCGGGCCAGCAGGCGGGCGATGGTGGTCTTGCCGGCGCCGGGCGGGCCCCAGAGGACCATGGAGGAGAGGCGGTGCGCCTCGGCCATGCGGCGGATCGGGCCTTCGGGGCCGAGCAGGTGGTCCTGGCCCACCACCTCGTCGAGCGTCGTGGGGCGCAGGCGGTCCGCCAGCGGCGAGGGCTGCTCGGGCGTGAGACCGGCGGCTTCGAACAGGTCCGACATGGGTCTATGCTAGCAGCCTCCGAGGGAGAAACGCAGCAATGACCGAGAACCAGACCCCCGAACGCCCGACGACAGGCATCACGCCCTTTCTGAGCATCCGCGACGGCCGTGGCGAGGAGGCGCTCGACTTCTACACGCGCGCCTTCGGCGGCGAAGTGATCGAGCGGAACAAGGCCGAGGACGGCAAGCGGCTGATGCAGGCCAGCATGAAGATCAACGGCGGCTGGATCATGCTGTCGGACGAGTTCCCGGAGTGGGGCTTCAAGGCGCAGCCGCCGGAGTCGGTGACCATGCACCTGCAGGTGGACGACGCCGATCGGTGGTGGGCGCGGGCGACCGAGGCCGGATGCGAGGTGAAGATGGCCTTGGCGGACCAGTTCTGGGGCGACCGCTACGGCCAGCTGCGCGACCCGTTCGGCCATTCCTGGTCGATCGGCGGGCCGATCAAGGGGCAGGCCAATGGCTGAGCATCCGCACGAATACTCGCCCGTCTCGCCGTACCTGATGGTGGACCGGGGCAATGAAGCGCTGGAGTTCTACCAGCGCGCGTTCGGCGCCGACGTGGCCGAAACCTACATGCATGAGGGGCGGCTCGGGCACGCCACGCTGAAGATCAACGGCGGCGACGTGATGGTGTCGGACGAGTTCCCGGAATACCAGGCGATGGTGGGGACCAGGGCGCCGAGCACGTTGGGCGGGACGACCTGCACGATCAGCCTTGCGGTGGACGACGTGGACAAGTGGCACGAGCGGGCGGTCGGCGCCGGCGCGGAGGTGCTGCGCGCGCCGAACAACGAGTTCTACGGCCGCATGAGCAAGCTCCGCGATCCGTTCGGGCACGTGTGGAGCTTCACGGGGCCGATTTCGGGGACGCCGTCGTAGATCTGGCGGAGTGCACTTCGTGCACTTCTCCCTTCCCCCTCGATGGGGGAAGGGCCGGGGATGGGGGTGTGGCCAGAACTCTCGACTGGCTGGCCCGGGAGGTAGAGTCCTCCGCCTCTCGCGCCTCTTCGGAAGCCTCGGCGCGAACACCCCCTCTCCCGGCCTCTCCCCGATCGAGGGTGAGAGGAGAAGAGGTGCACTTCGTGCACTTTCGCCACTGCCGCTCCTGAGCCTGTCGCCAGTGTATTGCGTGGCTGCGGGCGCACGGTTTGGGGGCCCGGAATAGGGGGATAACTCCACCCGCGCTCCGGCTTGCGGGGGAGAGGACCGGCGCCCTTGGGCGGGCGGCGGGAGGGTGACGATGTCAAAGACCACAAGGGCTTGCGGCGTCGCCGGAGGCCGGCTCGGCCGCTCGCCAGGGCATTATACCGCGTGTGGAAAGGGGGGCGGATAAGTTCGTGTCCCGACTGTCGCGGATGCTGTGCGGTTGTCGCGAGTTTGTCCGTATCGAGAGTCTCGCCCCTATAGCTGGAAGCTGGCGGTGATCTCTCTGCCGCCGCGCACGATGGTGACGCGCCAGATCCCGTTGGCCGAGGCCAGCGCGGACTGCAGTTCGCCCACGGTGCGGGTGGTGCGGCCGTTCAGCGCGCGGACCACATCGCCGCGGCGCAGGCCGATGCTGGCGGAATAGCCGTCGGTCTTGGTGACCAGCACGCCGCCAGTGCGGGCGGCGAAGGGGTCGGCGCCGAGTTCCTGGGCCACGGCGGCGTTGAGGCTGACGACCGTGGCGCCGCCGAGCGGGTTCTTGCCCTGTAGGGTGCGCTCGTCGCGGGCGGAGCCGCCGGGCGCGGGCTCGGCGCGGGCGGTGAGGCGCTGCTCGCGGCCGCCGCGCAGCACGGTGATCTGCACCTGGTCGCCGACGTTGCGGGTGGCGACGCGGTAGTTCAGGGCCGCCTCCTCGAACACCTGCTGGCCGTCGACGGCGGTGACCACGTCGCCTTCCTTGAGGCCGGCGCGGTCGGCGGCGCTGCCGGGGAAGACGGCGCCGACCAGCACGCCTTGCGGGCGGGAGAGGCCGAGGCTCTGGGCGATCTCGCCGGTGACGGTCTGGGCGTTGACGCCGAGCCAGGGGCGCACCACCGAGCGACTGCCGCCCAGCGCCGCCTCCATCACCTGGCGCACCACCGGGGCGGGGATGGCGAAGCCGACGCCGGCGTAGGTGCCGGTTCGCGAATAGATCGAGTTGTTCAGCCCGATCATGTCGCCGCTCATGTCGACCAGCGGGCCGCCGGAGTTGCCGGGGTTCAGGGCGGCGTCGGTCTGGATGTAGAGGTTGTCGTCGCCGCCGCCGAGCTGGGCGCGGCCGATGGCCGAGACGATGCCGTTGGTCACCGTCTGACCGACGCCGAAGGGGTTGCCGATGGCCAGAACCAGGTCGCCCACCTGGACGTCCTCGCGGGGATCGAGCGGCAGGACCGGCAGGCGTTCATTGCCAGGGTCGATCTTCAGCACCGCCACGTCGGTGCGGGGGTCGGCCAGCAGCACCTTGGCCTCGAATTCGCGGCGGTCGGGCAAGGAGACCATGATCTCCTCGCCGCCGGCGACGACGTGGGTGTTGGTGACAATCACGCCGTCGGCGCGGACGATGGCGCCGGAGCCCAGCGACTGGGAGACGCGCTCACGCGGGGCGCCGCCGCCGAACATCTGCCAGAACGGGTCGGCCTGCTGGCGGACGATGCGGCGGGCGTAGACGTTGACCACGGCGGGCGAGACGCGGCGCACGACCGGCGCGAAGGACTGGCGCATCTCGGCAGCATTGGCGGGCACGCGCGAGGGCTCGGCGAAGCCGGGGTCGCCGCGGAACGACTGGGCCTGGGGCGCCCCGGGCCGGCAGGCGGCGGCGGCCAGGGCGACGGCAATCGCGAGCAGGGTCTTGCGCGGGGTCATGGGGTGCGGGTCCTCGGAACTGCGCGGAACGCTTGTCGAGCTTTTCGGCCCAATTTTGGCAAGCGAAGCAAATCCGCTGACGCAGGGCGGATGTGCGGCCCCACGGTCACGGTCCTTCTCCAGCAAGGGGAGAGGGGAAGGCGCCTATTCGGCCGCGAGCATCGGGTTCTTGCCGGCCAAGGCCAGCTGCACGGGAGCCCAGGCCAGGCGGTGGATCTCGCAGGGGCCGAGGTCGAGCAGGGCGCGGGCGTGGATCGGGGCGCGGTAGCCCTTGTGCGAGGCGAAGCCGTAGCCGGGGTAGGTTTGATCCATCTCCGACATCAGCCGGTCGCGGGCGACCTTGGCCAGGATCGAGGCGGCGGCGATGGAGCAGGAGAGGCCATCGCCCTTGACCACCGTCTTCACCGGACATGGCAGGGGGAAGCGGTAGTTGCCGTCCACGAGCGCGAAGACGGGCTGGACCGCCATGGCCTCGATCGCGCGGCACATGGCTCGACCGGTGGCGTGGAGGATGTTGATCTCGGCGATCTCCTCGACCGAGGCGAAGCCGACGCCCCAGGCGACGGCCTTGGCCTTGATCTCCAGCTCCAGCGCCTGACGTTGGAGGGCGGTCAGCTTCTTGGAGTCGTTCAGGCCCTTGGGCACGCGGCGGGGGTTGAGGATCACGGCGGCGGCGCAGACCGGACCAGCCCAGGGACCGCGCCCGGCCTCGTCGACCCCGCACACCGGGCCTTGGCCGCCGGCTTCGCAAGCCTTTTCCAGCATCATGTCCGGGCGCGACTTCACTCCGCGGCCATACGGCGGATCGGGTCGTGCCGGAAGCAGCAGGTCAGGTGGTCGTTGACGATACCCACAGCCTGCATGAAGGCATACACAATCACCGGGCCGGTGAAGTTGAAGCCCTTGGCCTTCAGCGCCTTGGACATTTCCACGGAGAGGGGCGTCTGGGCGGGCACCTCGCCGGAAACCGACCAGGCGTTCTGGACCGGCTCGCCGCCGCTGAAGCTCCAGATGAAGCCGGCGAAGTCCTCCCCGCCCTCGCGCATGTCGAGCCAGATGCGCGCGCCGCGGATCGCCGCGTCGATCTTGGCCGGGGAGCGGACGATGCCGGGATCGGCCAGCAGCCGGGTGCGGTCCGCCTCGCCGAAGCGCGCCACCGCTTCAGGGTCGAAGCCGGCGAAGGCGCGGCGGAACGCCTCCCGCTTCCTGAGGATGGTGATCCAGGCCAGCCCCGCCTGGAAGCCGTCCAGCACCAACTTTTCCCAAAGCGCGCGGGGATCCCGCTCCGCCACGCCCCACTCCTCGTCGTGGTAGGCCTCGTAGAGCGGGTCCCCGTTCATGCCCCGCCAGGTGCAGCGAATCGGTTCCATGGCTTCGAGTAGCGCCAGCAGAGGCGGCGGGAAACCACGTCTTCGCGGGTGTTAAGCTTGGCCGTTCAGGTCCAGTTAAGAGCACATGCCAATCCATCCTTAGCCTCGGCATGGGAGGATGGAGCCATGAAGAGACCGGGAAACACGGCGGCGGCCTGGGTTTGCGGGATGCTGGTCCTGGCCATGGGCGCGATGATGATCGGGCTGCAGCTGCGGCACGAAGGAATCGATATCCTGGGGTTGTCCGCGGCGGCGCAGCCGGGGCTGTTCAAGCTGGTCCTGGGCCTGGAGGCGTTCGCGATGGTGTTCGCCTCAGCCTTGGCGATGATCACCGTGCGAGACATGCCGGCGCGCCGGCAGAGCGAGCAGCGGCAGGCACAGGGGGCGGCGACGGCGGCCGCCTAGGCCTCAAGCCACTCCGGCCGCCAGGCGCGCAGCGGGCGCCCCTCGGCGGTGAGTTCAGCGCCCTCGATGCGGTCGAGCCTCAGCAGCGCGATGGCCGCGCCGTCGCGGCCGCTGAGAACCTCGCCCGCGCGCAGCTCGCCCGCCAGCACCTCGGCGCCGAAGGGGGGCGGCGGGCCGTCGAAGCGGATCGGCAGCATGCGGGTCTTGATCTGTCCGCGCCGCTTCATGCGCGAGGCGGTCTCCTGGCCGACGAAGCAGCCCTTCTTGAAGTCGATGCCGTGGAGCAGGTCGAAGTTAGCCTCGATCGGGTAGGTCTTGTCGGGGAGGCAGTCGCGCGCCGGGTCAGGTACGCCGAGGGAGAGGCGGTGGGCGTGGTAGGCGTCTTCGCCGGCGGGCTCGGCTTCGGTGGGGCGGGACCCGTCGAGTGTCCGCCAACCCAGGAGGGGGAGGCGCGGATCAGGCATCCAGCCTTCGCCGGGAAGAGCGGGGGAAGAGGGCCAGAGGACCGAGACGGCGCCGGGGACGGAGGCGATCTCCACCTTCGCCCGCAGCCGGTACATCAGCAGCCGCTGGCGCAGTTCGTCGCGCCGCGCGGCCTGGACATCGAGCAGGCAGCCGTCGTCGCGGCCGGTCAGGAACAGGTCGAACAGGAACTTGCCCTGGGGGGTGAGGAGGGCGGCGAAGCGGAGCTCGCCCGGAGCCAGCGTCAGCACGTCCTGGGTCAGCAGGCCCTGGAGGAACGGACGCCAGTCGGGGCCTTTCACCTCGAGCAGGGCACGGCTGGGCAGCGGGGCGTGGAGGAGGGGCATGAAGACGTCTGGGAAGCGGGGCGGGAGCCTGACATATAGGGCCAATGCCGCGCCGGGCGCTCGACCTTCTCTGCATCATGCCGGAGGACCCGGTGGAGGCCGTGCTGGCCTCGGGCCTGGTGCGGCGGCTGCATGACGAGCTGCCGACGGCGCGGTTCACGATTGTCGCCGGGGACGAGAGCGCGCCGCTGTGGCGCGACACGCCGGGGCTCGAGCGGCTGATCGCGGCCGAGCCGGGAAACGACTGGCGCGAGTGGCTGGAGCTGTGGCGGCGGCTGCGCGACCGGCGCTGGGCGCTGGTGCTCGACACCCGCGGCACGCCCATCCACCGCTACCTGAAGACCAGCAAGCGGGCGATCCGGCAGCCGGGAGGGGCGCCGGCGCACCGGGTGCTTGAGGCGGCGCACCTGCTGCGGCTGGAGGACGACCCGCCCGCGCCGTTCCTGTTCACCGGCGAGGAGGTGGAGGCGCAGGCCGAGGCGCTGGCGCCCGCCGGCGGGCCGATCCTGGCGCTGGCCCCCACCGGTCCCTGGGTCGGGGCGGTGTGGCCGATCGAGCGATATGGGCTGACGCTGGCGCAGCTGCTGGGGCGCGAGGGACCGTTGCCGGGGGCGCGGCTGATGCTGCTCGGCGGCTCTGGCGATTGGAAGGCGGTGGATTCGCTGCGGCGGGCGGTGGGGCCGGAGCGGTTCATCGACCTCACCGGCGAGGACCTGCTCACCTGCTACGCCTGCCTCAAGCGCGCGCGGCTGTTCGTCGGCGGCGCGACCGTGTTCATGCATTTGGCGGCGGCGTCCAGCTGCCCGACGCTGGGGCTGTTCGGGCCGACCGACGAGAAGCTTTACGCGCCCTGGGGCTCCAGCGCCCGCTTCGTGCGCGGGACACGCTCCTTCGAGGCCATCCGCCAGAACGACCCGAACCTGAACCAGCCGGTCTGCCACATGCTGCATATCTCGGTCGACGCGGTGCTCGCCGCCGCGCGTTCCCTGCTGCGCGACACCGCCCAAGTGGAGGCCGCCGATGCCTGAGACCTTCGACCTCCTGGTGCGCGGCGGCGAGGTGGTGACCCCCTCGGGCCGGGGACGTGCGGACATTGGCGTGCGGGACGGCCGCATCGCCGCGATCGGTGAGCTCGGCCACGCCTCCGCGGGAGAGGTGTTCGAGGCGCGGGGGCTGACGGTGCTGCCGGGCGTGATCGACAGCCAGGTGCATTTCCGCGAGCCGGGCCTGGAGTGGAAGGAAGACCTGGAGACCGGCTCGCGGGGGGCGGTGCTGGGCGGGGTCACCGCCGTCTTCGAAATGCCGAACACGCGGCCGACGACCACGACGGCCGAGGCCCTGCACGACAAGCTGGCGCGGGCGCGCGGGCGGATGCACTGCGACCACGCCTTCTACGTCGGCGCCACCCATGAGAACACGCTGCAACTGGCGGAGCTGGAGCGGGTTCTGGGGTGCGCGGGGGTGAAGACCTTCATGGGCTCCTCCACCGGCGATCTGCTGGTGGCCGACGACGCGGGGGTGGAGGCGGTGCTGCGCGCGGTGCGCCGGCGCGCAACGTTCCATTCCGAGGACGAGGATCGGCTGAACGAGCGCAAGCCGCTGGCGCGGCCCGGCGACTGGACCAGCCATCCGGAGGTGCGCGACGTGGAGGCGGCGGTGCGCGCCACGAGGCGGCTGCTGGCGCTGGCGGAGCGGCTGGGCAAGCGGGTGCACGTGCTGCACGTCACCACCGCCGAGGAGGTGGCGCTGGTCGCCGCCCACCGCGCGGTGGCGACGATGGAGGCCAATCCCCAGCACCTGACCTTCGCCGCGCCGGAGGTCTACGAGCGGCTCCAAGGGTTCGCGCAGATGAATCCGCCGATCCGTGACGCCCGACACCGCGAGGGCTTATGGCGCGGGATCAGGGAGGGCGTCGTCGATGTCCTGGGCACCGACCACGCGCCGCACACGCGCGAGGAGAAGGCGCAGCCTTACCCGGCCTCACCTTCCGGGATGCCCGGCGTGCAGACGCTCGTGCCGGTGATGCTGACCCACGTGGCCGAGGGGCGGCTGACGCTGGAGCGGTTCGTCGACCTCACCGCCCACGGGCCCCAGCGGGTGTTCGGCTTGGCCGACAAGGGCCGCCTCGCGGTCGGCTGGCACGCGGACCTGACAATTGTTGATCTGAACGCCCGCCGCACTATCCGCGCCGAGGATCAGGCCACCCGCGTCGGGTGGACGCCCTTCGATGGTTTCGAAGTTCAGGGATGGCCGGTCGCCACGCTCATCCGGGGACGGGTTGTCATGCGCGACGGCGAATTGCTGGCTAGCGGTTCAGGCGAGCCGATCCGCTTCCTTGAGGCGCTTTAGCCAAGAACAGGGGCCGCCGGATCGCTCCGGCGGCCTTTCACCAGCTTAGCGGCAGCGGCCGCCTTAACCCGCGGCGCCCGGAAGCTTGCAGCCGCCGCCGATGCCCTTGGCCTGCGAGCACGGTATGGTGCTGCCGACGGCCTCGGTCCCGGTTTGGTAGACCACGACCATGCCGCCGCCGCCGCCGCAGGCGACTTCGACGTACTCGTTGCCCTTGTCGTCGGAGCCCATGCCGCGCGCGGCGTTGACCGAGCATTCCTTGCCCTTGCCGCTGATCTGCTGGGTGATCTTGGAGTAGGAGGCGTCCATCTTGGTCAGGCCGCACTTCAGGCTGCGGGCCTCGGCGCGGACGCAGTTGTAGACCTCGCCCTTCTGTCCGGCGCTGACGGGCAGCATGACGATGGCGCCGTCCGGGCGGTCGCTACAGGCCAGTTCGACCACTTCCCGCCCCTGGGGATCCACGCCGAGGGAGCGGTATTCCTTCACGTTGCACTTGTAGCCGACCTGGCCGGCCAGCTTGGTGTAGGTGCCGGCCTGCTCGCTTTCGGCCACCACCGCGTTGGTGAAGGTGCAGCCGCCGCCGACGCCGGCCGCGCGCGCGCAGTCGATGGCGCGGGTGAAGCGGCCCTGGGCATCGGTCTCGAACATGTAGCCGGCCTTTTCGTCGGCGCATCCCACTTCGTAGAAGCTCGTGCCGCTGCTGGCCGAGCCGACGTAGCGGGCCTGGGTCACCTGGCACTGGCGGTTGGCGGGGGCGGCGAGGGCCGCGATCTGGGTCCGGATCTGCTCGGGCGGCAGGTATTGGCAGGTGACGCCCGAGGCGCTGGCCTTGACGCAGTTGTCGGCCGCCAATTGCCTTTGCGAGCCGGCGGTCGGCACCGTGAGGATGTAGGCCGAATTGTCGGCGCAGCCAACTTCGTACTGGTTCACCAGGGCGCTCGGGCTGTAGCCGATCCAGCGCGCCTTGGCGACTTGGCACTGGGAGCCGGCGCGGGTCAGCAGGGGCTGCAGAGCCTTCTCCGGATTGGCGTTGGCCGGCAGGGCGCAGGTCAACGCCTTGCCGGGATCGGCGGCGGTCGCCGCGGCGGTCTGATATTGCAGGCAGTCGTTGGCGGTCACCGTGCCCGCGGCGTTGAGCACGATCAGCCCCAGCCCCTCCTGACAGGTCACTTCGTAGACGTCGGTGTTGACCGTCTTGCCCTCGGCGTTCTTGTTCTTGGCCGAGCCCTTGTACATCGCGTCGGCCACGGTGCAGGTGCGGCCGGACTGCGACACCAGCGCGGGCGCCTCCTTCATCCCGCGCTCGCGGCCCTTCTCGCCCGTTTGGCGAGTGGCCTTGGCCTCGGGCGTCTCGCGGATCTGGGTGTCGCGCGGGGCGGCGGGGGTGCTGTAGCCCCGGCCTTCCTGGGCCGCGGCCGCGGTGGCCAGCGACAGCGTGCCGAGCGCGGCGGCGGCCAGTCCGAATACGAAGCGTTTCATGGCGAGCTCCACTGGAATCGCTTCCGGCTTAGCTCCGCCCCCGCGCGAGGGTCAAGCGTGGCTCAAACCAGGCGGTCGGCCTTCCTGAGGCTCGGGAACAGCCTGGCCCAGAGGCCGGTGACCACCAGCGCGCCGATCCCGCCGAAGAGGGCGGCGCCGACGGGGCCGAGGAAGCGGGCGATCACGCCGCTCTCGAACTCGCCGAGCTCGTTGGAGGCGCCGACGAACAAGGTGGAGACCGCCGCCACGCGGCCGCGCATAGGGTCGGGCGTGACCAGCTGGATCAGGGTCTGGCGCACGTAGACGGAGATCATGTCGGCGCCGCCCAGCACCACCAAGGCGACCAGCGAAAGAGCCATCACCTTCGACAGCGCGAACACGATAGTGGCGAGGCCGAACACCGCCACGCCGGTGAACATCATCGGCCCCGCGTGGCGTCGGAGCGGCCGGAAGGCGAGCCAGCCCGCCACCGCCGTGGCCCCGACGGCAGGGGCCGAACGGAGTACGCCAAACCCCGTCGGCCCCACGTGCAGAACGTCACGGGCGTAAACGGGCAACAGAGCCGTCGCCCCCCCCAGCAGCACCGCGAACAGGTCAAGCGAGGTCGCCCCCAGCACGATCTTCTCGCGCCAGACGTAGGCGATACCCTCCTTGATCAGGGCCACGCGGGACTCGTGGCGCGGCTCAGGGCGGGTGTTGGCGCGCATGGCCAGCAGGAACAGGAGGCTTAGGGCGTAGAGCCCGGCGACCACGGCGTAGGACAGGGCGGGCGAGACGGCGCACAGCAAGCCGCCAACGGCCGGCCCGATGATCGCGGCGGCCTGCCAGTTGATCGCGTTCCAGGCAATGGCGCGGGGCAGCAGCTCGCGCGGGACCAACATCGGAGCCAGCGCCGTCGAGGCAGGGTTGAAGAAGGCGCGCGCGGCCCCGAACACGGCGGCCAGCGCGAAGATCGGCCACAGCGTCCGCAGGCCGCCGGCGGTCAGCGCCGCCAGCACGATCACGCTGACCATCTCCACACCAATGCAAAGACCCATGATCAGCCGTCGGTCAGTGCGGTCGGCCGCGGCGCCCGCGTTCAAGGTCAGGGCGAACAGCGGCAGGAACTGCGCCAGCCCGACGATGCCGACCTGCAGCGCCGCCTGCTCGACACTCAGGTGCAGGTGGTCGCGCGCGATCTGGTAGACCTGCCAGGCCAGGGTCACCGCCTGCATCGGCACCGCCAGCAGGTCCAGGAACCGCGCGGTCCAGAACAGCCGAAACGGGCCCGGGCCGAACAGGGCGGCCGCGCCGGAGGGGGAGGGAGGCTGGCTCATGGACCGGGCAGCTTTTAGCCGTCCCCGTCGCGGCGCAACAAGCTTCCCTGCCGCCCCCGCCAGCCTTAAGTCTCGCCCATGACGGACGCGCTGTCGCAGCTGATCGCCGCCGCGCAAAGCCAGCCTATGGCCGCGAGCGAGGGCAGGGCGCGCGCCCTGCCGCCGGTGCACCTGTGGAACCCGCCCCGTTGCGGCGAGATCGACATCCTGATCCGCAAGGACGGCCTGTGGATGCACGAGGGCACGCCGATCGGGCGGCAGGAGCTGGTGCGCCTGTTCTCCACCGTGCTGCGCCGTGACGAGGACGGCTTCTACCTGGTCACGCCGGTCGAAAAGCTGAAGGTCCGGGTGGAGGACGCCCCCTTTGTCGCCGTGCGCGTGGATCGTGACGGCCAGACGCTCCGTTTCACCACCAACGTCGCCGACGTCGTGGAAGCCGGGCCGGACCACCCGCTCCGGGTGGAGATGGACGAAGACACGGGCGAGCCGCGCCCTTACCTGCATGTGCGCGCGGGGCTGGAGGCGCTGATCGCCCGACCCGTATTCTATGAGCTCGTGGCGATGGGCAGTCCGCAGGGCGGCCGGCTAGGCGTCGCTTCCAACGGCGTGTGGTTCGACCTCGGCCCGCTGGAGCCTGCGCGGTGAGCGCCCAGCGCGACTTCATCGCCTCGCGCCTGGACCCGCTGGAGAGCTGGCGCGAGCCGCCGCTGCCGCCGGACACCGAGCGCGCGGCGGTGCTGGCGCCGCTGGTCGAGCGGGCCGATGGGCTGCATGTGCTGCTCACCTTGCGGCCGGAAACCTTGCGCCGCCACGCTGGCCAGATCGCCTTCCCCGGCGGCCGCACCGACCCAGGCGAGACGCCTTGGGAGACCGCGCTGCGGGAGGCGCACGAGGAGATCGGCCTGCCTCCAGAAGCGGTAGACGTGGCCGGCCTGCTGGAGCCCTTCCGCGTTGGCGGCTGGTTCTGCGCCACGCCTGTCGTGGGCTTCATCCCGCCGGAGTTCGAGCCGGTCCCCAGCGCCGAAGAGGTGGCCGAGGTGTTCGAGGTCCCGCTCGACTTCCTGATGGACGCCGCCAACCACCGCGAGCACCAGGTCGCCGGCCCCGACGGGCGCAGCTACCGCACCCTCGCCATGCCCTGGGGGGAGCGGTTCATCTGGGGGGCCACCGCGGCAATGCTGCACAGCCTCTACCGCCGCCTCCATGCGCCTGAGGCGCCGGCCTTCGCGAGGCGCGGGTGAGCGAGAGCCTGGGCCTCCAGCCCTGGATGACGGCGCATGCCACGCGCGCGGTGGTCGAGGCGCTGGAGGTGCGGGGCGGCCCCGGCTGCGCCCGCTTCGTCGGCGGCTGCGTGCGCAACACGCTGATGGGCCTGCCGGTGGAGGATGTCGACATCGCCACCGTGCTGACGCCCGAGCAGGTGACCGACGCGGCTCGCGCCGCGGGGCTGAAGCCGGTCCCCACGGGAGTGGAGCACGGCACCGTCACCGTCGTCTCCGGCGGCAAACCATTCGAGGTCACCACCCTGCGCCGCGACGTGGAGACCGACGGCCGCCGGGCGGTGGTCGCGTTCACGACCGATTGGAACGAGGACGCCCAGCGCCGCGACTTCCGGCTCAACGCCGTCTACGCCGCCTTCGACGGAGCGCTGTTCGACCCGACAGGCGCGGGCGTGGCCGACGCCCGGGACGGCCGCATCGTCTTCGTCGGCGACGCCGGGCAGCGCATCCGCGAGGACTACCTGCGCATCCTGCGCTTCTTTCGCTTCTTCGCCTGGTACGGCAAGGGCGAGCCGGACCCGCGAGGGCTGGCCGCCTGCGCCTCCTTGAAGGGCGGCTTAAACACCCTGTCGGCGGAGCGTGTCTCCAAGGAGCTGCTCAAGCTTCTTGCCGCGGACGACCCGCGCCCGGCGGTGCGGCTGATGCGGCGATCCGGGGTGCTGGCGGAAGTTCTGCCCGAGGTCGCCGACATCTGGCGGTTCGAGCGGCTGGTCGCGCTTGAGCGGGACCGCCACGCGACGCCGGACGCCGAATTGCGCCTGGCCGCCCTGCTGCCCCGGGACCCCGAAGCGGCGGCGGACGCCGCCGCGCGGCTGCGCCTGTCGAACGCCCAGGCGGAGAGGCTCGTCGCCGCCGCGCGGCCGATGGACATCGATCTCGCCCCTCTTGGACCAGTCGAGGTCCGCCGCGCCCTATACCGGCTGGGCCCGCGTGCGTTCTCGGACCAGGTCCAGCTCGCGGCGGCGGCGGCGCCCATCCCGCCCCGGCGCCTGCCAGAGCTCCTTGCCGCCGCGGCCGTCTGGAGGCGCCCTGCGCTGCCCGTCACCGGCGAGGACGCCGTCGCCCTCGGCCTTCCGCCAGGCCCCAATATCGGCGAGGCCCTGCGCGAGGTGGAGCGCTGGTGGATCGAGGCGGGCTTTCCGCGCGACCGGGCCGCGGCGCTCGAGCGCCTGCGCCAGGCCGCTGCACGGCTGGGGGCCTAGGCGGCGCCCGCGCCCTAGATGACGAAGCCGTCGAAACCGGTCTGATCGCCGACCATGGCGATGATCATGTCGGCCGTGTTGTCGCCGTCCACGTACAGGCGCAGCACGGTGCGGTTCTGGTCGGCGCTGTAGATCAGGGTCGCCTCGCCCGCGCCATCGCCGACGCTTGAGACGAACTCGAAGGTCTGCTCGCCGGCCTGGGTGGCGTCGGCGTCGATGCCGATGAACTGGATCAGGTCCTGGTCGGTGAGGTCGGTGATCAGGTCCTGGGCGTCGGGGGCGGAGTCGGTGAGGGCGGTGAACTGGAAGGAGTCGGTGCTGGCGCCGCCTTCCAGTACGTCATGACCCCCGCCGCCCCTGAGGATGTCAACGCCGGAGTCGCCAAACAGTTGGTCTTCGCCGTTGCCCCCGAACAGGACATCGGTGTCCCCGCCTCCGACGAGCCGGTCATCGCCGCTGTCGCCCTGAAGGACATCATCACCGGCGAGCCCCTCGAGCACATCGTCGCCCTTGGCGCCCAGCAGGAAGTTGTCGTCGCCGGCGCCCGTCAGCGTGTCGTCGAAGTCGGAGCCGAACACGTTTTCGCAACCAGCGATCCTATCCGTGCCCGCGCCACCCGTGTTTTGCGCGCCGGTGAGCTTGAGGCTGACTTTCACGCCCGCTTCGGCCCCCCGGTAGCTCACGGCGTCCTCGCCGGCGTTGCCGTTCAGGGTGTCCGCCCCGGCGCCGCCTTCGACCACGTCATTGCCGTCCAGGCCGGCGATGTTGTCGCCGCCCTTGCCGCCGACCAGGATGTTGTCGTCGAGGTTGCCGGCCAGGGTATCGCCGTGATCGGAGCCGGTCAGGTTTTCGAACCCGATGATGTTGTCGCTGCCGGCGCCGCCGGTGTTCTGGTTTCCGACGATGTTGAGGCTGACGGTCACGCCCCCCGCCGCAAAGGCGTAGTCCAGCACGTCACTGTCGCCGCCGCCG
This sequence comes from Caulobacteraceae bacterium, assembly GCA_036388855.1. Lineage (GTDB taxonomy): Bacteria > Pseudomonadota > Alphaproteobacteria > Caulobacterales > Caulobacteraceae > DASVRA01. Next base: position 113,484 of record DASVRA010000031.1, on the reverse strand, counting down.
CCGTCCAGGACATCGTCGCCCGCGCCGCCTTCGATGGTGTCGGCGCCGTCAAGGCCGCTCAACGTGTCGTTGCCGGCCCGGCCCCGGAGCGCGTCGTCGCCGGCGCCGGTGAAGATGTTGTCGTTGCCCGAGCCCAGATTGACGGCGAACCTTTCTATCCCGGTGAAAGCCACGGATGTGTTGAAGAAGTCCGAGATGTTCGCGCCCGAAACGCGGAAGCTGCCGGTGTCGTTCGTATAGTCGATGGCCAGGAAGTCGTTACCGTTGCCGCCGTCGACCGAGTCGATGCCCCCGCCGACGAAGATCACATCGTCGCCATCGAAGCCCCGGACAGTGTCGCTGAGCCCATCATCGGGGGCGCCCGTGCGGGTGATGATCAGGTCGCCGGAGGCGCTGCCGGTCAGGTTGACGCACTCGATGCCGCGGATCTGGCTGCCATCGACGAATGTGGAGAGCGCTTTGTTCAGGTTAAGGACAACGTTGGCCGAGGTGTCGCTGTAGTCGGCCAGCCAGCGGTCGCCGTTGCCGCCGCCGCCGTTGACGTTCGCCTTGCCCTTCTTGGTGTCGATGGAGTCGTCGCCCGTCCCCATGCTGGCCGTGTCGGCGCCGTCGCCCAGCACGACGGTGTCGGCGCCGGAGCCGAAGGTGGCGTCGAAATGCTCGATGCCGGTGAAGGAGACCGAGGTGTTGGAGAAGTCGGAGATGATCGAGCCGGACATTTTGAAGCTGCCGGCGTCACTCCCGTAGTCGATGACCAAGGTGTCGTGATCGCCGAGCCCTCCGTCGACCTGGTCCAGGCCGCCGCCGACCACGATTCGGTCGTCGCCGTCGAAGCCGCGCACGACATCGACGAAACCGTCGTCGGGATTGCCCGTGCGGGTGATGATCAGGTCGGCGCCGGTGCTCCCGGTCAGGTTGACGCGTTCGATGCCGCGAATCTCGCTGCCGTCGGCAAAGGTCGAGAGCGACTTGTTCAGGTCGAGGACGAGCCCGGCCGACGTGTCGCTGTAGTCCGCCAGCCAGCGGTCGTTGCCCCCGGCGCCGCCGTTGACGATCGCCTGGCCCTTCTTGGTGTCGATGGAATCGTCACCCGTCCCCATGCTGGCGGTGTCGGCGCCGTCGCCCAGCACGATGGTGTCGGAGCCCGAGCCGAAGGCGACGTCGAACCGCTCGATGTCGGTGAAGGAGACCGAAGTGCTGGAAAAGTCGGAGATGATCGAGCCGGACATGCCGAAGCTGCCGGTGTCGGTCGCGTAATCGATGACCAGGGTGTCTGTGTCGGCGCCGCCGTCCACCGTGTCGAGGCCGCCGCCCACGACGATCCGGTCGTCGCCGTCCAGGCCGCGCACCACATCGCTGAAACCGTCATTCGGCGCGCCCGTGCGGGTGATCAGCGTGTCCCCGGCCGTGCTTCCGGTGATGTTGACGCGTTCGACGTTAGTGACCTGGCTGCCGTTGCCGAGGCTGGAGGACACCAGGTTCAGGTTGAGTTTGATGGCGGCCGAGGTGTCGCTGAAGTCGGCGAGCCACAGGTCGTTGCCGCCTGCGCCGCCGTCCACGGTGGCGGCGCCCTTGAGCGTGTTGATGGAGTCGTCGCCCGCGCCCATGCTGGCGATGTCCTTGCCGTCGCCCAGCACGATGATGTCCGCGCCCGATCCAAAGGTGACGTCGAAGCGCTCGATTTCGCTGAACACGACGGAGGTGTCGAAGGTGTCGGTGAAGCTGGCGCCGTTCATCCGGAAGCTGCCGGTGTCGGCGGAGTAGTCGACGATCAGCAGGTCATCGCCAGCGCCGCCGATGACCGAGTCCAGGCCGCCGGTGACGGTGATCTTGTCGGCCCCGCCGGCGCCGTCGAGCGTGTCGAAGCCGCCGCCGCCGTCATTGATGGTGTCGCCGCTGTTGGTGCCTTTGATGCTGTCGTTGCCGATCGTACCCGGAAAAGACGACATGTTAGTACAGCCCCACGACCCGAACGGCCCAGATCGACCCTAGGCCTGGAATCTATGGATCCACAAGCTAAACAAGAGCGCCGGAGGCCAACTGGAAGTCTTGTCTGAGACCGCAGGCGCTGGTCCGTCTTGACCAGCACCGGCTTTCACTTCCCACCCGCTGCGTGGGCGCCCCCTCTCCCGAGAACAGGAGAGCGATAGGCGCCGGTTGCGGATGGCAGGGGCAGATGCTATCTCCCGCGCGGCTTCGGGCCGGGGGTGTTCGCGCCGCCGCCTGTTCCCGTGCTTTCCTAAGCGCAGACAAGCCTTTGAGCCGTGGCGGCCTCCCCCTTCGCCATGGTCGCGCACAACATACCGGACGGACCCCTTGGCGGACGATTCCAGAAGCACCGACGTTGGCGACCGCTACGCCCAGGCGCTGTTCGACCTGGCGCTGGAGACCGGCCAGCTGGAGGCGGTCGAAGGCGACCTGCGCTCGCTGCGCGCGATGATCGGCGAGAGCCTGGACCTGCGCCGGCTGATCTCCTCCCCGGCCTTCTCCTCGGAGGACAAGGGCCGCGCCATCGCCGCGATCGCCGACAAGGCGGGGTTCACGCCCACCACCCGCAAGTTCCTCGGCCTGCTGGCCGCCAACGGCCGGGTCTCGGCGCTGAACGGCACGATCACCGCCTTCCAGCGGCTGAGCGCCAAGCACCGGGGCGCGGTGGCGGCGGAAGTCACCACCGCCATCCGGCTGACGCCCGAGCAGCAGTCGGGGCTGCAGGCTGCGCTGCGGCAGGCGCTGGGGAAGGACCCGGAGATCACCACCCGCGTCGATCCGTCCATCCTCGGCGGGCTCCGCGTGAAGGTGGGGTCGCGCCTATATGATGCTTCGCTCCGTTCGAAGCTCGACCAGATGAAGTTCGCCCTCAAGAGAGCGTAAGAGACACCCAAGGACAGTCATGGACATCCGCGCCGCCGAAATCTCGGCCATTCTCAAGTCCCAGATCGCCAATTTCGGCGAAGAGGCCGACGTCTCCGACGTGGGCCAGGTGCTGTCGGTCGGCGACGGCATCGCCCGCATCCACGGACTGGACAACGTCCAGGCCGGGGAGATGGTGGAGTTCCCCAAGGCCGGGGTGAAGGGCATGGCCCTGAACCTGGAGCGCGACAACGTCGGCGCGGTGATCTTCGGCCAGGACGCCGAGATCGCCGAGGGCGACGAAGTGCGCCGCCTGGGTGAGATCGTCGACGTGCCGGTGGGCAAGGGACTGCTGGGCCGCGTGGTCAACCCGCTGGGCGAGCCGATCGACGGCAAGGGGCCGCTTTCCGACGTGGCAGAGCGGCGCCGCGTGGACGTGAAGGCGCCCGGCATCATCCCGCGCAAGAGCGTGCACGAGCCGGTGCAGACCGGGCTGAAGGCCATCGACACCCTGATCCCGATCGGCCGCGGCCAGCGCGAGCTGATCATCGGCGACCGTCAGACCGGCAAGTCGGCCGTGGCCATCGACACCATCCTGAACCAGAAGAAGATCAATGAGAGCGGCGACGAGAGCGCCAAGCTCTACTGCGTCTACGTAGCCATCGGCCAGAAGCGCTCGACCGTGGCCCGGCTGGTCAAGACGCTCGAGGACCACGGGGCGCTCGACTACACCATCATCGTCTCGGCCACGGCGTCGGAGCCGGCGCCGCTGCAGTTCCTGGCGCCGTTCTCCGGCTGCGCCATGGGCGAGTGGTTCCGCGACAACGGCATGCACGCGCTGATCATCTACGACGATCTGTCCAAGCAGGCGGTCGCCTATCGGCAGATGAGCCTGCTGCTGCGCCGCCCGCCGGGACGCGAGGCTTATCCGGGCGACGTCTTCTACCTGCACTCGCGCCTGCTGGAGCGCGCCGCGAAGCTGAACGAGGACAATGGGGCCGGCTCGCTGACCGCGCTGCCGCTGATTGAGACCCAGGCCAACGACGTGTCGGCCTACATCCCGACCAACGTGATCTCGATCACCGACGGCCAAATCTTCCTGGAGACCGATCTGTTCTACCAGGGCATCCGCCCGGCGGTGAACGTCGGCATCAGCGTCTCGCGCGTGGGCTCCTCGGCCCAGATCAAGGCGATGAAGCAGGTGGCCGGGCCGATCAAGGGCGAGCTCGCCCAGTACCGGGAGATGGCGGCCTTCGCCAAGTTCGGCTCGGACCTGGACGCCTCGACCCAGAAGCTGCTGGCGCGGGGCGAGCGGCTGACCGAGCTGCTCAAGCAGCCGCAGTACTCCCCGCTGTCGGTGGAGGAGCAGGTGGTGGTGATCTACGCCGGCACCCGCGGCTACCTCGACCGCATCCCGACCTCGTCGGTGCGCCGGTTCGAGGAGGAGCTGCTCTCGCGCATGCACGGCCAGCACCAGGACCTGCTGGACACCATCCGCACCAAGAAGGCCCTCGACGACCAGTCGGAGGGCCAGCTGAAGGCGGCGCTGGAAGACTTCGCCAAGACCTTCGCCTAAGCCAAAGGACGGACTGACCCCCGATGGCTAGCCTGAAGGAGATGCGCAATCGGATCTCGAGCGTGAAAGCCACGCAGAAGATCACGAAAGCGATGCAGATGGTGGCCGCCGCCAAGCTGCGCCGCGCGCAGGACGCGGCGGAGAACGCGCGACCCTACGCCGCGCGGATGTCGGCGGTGATCGCCAACCTGGCGGCGGGCGTGCAGGGCAAGGAAGGCGCGCCTGAGCTGCTGGTCGGCACCGGACGCGATCAGCGCCACCTGCTGGTGGTCGCCACCTCCGACCGCGGTCTGGCGGGCGGCTTCAACTCCTCGATCGTGCGGGCCGCGCGCGAGCGGATCAATTCGCTCACCGCCGCCGGCAAGGAGGTGCGGGTCATCACCGTCGGCAAAAAGGCGCGCGACCAGCTCAAGCGCCAGCTTGGCGAGCGGCTGATCGCCAGCTTCGACCTGGCCGCCCACCGCAACATCACCATAGCCGCGGCCGAACCGGCGGCCGAACTGGTGCTGCGCGAGTTCAACGAGGGCCGGGCCGACGTGGTCTCGCTGTTCTACAGCCGTTTCAAGTCGGTGGTCAGCCAGATCCCGACCGAGAAGCAGCTGATCCCCGCCGCCATCGAGGCCGGCGCCAAGCCGATCGACCTGAACGGCGCGGCCTACGAGTACGAGCCGGACGAGGAGGAGATCCTCGCCACCCTGCTGCCGCGCAACATCACCGTGCAAATCCTCTCGGCCCTGTTCGAGAACAACGCCGGCTTCTACGCCGCCCAGATGTCCGCCATGGACAACGCCACGCGCAACGCCGGCGACATGATCAACGGCCTCACCATCCAGTACAACCGCACCCGCCAGGCGCAGATCACCAAAGAGCTGATCGAGATCATCTCCGGCGCCGAAGCCCTCTGACGAAAGACGAGTTACGCCATGTCCCTCGCTGAAGCCCCCTCCCGCGCCTCCACCAACGCCCCCACCGGCAAGATCGCCCAGGTGATCGGCGCCGTCGTGGACGTCGAGTTCGACGGCCACCTGCCAGCCATCCTGAGCGCGCTGGAGACCTCCAATACCGACCAGCGCACCGGTCAGGAGTTCCGACTGGTGCTCGAGGTCGCCCAGCACCTGGGCGAAAACGCCGTGCGCACCATCGCCATGGACACCACCGAGGGCCTGACCCGCGGCCAGCCGGTGATCGACACCGGCGGCCCGATCATCGTGCCGGTCGGCCCGGCCACCTTGGGGCGGATCATGAACGTGATCGGCGACCCGATCGACGAGGCCGGCCCGATCACCACCGAGTTCAACCGCCCGATCCACGCCGAAGCGCCCTCCTTCGCCGACCAGACCACCACGGCCGAGGTGCTGGTCACCGGCATCAAGGTGATCGACCTGCTTTGCCCCTACACCAAGGGCGGCAAGATCGGCCTGTTCGGCGGCGCGGGCGTGGGCAAGACCGTGACCATGCAGGAGCTGATCAACAACATCGCCAAGGCCTATGGCGGCTATTCGGTGCTGGCGGGTGTTGGCGAGCGCACCCGCGAGGGCAACGACCTCTACCACGAGATGATCGAGTCCGGCGTGAACGTCGCCGGCGGCGGCCAAGGCTCGCGCTGCACATTAGTTTATGGCCAAATGAACGAGCCGCCGGGCGCCCGCGCGCGGGTGGCGCTCACCGGATTGGCTCAAGCGGAATACTTTAGAGATGAAGAAGGCAAGGACGTGCTTCTCTTCATCGACAACATTTTCCGCTTCACCCAAGCGGGCTCGGAAGTGTCGGCGCTGCTCGGCCGCATCCCCTCGGCGGTGGGCTACCAGCCCACCTTGGCCACCGAGATGGGCAACCTGCAGGAGCGGATCACCTCCACCGCCAAGGGCTCGATCACCTCGGTGCAGGCCATCTATGTGCCGGCCGACGACCTGACCGATCCGGCCCCGGCCACCTCCTTCGCCCACCTGGACGCCACCACGGTGCTGAGCCGCGACATCGCCGCCCAGGGCATCTTCCCGGCCGTGGACCCGCTCGACTCCACCTCGCGCATCCTCGACCCGCTGGTGATCGGCGACGAGCACTACGCGGTCGCCCGCCAGGTGCAGGAGATCCTGCAGTCCTACCGCTCGCTCAAGGACATCATCGCCATCCTGGGCATGGACGAGCTGTCGGAGGACGACAAGCTGACCGTGGCGCGGGCGCGGAAGTTGCAGCGGTTTTTGTCGCAGCCGTTCCATGTGGCGGAGGCGTTTACGAACCAGCCGGGCGTGTTCGTCACGCTGGAGGACTCGATCCGCTCGTTCAAGGCGATCGCCGAGGGCGAATACGACCACCTGCCGGAGTCGGCCTTCTACATGGTCGGCGCCATTGAGGAGGCCGTGGCCAAGGCGGAACGGATGGCGGCGGAGGCCTAGGTGGCGGACAAGCTGCACTTCTCCCTGGTCTCGCCCGAGCGCGAGCTGTTCTCGGGTCCGGTGGACCAGGTCGACGCCTCGGGCGTGGAGGGCGACTTCGGCGTGTTCGCTGGCCACGCCCCGTTCATGACCGCGCTCAAGGAAGGCCCGGTCACTGTCCGCGACGGCGGCTCCACCCGCGTCTACCAGGTCCGCGGCGGCTTCGCCGACGTCACCCCCGAGGGCCTCACCATCCTGGCCGAACACGCGGGCGAGGCGGCATAACCCTTCTCCCGTCGCCGGTGGAGGTGTGTCAGCCTAGCGCCGCCGGCGCTTGCCGTGCTTGGCCTTGGCCAGCCCGATGACGGAGCCGACCTCGGTCCGGGGCGTGGGCAGCGCCCGCGGGGCCAAGCCGTACATCGAGGCCATCGGCGCGTCGCCCACGATCACCTGCTCGGTCTCGCCGAAGCCGTTGAAGCGGCCGGCCATCGCGGTGCCGTAGGCGCCCAGCATGCCGATCTCGATGTGGTCGCCGCCCTGCACGTCCTCGGGCAGCCAGAAGGGGCCCGGCATGTAGTCGATCGAGTCGCAAGTCGGTCCGAAGAAGCGGAACGGCTTGAGCGCGCGCGAATGCTCCCCGTCACGCTGCAGCTTCACCGGGAACGGCCACTTGGCATGGGCGGCGTCGAACAGGTTTCCGTAGGCGCCGTCGTTCAGATACAGCGCGTCGCCCTTGCGCAGCTCCACCCGGGCCAGCACCGAGGCGGACTCGGCCACCAGCGCCCGGCCGGGCTCGCACCAGAGTTCGGCGGTTTCGTGGACGTTCATCTCGTCGAACCCGCGGTGGATGGCGGCGGCGTAGTCGGCCAGCGCCGGCGGGACCATCCCCGGATAGATTGAGGGGAAGCCGCCGCCCACGTCGACCACATCGGCAAACACCCCGGCGCGGGTCAGCGCGCGCGAGGCCTGGGCCATCGCCGCCTGGAAGGCCGTTGGCCGCATGCATTGGCTGCCGACGTGGAAGGCCACGCCCATCAGTTCCTGGGTGGCGCGTCGCGCGGCCAGCAGCAGCTCGGGCGCCTCGTGCGGCTCGACCCCGAACTTACCGGCGAGCGGATAGGACGAGCCTTCCGACGACACGGCCAGCCGGACCATCAGGTTCAGGTCCTTGGCTCCGCCGGTGGCGTCGAGGATCTTGGCCAGCTCCTCGTGCGAGTCGAAGACGAAGGTCTTGACCTCGTGGTCGGCATAGGACGCCGCGATGGCACGCGGGCTCTTGACCGGATGCATGAAGGCCATGCGGGCGCCGGGCGCATGCTCGGCCACCAGCTCGACTTCCTGCAGCGAAGCCACGTCGAAGCCGAAGCCGCCCAGCCCGGCCAGGGTTTTGATCACCCACGGCGAAGGGTTGGCCTTAACGGCGTAAAGGATGTCGTCCTTGAAGGTGTCCCGGAACCAGCGCCCAGCTACCGCCACCGCGCCCGGCCGCACGAGGGCGACAGGGCTTTCCGGGGACCGCTCACGGACCAGGTCCAGGGGAGTCTGGTAAGTGCGCAACGCACGTAACCCCCTGCAGATTGTTGAACCCAGACCGGCGTTAGCAGCGATGGTAGACCCGGGGTCCGCCGGAATTGGCGCACATAGGGAGATTGCCCCGGTGTGTAAAGGCTTAAGGGCGCGGCGTTTTCGCGCGGGTTTTCACCCCCGCCCGGTGGAACCGAACCCGCCCCCGCCCCGCGCGGTTTCGCCGAGCTTTTCCACCTCGGCCCACTCCGCCCGCGCCACCGGGCAGATCACCAGCTGGGCGATGCGGTCGCCGCGGCGGATGGTGAAGTCCTCCTCGCCAAGGTTGGCCAGGATCACCTGCACCTCGCCGCGAAAGTCGGAGTCGATGGTGCCCGGCGTGTTCAGGCAGGTGACGCCATGACGCAGCGCCAGCCCCGAACGCGGCCGCACCTGGGCTTCAAAGCCGTTCGCCACGGCGAACGACAGCCCCGTGGGCACTAGCGTGCGCGCGCCCGGCCGGATCACCACCGGCTCCCGGTCCGGCACGGCGGCGCGCAGGTCCATGCCGGCCGCGCCGTCCGTCTCGTAGGCCGGCAGCGGCAGGTCAGTGTTGTGCGGCAGGCGGATGATCTCGACCTTCACTGGAGCTCCCCGCTGATCAGGCGCGCGAGCCTGCGGGCGACCTCCTCCTTCGAGGCGGACTCCCACGCCTCCTCGCCGACCCGCGACACCACCAGCACCCGGTTGTTCGCGTGACCTACCACCGCCCCGTCCGCCACGTCATTCGCAACGATCAGATCGCAGCCCTTAGCCTTCAGCTTGGCGCGGGCGTTGGCGGCGAGTTCTCCCGTTTCGGCGGCGAAGCCCACGACCAGCCGCGGCCTCTCCGCGCCAGCCTTTGAAAGTGTGGCGAGAATGTCGGGGTTCTCGGTCAGCCTCAGGGTAGGCGTGCCGCCTCTCTTCTTGATCTTGCGCTCGGCCGCCGCTTCGGGCCGCCAGTCCGCCACAGCCGCCACCAGCACCGCCACGTCCGCAGGCAAGGCGCTGCGGCAGGCGTCGAGCATCTCCTGCGCCGTTTCGACATCGACGCGCCTTGTGCCCAACGGCGCCGGCAGCGACGTTGGCCCCGACACCAGGGTCACCTCCGCCCCCAGATCGGCCAGAGCCCGTGCGATCGCATAGCCCTGCCGCCCGCTCGATCGGTTGGTCAGCACCCGCACCGGGTCGATCGGCTCCACCGTAGGACCGGCGGTCACCAGCGCCCGCCGCCCAGCCAACGGACGCTCCACCCCCACCGGTGTCTGATTCCCCAACGCGGCCAGGGCCGCCTCGAAGATCGCCTGCGGTTCGGCCATTCGGCCGTAGCCGAACTCGCCGCAGGCCATCTCGCCCTCCTCGGGCCCGACGACGCGGACCCCGCGCGCCTTCAGCGTCTCCAGGTTCGAAACCATCGCCGGATGCTCCCACATCCGCACGTTCATCGCGGGAGCCATCAGCACGGGCGTCTCGGTGGCCAGCAGCGTGGTGCTGGCGAGGTCGTCGCAGAGGCCGAGCGCGGCCTTGGCCATGAGGTCGGCGGTCGCGGGCGCCACGACGATCAGATCGGCCGAGCGCGACAGTTGGATATGGCCCATCTCCGCTTCATCGGTGAGCGAGAACAGTTCGCCATAGACCTTGCTCTCGCACAGGGAGGACAGCGACAGCGGCGTGACGAACTCCGCCCCGCCGTGGGTCAGGATCGGGGTCACCGCGACGCCGGCCTTGCGCAGCAGGCGCACGAGCTCCAGCGACTTGTAGGCCGCAATGCCGCCGCCGACGATCAGGAGCACGCGCCGCCCGTTCATGGCGGGCTCTTAGCGCGGCGGCGGAGGCTGGACAAACCCGCCTGATCGGTCACAACCTCCGCCCGCTTTCGGCGGCAGGAGAGGCGAGAGATGCGGCATCCATTCCTCGGCGCGGCGATCGCGCTGATCATCGGCGTGATCGGCCTGGCTGGCTGCAACCAGCAGGCTTCCAAGCCGGCGCGCAGCGAGAACGCCTCCCCGGCCACGTCGGCGGCCAGCGACGCCTCCGCCACCGTCACCGACACCACCCGCGGCGACCGCGCGGGGCGGCGGGGCGGCCGCATGAACGCCGATGGGCCGCTGCGCTCCGACGGCAAGCCGATGTGGGCCGGCAACCGCAAGCGGCCGGCCGCGGAGAACGCGCAGAAGATGTATGAGCGCAACGGCAAGGACTTCGGCGCCGCCAGCGTGGACGACTACGTCAACAAGGTCCACGCCTTCGTCGCCAACCCGCCGTCAGGGGTGAAGACCGCCACCCGCGCCAACGGCGACAAGCTCTACTACGATGCGGCCAGCAATACGTTTGCCGTCGTCAACCGCCGTGGGGCCCCCAAGATCATGATGAAGCCGCGCAAAGGCGCCGAATACTGGCAACAGCAGCTGGCCAACCTCGACAAGCGCGGGGGCCGGGGCAACCGCCAGGCCCGGCGTGGCGGCGACAGCGGCGGAGCGGACGACGACGCCGGCTAGAACTTCCGCGCCATAAGCTCCGCTTATCACGTCGGCCGCAAATTTTGAGCGGCGGCGGGGTTCGCCCGCTGCCAGCCCGATCCCATCTCAGCGCCTCGCCGGGAGGGTTCCGCCTTGACCACCGCCGCCGTATCCGCCGAGGTCCCCACCCGCAGGCCCAACGCCTTGGCCATCGACCTCGCGGCGCTCGGCGTCTGCGCGGTGATCTGGGGCACCACCTGGCACGCGATTACCTACCAGCTGGGCGCGGTCCCCGCCGCCTGGTCGGTCTCCTACCGCTTCGCCCTCGCCTCGGCCCTGTTGTTCGCTTGGCTCCTGGTGACGCGCCGGCGCATCGCGCTGCGCCCGGCCGAGCACCTTTCGGCCATGGGCCTTGGCCTGTTCACCTTCACTCTCGACTACGGCTTCGTCTATGCGGCGGAGGCCAGGATCACTTCGGCCGTCGTCGCAGTGGTGTTCGCCTCACTGGCGCTGCTCAACTTGGTGCTGTTCCGCATCGTGCTGAAGCGCAAGCCCTCGCCCCTGGCCTGGGGCGGCGCGTTGCTGGGCGTCGCCGGCGTGCTGGGCCTGTTCGCCTCCGAACTGATGCGCGCGGACATGCAGCCCAAGGCGTGGGTGGGCCTCGGCTTCGCCCTGGCCGCCGTGCTCACCGCCGGCGTGGGCAATCTGTTCGCCTGGCGCCAGCAGCGCGACGGCACCGACGTGGCGCCCGCCACCGCCTGGGCCATGGGCTACGGCGCCCTCGCCTTGGCCCTTTGGGCGCTGGCGACCGGCCAGCCGCCATCCTTCGACCCCAGCCCCGCCTACGTGCTGTCGCTGCTCTACCTGTCGGTGTTCGGGTCGGTGATCGCCTTCGTCGTCTACTACGCCCTCGCACGCCGGCGCAGCTACACCTTCGCCTCCTATGTGGCGGCGCTGACGCCCCCCACCGCCATGCTGGTCTCCACCCTGTTCGAAGGCGTCAGCTGGGGCCCGGCCGCGCTGCTGGGCCTGCTGCTCGTTTTGGGCGGCCAAGTGCTGATGATCCGCGCCCAGAGAACCTAGCGTCAGTCGCGCTTCCTACCATCCAGCTCACGAGCAGCCTTCTCGCGCCGCGCCTCGGCCAGAGTCTTCTCGCCCTTGGCGCGGCCGAAGCGGGCGCGGTTCTCCACCACCGCTGCTTCGCGTTCCGCCTTGGCGCGAGCTTTGCGCGCCTTGTTCAGGTTGATGAGGTCGGCCATGCGGCGGCAGCTTATGCCGCCGCCACCGCCAAAGGCCAGATCGGATCAGGCGACCTTGACGCCTTCCCAGTGCATGCGCCGGGTGATGGCGTCGTTCTCTTCCTGCGACTGGCCGCGCAGGCGGGGGAAGATCTCGTCCTCTTCCTCCCGGGCGTGGCTGATCACCTCCATCGACAGCTTGCGCATAGTCTCGAGCCAGCGCGGGTCGTCCTTCTCGATCACATACTGGAGGTCGTTGATCAGCGTCTTGATCTCGCCGTGGTCCTCGATCAGGTGCTTGGCCGCCGCCTCGTCGATCTTACGCAGGGCCGGGTAGACGACGTTCTCTTCCTGGATCGCGTGCTTGTTCAGCGCATAGGCGATCTTGGTCAGCAGCATCTGGCGCCGCGTCGTTTGACGCTCGTCGGTGGCCAGCACCAGTTCGAACAGGGCTTCTACCGCCTCGTGCTCGGCCTTCAGCACGTCAAACCAGTCGCCCTCGAGCATCTCCATGCCCTGCACGGCCGCCTTGCGCGCCGGCGTGAACGCCACGCCCGCCAGGAATCCCATGGCCGCTCCAGCCATCAACGCGCCGCCGGTCCGCATGTCTTCGTCTCCGCAGGTTGGGTTTGCAGTGAAAACCCGCTGCGGAGCCCGCCGTTCCGTGAGAACGGCTCGCAACTGTTGGCGGCGGCGGGGATCGCCTAGAGCACGAAGCCGACGTCGCCGAAGTCGTTGCCGGTAATCGTGAGATGGGCGTCGGAGAGGCCGTCGCCGTCCACGTCGAGGTCGAGCGTGGCTTCGGAGCCGCCGAGTTCGTAGTGGTAGACCGCCTCGCCGGCCTGGCCGGTGAAGGCGCCCACCAGAGTGAAGGCCTGGTCGCCGTCGGCGGTCTCGTCCGCGTCGATGCCGCTAAGGTCGATGCGGTCGAAGCCCGAGCCGCGCAGCTTGGTGATGCTGTCGCCGTCGAGGTCGGCGGTGGTGAAGAAGCGGAAGATGTCGTCGCCGGGGCCGGTGTTGAAGTTGTTGGCCTCGCCGTTGGCGGTGAAGTCGTCGGCGCCGATCCCGCCGATGAGGTTTTCGACCGACTTCAGCACCATCATGCCTGCGCCGGTGTCTTGCGCCGTCTGGAGCCTCAAATCGACGGTGAGATTGGCGACGCCGCCGCCGAAGGAGACGGTGTCGACGCCGACGCCGCCCTTGATCACGTCACCGCCGCCGCCAGCGGACAGAAAGTCGTCGCCGCTGCCGCCGTTCAGGGTGTCGGAGCCCTCGCCGCCATAGAGGAAGTCGGCGCCCTTGTGGCCGGTCAGTTCATTGTCGCCGCCGTCGCCGGTGAGAGTGTCGTTTTCAGGCGAGCCGATCAGGTTCTCGATTGAGACGAGGGTGTCGAACCCCCGCCCTGTGTCTTGTGCGCCGGCGATGTTCAGGTCGGCGGTCACGCCTGACATCGAGCCGTTGAAGGAAGCGGTGTCGCGCCCCTCGCCGCCGTCGATCAGGTCGTTGCCCTGCCCTCCGCCAAGAAGGTCGTCGCCGCGCCCGCCATGGATGCTGTCGTCGCCGCCATTGGCGAACAGCAGGTTGTCGCCCCGGTTGCCGGTCATGGTGTTGGAGAGGTCGTTGCCCCAGCCCTTGGTGTCGCCCGCGCCGGTGAGTTCGAGCGCCTCCAGGTTCGCTTTCAGCCGGCAGGAGGCGCCCGCGCGCACCGTGTCGATGCCGGAGTCTGCCTTCTCGCTGATGTAATCGCCGGATCGGTCGATCAGGTAGGTGTCGTCGCCGGCGCCGCCCGCCAGGTAGTCGCGGCCGTTGCCGGAGATAAGGACATCGTTCCCGTCCCCGCCGATCAACGAGTCGCCGCCGCCGCCGCCGGCGAGGGTGTCGTCGCCGTTCGCGCCCACCAGCTGGTTGGCGGCGTTGTCGCCGGTGAAGCGGTCGTTGAAGCCGGAGCCGCAAAGCTGCTCGATCGAGTCGAAGCGGTCGATTCCGCCGCCGCCGGTGTCCTGAACGGCTTTGAGCGAGAGGTCGGCGATCACGGCCGAGGCCGCGTCGCCATAGTCGGCCCAGTCGAAGCCGGCGCCGCCGAGCAGGGTGTCGTCACCGGGGCCGCCGATCAGGGTGTCGTTGGCCTCGCCCCCGTCCAGCAGGTCGTCACCGTCTTGTCCGAGCAGCAGATCGCGGTCGCCGCCGCCGCGCAAGGTGTCGCCGCCGTCCGCGCCGTAGAGGCTGTCGCCGCCGGAGCCGCCCACCAGGCTGTCGTCGCCGCCCGTGCCGATCAAGGTCATGTCCGCTTCCACCGCCTCAAGGCGCGCGTGTTCCAATGCGGAACGCGGCTCCGGTCTCGGACGCGGGCGCTGCAAACGGTGAACCGCGGCTTGCCCTCAGCGGGCGGTGGCTTCGACCAGGTCGGCCAGCTTTTCGGCGGCGTCGGGCGTGGCGGCGGATTTGGCGGCGGCGGCCATGCGGGAAAGGCGCGGCGGGTCCTGCAACAGCGCGCTGAACGCGCCGGCCAGGCTGTCGGTGGTGAGCTCGTCCTCGTAGGCGATAGCGGCGGCGCCGGGGTCTTCGAGCAGCTTGGCGTTGAAGCGCTGGTGGTCGTCGGCGGCAATCTTCAGGGGGACCAGGATCGAGGGGCGGCCGGCGACCGCCAGTTCGCAGACGGTGGAGGCGCCGGCGCGGCCGATCACCAAGTGGGCTGCCGACAGACGGCCGGCCATGTCGCGGAAGAAGGGGGCGATCTCGGCGGCGACTAGGGCGTCGGCGTAGGCGCGGCGGGCGGCGTCGATGCCTTCGGGGCGGGTCTGCTGCTGCACCTTCAGGCGCAGGCGCAGGGCCTCGGGCAGCTGGGCCATGGCCAGCGGCGGGAGTTCGGAGAGCAGGCGCGCGCCCTGGCTGCCGCCTGTAATCAGCACGCGGATTTCGCCGCCATCCTTGGGGGGAACGTAGGGCTGGTCGTGCAAGGCTCGGATTTCCGGGCGCACCGGATTGCCGACGACATGGGCGCGGGCCCGCACCCAAGGCTTGGCGAGTTGCAGGGTTGGAAAGGCGCAGGCGACCGCGTTCACGCGAGGTGCCAGCAAGCGGTTGACCCGGCCCAGCACCGCGTTCTGCTCATGGATCACAGTCGCGCGGCGGGCGCTGAGCGCCGCCACCAGCGCGGGGAGGGAGGGGTAGCCGCCGAAGCCGACGACCACGTTGGGCTTGAGCTTGGCGAAGGCGCGGCGGGCTTGGCCGACACCCTGCCACACCTCGGCGGCCGCGCGGGCCATGCCTGCAGGGTCGCCGGGACGGTAGGTGGCGGCCGACAGCGCCAGGCGGTCGTCGGCGGGGAATTTATCGGCGTAGCGGGCGCCGCGGTCGTCGGTGGCCAGCACCACGCGCCAGCCGCGCCCGGTCAGGGTTTCGGCCAGGGCCTGGGCGGGAAACATGTGGCCGCCGGTGCCGCCGGCGGCGACCACGGCGGTGCGTTTGCTCACGCGAAGGCGCCGGCGGGCGAGAGGCCTTGCGGGTTGGCGTAGGCGCCGGGCCTGCGCCGGGTCAGCGCCAGCGCCAGCCCCACCGTGAGCCCCATGGCCAGCATGGAGGAGCCTCCGTAGGAGATGAACGGCAGGGTCATGCCCTTGGTCGGCATCAGGTTCAAGTTGACCGCGACGTTGATGATCGCCTGCTGTCCGACCAGCACGAACAGGGCGGCCGCCGAGATCTGCTCGAAGGTGTCGGACAGCTTCATCGCCTTCATCATGCCGCGCACGACCAGGAGCGCGAACAGGCCGATCAGCAGCAGGCTGAACACCAGCCCGTATTCCTCAGCGCCCACTGAATAGACGAAGTCGGTCTGCATCTCCGGCACGTGGCGCTTCAGCTGACCCTCGCCGGGACCGCGCCCGAACAGACCCCCGGCCGCGATCGCGTCGAGCGCCTTGTCCACCTGATGCCCGCCAGAACCGTCGTCCGCCGCCAGGAATCGCTGCACGCGGGAGGCGACGTGATCGAAGATGAAGTAGAGCGAGATACCGCCCGCCACCGCGAGCCCGGCCAGCCCGAAGATCCAACGCAGCGGCACCCCGGCCATGAAGAAGGCGGCGCCGAAGGCCACGGTGATCAGAATCGTCTGGCCAACGTCCGGCTGAATCAGCAACAGAGCGACGGACAGCGCGTAAAGCGCAAACGCGATCGGAGTGCCGGGCACGCCCTCCTTCTTCTGCCCTTCGGCGAACATCCAGCCGCAGAGCACGATCAGGGCCGGCTTCATGAACTCCGAAGGCTGGAGCGTCATGCCGCCGAGGGCAATCCAGCGCGTCGCTCCCTTCGATGCGTGGCCGATGAACGGCAGCGCCATCATCAGCGCGATGGCGCCAATGAAGATGAAAAAAGCCACGCGCCGGACCCCCTTGGGGCTGAGCATGGAGGTGGAGACCATGATGCTCACCCCCAGCCCGGCGAATACGCACTGGCGGATGGCATAGTAGAAAGGATCCCCGAGCCCCTTCCGCGCTGCGGCGGCGGGGCTGGCGCCGAAGGACAGGAATACACCGATCAGGATCAGGCAACAGGTGGCGCCCAGCAGCACATGGTCGACCGTCCACCACCACTGGCCGACCTTGGTGCGGTCGCTCCGCGCGAAGGCGTGGGCTTGGGATTTCGTGGCTTTGTCGGCCATGGGAGCTGTCCCGGAGTGTTGGGCGGTCATGCCGTCGCTCCCATGCGTGCGGGCTGTGGCGCGAGTGCGCTGACGGCGGCGCGGAAGGCTTCGCCCCGCTCCTCGAAGTCGGCGAACTGGTCGAAGGAGGCGCAGGCGGGAGACAGCAGCACCACCGCATCCTCGCCGGTGGTGGCGGCATCCGCGTAGGCGGCGGCGACCGCGCGGTCGATGTCGTGACAGATCTTGGCCAGCGCCTGGCCGTCCAGCACATGGGCGAACTCGCCGGCGGCCTCGCCGACGAGGTAGGCCTTGGCCACGCGCGGGAACAAGTCGGCTAGCCCTTCGATGCCGCCTTCCTTAGGCCTTCCCCCGGCGATCCAGTAGACTCTTGGATAAGACGACAGCGCCTGGCGGGCGGCGTCGGCGTTGGTGGCCTTGGAGTCGTTGACGAAGCGGACGCGGCCGATGCGGCCGACCGTCTCCATGCGGTGCGCGAGGCCAGGGAAGCTCATCAGCCCCTCCACCGCGTCCTGGGCCGAGAGGCCGAGGGCGCGGGCGGCGGCGTAGGCGGCCGCGGCGTTCTGCCAGTTGTGGCGGCCGGGGAGCGAGCGGGCGCGCGACAGGTCGGCGACCTCGGTCACTCGGTCTCCGGTGGCGTCGTAGAGAATGCCCTGGATGGCGTAGACGCCCCGGCCCATCGCCCGGCCGGCGGAGATCGGCCAGACGGTGCGGCGGTTGGCGGCGGTGATCTCGGTGACGATGCGCTGGCACCAGGGATCGTCGACGCCCACGATGGCCGTGTCGCCCTCGGTCTGGTTCAGCAGGATGCGGCGCTTGGCGGCGACGTAGCCGTCCATGCCGCCGTGGCGGTCGAGGTGGTCGGGCGAGATGTTGAGCAGCACCGCCGCGTCGGCCTTGAGGCTCGAGGTCAGGTCGAGCTGGTAGGACGACAGCTCCAGCACGTAGACGGCGCCGCCGTGCATGTCGTCGAGCCCCAGCACGCCCACGCCGATGTTGCCGCCCATGCGCGCATCGCGCCCCGCGGCGGTCAGCACATGGTGCAGCAGGGCGGTGGTGGTGGACTTGCCGTTGGAGCCGGTGATGGCGGCGATCTTGGGCCGCTTGTGCTCGGGGGCGGCGTTGACGGTGCGGGCCAGCAGTTCGACGTCGCCGACGATCTCGACGCCCGCGGCGTCGGCCTTCTGCACGGTCCAGTGCGGCTCGGGGTGGGTAAGCGGCACGCCCGGCGACAGCATCAGGGCGTCGAAGCCGGACCAGTCGGCGGAGACGAGGTCCACCACCGAAAACCCTTGCGTCATCGCCTTGGCGCGGGCGGCTTCGCCCTCGTCCCAAACCACCACCCCCGCGCCTCCGGCAGTGAGGGCGCGCGCGGCGGCCAGGCCCGTGCGGCCGAGGCCGAACACCGCCACCGTCTTGCCCTCGAAGCCACGGACCGGGATCACGCGCGCGCCCCCTACCTGAGCTTAAGGGTGCCGAGGCCGATCAGGGCCAGCACCACCGCCACGATCCAGAAGCGGATCACCACCGTGGACTCCGCCCAGCCCAGCTTCTCGAAGTGGTGGTGGATCGGCGCCATCAGGAAGATGCGCCGCCCCGTCGCCTTGAAGTAGGCGATCTGCAGCATCACCGAGACCGCCTCGAGCACGAACAGCCCGCCGACGATGGCCAGCACGATCTCGTGCTTGGTCGCCACCGCCATGGTCCCGAGCCCGCCGCCGAGCGCCAGCGAACCGGTGTCGCCCATGAAGATCTTGGCGGGCGGTGCATTATACCAGAGGAAGCCGAGGCCTGCGCCGATGATGGCGCCAGCCATCACCGCCAGCTCGCCCACGCCTTTGACGAAGTGGATCTGCAGGTAGTTGGCGAACAGGGCGTTGCCGACCATGTAGCTGATCACCCCGAAGGCGGCCGCGGCGATCATCACCGGCACGATTGCCAGGCCGTCCAGGCCGTCGGTGATGTTCACCGCGTTGGAGGCGCCGACGATCACCACGGCGGTGAACACCAGATAGAACCAGCCGACGTTGAGCAGGAACGCCTTGGCCATCGGCAGGGCGACCGAGAACTCGTAGCCCGGCGGGGTCAGCGGGTCGTGCCGCGCGGTCATGATCAGCACCAGGCAGGCGGAGCCGGCGATGGCGAACTGGATCAGCAGCTTCATCGAGCCGCGCACCCCGGTGGAGGTCTGGCGCGTCACCTTGCGATAGTCGTCGATGAAGCCCAGCACGCCGTAGCCGGCGGTCACCCCCAGCACGGTCCAGACGTAAGGGTTGGTCAGGTCGCCCCAGAGCAGGGTGGCGACCGTCAGCCCGGCCAGGATCATGAAGCCGCCCATGGTCGGCGTGCCGGCCTTGGCGATGATGTGGGTTTCGGGGCCGTCCTCGCGGATAGGTTGGCCGCGCCCCTGACGCGCCTGAATCCAGCGGATGAAGCGCGAGCCCATGGCCACGCAGACGATCTGGGCGGTGAAGATCGCCAGGCCGGTGCGGAAGGTGATGTATTTCATCAGCCCCAGCAGCGGCACGTGCCACCCGTGCTCGGCCGCCAGCAGATACAGGTAGTTGAACATCAGCCCTCACCCTCGGGCGCGTCGAGCCCTCGGAGCGCGGCTGCGATATCGCGCGCCCGGGACCCGTTGGAGCCCTTCACCAGCACCACGTCGCCGGCTTGGACGCTGGCGGTGACCAGCGGCGCGAGCTCGGCGGCTGAGGGGGCATAGCCCCCCCGCCGGGACGGCGGAAGCGCCTCATGGAGATGCGCCATCAGCGGTCCTGCCGCGAAGACAAGGTCGATTCCCGAGTCGTCCAAAGCGTTGCTTAGGCGCGCGTGATCGCTTTGGGCGGAGGGGCCGAGTTCGAGCATATCTGTGACCACGGCGACGCGGCGGCCGCTCGGTTGCCGCTGGGCGAGCGTGGCGATCGCCGCGCGCATGGACACCGGATTGGCGTTGTAGCTGTCGTCGATCAGAGTGAAGGCGCCGGCGGGCGCGTTGACGATTGTGATCAGCCCGCGCCCCTGCAGCGGCGCAAAGCCGGACAGCGCGCGAACGCCCGTCTCCAGCGACACGTCCAGCTCGTGCAGGACCAGCAGCACACAGAGGCTGGTCAGGCCCCAGTGCACGCCCGTCTGAAGCAGGGCGAACTCGATTTCTTCCCCGCCGATGACAGCGCGCACCCCCGCCCCTTCATTCGGAGAACCTGAGGTTTGGAAGCTAAGGAGGTGAGCATCGCAGTCTTCGGCGGAGCCGAACGAGAGGACGCGGGCGCCGGCGGTCTCCGCCAACGCTCGCAGGTCGCTGAACCACGGGCTGTCGGCGTTCAGCACCGCCGCGCCGCCGGGCTCCAGCCCTGCGAACACCTCGGCCTTCTCCCGCATCACGCCGCGTTCGCCGTCCTCGAAGAACTCCGTGTGCACCGCGCCCACGGTGGTGATGGCGGCCACGTGGGGGCGGACCATGCGCGAGAGCGGCGCGATCTCGCCCGGGTGGTTCATGCCGATCTCGAACACCGCGCGCTCGGTATCGCGCGGCATCCGCGCGAGCGTCAGCGGCACACCGATGTGGTTGTTGTAGGACTTCACCGAGCCGTGGGCGCGGCCCGCCAGCTCCAGCCCCGCCTTCACCGCCTGGGTCACGCTGGTCTTGCCGACCGAGCCGGTGACGGCGGCGCGCCGTGCGGGGCAGCGCTCGCGCGCGGCGGCGCCCAAGGCTTCGAGCGCGGGCAGTGTGTCGGCGACCTGAACGTGGGAGCCGGGGACGCACCTAGAGGTCAACGCCCCCGCCGCCCCCCGCTCGAAGGCCATCGGCGCGAAGTCGTGGCCGTCACGCTCGCCCTTCAGCGCCACGAACAGGTCGCCGGGCTCGACCTCGCGGCTGTCGAAAGTGACGCCGCTGGCGGCGAATGGCCTACCATGCAGTTCGCCACCCACGGCCGCGAGGATTTCCTCGGAGGTCCAGAGCGGCTCAGCCATCGGCCGCCTCCAAACCTTCGCGGGTGACCCCCACGTCGTCGAAGGAGTGGGTGACGCCGGCCACCAGCTGGCCCTGCTCGTGCCCCTTGCCGGCGACCACCAGCACGTCGCCGTCCTCCAGCATCCCGCAGGCGGCGAAGATGGCCTCCCGTCGGTCGCCGATCTCGCGGGCGGAGGGGGCGCCGGCCTTAACCTCAGACCGGATGGCGGCGGGGTCTTCGGAGCGGGGGTTGTCGTCGGTCACGACGGCGATGTCCGCCAGCCGCTCGGCCGCGTCGCCCATCAACGGTCGCTTGCTCCGATCACGGTCGCCGCCGGCGCCGAACACCACGATCAGCCGCCCGCGCGCGTGGGGGCGGAGCGCCTCCAGCACCGTGGCGAGGCCGTCGGGGGTGTGGGCGTAGTCGACATAGGCCTCGCCGCCGCGCGGGCCGGAGCCGACGCGCTGGAGGCGGCCGGGCGCGCCCTCCAGGTGCTCCAGCGCCGCCAGCACCAACGGCAGATCCTCGCCGGCGGCGACGCACAGCCCCGCCGCGACCAGGGCGTTGGAGGCCTGGAAGGCGCCGGCGAGCGGCAGGCGCACCTCGAAGGCGTGCTCGCCCGCCGCCAGCTTCAGTCGCTGGCCGTCGGGCAGCAGCTCGCGTCCGACCAGGCGCAGGCCCTGACCCCGTTCGCCGACCGACAGGATGGTCTGGCCCGCCATCACCGCGGCGGCGGCGAACGCGGGGAAGGCGTCGGAGTCGGCGTTCAACACGGCGGTGCGGCCACGCGGGAGCAGGGTCTCGAACAGGCGGAGCTTGGAGGCGCGGTAGGCGCCCATGGTGCCATGGTAGTCGAGGTGGTCCTGGCTGAGGTTGGTGAAGCCGGCGGCCTTCAGCTCCACCCCGTCCAGCCGCCGCTGGTCCACCCCGTGCGAGGAGGCCTCCAGCGCCAGGTGGGTGACGCCGCGCCGGTGCAGCTCGGCCATGGTCGCGGCCACGTCGGCGGCGTCGGGCGTGGTCAGGCCTGGCGGCGTCAGCTGCTCGCCCGCTGCCACCACGCCAAGCGTGCCCATGCTGGCGGAGACGCGGCCCAGCCGCTCAAAGATCTGGCGGCAAAAGGCCGCCACGGAAGTCTTGCCGTTGGTGCCGGTGACCGCGACCACCGTCTCCGGCTGCTGCGGCTGCACCGCCTTCGCGGCCAGCGCATAGGCGCGGCGCAGGTCCCAGGCGTGCACCACAGGCGCGGCCAGGCCAGTCACATCCTCGGGCGCCAGGATGGCGGCGGCGCCCCGCTCAAGCGCCGTGGGGATGAAGCTGCGGCCGTCCACCCGCGCGCCCGGTAGGGCGGCGAACAGGTAGCCGGGGCGCACTTTGCGGCTGTCGGAGGTGACGCCGGTGATCTCCGGGTCGGGCGTGACCGCCCGCTTCACCACGTCGGAAAGGTGAAGGTTCAATTGTCCCCCCGCATGGGCGCCATCGCGGCGGCCTTCTCCGCCTGCTGCACCGACAGCGGGGCGCGCTTGACGCCGAGGTAGGGGCCGATGCGGTCGATCACCTTGCCGGCGGTCGGCGCGGCGTTCCAGCCGGCGGTGATGAAGCCGTAGGTGTGCTCCGTGCGCTGGGGCGCATCCAGCGTGATCAGCACCAGGTAGCGTTTGGTGTCCATCGGCCCGTCGGTGGGGAACACGCCGGCGAAGGAGGAGATGTTGTTGTGGCCGTAGCGGCCGTTCTCCGGCTTCTGCGCCGAGCCGGTCTTGCCTCCGACGCGCAGGCCCGGCGCGTCCGCCTTCTTGCCCGAGCCGGTCAGCACGTTCAGCCGCAGCAGGTCGAGCATGGTGCGCGAGGTTGACGGCTTCAGGATGCGCCGGCCCTTCACCTGGTCCCCCGGGGCCATCTTGCGCACGGTGAGCGGGATGTGTTCGCCGCCGTTGACGATGGCCGCCATGGCCGCGGCGTAAGAGAGGGGACTGACCGAAATCCCCTGACCGAACGCCATGTTGGCGACCGCCTGGGAACCCACCTTGCGCGGCAGGATCGGCCGCGCCGCTTCGGCCAGTTCGATCGGCGCGGGATGGGCGAGGCCGTAGCGCTCGAAGAAATAGTCGCGCACCACCTCCGGCCCCGCCATCAGCGCCATCTTGCCCGAGGCGATGTTGGAGGAGTGGGTGAACACCTCCGAAAAGGTGAGGACGGTGTCGCCCTTCTCGTGGTCGTGGATCGACTGCCCCGCCACCTGGAGCGGGGCGCGCACGTCGAACTTCGAGTCCAGCGTCGCCAGGCCCTTGTCCAGCGCCATGGCCAGGGTGAACACCTTGAAGATCGAGCCCAGCTCGTAGACGCTGGCCGCCTCGCGATTGACCATGTTGGCCGGCGGCGAGCGGCCGGCGTGGTTGGGGTCGAAGTCGGGATAGCTGGCCATCCCCAGCACCTCGCCCGTGTGCACGTCGACCACCACGCCCATGGCCGCGACGGTGCGGAACTCCGCAGCGGCCTTCTGCAGCTCGTCCTCAAGCGCCGTCTGCACCCGCATGTCGATCGACAACGCGACGGGGCGGCCCTTCTGCCCCTCGTCCTGCACCAGCTCGTCGAGCGCCGACTCCGCGCCGGCCAGGCCTTGTCCGCCCTTGTCGGTGAAGCCCAGCACGTGGGCGGCCGAGGCGCCCAGCGGATAGACCCGCCGGTCCTGCTCCTCGAAGAACACCCCGGGCAGGCCGAGGTCGTGCACCTGCTGCTTCTGTTGCGGCGTCAACGGCCCCGCCAGGAACGCGCGGCGCTTGCCCCGCAGCACCCGCTCGATCCGCCGCGCGGGCACGCCCGGCAGCACCGCGGCCAGCTTCTCGCGCGCCTCTGCGGTGTCCCACACCTCGCGCGGATCGACGTAGAGGGCGTAGTGGGTCAGGTCCATCGCCAGGATGCGCCCGTTGCGATCCACCAAGTCCGCCCGCGCCACCGGCGGCGTCACGTATCCCGAACGCTCCTGCGGCCACAGCGCCTTGGTCGCGGCCCCGGCCGCCATCACCGCGAAGCCCAGCGAGAAGAAGATCAGCACCACCAGGATGCGCGTGGGCGTGTCCTGCGCGGCCGGGCGTTCCTTCGCCCCGTCCAGCGCATGGCGCGCGCGCCAGAGGCGCTCGACCAGCCAGTCGCGCAGCGGCAGCGGCCGGAAAGGGGGCTCGAAGGTGGTCATCCGGGCTGGCCTCCCGCGTGCCCGCCGGCATGTGCGACATCCTCGAGGTTCTCCGGCGGCGTCTCCTGCTTGCCCGACAGCGGCTGCAGGCCGAGCGCGGTCGCCAACTGCCCGATCCGTTCCGGCTGCTCCAGGTAGGCCACCTCCGCCTGGAGCAGGCGGATCTTGCGCTGCTCGGCCACGATCTCGTGCTGGGTGCGGGCGATGCGCTGGCCCTCGTCCCCCGCGCCGGTCTTGAGCAGATACACGCCCAGCGCCAGCACCACGGCGAACCCGCCGGCCCAGAGCTCGATCACCGGAAACCCGCGCCAGCGGGCCTTGAAGGGATTGATCATGCGGCGGCCTTCCATGCGGGTGCGGCGGTGCGCTCGGCCGCGCGCAGCTTGGCCGAGCGGGCGCGGGGGTTGGCGGCGACCTCGGCGGCCGAGGGGGCGCGCGCGGAATTGAACAGCAGCCGGAAGCTTGGCTGCGGCCCCTTCGGCGCCTCGGGCTGGTGACGCGACACCGCGCCCCGGCGGCCGGAACGTTCGGCCAGGAAGGATTTGACGATCCGGTCTTCCAGCGAATGGAAGGTCACCACCGCCAGCCGCCCACCCTCGACCAGCAACGCCTCCGCCGCCGACAGCCCGCCCTCCAGCTCCGCCAGCTCCTCGTTCACGGCGATCCGCAGCGCCTGGAAGGTGCGCGTGGCCGGATGCACCGGCGCGCCGCGACGGCCGCCAAGCGCCCGCTCCACCGTCTCGGCCAGGTCCAACGTGCGTTCGAACGGCTGCTCCGCCCGGCGCCTGACCAGCACGTGCGCGATCCGCCGCGACCGCCGCTCCTCGCCATAGAGCCAGATGACCCGCGCCAGCTCCGTCTCCTCGGCTGTGTTCACCAGATCGGCGGCGGTCGGCCCATCCGCTCCCATCCGCATGTCCAGCGGCCCGTCGCGCAGGAAGGAAAACCCCCGCTCCGCCTCGTCCACCTGCATGGACGAGACGCCGAGGTCCAAGGCGACGCCGTCACAACCGTCCCTGCCGCGCCCGGCCAGCCCCTCCGCCATCTCCGAGAAACGGCGGTTGACCCAGTGCAGCTGTCCGGGATGCCCCGCCGCCAACGGTTCGGCGAAGCGGCGGGTGCTTGGGTCGCGGTCGAAGGCGATCACCTCCGCCCCCGCCTCCAATAAGGCGCGGCTGTAGCCGCCGGCGCCGAAGGTGGCGTCCACGATCAGCTTGCCGGGCGCGGGCGCCAGCGCCTCGACCACCTCGCCCAGCAGGATGGGCTTGTGAGGCGCCTCGCTCATGCCGGCGCCCCCAGCTTCAGTTGCCGCTGCTGGTTGCGCAGCGCGACCAGCCCCTCGCGCGCCGCCTCGCGCTGGGCGTCACGGTGGGCGCGGAAAGCCTCCAGCGGCCAAATCTGGAACCGCTCGCCCAAGCCCACGACCGCCACCCAATCGGTCAGCCCGAACTGCTGGCACAGGCTGTCGGGCAGGGTGATCCGCCCCGCCGTGTCATACGACAGCGGCCGCGCGCCCCCCAGGATCGAGGTCTCCAGCGCCGAACGCAGCGGATCCCCGAAGGGCAGCTCCTCGATCACCGCCGCGTAACGGTCGAACAGCGCCTTGCCGCCGGCCTCGATGCAGTCCACCTCGATGGAGGGGAAGCAGAACACCCCGTCGAACAGGCCCGCTGCGGCCGCGCGGAACTCCTGCGGCACAACGATGCGCCGCTTGCTGTCGAGCTGTTTCTCGAACGTCGAGAGAAACACGCCGCGCCCCGCCCCAGAGCCTTCCCCGCGCGTGCCGGAAATTCGGCCGCGCCCGCGGCGGCGGCCGCACCCCTCGGCGCCGACCCGCGAAGGATTTGGGTTAGCATGGGATTAATTGGGAGACAATGACACCATTGCCGCACCCACTGCCTTTTCGCACGACAGGCGCTTGCCTTGGCGGCGGAAGTGGAGTGGCTGCCAAGCTTGTTCCAACCGTCTTCGAATGCCCGTGCACCTCTTCCTTTCTCCCCTGCTGCCCCTTCTGCTGCTGGCTGGAACAGGCGTTGGGCAGGACACCTACGACGCCTCACCCCACGACAATCTACGCGACTGTGGACGGCGGGATGCGGCGGAGGCGTTCTGCCGTGTTCCGCTGGGCCCAATGGCCGAGGAGACGCGGGCGCGGCTTGGGCGCGAGGAGACGGCCTGGTGGGTAGAGGGGCAGACGCTGACGGTGGCGGCGCGGCGGTCGGGCCCCCGCGCCCGCCTCTGCTGCACCATCCATGCGCCGATGCAGCGGCTCGGCGCCGGCGATCTCTGGGCGATTTCTATCCGCATCCCGGAAATCCGCCGGGCCATCCTGGACATCGCCGTTGCGCCGGGGCGATCGTCAGGCGTCTACAGGGGACCGGAGGCGCCCGCCGAACCGCCCCTTCCTCCAGAGCTGACAGGCCGGCTGATCCATACCAGCATCGCCAGCAAGCATCTGGACGCCGTCCGCCGCGTGACGGTCTACCTGCCGCCGGGTTTCGAGTCCGGCCGCCGCTACCCGGTGGTCTATGCCGCCGATGGGGCTTTCCGCGCCGACGACGCGCGGCTGATCGAGCGACTCATCCTCGATCGCGAGATTCAGCCGATAGTGATGGTGGCGCCCTGGCCCGGCATCGATGTCCGCAATGTGCAGCTGCGCGCGCAGGAATACCTCGTCGGCTTTTTCGCCGGGGCCAAGGCTTTCCGGCGCCATCAGGACTTCTTCCTGCGCGAGGTCATGCCGCTGGCCGAGCGCGAATACGGAGCCTCGTCCTTGCGCGAGGACCGGATGCTCACCGGCTATTCCAACGGCGCGGCCTGGGCCGTGGCCACCGGCCTTAGGCATCCCAGGCTATTCGGGCATGTGGCTGCCTTCTCCTACGGCTGGGAGCCGGCGGACGCGGGCGCCGACCGGCGCGGGCGTCCACGACTGTACCTGTCGGCGGGGAAGCTGGAGCCGCTGTTCCTGCGCCACACCACGCGGCTGGCGGAGCTGGCCAGGCACGCGGAAGAAGAGGTCGTGCTGGACACGCCGGTGACCGGCCACACCAACAGCCACTGGCTCCCGGCGCTGGCGGCGGCGTTGAAGCGAGCCTTTCCGGCGACGAAGGAGAGAGGACCAGACGGCCTGTAAGCCGGGTTCTGTCTGACGCTCCGAAGAGCGCGAGACGGCCATTCCTCTGGACCGGCCGTCGCCGGCCGGTTCTCGCGACCTACCCGGAACGCTCAAGCCAGCGACGGCTCTACCCGCGAGCGGGCACGCGCTCCCTATTCGGTCTTGCTCCAGGCGGGGCTTGCCATGCGGCCCGCGTTGCCGAGGGCCCGGTGGGCTCTTACCCCACCCTTTCACCCTTACCCCCTCGCGGAGGCGGTTTGCTTTCTGTGGCGCTGTCCCTGGGGTCGCCCCCGGCGGGCGTTACCCGCCGCCTTGTCGCCGTGGAGCCCGGACTTTCCTCGAAGGCTCGAGAGCCCCCGCGGCCGTCCGGCCGTCTGGTCCGGCCGGAACATAGCCCCTCAAGCGGTTTTAGAGAACCCCAGTCGCCGATTCCAGCGCCGAAAGTTGGAGCAGGCCCATCAGCCGCGCGCGCGTCTCGCCGTCCGCCTCGCCATCGACCCGCTCGGGCCGCCAGTGGCGTTGGAAGGCGCGGACCACCGTGGCCGTCTCCTCGTCGAAGCGGCCGGAGGGGCGGGGCTCATAGCCCAGGCGGTGCAGGCCCGCCTGCAAGGCGAAGACACCCACTCCTTCGTCACCAAGCTTCAGCGCGGGGCCCGGCGCGGGCTGCGCATCGAACCAGAGGCCATGCCCTGCCTCCGCCAGGCGCTTCCACGGAAACAGCTCGCCGGGATCCTCCTTGCGGTCAGGCGCCACATCTGAATGGCCAAGGATGCGGGAGTTCGGGACGGTCCAGCGGCCGCGGATGCCTACCAAGAGGGCGATTACCGCCTCGACCTGCACATCGGGAAAGCAGCGGTAGCCGAACTCGTGGCCCGGATTGACGATCTCGATGCCGATCGAAGCCGAGTTGCAGTCGGTCTCGCCTCGCCACCAGCTCGTGCCCGCATGCCAGGCCCGCCGTTCCTCGGGCACGAGGCGGAACACCCGGCCGTCCTCTTCCACAAGGTAGTGCGAAGAGACCCGCGCCTCCGGGTCGCGCAGGCGCGCCAGCGCCGCTTCCCCCGTGGCCATGCCGGTATAGTGGAGGACGATCATGTCCGGCGGCGCGCGCCGGGCGTCGAAGTTCGGTGACTGCGCCTCGATCACAAACGCAGCACTTGGGGCGTCAGCGGGCGCGGTCCCACCCGTACGCCACCCAGGAGTGCCCGCCCAGATGCCGCGCCTCGATCACCTCGGCGTCCGCCGGGGCGCGGCGCACCGCCCGCCTGGCGCGATAAGCCAGTGAGCCGAGAGCGATCAGCGCCCCGGTCATCAGCGCGATCACCGTCATGGTGGCGGCGAACACCACCGCGATCACGGCGGCGACTAGCGCCGCCGCGGCCGTGGCGGCCACTCCACCCAGCCACGCCAGGCCGCGAAAGCCGAGCGGCGGGCGGTTGTGGCCGAGCCGGACGTGAGCGAGACGGTCCATGGTCGTTGCTCCGCGGCGCCTTGGCCGCAAGCGTTCAATGTCGGGGCGGAACTCGCCGCCGTCAACACTTCGGTAACGCTTGGGTCTAAGCGGCCCCGGCGGCGAGCAGTTCCCGCCGCTCGCGCATCACCTGGTCGAAGGCGGCGTTGATCGCCGCCGCCTTGGCCTCCGCGACCTCCAAATATTCGGGCGGCAGCCCACGCGCCAACACCCGGTCCGGATGCGCCGCCGAGAGCGCCCGCTTCCAGGCGGCGCGCACCTCGGCCTCGGAAACGTCGGGTTTCACGTCCAGCACCACGTAAGGGTCGTCGGCGGGCGCCCCGATGTGGGTGGCCATGATCCGCCGGAAGGCCAGGTGCGGAATGCCGAATAGTTCCGCCACCCGGCGCAGGTAGTCCTCTTCGCGCGAGGTAAAGGCGCCATCGGACTTGGCGATGTGGAACAGGCCGTCGAGCACGTCCTCCAGCAGCTGCGGGCAGCCTGAGTAGCGCTTCTGAAGCTGGCGGGCATAGCTCTCGTAGCCGCGGGTGGTCTGGCGCGAAAGGTCGTAGAAGCGCCGCACCCGCCGCCCGCTGCGCTCGCCCTCCGGTTGGAACACCTCGGTGAAGGCGCCGTATTCCGCCCCGTCCGCGCGCCCGTCGGCTTTGGCCAGCTTGGCCCCGAGCGCGGTCACCGCGGCGGAAAATTGCGGGTCCTCGCCGGGCATGCCTTCCGGACAGCCGCAGTCGGGCTCTTGCGCCCGCTTGGCCGCCAGGCGGGAGATGTTGCGCCAGAAGCTCATCGGAGGCCGGCAGTCTAAAACCAGGAAGGAGGCATGACAACGCCGTTCCGCAACAGCGGCGGCGGCGAATTACCGGCTTCCCGCCGCGCATGTTTGCGAACCGCGCCCGGGCGGCTATGACGGCGGCCCACCCCGCTCGAGATTCAACGCTCACCCCGGATTTGCATGTCCATCGCCGCCCTTCTGACCCTAGCCCTGCTCGCCGGCGAGCCCGACGCGATCAAGCTCGCCCAGGCTCAAGGGCCGCTGCAGACCGGCCAATCGGCCGACGACGAGCGGCGGGCCCAGGCCCTCGCCGAGGGCGATCCCCTGCCGACAGGCGCCCCCACCGACGACTACGGGCTGCTGGCCTGGTGCCATGGCGCGCTGAACGGCCACATGCAGCTGAAGCCGGTGGTCTGGCCCGAGGTCGAGCGGATCGAACGCCAGTTCCCCAATCCGGCAACCCCGGTGGATACCGCCCTGGCCGTCTACGAGCAGCAGTCGTCGGAGGGCGCCGCCGCGATCGGCAAGATCGAGGCTGCTCTCTCCAGCCTGGAGGCCAAGGGCCGCACGGGCGGGATAGACCGCGCCGCCGCCGACGCTCAAGGCGCGCAGATCTGGAACGGCGCGGCGAGCGCCGACCGCCGCCAGGTCGCCCAGCTGTGGATGTCGTGGGCCCTGCCCGGCCGCTGCACCAGCACCGCGGATCGCATCCTCGCCCAATAGGCGCCTCGGGAGGCGCCGAGGCTCGACGACTCGTCTGAGCCTCAGGCCGCCACTTCGCGCGCGGCGTCAGGATCGTAATTCAGGATCGGCGACAGCCACCGCTCGGCCTGCGCGAGCGGCCAGCCCTTGCGCCTCGCATAGTCTACGGCTTGGTCGCGGCCGATCTTGCCCACGCCGAAGTAGTGGGCTTCAGGGTGGGCGAAATAGAGCCCAGAGACGGAGGCGGGCGGGCTCATCGCGTAGCTCTCGGTCAGTTCGATGCCCGCTTCGCCGGGTTGGAGGAGCCGGAACACCGTCGCCTTTTCGGTGTGATCCGGCTGGGCCGGATAACCTGGGGCGGGACGAATGCCGCGGTAACTTTCGGCGATCAGGTCTTCGGCCGACAGAGCTTCGTCCGACGCATAGCCCCAGAGTTCGCGCCGCACCCGCGCGTGCAAAGCTTCGGCGAAAGCCTCCGCCAGCCGGTCGGCGAGAGCCGTGACCATGATGGCCGAATAGTCATCCCCCGCCCGCTTGAACGCCCCCGCGCGCTCGGCCGCGCCGAGCCCGGTGGTGACCGCAAAGGCGCCGATCCAATCCGGCTTCAGGCCCGCCGGCGCGACGAAGTCGGCGAGCGCCAAGTTCGGCTTGCCTTCCGCCTTAGTCATCTGCTGGCGCAGGGTGTGCAGGCGCGCCAGTTCGGCGCTGCGCCCCTCATCGGCGTAAAGGACGATGTCGTCGCCCTCGGCGTTGGCGGGCCAGAAGCCGACGACGCCATGGGCGATCAGCCACCCCTCCTCCACGATGCGCCCCAGCATGGTCTGGGCGTCAGCGAACAGGGCGCGCGCGGCGCTCCCCGCCCGCTCGTCCTCGAGGATCAGCGGGAAACGGCCGACCAGCTCCCAGGCCGCGAAAAAGGGCGTCCAGTCGATGTAGCCGGCGAGGTCTGCGAGCGGGTAGTCGAGGAACAGCCTCCTGCCCGTGAAGCTGGGGCGCGGCGGGTCGTAGGCGGGCCAGTCGGTGCGGAAGGCGTTGTCGCGCGCTGCCGCCAGGGGCGTGCGCGCCTTTTCACGCTGGCCGCGCGCGAACTGCTCGCGCACCCGCACGTATTCGCCGCGCGTCTCGGCGGTGAACCGTTCCCGCTCGGTCGGCGACAGCAGGTTGGAGACCACGCCTACGGCGCGCGAGGCGTCAAGCACATAGGTGGTGGGGCCGGAGCGGTAGGCGGGCTCGATCCTCACAGCCGTGTGGGTCTTGGAGGTGGTGGCGCCGCCGATCAGCAGGGGGACGGAGAAGCCGCGGCGCTCCATCTCGCGGGCGACGAACACCATCTCGTCCAGCGAGGGGGTGATCAGGCCCGACAGACCGACGATGTCGGCGTTCTGCGCCTGGGCCTCGTCCAGGATGCGGTCGGCGGGGACCATGACGCCGAGGTCGACGACGTCGTAGTTGTTGCACTGGAGGACGACGCCGACGATGTTCTTGCCGATGTCGTGGACGTCGCCCTTGACGGTGGCCATGACGATGCGGCCGGCGTGCTCGCGCGGCTTGCCTTCGCTCTCGGCCTCCATGAACGGGGTCAGCCAGGCGACGGCCTGCTTCATCACCCGGGCGGACTTGACCACCTGGGGCAGGAACATCTTGCCCGCGCCGAACAGGTCGCCGACCACGTTCATGCCGTCCATCAGCGGGCCCTCGATCACGTGCAGCGGCCGCTCGGCCTGGAGCCGCGCCTCTTCCGTGTCTGCCTCGATGAAGTCGGTGATCCCGTGGACCAGGGCGTGCTTCAGCCGCTCGGCCACCGGCCAGGCGCGCCAGGCGAGGTCAGTGGAGCGGTCGGGAGCGCGGTCGCCCTTGTAGCGAGGCGCGAGCTGGACCAAACGCTCGGTGGCGTCGGGGCGGCGGTTGAGCACCACGTCCTCGACCGCCTCGCGCAGCTCCGGGTCGATGTCGTCGTAGACCGGCAGGTCGCCGGCGTTGACGATCCCCATGTCCATCCCGGCGGCGATGGCGTGGTAGAGGAAGACGGAGTGGATCGCGCGGCGGACCGGCTCGTTGCCGCGGAAGGCGAAGGAGACGTTGGAGACGCCGCCCGAAATCTTGGCGCCGGGCAGGGTCTGCTTGATCCGCCGCGTGGCCTCGACGAACGCCTGCGCGTAGTCGTCGTGCTCGGCCATGCCGGTGGCGATGGCGAAGATGTTGGGGTCGAAGATGATGTCCTCGGCCGGAAAGCCGAGCCGCTCCGTCAGCAGCCCGTAGGCCCGCGCGCAAATCTCGACCTTGCGGTTGGCGGTGTCGGCTTGGCCCTGCTCGTCGAAGGCCATGACCACCACGGCGGCGCCGTAGCGCAGGCACTTGCGGGCCTGGTCCAGGAACTCGGCCTCGCCGGCCTTGAGCGAGATCGAATTGACGATGGCCTTGCCCTGGACACACTTCAGCCCGGCCTCGATCACCTCCCATTTGGAGGAGTCGATCATCACCGGCACGCGCGCGATGTCGGGCTCGCCGGCGATCAGGTTGAGGAAGGTGGTCATGGCCGCGGCCGAGTCGAGCAGGCCCTCGTCCATGTTGACGTCGATGATCTGGGCGCCGGCCTCCACCTGCTGGCGCGCCACCGACAGGGCGGCCGCGTAGTCGCCGGCCTCGATCAGGCGGCGGAACCTGGCCGAGCCGGTGACATTGGTGCGCTCGCCGACGTTGACGAAGGTGGGGCGCGCGGGCCGGGACTCAGCCGGGCCCATGGCCGAGGCACCAGAGCAGGATCGCCTTCTGGGCGTGGATGCGGTTCTCGGCGGCGTCCCAGACGCGGGAGTGGGGGCCGTCGACGACCTCGTCCACCACCTCCTCGCCCCGGTGGACCGGCAGGCAGTGGAGGAAGATGGCGTCCTCCTTGGCGCGGGCCATCAGCGCCTCGTCGACCTGGTAAGGCTCGAAGGCGTCAATGCGGGCGGCGCCGTCGGCGTGGTAGCTGGAGACCCAGGTGTCGGTGACCACCGCATCGGCGCCGGTGACCGCCATTCGGGGGTCGTCGGTCATCTGCACCTCGGCGCCGGCCTGGGCCGCGCGGGCGAGCTCCAAGAGGTCGGGGTGGTAGACGGGCGGGCAGGCGATGTTCAGTTTGAAGCCGAGCCTGGCCGCCGCCTGGATGTAGGTGGCGCAGACGTTGTTGCCGTCCCCGACCCAGGCGACGGTGCGGCCGGCGATAGGGCCCCGGGCCTCCTCCATGGTGAGGATGTCGGCGGCGACGTGGCAGGGATGGCTGCGGTCGGTCAGGCCGTTGATCACGGGCACGGAGGCGGCCTGGGCGAAGCGCTCGAGGTCTTCGTGGCGGGAGGCGCGGACCAGCACGGCGTCGACCATGCGCGACATTGCCCGGGCAGTGTCCTCCACGGCCTCGCCGCGGCCGAGCTGCATGTCCTGGGTGTGGGCGGAGACGGCCGCCGCGCCGAGTTGGCGGCAGGCGGCGTCGAAGGAGTAGCGGGTGCGCGTGGAGGGGAGTTCGAAGACCATGGCGACGGTGCGGTCGGCGGCGGGAGCGTCGGCGTCAGGGGCGCCCTTGGGCTGCCCGGCGCGGGTGGCCTTGCGGCGGTGAGCCTCGTCGACGATCCAGCGCAGGGCCTCGGGCTGGAGGCGCCAGAGGTCGAGGAAGTGGCGGGGGGCGGTCACGCCGCCGCCTTGGCGCGGGCGGCTTCGCAGGCGGCTTCCAGCTTCTCCACCGCCTCGCGCGCCTCTTCCTGGGTGATCACCAGGGGCGGGAGCAGGCGGACGGTGTTGTCGCCGCCGCCGCCGATCAGGAGCTTCTGGGCGCGGGCCAGGGCCATGAAGTCGCGGTTGTTTGGGATCAGCTTCAGGCCGATCAGCAGGCCCCGGCCGCGGATTTCAGCGATGATGTCGGGGTAGCGCTCCTTGAGGCCATGCAACTGCTGGCCGAAGTAGCCGGCGACGTCGGTGACGTGCTGCAGGAGGTCTTCGGAGGAGAGTTCCTCGAAAGCGGCGAGCGCCACCGCCATGGCCATGGGGTTGCCGCCGTAGGTGGAACCGTGGGCGCCGACGGTCATCGCCTGTGACACCTCGCGGCGGGCGAGGCAGGCGCCGACGGGGAAGCCGTTGCCGAGGGCCTTGGCCACGGCCATCACGTCGGGCTCCACGCCTGCCCATTCATAGGCGAACAGCTTGCCGGTGCGGCCCAGGCCGCATTGGATCTCGTCGAACATGAGCACCGCGTCGTGTTCGTCGCAGAGCTCGCGCATCAGGCGCAGCTGGGAGTCCTCGAAGGCGCGGGCGCCGCCCTCGCCCTGGACCGGCTCGACAAGGATGGCGGCGGTGGTCGGGCCGAAGGCTGCCTTGAGCGCCTCCATGTCGCCGAAGGGGAGCTGGACGAAGCCGGGCAGCCGGGGGCCGAAGCCGTCGAGATAGCTGGCGTTGCCCCCGGCGTTGATGGCTCCGTAGGTGCGGCCGTGGAAGGCGCCGGAGAGGGTGATCACGTCGATCTTCTCGGGGGCGCCCTTGTCCGCGTGGTACTTGCGGGCGATCTTCAGGGCGAGCTCGATCGCCTCGCTCCCGGAGTTGGTGAAGAATACCTCGTCGGCGAAGGTCCTGGCGGTCAGCCTGGCGGCGAGTTCCTCCTGGCCGGGGATCTGGAAGACGTTGGAGACGTGCCAGAGCTTTTCGGCCTGGGCCTTCAGCGCGGCGATCAGCTTGGGGTGGGAGTGGCCGAGGCCGGTCACGGCGATGCCGGCGAGGCAGTCGAGGTATTCCTCGCCCTCGGCGGTGTAGAGACGCACGCCTTCGCCGCGCTCGAACTCGAGCGGTGCGCGGTTGTAGACGCCCATCAGGTGGCTGGCGGCGGAAGCGGGCAAGGTCGGCTCCAAAAAGGCAGCGGCCCCGGCGCGGGCGCGACGGGGGCCGAGGGCGGGGTTTTCATGCGAGGGGCCGGGGAAGTCAACGAAAGCGGGTTGTGATCGGTCGAAGTCGACTCGAAAACCGGTCCGGTGAGTCCGGTAAGTCCATATGAGCCGACTTGGTCGGGTGCACTTCGTACACTTTCGGAGGCCCAACGTTGAAGCCAGTCCGGTGAGTCCGGTTTCCCACAGACCGACAACCGGGTTCCGCCCGCAGGGTCCAACGATCTGCCGCTGGCGACCAACAGCGCCGATGTCATCGATTCCGGCGGGGGCGGGGTGGACATCATCTTCGCCGGCAAGGGGAACGATACGATCAGCTTCGGCGGCGACTTCACGCGCCGGGCCGAGGTGGACGGCGGCAAGGGCACCGACACGGTGGTGCTGGACGGGGACTACTTCGGCGGCGTGACGTTCACCGCGTACACGCTGTGTTCGCCCTGACCGACGCCTCCACGACCGGCAGCCTGGACGTCAGCGACTTCATCTGAAAGGCGCCTCAGGCCGCCGCCGCGAGCTCCTGCTTCACCCGTTCGGCCAGCGACTTGATGTCGATGGGCTTGGCAAGGAAGCTGACGCCCTGTTCGCCTTCGAGCAGATCGGAGAACTCGGCCTCGGCGTAGCCGGAGATAAACATCACCGGGGCGGCGCCCAGATAGCCGCGCGCCTTCTTCAGCAGGGTGGGGCCGTCCATGCCGGGCATGATCACGTCGGAGATCATCAGGTCGATCTTGCCGGCGTTCTCCTCGGCGATGCCCAGCGCCTCCTCGCCGTCGGCGGCCTCAATCACCTCGTAGCCGCGGGCGCGGAGCAGGCGGGCGGCGACGCCGCGCACGGCGTCCTCGTCCTCGACGAACAGGATGCGGCCGGCGCCGGAGAGGTCGCGGGGGGCGGGCCTGGGCTTGGCCCGCATGGCGTCGGCGGCGGCGGTTTCGGCGGGGGCGGGATGGTGGACGGGGAGGAAGACGCGGAAGGCGGCGCCTTCGCCCGGCTTGGAGTCGACATGGATCCAGCCGTCGGCCTGCTTGACGATGCCGTAGACGGTGGCCAGGCCCAAGCCCGTGCCCTCGCCTACCGCCTTGGTGGTGAAGAAGGGCTCAAAGATCTTGGCCATCAGCTCGGGCGGGATGCCGGGGCCGGTGTCGGCCACCTCGATCAGGGCGAACTCGCCCTCCGGCGCGGCGGTGTAGCCGAGCGCCATGGCTTCGGCGCGCGAGAGACGGGCGGTGCGGATGCGGACCACGCCGCCGCCCTGGGCGCGCATGGCGTCCCGCGCGTTGACGGCGAGGTTCATCACCGCGGCCTCCAGCTGGCCCTTGTCGGCGCGGACCAGCGGCAGGTCTCGGCCGTAGTCGGTGACCAGCTTGACGTCCTCGCGCAGCAGGCGGCGGAGCAGGACCTCGAACTCGCTGATCAGTTCGCCGAGTTCGAGCGTTTCGCGCTGGACGGTCTGCTTGCGCGAGAAGGCCAGCAGCTTGCGCACCAGGTCGGCGGCGCGCACGGCGGTCTGGCGGATTTCGTTGAGGCCCTCGTAGGAGGGGTCGCCCACCGGGTGGCGGTGGAGCAGCTCGTCCAGGCGCAGCTGGATGGCGGTGAGCAGGTTGTTGAAGTCGTGGGCGACGCCGCCGGCGAGCTGGCCGATGGCCTGCATTTTCTGCGACTGGGCGAGCTGCAGCTCCAGCTGCTTCTGCTCGGAGACATCGACCAGGTAGACGAGCACCCGGCCGTCGAGGCGCGACAGATAGAGCTGGGTGATGCGCTGCGGATCGGCCGCCAGGCGGACCTCCACGGGGCCACGGCCGGACTTGAGCCTCGCCGCGGCCTCGGCGCGGGAGGCGGGCTCAATCAAATCGGCGAAGGCGGCACCCAGCAGCTGGCGGTCCTTGGTCATGGCTTCCAGCGCGGGATTGGCCTGGGCGACGGCGGCGGCGAAGGGGTCTGGGCCGTCGAGCAGGGCGGCACCGAAGGGGGCGGCGGCGGCGAAGGCGTCGAGCACACCCGGTTCGGACGGGGCGGCGTCGGCTTCGCGCGTGGGCGCGGCGGGCCGGTCGGGGAGGCGGAGCAGGATCAGCTCCTTGCCCAGCGCGGAGGCGCAGAGGCGACGGGTCCCCTCACCCACCGGCAGATCGGCTGAGGCGGGCTCGCCCCTGCGGGCGGCGGCCAGAGTGGCGAACACGAGCGGTCCGGTGCGGCGCGACAGCCGCCGGGAGGCGCCGACCGTCTCACGCCAGGTCTTGTTGATCTGCACCAGGCGGCCATCGGCGGTGCAGGCGGCGGCCGGCTCGGGCAGGGCGTCGACCACCGCGCGCTCGTCGAGCAGCTGGGCGGGTTCCTCCATGCGGGCGAAGGCGAACAGGCCCAGGAAGCAGACGGCGGCCAGGCCCAGCAACACCAGCAGCGCGCCGGGCGTGCTGATCCCCGCTCGGACGGCGGGGAAGGCGGCGGCGGCCACGGCCAGCACGAAGAAGAAGGCGGCCGCCACGGTCAGCGGGTCGAGCCGGCGCCTCTCGGCTGGGAGCTTGAACATGCTTGCACCCATCGAATCAGGCCCCCGCCAGCGCGCAACATAACCTGTGAGGCTTAATTCTCTTCCTCATCGGCAGCGTCAGCTCCTTCGCTTCGCCCGCGCCGCGCTCATCACGAAGCCGATGATCTTGGCCACGGCCTGGTAGTGCTGCTGCGGGATCGCCTGGTCCACCTCCACGGTCGCGTAAAGGGCGCGGGCCAGCGGCGGATCCTCGATCACCGGCACCTGGTGCGCCTGGGCGGTTTCGCGGATGCGCAGGGCGAGCGCGTCAACGCCCTTGGCGAGACAGACCGGCGCGGCGGTCTCGCCGGCTTCATAGCGCAGCGCGATCGCATAGTGGGTCGGGTTGGTCACCACGACCGTGGCCTTGGGCACGTTCTGGATCATGCGCTTGCGGGAGCGCTCGACGCGGAGCTGGCGCAGGCGGGCCTTGACGTGGGGGTCGCCGTCGGACTGGCGCATGTCCTCCTTCAACTCCTCGCGGCTCATGCGCATGCGCTGCATGAAGCGGTGGCGCTGCCAGAGCCAGTCGAGCAGGGCCCCGACGCCGAGCGCACAGGCGACGGCGAACACCAGGGCGCGGAGCGGCTCGATCGAGGTGGGCAGGATGCCGGTGGGCTCGAGCGCGGCGAGGTCGCGCCAGGACGCGGAGCGGGGTTTCAGCACCATCCATGCGATCGCCGCGACCAGGACGATCTTGAGCGTCGACTTGAGGAACTGGACCAGGCCGTCCACGCCGAAGATGCGTTTGAACCCGGACAGGGGTGAGACCTTGGACAGCTCCGGCTTGAGTTTGGCGCCGGTCCAGAGCACGCCGTGCTGGACCAGGTTGCCGAACACGCCGCAGGCGGCGGCGGCGCCCAGCACCATCAGGATGATCGGGGCGGCGGCGAGGGCGGCGGCGCGCATCACCTCCACCCCGCCCGCCCCCTGGAGGTTCATGGTTTCGGGGTGCTGGACGAAGGGCAGCAGGCTCAGCGTCAGGTTCCGGCCCATCCAGCCGCCGGCGACGGCCAGCACGCCCGCCGCGCCGGCCAGGGAGGCGAAGGCCGGCAGGTCCATGGACTTGGCCACGTCGCCCTTGCGGCGCGCCTCCTCCAGCCTCCGCGGTGTCGGTTCCTCGGTTTTCGAAGCGGCGTCGTTTTCCCCGGCCATGGCTCAGGCGCTCAGGTGAACAGGCCGACGAAGGCCTGGTAGCGGTTCAGCCAGACCAAGCCGAGGACGCCGAGGCTGAGCGCGAAGATCGACAGGCCGAGCAGGATGTTCAGCGGGGCGGCGAC
This sequence comes from Caulobacteraceae bacterium, assembly GCA_036388855.1. Classification (GTDB taxonomy): domain Bacteria; phylum Pseudomonadota; class Alphaproteobacteria; order Caulobacterales; family Caulobacteraceae; genus DASVRA01. Next base: position 74,885 of record DASVRA010000031.1, on the reverse strand, counting down.
GAAGAAGACCTGGAACTGCGGCATCACCCGACCAACCAGGCCGGTGGCGATGTTGAACACCAGCGAGAAGACGATCACCGGCGCGGCCAGCTGCACGCCGAGCGCGAAGGCCTGGGAGACGGTGCGGATGGCCAGCTGCCCCGCGTCCTGGATCAGCACGGTCTTGGTGGGCGCGAACAGCACGTAGCTGTTGGCGATGGCGGTGAGGAAGGAGCGGTGCAGGCCGCTGGCGAACACCAGGGTCACGCCCATCACGGTGAGAAAGGCCGAGAGGGCGACGGAGGGCTGGGCCTGGGAGGGGTTGGCGGTCTGGGCGAACCCGAGCGTGGTCTGCAGCGCGGTGACCTCGCCCGCGACCGCGAGGGAGGCCAGCAGGATGCGAAGCAGGGCGCCAATCATCAGGCCGATGATCAGCTCCTTGATCGCGATCCCCACCGCCGCGCCCATGGTCGGCGGCAGGGGCGGCAGGGTCGAGGCGGCGAGCGGGATTATGCAGAGCGACAGCAGCAGCGCGAAGGACAGCCGCACGCGCGGCGGCACGGTGGCGTCCGACAGGCCGGGCAGCAGCATGACGATCGCCGCCACGCGCAGGAAGACGAGGCCGGAGGTCCAGATTTCGCCGGGGAGGGCGTAGGGGGGCACTCGGGCGGCCGCTCACATGGCCGCGATGCGGTCGGTGAGGTGGCGCATGAACCCGCCCATCAAGCCGCCCATCAGCGGCAGGAACACCAGGAGGGCGACGAAGATGGCGATGATCTTCGGCGCATAGACCAGGGTCGCCTCCTGGATCTGGGTGAGAGCCTGGAGCAGGCCGATCACCAGGCCCACCACCAGCCCCACGATCAGCACCGGCGCGCAGAGCTGGATGGTGAGCCAGATGGCCTCGCGCCCCACGTCCAGAACCTCGGAGCCACTCATTAAAAACTCCACGCGCCGGTCGGCCCCTGCGGGCAAGGCTAGGTCAAAATTGCCAGGTCCATGGTTAACGAATGGCTACCCGGCCGCCGCTTGACCCTGGAGCGCGGAGGGGGGATGGCGGAAGCATGAGCGTGGAACGGACGGCGGAGGCGGCCGAACTCACCGAGACCGGCAAGCGGCTGCTGACCGGGCCGCCCGAGGGGCACGGGCAGGCGATCGCCACCCTGGACGCGGCCGCGCACGCGGGGAGCGGCGAGGCGGCGGCCCTGGTGGGCGTGCTGGCGGGCCTGGGCGCGCTGACGGAGCAGAGCTGGCCCCGAGCCCTGGAATACACCGCCCACGCCGCCGCGCTGGGATGGGCGCCGGCGCGGGGGGTGCTGCAGGTGCTCTCGGGTGACGAGGCGCTGAAGGCGAGGGCGGCGGAGCGCGGCGCGCCGGCGACGGCCTGGGTGGAGCTGGCGCGGAGCGTGGACCTACGGGGCTGGCTGACGCCGCCGCCGAAGCGGCCGCTGTGCGAGGCGCCGCGGATACGGGCGGCGGACGGCTTCCTACCGGGGGCGGCGTGCGAGTGGCTGGTCGAGCGGGCGCGGGGGAGCCTCAGCCCGGCCCAAGTCTACGGGATGCAGGAGGCGGGGCCGACGCAGGTGCGCGACCGCACCAACAGCGCCATGGAGTTCGGCCTCCTGAGCGCCGATCTGGTCCTGCTGCTGGTCCAGGCACGCATCTCAGCATTGACCGGGCTGCCGACGCAGGCCTTCGAGCCGACCCAGGTGCTGCACTACGCGCCGGGGCAGGAGTTCCGCTCGCACGTCGATTTCCTGCAGGGCGACAAGCCGGGGATGGCTGAGGAGGTGGCTTGCAAGGGGCAGCGCATCGCCACCTTCATCATCTACCTGAACGACGACTTCGAAGGCGGCGAGACCGAGTTTCAGCGGGTCGGCATCCGCTTCAAGGGCAAGGCGGGCGACGGGCTGTTCTGGGCCAACGTCGATGCGGCCGGCCAGCCCGACCGCATGACCCTGCACGCGGGCCTGCCGCCGCTGTCTGGCGAGAAATGGCTGCTGTCGCAGTGGATCCGAGACCGGGCGCCGATGCCGCCGGCTTAGATCGGCATGCGCATGATCTCCTGGTAGGCGGAGATCACCTGGTCGCGCACCGCCACCATGGTTTCCAGCGAGGCCTCGGCCGAGGCGATGGCGGTGACCACGTCGACGAGCTCGGCCTTGCCCTGGACGTGCGCCGCCATCTGGGTCTCGGCGGCCTTGGAGGCGCCCACGGCATCGGTCATGAAGCCTTGGAGCATCTGGGAGAAATCGGGGCCCGCGACCGCGCCGCCCGCGCCGCCGAGCGCGGGGGTCCCTTGGGCGGCGGCGTAGGCCTTAGCGGCGGCGAGCGGTGAGATCATCGGTCAGCTCATCTCTTCAGGAGGTCGAGCGTGCGGGCCTGCATGGAGCGGGCGGTCTCGATCACGTTCAGGTTGGCCTCGTAGGCGCGCTGCGCCTCCTTCATGTCCAGCGCCTCGATCAGCGGATCGACGTTGGGCAGCTTCACGTAGCCGTCCTTGTTGGCGGCGGGGTGGCCGGGGGAATACTCGAGCTTGAACGCCGACTGGTCGGGCACCACCCGGGCGATGCGCACTCCCTCGGCCCCCTGCCCCACCCGCGCCGGTTCGAACACGGCGGCCTGGCGGCGGTAGGGCTCGGCCTCGGAGGATTTGGCGGTGGAGTCGCTGTTGGCGATGTTCTCCGCGATCACCCGCATCCGCGCCTGCTGCGCGCGCAAGGCCGAGGCGGCGATGGCCATCACCGAACCGGAGGCGGTAGTCGTGGCGTTGGCCATGGCTCAGCTCACGCGCTGCGCCCGGGCGGACGGGCCGCCAGGCGCAGGATGTTGAGGGACTTCTGGTAGAAGCCGATGGCGGCGTCGTGCTGCAGCCGCGCTTCGGTGAGCTTCAGCATCTGCTCCTCCAGGACCACGCGGTTGCCGTCCAGCGTGGTATCGGAGTCCGGCGCCTGCACCGGCTTGTAGCCCGCGGCGGAGGGGCCGGGACGCGCGCCTGCGAGGTGGGCGGGGCTGGTCCGCGCCACGCCGACCGCAGCCGCGCTCGGGCTTGATCCCTGCAGCTGGAAAGGCGCGAGGTCCTTAGGCGTGTAGCCGGGGGTGGAGGCCTGGGCGACGTTGCCGGCGATCAACTCCTGGCGCTGCCCGAGGTAGGACAGCTTGGAGCGGATCATCGAGAACAGGGGGATGGTGTCGAGGTTCATCGCCAGAGGTCGCGCCTTACCGGACGGTGAACGGACAGGGTTAACAAACCCTATGCCGCGGCCGGAACAGCGGCGTCTCACCCCAGCCCCTTCAGCGCCTCCACCAGGTCCAGGCGCTCCCACGAGAAGCCGCCCTCGTTGTCGGGGGTGCGGCCGAAGTGGCCGTAGGCGGTGGTGCGGGCGTAGATCGGACGGTTGAGGCCCAGGTGCTCGCGGATGGCGCGTGGCGTGGCGCCGCCGATCAGCTCGGGCAGCTCTGCCTCCAACCGCGCCTCGTCGACCTCGCCCGTCCCGTGCAGGTCGACGTAGAAGCTGAGCGGTTCGGCCACGCCGATGGCGTAGGCGATCTGGATCGTGCAGCGGCGCGCCAGCCCGGCGGCCACCACGTTCTTGGCCAGGTATCGGCAGGCGTAGGCGCCCGAGCGGTCCACCTTGGTCGGGTCCTTTCCGGAAAAGGCCCCCCCGCCGTGGGGCGCCGCCCCGCCGTAGGTGTCGACGATGATCTTGCGCCCAGTCAGTCCGGCATCGCCGTCCGGGCCGCCGATGACAAAGTTGCCGGTCGGGTTGACCAGCCATTCGGTGTCATCGGTGACCAGACCATCGGGAAACACCGCACGCACGTCAGCCTCAATCGCCGCCCGCACCTCCTGCGGCGACAGGCCGTCCTTGTGCTGGTGCGAGACCAGGATCTTCAGCACGCGCGCGGGGCGGCCGTCCTCGTATTGCACCGTCACCTGGCTCTTGGCGTCGGGCTCCAGCTCCGGCCTCAGGCCCGCGCGGCGGGCATCAGCCAAGCGGCGCAAGATGTTGTGCGACCACTGCAGCGGCGCGGGCATGAACTCCGGCGTTTCGTCGGTGGCGAAGCCGAACATGATGCCTTGGTCGCCCGCGCCCTCGTCCTTGTTGCCGGCCGCGTCGACGCCCATGGCGATGTCGGGCGACTGTTCGTGCAGGTAGCAGGCGTAGTCCGCCTCCGCCCAATGGAAGCCCTCCTGGGCGTAGCCGATATCACGCACGGCGGCGCGCACCTTCTCCTCCAGCCCGCCCAGCACCGCCGCGCGCAGCTCAGGCGGGGTACGCACCTCGCCGGCCAGGATGATGCGGTTGGTGGTGACCAGGGTCTCGGCCGCCACGCGCGCCTGCGGGTCGGCGGCCAGGAAGGCGTCGACCACGGTGTCGGAGATGCGGTCGGCGACCTTGTCCGGGTGCCCCTCCGACACGCTCTCGGAGGTGAAGATGTAGGAGGGTCGGCTCAAGGTGACGGCTCCGCTGCGCTCCGCGCGCAGGCCGCGTTAGGTAAAGGGACGGTGGGGCCGGCGCAACGCCGCCGAAGCGGCTCAGCCCGCCTCGGCCTCGGCCTCGGCCTCGTCTTCGCCGGCCATGGCGCGGACGAGATCGAGCACCTTGCGGCGCACCCGGCGCTGCTTGATCTTGGGGAAGTTGGCGGCGAGCTCCAGCCCTTCCGGGGTCATCAGGAAGTCGTGCACGAACTGCTCGGCGCCCTCCTCGGCGACGCCAGGCTGGGCCGTGGTCGGGTCCGCCAGTCCTTCGAAGAAATAAGACACCGGCGTGCCGAGGAACCGCGCCACCTGGTAGAGCTTCGACGCGCTGACGCGGTTGGAGCCGCGCTCGTACTTCTGCACCTGCTGGAACGTCAGGCCGAGCGCGTCGGCCAGCTTCTCCTGGCTGATGCCCTGCATCTTGCGGCGCATGCGGATGCGGCTGCCGACATGGGCGTCGACCGGGTTGGGCGAACGCGGGGACTCTTCGGTGCTGCTCATCGGTTCAGTGCCTCGCTTCTCGCCCCGCCTCGCGCTCCGTCTCATACGGCTCCTTTCGGACAGCGGATGAAACCCTCGGCGCATGGCGGCGTCTGATACAGCTAAGCAGTGAGATTACAAGAAGCGCCGCGAACGGAAATTCCCCAAGCCTTACAAAGGGTGTAGCCATGGTTGCAGCAGGGATGGATACATCTAGAATCCCGGCCCGGCCCATGCCGATCCTAGTGGCGGGACTGCTGCGGCCGAAGGCGTCGATCACCGCCGAGACACCGGTCGGCGTGGCGCGCACCATCGGCAATCCGGTTTCGATCGAGCGGTAGGCGGCGATGTTCAGATGCTGCCAGGGGCCGCTGGTCGGGCCATACCAGGCGTCATTCGACACGTTGACGATCCAGCGGGGGCGGGGGCCCTGGACCACCGCGCGCCGGACCAGGTCGGGGAACAGCACCTCGTAGCAGATCAGCGGCTGGGTGCGCGGAACGGCGAGCGGCGAGATCGGCGCGGGCGGCGGGCCATGGCTGAAGCCGTCACCGATCTTCGTCAGGTTCTTGATCCCCATCGGGGCCAGCGCGGACTCCAGCGGCAGGAACTCGCCGAAGGGGACCAGCCGGTGCTTGTCGTAGAGGCCGGTGACCCGCAGGCCCGCCGGCTCGGCGCGCAGCGTGATCAGGCTGTTGAAGTAGGTCGGCTCCGCCGCCGTGCCGCCGATGCGGTAGGCGCCGAGGATCAGTGTCTGGCCGTTTTGCAACGACGCCTGGATCGCCTCCAGGGTCCAGCCGCCCGGCGCCAGGAACTCGTCTGCGGCGGCCGGGATCGCGCCTTCGGGCCAGACGACGATGTCGGGCCGCCGCGCCCCCGGCTGGGCCGTCAGCGCGGTGTAGCGCTCCACGATCGAGCGGAAGCTGGCGGCGTCATATTTCTTCTCCTGCGCCACGTTGGCCTGAACCACCCGCACAACCGGCGCGCGGGGATGGGCGGACGGCGGGTTTGACAGCCGCACCCAGCCGTAGCCGTAGAGCGCGGCCAGCCCCGCGAGTGCGACCGCAATCGTGACGAGCCCTTGTCGGCGGCTGCTCCCCCGGAACGGAACCGCGCAGGCAGCGGCGATCGCCACCGTCACCCAGGTGAGGCCGTAGGCGCCGATCAGCGCGGCGGCCTGGGACGGGGGGGAACCGGCGGCCCAGGTCTCGCCGGGCAAGTTCCAGGGAAAGCCGGTGAGCAGGTGGCCGCGCAGCCACTCGAAGCCCGCCAGGGCGCCGGCGAAAGCCAGCACCCGCACGGCTCCCTCCGGCTTCAGCCGCCGGTAAAGCGCGCAGGCGGCGCCCCAGAACAACGCTAAGCCTGCGGGCACCAAGGTAATGGCGATGGGGGCCATCCAGCCCTGGCCCTCCGCATCCACCAGGAACGCTTCCGCGATCCACCAGCAGCCGATGAAGAAATAAGCGAATCCGCCCAGCCAGCCGCGGAAGAATGCGCTGTGCAGCGGGCGCGGGGCCTCGGTCGTATCGACCAGCTGCAGCAGCAGGGCGTAGCCCAACAAGCCCGGAAGGAAGCCGAACGGGGGATGCGCCACCGCAGCCAGTGAGCCCGCCGCCAGGGCCAGCAGGCGGGCGCCCCATCTGCCGATGCGCGGGTTCAAGTGGAGGCCACGGACCCAGTGGGGCGGCCGGTGTCGGCGGCGGGCGGTTCGGTGCGCCGGATGCGCACCCGCTTCACCCGCCGGGGGTCGGCGTCCAGCACCTCGAGGTCATACCCCTTGGGGTGGACGATCACCTCGCCCCGCTGCGGCACCCGGCCGGCGACAGTGACCACCAGCCCGCCGACGGTGTCGATCTCCTCGTCGATGTCCTCCGGCGTCAGCGGCTCGCCCAGCGCCGCCTCCAGGTCCTCCAGCGCCGCCCGGGCCTCGGCCTCGAACACGCCGCCGGCGCCGGAGATCACGCCCGGCCCCGCCACGTCGTGCTCGTCGTCGATGTCGCCGACCACGGCCTCGATCAGGTCCTCCATGGTCACCAGGCCGTCGGTGCCGCCGAACTCGTCGATCACCAAAGCCATGTGGATGCGCCGCGCCTGCATGCGCAGCAGCAAGTCGGCCGCGCGCATCGAAGCCGGCACATAGAGTACCTCGCGCCTGAGCCGCCGCAGCACCCGCTCGTCCAGAGCCGGCGGGGCCATGGCGCCGTGCGGCTGCAGCAGCTTGAACACGTCCTTGATGTGGACCACGCCCACGGGCTCATCGAGGGTCTCGCGGTAGACCGGCATGCGCGAGTGCTCGGACTCGGCGAACTGGCGCACCACCTCCTCGAACGGTGTCGACAGCTCCAGCGCGACGATGTCGGCGCGGGGGGTCATGACGTCGGAGACACGCAGGGTCTGGAACGCCTCGGCCTGATCGACGAGATCGCTGGCGTGGTGGGGGCCGTCCTCGCCGTTCTCCCCGGCGGCGCGGGGCGGCGGCTCGGGCGCGAACACGTGGCGCAGGCGCTCGAGGAACGAGGGCGGCGCCTTGTCCGCGCGGCCGGAGGCGGGACTTCGATCGTCGGCGCTCATGCTCAGGCGGCGGCCTCGTAAGGGTCCGGGACTCCGAGGCCGGCCAGGATGCGCCGCTCCAGCGCCTCCATCTCCACGGCCTCCTCCTCCCGCTCGTGGTCGTAGCCTAGCAGATGCAGCACCCCGTGCGCCACGAGGTGCGCAAGGTGGTGCGCCAGCGGCTTGCCCTGATCACCGGCCTCGCGCGCGCACACGCCGTAAGCCAGGGCGATGTCGCCAAGATGGGGCCGCGCGCTCTGGGGCGCGGGGAAGGAGAGTACATTGGTGGGCGCATCCTTGCCGCGGAAGCGGGCATTGAGGTCCCGCACGGCCTCATCGGAGGTCAAGAGAACGGTTACCAGATCACCGCCGGGATGAGCGGATTGAAGAGCTATCTCAGCCGCCTGCGCCGCCACAGCCTCCGCGTTCGGCAGATCAGCGAGCCAAGCCTCGTCCTCGATCTCCACCTCGATCATGGCCGGGAGAGCAGGTCGCGAACCGCGCCGGCTACGGCCTCGGCGCGGACGTGGTGGAGCATGTGGCCCACGCCTTCGAACTCCCGCAGCTCCGCCTGGGCCAGGCGTCGCGAAAGGGGACGGGCATGGCGGTTCGGGTCGGCGACCTTGTCCCGGTCCCCGGTGAGCACGACCGTGGGCGCCGTGATCCGGTCGTAGGCGATCACCGACCCCGGCGAACCAGGGAACATGGCGGCGGCGTCCTCGCCCTCTGCGACCAGCTTCTCGGGCCGTGTGACCTCCGAAGCGGGAAAGGCGGCCAGCCACGCTGCGGTAGGCTCCTGTGGCGAGAACATCAGCTTGCGCACGGTCACCCAAAAGGCGGGATCGGTGGTGGAGCGGCCGAGCGCCGACAGCATCGGGCCAGCGACCGGCGCGGCGCGCGGGGCCAGGTAGCCGTGCTCGATCGGGCGCACCTCGGGAAAGGCGATGGGCGCGACCAGCGCCAGCCCCGCCACCTCCTCGGGAAAATCCGCGGCGAACGCCAGTGAAACCGCCGCGCCCAACGAGTGGCCGACCAGCACCGGCCGATCCACCCCTATCTGGCGCAACCCAGCGCGCAGCTGCGCGGCCTGGGCGTGCGGGTCGGCCTCGAACCGGGGCCGAGTGCTGCCGCCATGGCCGGGGCGGTCGACGACGAGCAGCCGGCCCATATCCCGCAGAGCTGCGGCGGAACCGGTCAACCAGTCGCGGCCGTCCACCAAGGCGCCGTGGATGAGCACGATCGGCCGGCCCTCGCCGTATTGCGCCACACGCAGGCGGCGGCCGTCGCCGAGCGGCACGTCGCGCACCACGAAGGGCAGCGCCGGCCGCTCCAGGAGGGCGCCGGTGAGGCTCATCCCATCTCCCTCGGCTGGCCGAGCGCGCGGGCGGCCTCGGCGTCGTAGGCGCGCACGATGCGCTCCACCAGCGGGTGGCGGACCACGTCCTCGGCGGCGAACCGGGCGATGCCGACGCCCTTCACCCCCTCGAGCAAGCCGACCGCGTGGGACAGGCCGGAGTCGCGCGGGTTGACCAGGTCGGTCTGGCTGGGGTCGCCGGTCACCGCCATGCGGGCGCCTTCGCCCAGGCGGGTCAGCACCATCTTCAGCTGCAGGCGCGAGGCGTTCTGGGCCTCGTCGACGATGACGAAGGCGTGGTTCAGGGTGCGGCCGCGCATGAAGGCGATCGGCGCGACCTCGATCTCGCCCCGGTCGCGGCGGCGGCGCAGCTGTTCGGGCCCGACGATGTCGGTCAGCGCCTCCCAGACGGGGGCCATGTAGGGGTCGACCTTCTCGGTCAGGTCGCCCGGGAGAAACCCCAGCCGCTCGCCGGCCTCCACGGCGGGGCGGGTGACGATCAGCCTGTCCACCTCGCCGCGCAGCAGCAGCCCAGCCCCGTGCGCCACCGCCAGGAAGGTCTTGCCGGTGCCGGCGGGGCCGAGGCCGAACACCAGCTCGCAACGGCCGAGCATCTCCAGATACCGCGCCTGGGCCGCCGTCTTCGGTCCGATCACGCCTCGCCGGCCGACCGGCAACACGGGCCCATGCGCCGGTCCGTCGCCCGTGCGGGCGGAGGACACCGCCACCCGCACGTCCGCCTCGGTCACCTCCGCGCCCGCGTCCGCGCGCACGGCCAGCGTCTCGATCGCCCGCTTGGCCGCGGTGCGGCCCTTGCGGTCGCCGCGCAACGAGACCCCACCGCCCGGCGTCTCCACCAGCACGTGGAAGGCGTCCTCCAGAAGCGCCGCGTGACGGCTCTGCGGCCCGGCCACGGCGCGCGAGGCCGTCTCGCTGAGCGGCAGGAATTCCTCGTTCTGGGTCGGACTCAAGCGGCTTCCAGTTCCAGCGCGCCGGCCAGGCTGTTCCTGCCCGCGCCTTCGATCCTCACCGGAACGATCCGCCCGAGCAGTCGTTGCGGCGCCCGCGCGTGCACCGCCTGGAGATAGGGGCTGCGCCCGATCAGCTGGCCCGGGTGGCGGCCGGGTTTCTCGAACAGCACCGGCAGGGTGCGCCCGGCGGCCGAGGCGTTGAACGCCCGCTGCTGCTCCTCCAGCAGTCCCTGCAGCCGCGCGAGCCGTTCCGCCTTCACCTCCTCGGCCACCTGGGCGTGCATGGAGGCCGCCGGCGTGCCCGGCCGGCGCGAATACTTGAACGAGAACGCCGAGGCGTAGCCGACCTCGCGGACCAGGCTCAGCGTGGCCTCGAAATCCGCCTCGCTCTCACCGGGGAAGCCGACGATGAAGTCGCCGCTGAGCGCCAGGTCCAGCCGCGCCGCGCGTATGCGTTCAACGAGGCGCAGGTAGTGCTCGGCCGTATGGCCACGGTTCATCGCCCGCAGGATGCGGTCCGAACCCGCCTGGACCGGCAGGTGCAGGTAGGGCATCAGCGCCTCCACCTCGCCGTGGGCGGCGATAAGGGCGTCGTCCATGTCGCGCGGATGGCTGGTGGTGTAGCGGATGCGGTCGAGGCCGGGGATCGTCGCCAGCCGCCGGATCAACCCCGCCAACCCGCCCTCGCCCGCGTAGGCGTTGACGTTCTGACCGAGCAGGGTGACCTCGCGCACGCCCCGCGCCGCCAGCCGCTCGGCCTCGGCCACGATGGCCTCGACCGGCCGCGAATACTCGGCGCCGCGCGTGTAGGGCACCACGCAGAAGGTGCAGAACTTGTCGCAGCCCTCCTGCACCGTCAGGAAGGCAGTGACGCCCCCCGCTTCGCGCGCCTCGGGTAGGGCGTCGAACTTGTCCTCGGGCGCGAAGTCCACCGAGAGCCGCTCCCCGGTCGCGCGGCTGGCGCGGGCGATCAGCTCCGGCAGCTTGTGGTAGGACTGCGGCCCCACCACCAAATCCACCACCGGCGCCCGCGCCATGATCTGCTCGCCCTCGGCCTGGGCCACGCACCCGGCCACCACCACCGTGGTCGAGCCGCCGCCAGCCTCCTCCTTGCGCCGCTTCATCTGCTTGATGCGGCCGAGTTCGGTGTAGACCTTTTCCGCCGCCTTCTCGCGGATGTGGCAGGTGTTGAGCACCACCAGGTCCGCCCCCTCCGCCTCCTCGCTCAAGGCGTAGCCCAGCGGGCGCAGGACGTCGGCCATGCGCTCGCTGTCGTAGACGTTCATCTGACAGCCGTAGGTCTTGATGAAGAGCCGCTTAGGAGCCGGGGCGTTCATGCGGCGGTTATGGCGATGGGGGCGGAGCCGTTCAACCGCCCCGCGCCGCCTTCACCCTCCGGCGGCTGCGGTGCCAGAGGATGTTGAGCACCTCCACGAACAGCGAGAAGGCGATGGAGAAGTAGAGGTAGCCGCGTGGCAGGTGGAAGCCGAAGCCATCGGCGATCAGCGCCACCCCGATCAGCAGGATGAACGACAGCGCCAGCATCTTGGTGGTGGGCCGGCTCTCGATGAAATCGGCCACCGGCTTGGCGAACAGCAGCATCACCAGGGTCGAGGCCACCACCGCCGCGATCATGATCGGCACCACATTGGTCATGCCGATGGCGGTGATCACGCTGTCCAACGAGAAGACGATGTTGATCACCCCGATCTGCACCATCGCCGCGGCGAAGGCGGTGGCGCCTCCTACGGCATGGTTCTCGTCCTGCTCACCCTCGATTTCGTGGTGGACCTCCATGGTGCCCTTGGCCAGCAGGAACAGCCCCCCCGCGATCAGCACCAGGTCCTGGATGGTGACCCCGTGGCCGAAGACCGAGAACAGCTCCGACTCCATCCGCGTGATCAGCACCAGGCCGAACAGCATGGCGATGCGCAGGAACATCGCCATCCACAGGCCGAGGATCCGCCCGCGCTTCTGCTGGTCGGTCGGCAGGCGGCCCACCGCCACCGCCAGGAAGACGATGTTGTCGATGCCGAGCACGATCTCGAGGAAGGTCAGTGCGGCGAAGCTCGCCAGCGCGTCGGCGGTGAACAGTTCGGTCATGGCGGGGTCCGGCTCGGATTAGCGTGCCTATAGGGGCCGCCGCCCACCGCGTCGATGCGAGGGCCGGGGGTTGAGGCGCCGCAATGAGCCCTACATAGAGGGCGCCGCCACGCTCAAGCCGGAGACGCAATGGACATCGCCGCCCTGCTCGCCGACCCCGCCGCCTGGGCGGCACTGGCCACCCTGATCGTGATGGAGGTGGTGCTGGGGATCGACAACCTGATCTTCATCTCCATCCTCACCAACAAGCTGCCCGAGCATCAGCGCCGCTCGGCCCGGCGCCTGGGCATCGGCCTGGCGCTGGTGATGCGCCTGGCGCTTTTAGGCGCGATCGCCTGGCTGGTGGGGCTGACGGCCACGGTGGTCGACCTCGGCGTCACCGGGCCGGTCGATGCGCACGGGGAGCCGGCGTTCGAGACCTCCTTCTCCTGGCGCGACCTGATCCTGATCGCCGGCGGCCTGTTCCTGGTGTGGAAGGCGACCAAGGAGATCCACCACAACGTCGACGCCGACCACGGCCCCGACATGTTCACCCCGGCAGAGGCCGTGACCCTGAACTTCGACGCGGCCATCGTGCAGATCCTGCTGCTCGACCTGGTCTTCTCGATCGACTCGATCCTGACCGCGGTCGGCATGACCGACCACCTGCCGATCATGTTCGCCGCCGTGATTACCGCGGTGGCCCTGATGATGGTCGCCGCCGGCCCCCTGGCGCGGTTCATCGAGCAGAATCCTGGCGTGGTGATGCTGGCGCTGGGCTTCCTGCTGATGATCGGCATGGTGCTGATCGCAGACGGCTTCGGCGTGCACGTGCCCAAGGGCTACATCTACGCGGCCATGGCCTTCTCGGCCTTCATTGAAGGCCTCAACCTGCTGTCGGACGGGCGCAAGGCGCGGGCCCGAAAGGCCACTTTCCCCGACGAAGGCCGACCGACTTAGGCGGCGTTCAACGAAGCCATGTCGATGACGAAACGATACTTCACGTCGCTCTTCAGCATCCGCTCGTAGGCGTCGTTGATCTGCTGGATCGGGATCATCTCGATGTCTGCGGTGATGCCGTGGGCCGCGCAGAAGTCGAGCATCTCCTGGGTTTCGGCGATGCCGCCGATCACTGACCCGGTCAGCGAGCGGCGTTTGATGATCAGGTTGAACGGCTCGGGCGAGGTGTGCGGCTCCGGCGAACCTCCGAGGATGGTCAGGGTGCCGTCACGCTTCAGCAGGGCCAAATAGGCGTTCAGGTCGTGGGGCGCCCCAACGGTGTCGAGGATGTAGTCGAAGCTGTCCGCCTGCGCCGCCATCTCCTCGGCGTTGCGCGACACCACCACCTCCGCCGCGCCCAGACGGCGCGCGTCCGCGCCCTTCTCCGGCGAGGTTGTGAACATGACCACCGTGGCGCCCATGGCGCTTGCCAGCTTCACCGCCATATGGCCGAGACCGCCCAGACCGACGACGCCGACCTTCTGCCCCGGGCCCACCTTCCAGTGGCGCAGCGGCGAGTAGGTGGTGATGCCCGCGCACAGCAGCGGCGCGGCGGCGGCCAGATCCATGCCCTCGGGGATGCGCAGCACGAATTCCTCGCGCACTACGATCAGGTCGGAATAGCCGCCCTTGGTCGGTTCTCCGGTCTCCTTTTCGATGCCGCCGTAGGTGCCGGTCATGCCCACTTCACAGTACTGCTCCAGGCCTTCGCGGCAGCTGGCGCAGCTGAGGCAGCTGTCGACCATACAGCCGACGCCCACGGCGTCTCCAACCCTGAACTTACTGATGTTGTCGCCGACGCGCGTGACGTGGCCGACGATCTCATGACCAGGGACGCAAGGGTAAACGGTGCCGGGCCACTCGCTGCGCGCGGTGTGCAGATCGGAGTGGCAGACGCCGCAGTAGCGGATGCCGATCTCCACGTCGCCGGGGCCGGGCTCACGCCGGTCGAAGCTCCACGGCCCGAGCGGCTGGTCCGGCGCGGGGGCGGCGTAGGCGTGGGCGTGCGGCAGGGGAGCCTCCTTCTCGGCTGAATGGCAGATAGGCCGTGAGGAGCCGCTTCGCCACGTCAACGATGGCGGACCGAGCTAGTCGAGCGACAGCCGCACACCCTTGCCATTGGCGACGGCGGCTCGCCATGCAGCCTTGGCCACGGCCACGTCCTGTATGCCCACGCCGACGGAGTCGTAGATGACGATCTCCTCGGTGCTGGCGCGCCCGGTCCCCGCGTCCGCCGCCAGCGCCGCGAGGTCCGCTCGGACTTGCTCGGGCCTTATCGTTTTCGCCTCCAGCGCATGGAACAGTTCGCCGTTCCTGGCGCAGGCGTCGAAATCATCGACGATCACCGCCGCGCCTCTGAACAGCGCCGGGTCCAGCTCCTGCTTTCGCGGGTTGTCGGCGCCCACGGCGGCAATGAAGGTTCCCGCCCGCGTCATCGCCGGCGTCAGCACAGGCTTGCTGGCTGTCGTACAGGTGAGGATCACGTCGCTGGCCAGAGTCGCGTCGGCTGGATCGGCAACAGGCAGAATGTCCAGATTGAGCAAACCCTCCTGCCGGGCGGCGAAGGCCCTGCTCCGGTCCGGCGCGCTGTCGACGGCGTAAATGGTTTCGAGCGGGAGGACATCGGCGATTGCCGCCAGTTGGTGAGCCGCCTGACGGCCGCAGCCGATGATGGTCGCGGTTCTGCTTTGTGAGCATGCGCCGTGAATGGCCGCCAGGGCGGTCGCGGCCGCCGTGCGCCAGGCGGTCAGTTCGCCCGAGTCCATCATCGCCAGCGGCGTTCCATTGGTGGCGTCGAACAGCAGCAGCACGCCCTGGATCGTCGGCAGGCCCTTCTCCGGGTTGCGTGGAAAGTTGGCGTTGAGCTTGGCCGCCAAGACTTCGCGCCTGCCCGGTTCCATCCCCGCCTTGACGTGAAACGTGCCTCTCGCGGCGCGGAGTTCGACGGAGCTTGGGCGCGCTCCAGTGTCGCTATGGAGCGCCGCATAGGCCTCGCGCAGGGCGTCGAGACAAACACGCGGCTTCAGCACGGCGCCAATGTCGCCCGCCGAAAGCGCGAGCAGGTCCGGATGGGAACGAAGGTTTGCGGCCATAGTCTTCTCCAACAGCTGTCGGAGCAGAGCTTGGACGCACGGTGCGCCTGTCCGGGCGTCTGCCTGTGCCCGGTGAACGCAGGCTACCGCAGCCTCGCCGGAAGACGCAACGGCTACAGAAAACTGTAGGGATCGACGTCGATCACCATCCGCACGCTGGAGGGCGGCTTAGCGCGCGCGCGCCAGGTGGAGAGGTAGGCCTGCAGGTCCACCTTCCGGTTGGCGCGGACGAGGAAACGCTTCCGCCGGCGGCCGCGGATCAGCGCCAGCGGCGCGTCAGCCGGCCCGTAGACCTCCAGCCCCTCGGTGTTCGGCGCGGCCGCGGCCAGCGCGCGGGCGTAGGCCTCCAGCGCCTGGGGATTCGCGCTGGACAGGATCACCGCCGCAAGCCGTCCGAAGGGCGGCAATCCCGCCATCTCCCGCTCGCCTAGTTCTGCCTGGACGAAGGTGTCCCGATCCTGCGCCGTCAGCGCCGCCATCACCGGGTGATCGGGCGTCCAGGTCTGCAGTAGCGCGCGTCCTGGCCGCTCCGCTCGTCCCGCGCGCCCGGCGACTTGCGCCAGCAGCTGGTAGGTGCGCTCGCCCGCGCGCAG
Source organism: Caulobacteraceae bacterium (assembly GCA_036388855.1). Lineage (GTDB taxonomy): Bacteria > Pseudomonadota > Alphaproteobacteria > Caulobacterales > Caulobacteraceae > DASVRA01. The sequence goes on along the minus strand of DASVRA010000031.1, from coordinate 59,301 downwards.
GTCGCCGCCGCGCAGGCTGAGGTCCGCGTCCACCACCCCGACCAGCGTCAGGTGCGGGAAGTTGTGCCCCTTGGCCGCCGCCTGCGTGGCGACCAGTATGTCGATCTCACCGGCTTCCATTTCGCCGATCAGCCGGCGCGCGCCCTCGGCGTCCATCACCGTGTCGGAGGAGAAGACGGCGATCCGCGCCTCGGGAAACAGGCCGCGCGCCTCCTCCTCCACCCGCTCAACGCCCGGCCCCACCGACACCAGCGAGTCCTTCGCGCCGCAGTGCGGGCACTTGTCTGGCTTGGCCATCGAGTAGCCGGTCAGGTGGCAGATTAGCCGCCCGGTGTACCGGTGCTCGACCAGCCAGCTCTGGGTGTCGGGCGCGCACAGCCGCTCCCCGCAGGCGCGGCAGAGCACCACCGGCGCATAGCCGCGCCGGTTGAGGAACAGCAGCGTCTGCTCGCTGCGCTCCAGCGTCTGAGCCATGGCGGCCACGAGGGGCGGCGACAGCCAGCGGCCGGACTCGGGCGGCGCCTCGCGCAGGTCGATGAGCCTGACTTCCGGCATCCGCGCCGAACCATGCCGCGTTCCCAGCCGCAGCCAGCGGTATTTCCCAAGCTCCGCGTTCCAAAGGCTCTCCAGCGACGGCGTCGCCGAAGCCAGCACGACCGCCGCACCCTCGATGCTGGCGCGCGCCACGGCCATGTCGCGGGCCTGGTAGATGAAGCCCTCCTCCTGCTTGTAGGAGGCGTCGTGCTCCTCATCGATCACCAGGAGCCGCAGGCGCCGGAACGGCAGGAACAGGGCCGAGCGCGCGCCGATCACGACGCGGCATCCGCCTGACGCCACCGCCTCCCACACCCGCCGGCGCCGGGGCGGCGAGACCGCCGAATGCCACTCCCCCGGCTCCGCCCCGAACCGCTCCGCCAGCCGCGAGATCACCCGCTGGGTGAGCGCGATCTCAGGCAGCAGGATCAGCACCTGCGCCTGCGGATCGGCGGCCAGCGTATGGGCGGCGGCTTCCAGATAGACCTCGGTCTTGCCCGATCCCGTGACGCCGTCGAGCAGCGCGGCCTGGAAGCCTCCTTCGTCCAGCAACGCCCGCAGCGCCTGGGCGGCGGCGGCCTGGCTTTCGTTCAAAGTCGGTCCCGGCAGGTGCGGGTCGGGCGGCTCGAAGGCAGGCGCCGCCTCCCGTGTCTCCACCCGCAGAACGCCTTCGTCCGCCAACGCCTTGATCACGCCAGCGGAGACCCCCGCCCGCTCCGCCAGCTCCGCGGGCGTGAACTCGAACTCGCCCGCCGCCGCCAGCACCTTGTCGCGCGCCGGCGTCATCCGAGCAGGCGCGGCTCCCGTCGTGACCACCACCCTTCGCGGCCGGGGCTTGGGCGCCCGCGCGCCCCTCAGAGCGATGGCCAGCGCGGCGCCAGGAATGTCGGCCGAGTAGCGCGCCGCCCACTCCACGAACTCCAGCGTCCTGGGCGGCAGCGGCGGCTCGTCCGCCCGCGCCAGCACCGCCTTGAGCGGCCGGTTGTGGCCGTGGCCGGGCTTCAGCGATTGCACCACTCCCTGCACCCGCGAGGGCCCCAGCGGCACGATAACGATCTCGCCGGGCCTGAGCCCCATCCCCTCCGGCTCGGCGTAGTCGAACGCTTCCGGCACCGGCAGCGGCAGCAGCACGCACGCGACGCGGGTCACGCACCCTCTCTGGAGCAGTGGCGGAGCAACGCTGGGGCCGTTAGAAGCGCCCGACCGCCGGAGGCCCCCATGCAGCTGTTCCTCGACACCACCGACGTGGCGCTCCTGCGCGACCTCACCGCCACGGGGCTGGTGGACGGGGTGACCACCAACCCCTCGCTGATCGCCAAGTCCGGCCGCAACATGCTGGAGGTCATCGCCGAGATTTGCGAGGCGGTCGAGGGCCCGGTCTCCGCAGAGGTCGCCGCCGTCGAAACCGACCAGATGCTGGCCGAGGGCGAGCGGCTGGCGCAAATCGCCCCCAACATCGTGGTCAAGGTCCCGCTGACCCGCGAAGGCCTGACCGCCACACGCGAGTTTGGCGCGCGGGGCATCCAGACCAACGTCACCCTGTGCTTCTCCGCCGCCCAGGCGCTGCTCGCCGCCAAGGCCGGCGCCAGCTACATTTCGCCGTTTATCGGCCGCCTCGACGACCACGGCGCGGAAGGGATGGAGCTGATCACTGAAATCCGCGCCATCTACGATAACTACGGCTTCGACACCGAAATCCTTGCCGCCTCGATCCGCAACGCAGCGCACGTAAAGGAAGCCGCGCTAGCCGGCGCCGACTGCGCCACCATCCCCCCGGCGGTGTTCCAGTCCCTGTTCAAGCACCCGTTAACCGAGCGCGGGCTTGATGAATTCACCCGCGACTGGGCCGGCACCGGGCAGTCGATCCTGTAGAGGCCCTTGGTCCGCCCTCGTCCTTCGACAGGCTCAGGGTGAGGTCTAATTAAGCTTTCCCATACGAAATCCTCATCCTGAGCCTGTCGAAGGACGAGGATTTCGTGTCGCCAGCCGGGGGACCGCCAAGAACAGCGAGGGAGGCGCTGGCGGCCTGGCTCGCCTACCTCACGCAAGAGCGCCGCGCCTCGCCCCGCACCGTGCGCGCCTACGCCGACAACGTCTCCAGCTACATCGCCTTCCTGGAGGGGCACCGCGGCGGACCCGTGGCCACGGCCGACCTCGCCGACCTCCCCGCCGCCGACGTCCGCGCCTTCCTGGCCGAACGCCGCTCGGGCGAGCGCCCCCTGTCGCCGCGCAGCCTCTCGCAGCTGCTGTCCTCGGTGCGCAGCTTCCACGCTTTCCTCGACCGCCGCTATGGCCTTGCCAACGCCGCCCTCACCTTGGTGCGCGGCCCGAAGGTGAAGCCCGGAGCCCCCCGTCCCATCAGCGAGGACCAGGCGCGCGGCCTGATCGCCGAGGCCGAAGCCGACTTCGACCGCGAACCCTGGGAAGCCGCTCGGGACGCCGCCCTGTTGACCCTGCTCTACGGCTGCGGCCTGCGCATCTCCGAAGCCCTGTCGCTCACCGCCGCCGACCTGCCGCTCGGCCAGACACTCCGCATCACTGGCAAGGGCGCCAAGACCCGGGTGGCGCCCGTCCTCCCCGCCGTCGCCGCCGCCATCGAAGCCTATGCCGCCGAACTCCCCTTCGCCCTATCTCGCAAGGATCCGCTGTTCCGCGCCAAACGCGGCGGACCGCTCTCGCCCCGCCACGCCCAGGCCACCCTCCAGAACCTCCGCGGCCGCCTCGGCCTGCCCGACTCCGCCACCCCCCACGCGCTGCGCCACTCCTTCGCCACCCACCTGCTGGGCGCCGGCGCCGACCTCCGCTCGATTCAGGAACTGCTCGGCCACGCCTCGCTCTCCACCACCCAGCGCTACACCGCCGTTGACGCCGCCGGCCTGCTCGCCGCCTACGAACGCGCACACCCGCGCGCCTGAGCATTCCCTAGTCGGGAAGCATGGTATGCCTTCGCAGTGGTGAAGCTCGACCCCGACCGCTGGACCGCCGCCTGGCGTGGCCCGCTGCTGGCGGCGGTGGTCGCCATGCTCGCGGGGCTGCCGGGGCTGATCGCCATGCCCGTGCTGGACCGAGATGAGGCGCGCTTCGCCCAGGCGTCGGCCCAGATGGCCGAGACCGGCGACATCACCTCGATCAACTTCCAGCGCGAGCCGCGCCACAAGAAGCCGGTCGGCGTCTACTGGCTCCAGGCCTTCAGCGTCAGCGCCTTCTCCAATTCCGACGCGCGCCAGATCTGGCCCTATCGGCTGCCCTCGCTGCTAGGCGCGATGGTCGCCGCCGCCGCTTGCGCCTGGGGCGCCTCGGGCTTCTTCGGCCACAGGCGCGGCTTCATCGCCGGCGCGCTCTTCGGCGCCTGCCTGCTGCTCTCCACCGAAGCCTTCATCGCCAAGGCCGACGCAGCGCTTTGCGGCGCGCTCACCCTGGCGATGGCGGCGCTTGCGCGGCTCTACGGCGCCTCCAGGCAGGACGTGCCCGCCTACGCCGGAACCAAGTGGGTGTTCTGGTGGGCGCTCGCGGTGTCGATCCTGATCAAGGGCCCGATCGGGCCCATGGTCGCGGGTCTCACGGTCCTGGCGCTCTGGGCCTGGGACCGCAGAGCGGGGTGGCTCAGCCACCTCGGCTTCGGCTGGGGCTTCGTCCTGGTGGCGCTGTTGTGCATCCCCTGGGCCTGGGCGATCACGGTGGCTACCGACGGCGCCTTCTGGGCCGGCGCGGTGGGGGGCGACATGCTGGGCAAGCTCGCCACGGGGGGCCAGGAAAGCCACGGCGCGCCGCCCGGCCTGCACACCGCGCTCCTGCCGCTGCTCTCCTTCCCCATGACCTTCCTCCTGCCGGCCGCGGCCTTGATCGCCTGGCGCCGGCGCCGCGATCCCGGCGTTCGCTTCGCCCTCGCCTGGCTGATCCCTTCCTGGCTCTTGTTCGAGATCTTCCCGACCAAGCTCCCCCACTACACCCTGCCGCTCTACGGCGCGGTGGCCTGGCTCGCCGTTGCGGCGCTGCCGGTGCGCCTGCGGCGGATCACGCGCTGGTCGGGCGCGGCGCTGGGACTGCTCGTGGCCATCGCCGCGGCCATCGGCGTGCACTACGCCGCCAGGACCTACGGCGGAGTCTCCGCCGCGGCCTGGGCCTGGGTCGCCGGAGGCTTCCTTCTGGCCGCCGGCCTCGCGGGCGCGATCCTGCTGCTGGTCCGCCGCCCCGCCGCGGCCGTCTTGTCGGCCGGCGCGTTGACCGTCGTGGCCCACGGGCTGGCGGCCGCCGCCGTGGCCCCCCGGCTGGAGCCCCTCTGGATCGCCCGGCGCACCTTCAAGGCGCTGAACGCCGCCAATCTCGACCCCCGCGACGGCATGACGCCCGGTCCCGTCGCGGTCGCCGGTTTCGCCGAGCCCAGCATGGTGTTCAAGCTCGGCACCCCCACCGAACTCACCGACGGCAGGGGCGCCGCTCAGGCCATCGCCGAGGGCCGTCCCGCCCTGGTCGAGGCCGGTCAGCTGCCCGCCTTCCTGGACGCGCTCAAAGACCTCGACGTCACCGCCCGCCCCGCCGCGCGCGTGCGCGGGCTCAACTACTCCAAGGGCGATCCGGTCGACCTCATCCTATATCGCTCGGGCGTCAGCCTCGTCGGAGCCCAGCCTTGAGCCGCAGCATCGAGATCGTCGAAGTCGGGCCCCGCGACGGTCTCCAGAACGAACGCGCGGTGCTGCCGCCGCAGGACCGCGTTGAGTTCGTCCGCCGCCTGGAGGCCTGCGGCGCCCGCCGGATCGAAGCTGTGTCCTTCGTTCACCCCGGCCGCGTCCCGCAAATGGCCGGCGCCGAAGAGGTGATGGCCGCCCTGCCGCGCGAGGAAGGCCGCTCTCGCATCGGCCTGGTCCTGAACCTCAAAGGCTGGGACCGGGCCGTCGCCGCCGGCGTGGACGAGGTCAACGTCTCCGTCGCCGCCACCGATGGCTTCGGGCTCAAGAACCAGGGTATGGGGGTAGCCGACCAGCTCGACATGCTCGCCGACATCGCCGAGCGCGCCCACAACATCAGGGGCGCCGGCGAAGGCGGCCCCATGCTGTCGGCCACCATCTCGGTCGTCTGGGGCTGCCCGTTCGATGGCGAGGTCTCGCAGGACCAGGTGGTTGCGATCGTCCGCGACATCGCCGCCCTCGGCTACCGCGAGATCGCGCTCGCCGACACCATCGGCGTCGCCGACCCCTGGACCGTCCGCGCCCGCGTGGAGGCCGCCAAAGCCGCCGCCCCGGACGCCCGCCTGCGCCTGCATTTCCACGACACCCGCAACACCGGCCTCGCCAACGCCTTTGCGGGCATCGAGGCCGGCGTCGACATCCTGGACGCCTCCTGCGGCGGCATCGGCGGCTGCCCCTTCGCCCCGAACGCCACCGGCAACGTCGGCACGGAGGACCTGGTTTACATGCTCGAGCGCGCCGGCTTCGACACCGGCTACGATCTCGACGGCCTGATCGACACGGCCCACTGGATTGCCGGCAAGATCGGCCATCCCCCGACTTCGGCGGTTTCGCGGGCGGGCGGGTTTCCCAAGCCTCTGGCTTAGACGTTTCGGCGAGGCTGCCCAGCCGCTATATCCCCGCCATGAGCCTGGCCCTCGCCCCCGCGCCCGAGACGCCGATCGACTGGGACGCCATCGACGCGGTCAAATACCGGGACGAAGCCGAAACGGTCGCCGACCTGCTCCGCCGCAACCCGCTAAACGACGCCGCCGACGAGGCGGTGAAGGCCGAGGCCGTGCGGCTGGTGCGCGGCGCCCGCTCCGCCGCTCAACGCCACGGGGTGGTGGAAAGCTTCCTTCAGGAATTCTCCCTCGGCACCCGCGAGGGCTTGGCCCTGATGTGCCTGGCCGAGGCGCTGCTGCGCACGCCCGACGACGACACCCGCGACCGGCTGATCGCGGAGAAGATCGGCTCGGCCGACTGGGGCAGCCACTTCGGCCAGTCCGACAGCCTGTTCGTCAACGCCTCCACCTGGGGCCTGATGCTGACCGGCCGCCTCGTGGACGTGGACGAGCAGGCCCGCCGTGACCTGCCCGGTTTCCTCACCCGCGTGGCCGGCCGTCTCGGCGAGCCGGTGATCCGCGCCGCCGTCGGCCAGGCGGTGAAGATCATGGGCGAGCAATTCGTGCTCGGCCGGACCATCGAGGCGGCGCTCAAGCGCGCCCGCAACGACGGCTACATGTGCTCCTTCGACATGCTGGGCGAGGGCGCCCGCACCGAGCACGACGCCGACCGCTACGAACGCGCCTACGCCGACGCCATCGAGACGGTCGGCCGCGCCTCCAACCGCAAGGGGCCCGAGACCGGCCACGGCATCTCGGTCAAGCTCTCGGCCCTGTCGCCGCGCTACCAGGCCGAGCAGGAAGAGCGCGTCTGGGCCGAGCTCTATCCGCGCACCCTGCGCCTGGCCAAGCTGGCCGCCGCCCACGACCTCAACTTCACCATCGACGCCGAGGAAGCCGACCGCCTCATCCTGTCGCTGAAGCTCCTGGACCGGCTGGCGCGCGAACCCGAACTCGGCGCCTGGAAGGGTCTCGGCCTCGCCGTCCAGGCCTACCAGAAGCGCGCGCCCGAGGTGATCGCCCGCCTGGAGCAGCTCGCCCGCGAGTCCGGCCGGCGCCTGATGGTCCGCCTGGTCAAGGGCGCCTACTGGGACTCCGAGATCAAGCGCGGCCAAGTCGCGGGCCGCCCCGACTACCCCGTCTACACCACCAAGCCCGCCACGGACCTCTGCTACCTGGTCTGCGCGCAGGCGCTGATCGGCGCCGCTCCCCACCTCTACTCCCAGTTCGCCACCCACAACGCCCACACCTTGGCCGCCGTCCACCGCATGGCCGAGGCGGCCAAGGTCCGCGTCGAGTTCCAGCGCCTGCACGGAATGGGCGAGGCCCTCTACCAGGCCGCCGATCAGGCCTACGGCGGGGTCACCCTGCGCGCCTACGCGCCCGTCGGCGGGCACGAGGACCTGCTGCCCTACCTGGTGCGCCGCCTGCTGGAGAACGGCGCCAATACCTCCTTCGTCCACGCGCTGCTGGACGACCGCGTGCCGCCTGAAAAGGTGGTCGGCGACCCAATCGCCGAGGTGCGCCGCCAGCCCGGCCCGCACCCGCGCATCCCCACGCCCGCCAACATTTATGGCGCCTGCCGCATCAACTCCGAGGGCATAGACTTGACCATCGAGGACGAACGCGAGCGGCTCGGCCGCGCTGTCGCCGCCATCGACAAGGAGCGCCTGACCTCCGGCCCCATCATCGGTGGCGAACTGCGCCCCGGCGTGGAACCTGCCGAAGTTAAGAGCCCCGTGGACCGCCGCCGCATACTCGGCGTCACCAGCGAAGCTTCACCCGACGACATCGACCTCGCCTTCCGCCTCGGCCGCGAAGCCCAACGGGACTGGGACGACATCGGCGGCTCCAAGCGCGCCCCGATCCTGCGCGCCATGGCCGACACGCTGGAAGCCAATCGAGACCGCCTGATCGCCATCCTCTCCCGCGAGGCCGGCAAGACCCTGCCGGACGCCGTCGCCGAGGTGCGCGAGGCCGCCGACTTCTGCCGCTACTACGCGCACCTGGCCGAGCAGCAGTTCACCCATAGCGAGGTGCTGACCGGCCCCGCCGGCGAGACCAACGAGCTGCAACTGCGCGGCCGCGGCGTGTTCGTCTGCATCAGCCCCTGGAACTTCCCGCTGGCCATCTTCACCGGCCAGATCGCCGCCGCGCTGGCCGCCGGCAACGCCGCCCTGGCCAAGCCCGCCGAGCAGACCCCGCTGATCGCGGCGGAGGCCGTGCGCCTCTACCACCAGGCCGGGCTCGACCCCCGCCTGCTCGCCCTTGTCCCCGGTCGCGGCGAGACCGTCGGCGCCCGCCTGACGGCCCACGAAGGCTGCGACGGCGTCGCCTTCACCGGCGGCACCGACACCGCCTGGCGCATCAACCGTACGCTCGCAGAGCGCCAGGGCCCAATCGTCCCCTTCATCGCCGAGACCGGCGGCCTGAACGGTATGTTCGTCGACACCACCGCGCTGCGCGAACAAGTGATCGACGACGTCGTCCTCTCCGCCATCGGCTCCGCCGGCCAGCGCTGCTCGGCGCTCCGCGCGCTGTTCGTGCCCAGGGACACGGCCGACGACCTGATTGAAGGCATCGCCGGGGCCATGGACACCCTGGTGATCGGCGACCCCGCCGACGCCGTCACCGACGTCGGCCCGGTGATCGACGAGGAGGCCCGCGCCGCCCTTGAGGCGCACGAGGAAAAGCTCCGCCGCGAAGCCAGGGTGATCAGGAAGCTGGAGGTCCCCGCCGCCCTCTCCAACGGCGTCTACTTCGGCCCCGTCCTGGCCGAGATCCCCCACGCCGACTTCATGGAGCGCGAGGTCTTCGGCCCGATCCTGCACGTCGTCCGCTACGATCCGGACAAGCTGGAGGAGGTCGCCGGCCAACTCGCCGCCCGCCGCTACGGCCTGACGCTCGGCGTCCACAGCCGCATCGAACGCTTCTACCACGAGGTCGCCCGCCTGGTCCCCGCCGGCAACCTCTACGTCAACCGCTCGATGACCGGCGCGGTGGTCGGCGTCCAGCCCTTCGGCGGCGAAGGCCTCTCCGGCACCGGCCCCAAAGCCGGCGGCCCCCACGCCCTGATCCGCTACGCCGTCGAACGCGCCATCAGCGTCAACATCGCCGCCCAGGGCGGGGACCCGGCGCTGCTCAATCTTTAGAGTAGAACAGCCTTAGCCCGCCCGCCCGAACGCCGCCTCGATCCGCCCCATCTGCGTCAGCACCGGATGCGTCAGTGCGTCCGGCGCCTGCTCCAGATACATCCGCCGGTCCAGGTGCAGCACCCGTTCGAATAGCCGGTCGGTGGTCTCCAGCAGTTGCCGCAGCCCCTTCGGCAGCGCCGGGTGCTCGGAGCGGTCGGCGCCGGCGTCGGGGCGGATGCGGTAGCGCTCCTCGCAGGCGTCGTGGGCGCGCATGTCGCCCTCGCGCACCGCCCGCTGCACCAGCAGCCACGAGGCCAGCTGCATCAGCCGGGTGGTCAGCCGCATGCTCTCCGACGCATAGGCCAGGGCCGCGGCGCGAGACAGCAACTTGGATTCCTGGCGCCCCTCGCCGTCCAGGTAGGCGGCGGTGGCCTCGACCAGCTCCATCCCCTCCTGGAAGGTGCGGTCGAACAGCTCCGAGCCCGCGAAGTCCTGGACCACGCTCATCCGCCAGTCCGCGGCCACGACCAGATCACTCATAAAAGCCCCTCTCCGGCCGCGGCGATGTCAGCGAAAGACAGGGGCGAGGAGTGCAACGCCCATGCCAGATGTTAACCCGCCGTTTGCCGTCCCCTACTTCGCCTTCCGCCGCTCAGCCGCCCAGGCTGAACAGCGCATCCGCCGCTTCCCAGCCGGAACGCTTGCGGTCGAGTTGCCCCCGCACCCGCGCGATCTCCGCCTGGAGCAGCTCGATCCGCTCCTCCAGTTCGTCGCGCCCGTAGAGGTCCAGGTCCTCCTTGCGCAGCTCGTTCACAGCCCACCCGCGCGCGCGCCGGACCTCGACCGGTTCGTCCATCAGCTCCAAGCTCCTCCAAGCTGCAACTGGCCCGACCTTAACGCGGCCGCTATTTGAACCCCCGACAGGCGCAAAGGGCAAGGGTTCATCGGCGATGGGCGACGGATTGATGACGGCCGTGGCTGCGGCGCCAGCCCCTAAGGGCGAGCTAGCGCCCTTGATCCTGCAAGAGATTCCGATCCCAGAACCCGCCGAAGGCCAGGTGCTGGTCCGCGTCCGCGCCGCCGGCGTGAACCGCCCGGACCTGCTCCAGCGCTACGGCCTCTACCCCCCGCCGCCCGGCGCCCCCGACACCCTTGGCCTGGAGATCGCCGGCGAAGTCGCGGCGATCGGCCGCGGCGCCGGTCGCTGGCGCGAGGGCGACGCGGTCACCGCCCTGCTCCCCGGCGGCGGCTACGCGCAATACGCCGTGGTCGACGCCCGGCACGCCTTGCCGGTCCCTCCTGGCCTGAACTGGGAACAGGCCGCGTCCCTGCCCGAGACGGTTTTCACCGTCTGGGCGAACGTCTTCGACATCGCTCGCCTGGAAGCAGAACAGACCCTGCTCGTCCACGGCGCTACGTCCGGCATCGGCGTGATGGCCGTCCAGATGGCCAAGGCCGCCGGCGCCCGCGTGATCGCCACCTCCCGCGGCCCCGAAAAGGCCGCCCAGGCGCACGTCCTGGGCGCCGACCTTTCCATCGACAGCCAAGCCGAAGACTTCGAGCCCGCCGTCGAACGCTTCGGCGGCGCCGACGTGGCGCTCGACATGGTCGGCGCCGCCTTCACCGCCGCCAACCTGCGCTGCCTCAAGCCCTTCGGCCGCCTGGTCGAGATCGCCACCCTCACCGGCGCCAAGGCCGAGGTCGACCTCTCCCTGATCATGCGCAAGCGCCTGACCCTGACCGGCTCCACCCTCCGCGCCCGCCCAGCCGACGAAAAGGCGCGGCTCGCCCGCGCCGTGGAGCAAACCGTCTGGCCCTGGATCGAAGCCGGCAAGGTCCGCCCGGTGATCGACAGCGTGTTCCCACTGGCCGACGTTGAGGCCGCACACGCCCGCCTCGAAGCCGGCGGCCACTTCGGCAAGGTGGTGCTGAAGGTCGGGACTGACGCCGCCTAGCTTGAGATGGATCTCCCGCAGGCTTACCTTTCTCCACGGCGGGTCTTGCTGCGGCTCTCGTCGGAGGCCCTAATCCCGGGGACCTTAATCATCTCGATCGGGAGCTGTCCCTGGTTCGGGCCCTGGCCTGGAGCACACGGCGCCCACCTGGTTATCCAGGTCCGAGGGGATTGAACCGCCTCCACGGCCCTCGCGGCGCCGCCACCCTCCTCATCTTCTCTGCTATGGGGGCGCATGGTCCACGCCTCGCCAGCCTCCGCCAAGGCCGTCATGCGCCTGGAGGCGCGCGCGCTGCGACGTTCGCTGGCGGCGAAGGACCCCACCGCGGGCGAAGCCGCGGCCAAGCGGCTGCCGGACCCGGTCGTGCGGACAGCAAGGGTCGTCGGCGGCTACGCTTCACGCGGCGGCGAACTAAACCCGGCGGCGCTGCTGGCGCGGTTCCAGGCGGCCGGAGCCCGCGTTGCGCTTCCGGTGACGGTAGGGCCCGACCAGCCGCTGGTGTTCCGCGCCTCCGATGCGGGGCATGGCCACGCGCCGGACCATCTCGGCGTCCCCGCGCCCCCTGCGGGCGCAGAGGAACTGCGTCCCGACCTGCTGATCGTCCCCCTCCTCGCCTTCGACCGCTCGGGCGGGCGCCTGGGCCAGGGCGGCGGCTACTTCGACCGCACCCTCGCGACACTCGACGCCTCCGGCCCCGTCTTCGCGCTGGGCCTCGCCTATGCCGGCCAAGAGGTGGCGCGCGTGCCGATGGAGGAACACGACCGGCCGCTTGACGCTATCCTGACCGAGAAAGAGTACATCCCTGTGCGGACGAAAGCCTGAATGCGTATCGGTTTTTTTGGCGACGTGGTCGGCCGCTCGGGCCGTGAAGGCCTGGCCGAACACCTCCCGGCCCTCCGCCGCCGCCTCGACCTCGAGTTCGTCGTCATCAACGCCGAGAACGCCGCCGCCGGCTTCGGCATCACCGAGAACACCGCGCGCGAGCTGTTCGCCGCCGGCGCCGACTGCCTTACGCTCGGCAACCACTCCTGGGACCAGAAGGAGGCGCTCACCTACATCGAACGCGAGCCGCGCCTGATCCGCCCCCTCAACTACCCCCGCCTGTCCCACGCCCCCGGCCGCGGCGCCCAGCTGTTCGAGACCGAGCGCGGCTCGCGCGTGCTGGTGATCAACCTGCTCGGCCGCGTGCACATGGACGCGCTCGACGACCCCTTCGCCGCCGTAGATCGCGAACTCGAAGCCTGCCCGCTGGGCGCCGCCGCCGACGCCATCATCGTCGACATGCACTGCGAGGCCACCAGCGAGAAGATGGCCATGGGCCATTTCTGCGACGGCCGTGCTTCCCTGGTGGTCGGCACCCACACCCACGTGCCCACCGCCGATGCTCAAATCCTGCCCGGGGGCGCGGCCTACCAGACCGACGCCGGCGCCTGCGCCGACTACGACAGCGTGATCGGCAACGACAAGGACGAGCCGCTGCGCCGCTTCACCACCCGCATCGCCGGCGGCCGCTACAAACCCGCCGAAGGCCCGGCCACCGTCTGCGGCGTGTTCGTGGAGACCGACCCGCGCACGGGCCTGGCGCTCAGGATCGAGCCCATACGCATAGGCGGGCGTCTGAAAGAGTGGATTCCGGAAACGACGGCGTCCGAGGCCGTGGCCGCCGAATAGGCGCTAGTGGGTCTCGAGCACCTTCAGCTTGCCCACCACCAGCTCGCCGATCTCGACCCTGCGGAACTTGGCCGTGCCGACCAGCAGCCGCCCGATCCCCAGCACCCCGATCGCCGCCGCGCCCACCGCCGCCGCCGCGATCGCGGTCAGCGCCAGCGCCGCCGCCCCGGTCACCCGGCCGCCGTCGATGGCCCCGCCGGTCACCACCGCGCCGGTGGCTTGCGTCGCAACCCGCCGCCGCCTCACCTCGTAGTCGACCGGCGGGTAGCTGGAGAGGTCCTTCACCGCGTCTTCCGGACGGTCGCGCTTGATCGACATGAACACCGTGATCCTCACCCAGGCCCCGCTCACAGCCTAGGCCGTGACGGTTAACGCTTCAAGGACGCCGCCGGTTCGGCGCCCACAGATGACAGGCGAAGGCCGTTCCGCTAAAGCCCCGCCCGATCCCTCGCAACCCGGCGCTCGCCCAGCGCCCACGCCCGAGACGACCCCGCCATGGCCGGCCATTCCAAGTTCAAGAACATCATGCACCGCAAGGGGCGGCAGGACAAAATCCGCTCCAAGATGTTCTCCAAGCTCTCGCGCGACATCACCATCGCGTCCAAGGCCGGCCTACCCGACCCCGCCGCCAACGCCCGCCTGCGCCTGGCCGTCGCCAACGCCAAGGCCGAGTCGATGCCCAAGGACAACATCGACCGCGCGATCAAGAAGGGTCAGGCCGGCGAGTCCGACAACCTCGAGGAGATCCGCTACGAGGGCTTCGGCCCCGGGGGCGTGGGCCTGATCGTCGAGGTGCTGACCGACAACCGCAACCGCGCCGCCGCCAACGTGCGCACCGCCTTTTCCAAGAACGGCGGCAACCTGGGCGAGACCGGCTCGGTCGCCTTCATGTTCCAGCGCGTGGGCGTGGTCGTCTACCCCTACGCGGCCGCCGCCGAGGACGCCATGTTCGAAGCGGCCATCGAAGCGGGCGCCCAGGACGTGACCTCCGACGAGGAGGACGGCCACGAGATCACCACCGCGCTGGAAGACTTCACTGATGTCGCCGCCGCCCTGGAGGAGCGCCTCGGCCCCGCCAAATCCACCGCCATCATCTGGAAGCCCGGGACGACGACGCCGGTCTCGGGCGACGACGCCGCGACCCTGATGAAGCTGATCGACGCCCTCGACGACGAAGACGATGTCCAGAACGTCTACGGCAACTACGAGATCGAAGAGGCGGAACTGGAGCGGCTGAACGCGGCGTAGGCGGCCGCAGGGACGCGTCTCGAAGGCCACATTCCGAAGCGCGTCAGTCCTGCGCTAAGATCCAGCGTGAGAACCAGGCGTAGTTATGCTCCATCAAGGTGCGCTGGCCCTTCGGATGACCCACCCCGTGGCCGGCCCCCTGGTAGATGATCATTCGCACTGGAACATGGTGGTCTTGGAGGGTGTGGTAAAACTCGTACGCGCCCGCGATCGGCGCGCGTTGGTCGTTCTGGCCATGCTGAATCAATATCGGCGTGTGCGTATTTGCGACATAGTTGATCGGGGATTTCGTCCGGTAGACCTCGGGATCCTCTGAAGGGTTAGCGCCAAACCATTGCGCCGCCCAATACCCAGCGTCGCCGCTGTTGTAGTAGGTTAGCCAATTGGGGACAGACGCGCCTACCGAGGCCGCCTGGAACGACTGGCTGCCTTTGGTCGCCAGCAGAGCCGCGAGGTAGCCTCCTTGGCTCCATCCCATCACTCCCACGCGCGTGGGATCGGCCAGGCCCCGGTCTATCATGGACCTTACCCCCGCCAGTACATCCTCATAATCGCTCAACGTGCGAGGGTTCGGCGCCCGGAACTTCTCACCGTAGCCGATAGAGCCCCGATAGTTAGGCATCAGAACGATCGCGCCTGCGGCGGCGAACTGATCAACAGGGTAGGCGTACGGATAGCTTAGGAGCGGTCGTGAGACGTCGGCGGGTCCGCCATGCACCACCACCAGCAATGGGTGTCTCTTAGCAGCGTCAAGGCCAGCGGCTTTTACCAGCACACCCTCGATCGAAGCTCCGTCACTCGAACGCCATTGAACAACTTCACGCGAGAAGATCTGAAAGCCCTTGAACTGATCGCTGAAGCTAGTCAGCCGCTTCGGTCGCACATTTCTGAGATCTGTGACGTACAACTCGGGGGGCGCGGTGGCCGTACGGCCCACGAAGGCCATGGTTCGGTAGTCGTCGGCGAATGACCATTGCTGCTGGGCGGTTTTTTCAAGGCCTCGCACCAGCGAAAGGGACTTGCTGTTTGGGTCGAGACGATAGAGACGAAGGTCCGTCTTCTCTTGGAAAGCCACATAGAGCCCGTCGGACCCCCATACTAGAAGGTTCGCCTGCTCATCAACATTATCCGTGAGGAGCCGCGGTTTTCCGCCGGCAGACGGGACCAAGGCGACGTATCTGTTGGTCTCGAAATAGGTGAGGCTGCCATTCGCGGTCTCGTAGGCGATCTGCCGACCGTCAGGGGACCACACCGGATAGGTGTCTGGCCCGGGCGTGTTCACGAGCTTGGTGACTTTACCGGTCCGGATGTCGAGCACGTAGAGGTCGGCTGAAGCGCGAGCCTTCGGTGTGGGATCGCTGACGGCGCTGAACGCTATACGTCCCCCATCTGGCGACCAGCTGAATTCATTGATGGTGAAGTCAGCGCCTTCGGTCAGCCGCCTTGGCGACGAGAGTTGAGACCGCTGCGCTACGCCCGCCACGTCGATCACCCACAGATGACTCCTCGCAAAATCGGCCGAAGCGCTGGACTCGCTGTCGAGCACCTCGAAACCGCCTGAGCGCTCCGATCTCGCAGCTGCCGACGCGGGCTCGGGATCGCTGGCGATGAATGCGATCCGATCGCCGCTCGGGGACCAGCGATATGCGCTTACACCGCCCGCAACCTTGGTCAGCTGAACAGCTTCGCCGCCGCCCGCGCGGATCAGATAGACCTGATTTTCGCCGCTGCGGTCGGACAAGAAAGACACCCAAACTCCATCTGGCGACCACCGCGCGGCGAAGTCCGATTTGTTGGAACTGGTAAGTCGGTATCGCTGGCCGGTTTCTGCCGAGGCCACCCACAACTCGGAGACAAAGCGGTTCGCCTCCCAATCAGGGCGCTCCACCGCATAAACCGCCTGGCGGCCGTTCGGTGAAATGCGCGCCGCCGCCAAGCTGTCGACGCTCATGGCCTGCTGAATGGTCATTGCTGGCAGACGTGCCGAGACAGCCGCCTGGGCCCGTGCTGAAGTAGCAGCCATGACCGCCAGCGGGATCACCAGGTAACCAAAGGTTTTCCGTATTCTTCGGGCTGTGATTGGCATGCAATTCCTTCCGATCCTCAGCGTCCATGCGTGCCACTGGTGAGTGGACGCTTCTATGATCGTCGGATCGCTACAGCGCGTCTTGTATGCTATTGCGCGATGCGTAGACGCCTGGGGTCACACCGGTCAGTCTTTTGAAAGAGCGGGTGAAATGGCTTTGGTCCACAAACCCGACCTGGACCGCCGTCTCAGCCAGAGAACATCCCGTCAGAAGCAGCCGCTTCGCCTCTCGTACCCGCACGTGGGTTTGGTATTGCGCCGGCGGCAACCCAACTTCTTTTTTGAAGCTCCGAAGCAGCTGAAATCGGCTTAGGCCCGCTAGAACAGCCAGCGCGGAGAGGGAGGTGTTTCGCTCATAACAGGCGTCTAAGTATTCCCGGGCTAGTCGAACCTGGCGGCGCTCCGCTCCTGAGTTCGAACCAGCAGGCGCAGCCGCGTCGCTCGGCAAGAGGCGGCGCAGGTTTACGGACAGTGCGGTTTCGCTCTCGAGGCTTGAACTAGGCCGCTCGAGCCGCTTGTGCAGCTGCACAAGCGCGACATGGAGCTTGGGGTCACACAGGATGGGCGCGCGAAAAGAGGGTGTGGAGCTGCCGCGTTCATCGTCGCAAGCCGCTAACCGGGAGATCATGCCAGCTGTCGGATAGAAGCTCCTGTAGGCGGTTCCACAATCGCCCACGGACCTATTTCGGTGCGCCTCTCCTGGATTGATCAGGACGACGCGACCCGCCGGGACCGTGTAGACACAGCGACCAAGGGCCAGTTCCTCCGCTCCGCCCACCATGAGCGCGATCACGTAGCGTTCGTGAATGTGGCGGGGGAAATCGCAGCGCGAATAGCGAGCGTGAAGCAGCTCAAGATCGTCAAGGTCTGGAGCGCGCCAGAACCGGACTTGTCCCTCATGCAATTCAGTCATCTGCATGCCTGGTTGACTGATCTAAGTCGGAAAGGGCCGCGAAGCTCGTGAACTATCCGTAACGCGGCGCTAACCTACAGCCGTCGAGTGGATTGAATGTCCCCCAGCGGCAGCGCGGCTCCCACGTCCACGAATAGACTGACATCCGCGCCATCCCGCAGATCAATGCGCCGAATGACAGCCGCCAGCCTCTCGTCACCGGGGTGCGGGCGATGTAATCGCGCGCAGCCCTACGCGGCCGCCGCTTCTGGCTGACCGTTGGTGAAGTGGTCGCTGTCCTGGCCTCGGCCTCGCCTGCCTCGGCTACTGGGAGAACCACCGCGACCGCCAGCAGACCCTGCGGCAGGAAGCCCAGAAGGCCCGGGCGCAGAGCCGCTCGGTGTTCCTGATGCGCGGAGAGGCCGACGAGGACGGCGAGCGGGTGCTGCTGGAGCCGACCGACCCCGTCCAGGTCGTCCAGACCCAGCGCTACCTCTTCCCCACCCCTGTACGCGACCGCAGCAAGGAAATCGGCGCCGGCCAGTCCCTCTTCCGCGTCGTCGAGGCTGCGCACGTCCACCCTCGTGAGGCTGGCGACGTTCAGCGATTTCGACAGCCTGCCTAGCGCTCCTTGCAGGATGCGCTGAAGGTTCCGGCGGATTCCCTTGTCACGCAGCCGCGGTTTCGAGGTTCGCGGTTCCGCCGCAGGAGTTCCCGTTCGCGAGCACGCGCAGCCAGATCGGCCGCACGCTCCCGGTCCGACTCCGCCAGCCGGGCCAGCCGCTCGGCCTCTTCCCGCGTCTTTCGGTCCGCCTCCGCCGCCCAGAAGGCGGCCTCCTCACCCGCCGCTGCGATCGGATCCTCGCCCAGTCGCGGCGGTCCTTCGCGGTACTCCAGGCCCAGCGCCGCTTTGATGACGCGCGCCGGGTCGGCATCGCCGCGCTGGACAGCGACGCGCTCGAACTGCGGATCGACGGACGGCCCATCGCTCGGATAGGCGATGCGCAGAGGGACGGCGAAGCGGCGCAGCTTGAACTCGGTCTGGCGGGCGGCCAGCTGACATCGCGCCTCGCAGGTCCAGATCTCGATCCGCCTGCGCCCGCGGTTTCGGCTGGTGCCGTAGTAGCCCTCGAAGTGGATGACCGCACCGAAGACCGGCTTCTCGATCGTGCGCTCCACCAGGCACCAACCTGGATGATCGCGCAGCTCGAAGACCTTGTCGCGCCGGTCCTTGTCGCAATAGGTCGAGGCGAATTTCAGCCGCGCCCGGGGATAGCCGCCGTCCCGCCAGTCGAGATTGTAGTCCTTGCCCATGCCATGGTGCTCGGCATGCAGCACCCGCTCCACCGTTCCGCCGGTGACCAGGCGCGTGCATTCGGCGCCGCAATCACCGG
The DNA here is from genome assembly GCA_036388855.1 of Caulobacteraceae bacterium. Taxonomy (GTDB): domain Bacteria; phylum Pseudomonadota; class Alphaproteobacteria; order Caulobacterales; family Caulobacteraceae; genus DASVRA01. Next base: position 40,818 of record DASVRA010000031.1, on the reverse strand, counting down.
CGATCAGGATCGGCCCGTTGAACGCGGCCACCCGGGCGGGCGGCTTGTCCCCAACCCTGCCGGCGGCGGCGCGCGCTTCCTGCGCCAGATTGGCGGCGATCGGAAATCCCAGCGGGAAGACCAGGGCCGCCGCGAACCAGGCTCCGGTCCATTTTAGACTCCGCGTCCGTCGCCAGGCCGCGAGCGGCCAGTCGATGAGGGGCAGGACCAGGAACGCCCAGTGGATCGCCGCCATCGCCAGGGCTGGGATGACCAGCATATAAAGGCCGAGCGTGAACACGTCTCGGCTCATGGTGAAGGCGGTCACCAGCGCGAACAGCAGATAGAAGACCGCCCGGCGAGCGATGAACCGTCGAGCCTGAGGCGCCTGCACGCTTGCAGCTCCTTCAGCGCTCAAGCCTGGTCCTCCGGGCACCCTTGTCTTCTCGAACTTCTATCGGCGGGCATCAGAGCAAATCTCGCGAGCCGCCCTTCTCCGCCGTATGCCTGGTTTGCGAGGCAGGAACCGCATTCAACGCAGGCGGAGCTCGCGCCAGGACGAACCGCCCGATGAACATGCCAGGGATAACCTAACGCCGAGTTCAGTTTCAGCCGCCGACCGACGCGGCAAACCACGCCCGCCACCCCTCGTCACGCGGCGGCGGGCGATGTAATCGCGCTCGGAGCCCTACCCTCCCCTAAGGCCGCCGATGTCCCAAGACGCGCTCAAACCCGAGCCCAAACCGCGCACCCGGCGCTTCTGGCTGACCGTCGGCGAGGTGGTCGCCGTCCTGGGCCTCGTCCTCGCCGGCCTCGGCTACTGGGAGAACCACCGCGACCGCCAGCAGGCCCAGCGGCAGGAAGCCCAGAAGGCCCAGGCGCAGACCCGCTCGGTGTTCGTCATGCGCGCCGAGGCCGACGAGGACGGCGAGCGGGTGCTGCTGGAGCCGACCAACCCCACCCAGGTCGTCCAGACCCAGCGCTACCTCTTCCCCACCCCGGTGCTGGGCCACGGCAAGGAGATCGGCGCGGGCCGTCTGCAGATTGACCTGGCGTGGTTCGGCGACGGGCTGAAGCAGGCGCTCAAGGCGGCCCGCGAGGCCGGCGCTCCGTTGCCAAAGGGGGAGGCGAGGCTGCCGGTCGGCGTCGTCACCCGCTACGTCGAGAACGGTGAGACCCGCACCGACCAATCCATCTACCGCGTCGGCTACCTGGCCGAGCCCGGGCTGTTCGGGGCGGTGAAGCTGAAGCTCCTCGGCGCAACCCTGGTGCGGCGCGGCGTGAAGGGCGATGTGCAGGCGGCGGTGAACGCCGCTTGGCGAGCTGAGGCGCCCGCGAGTGACGATCGGCACAGGTAAGGTTTTCGTGTTCCCCGGGAGCCGGCGGAACCGCTACGCTTGGGCGCGGCTTTCTCAGATAGGCGGCAGCCTAGGAGAGACCGGAATGAACAACCAGGACAACAATCAGAGCGGCGGCCAGCCGGACTACGGCGGATCGGGCGGCGTCGGCGGCGGCCAGGGCCAAGGCACGGGCGGCTCGGCCGCGGCCGGCCAGGGCGGCGACTCGGACCAGAGCTTCCTCGGCGCCGGCGGCGATCCGGTCGAGGGCGGCGCGGTGCAGGGCGGCCAGTTCAGCGCCGACCAGGGCGGCGGCTCCGGCGGCGGCCTGAGCGGCCATCAGGGTGATGACGCGCTCCCCGGCCATCAGGGCGACGACGCGCTCGGCTCCGAGGGCGGCGACAGCCTGGCTCCGGGCAGCGAAGGCGCGGCCGGCTCCGACCAGCTTTCGGGCGGCGGCGGCTCGGGCCAGATCGGCGGCGCCGGTTCGCACGCACTGAGCAGCGGCGCCTCGGGCGGCGGCGGCGACTTCCTGCAAAACCAGGGCGGCGCTGGCGGGGGCCAAACCACCATCGGCGGCGGCATGGGCGGAACCTCCGACGCCAGCCGCAGCGGGCTGGCCGGCTCCACCCAGTCGCCAGGCGAGTCCGGCGGCATGCAGGGTGAAGGCGGCTCCGGCGGCTTGAGCAACCAGGGCGGCATCGGCGGCGCCGGAACCGGCGGCGGCGGCCTGGGCGAAGGCCGCAGCTTCTCGTCCGATCAGCAGGGCGTCGGCGGCGACAACGAAAGCCTCGCCGAAGAAAGCGGCCGCGAGCAGGGCCAGTCCGGCCACGGCGCCGGCCCGCAGGGCGGACAGGGCGGCGGGTTCTGACCGAACCTCTCGCCTAGTCTCTTCAGACCCGTCCGCCCCGAGCGGGCGGGCCTGTTTTTGCGGGGAGCGCGGCGGCCGGAATTCAGAAGTCGTAGGCGAGGCCCAACCGCACCTCCCGCCCTGGCAGGGGCGCGATGTCCTTGAGGAACGACGTGTGTTCGCGCGCCTCGACGTCGTTGAGGTTCCGCCCGTCAGCGAACAGCTTGATCGACTCGTCGCGGAACGGCCGCGCCTCGAAGCTGGCGTTGACCATGGTGTAGGCGTCGGTCGGCAGTTCGAATGGGGTGACCCGGTCTTGTCCCCCCAGATGGCGCACCTCCAGTTCGGTCCGGGTGCGGGCGGTGGCGTAGATCAGCCGTCCCGTGACCGCATAGGGCGGAATCCGGGCCGGCGTCCCCACGGGCGTTGAGGCGCGCACGACGTCGTAATCGGCCTCGGCGGTGAGGTTGCGGTCGCCGTCCTCCCAAAGGCGGTAGGAAGCCTCGCCCTCGAAACCGACGAAGTCGGCGTCAGTCTGGATGAAGCGGAAGACCCGCAGGCCATCCTCGAACGCGTTGGTCCCGCGCTCGTCGATATAGCCGGCGTAGTGCGCGTAGTAGAGGTGGCCCTCCAGCTTCAGCGGCCCTGCCGTGTAGCGGACCGTGCCCTCGGCGTTCAGCACCCGTTCGGACTCGAGCGCCGGATCACCGAGTTCGAAGCCGCCGGTGCCGGGGTGGGGGCCGTTGGCGAACAGCTCGAACTCGGTCGGCGCGCGACCGGTGTAGGAGCCGCTCAGCGCCAGGAACAGCGGCTCGGACGGGCGGTAGAACACGCCCGCCGAGCCCGAGACGTTGGTGAAGTCGCGCTCGCCCACGGTGCTGTCGAGCTTGGCGTAGTCCAGCCGCAAGCCCGCGTCGACGCCCCAGCGGCCGCGGTCCAGCCGCTGCAGGGTGAAGATGCCGCCGTCGGTGATGTCCGTCGGCGGCACGAAGGCCTCGTCGCCGATGGCCGAGAAGGTGCGGTGCACGCCCTGGACGCCGACCGCGCCCTGGTGGCCCTCGTGCTCGCGGTGGACGACTTCGAAGCGGCCCTCGGCGCCATGGGAGATGAAGGTGGTGCCGGTTTCGCCGGTGTCGACCAGCTGTTCCGCATGCTTGTAGTCGGCATAGCCGAGGGAGAAGCGAGCCTTTTCAAACCAGCTCCAGTCGAGCGGCGTCTCCCCGCGCAAGTCGTAGCGGGTCTGGTGCAGGTGGATCTGCACAGGACCCTCGTCGTCGGGTGCCGGCGGCTCGGCGATCTGGGCGAAGGGGATGCCGTAGCGGCTTTCGGTGCGGTTGATCCCCATGCCAAGGTAGGCGCCGTTCTCCTTCACGTATGAAACACCGGCGCCGTAGGCTTCAAGGTCCACCGAGCTGTTCCTGACCACGTCGTCCTCGAGCGGGGTGACGTCGTGGGCGGCGGCGTAGCGCTCCGACACCGGCGGGGCGGGCACGTGGTAGTCGTCGCTGCGCCGGACCGAGCCGGTGGCGGTGACCACCCACGGCCTCTTGCCGGTCTTGACGTGTCCCGACAGTGCGCGGGCGTCGTCGCCGCTCTGCACCGAGGCGGAGACACGGCCCTCCAGGGCGTCATCAGGGCGGCTGGTGGGAATGCGCTCGTCGATCACGTTGACCACCCCGCCCACGCCCGAACCGCCGTAGGCGAGCGCGGAGGGCCCGCGCAGCACCTCGATCCGCGTGGCCTCCGCCGGGTCCGACGCCACCGCGTGGTCGGGCGACAGGGTCGAGGCGTCGACCATGCCCACGCCGTTCTGCAGCACCAGCACCCGGGCGCCCGACAGCCCCCGGATCACCGGCCGCGAGGAGCCGGGGCCGTAGAAGCTGGAGCGGACGCCGGGGACTTCGCTCAGCACGTCGCCCAGGCCGCCGAGCGGGGCGGTGTCGAGCTGCTGCTGGTTGACCACGTCCACGTGGGTGGTGACCGAACTGAGCGAGACGGCGAAAGGTCCGCCGGTGACCACCACCTCCTCGACCTCGGTGTCGCCCGGTTCGGCGGGAGGCGCGGCTCGGGTTTGCGCAGCCGCGCCCGTGGCAGCCATGGCGGCCATCAACGCGAAAAGGGAGACGGAGGAACGCATGTTCGTCACAGGGGAGCGAGGGCCGCTTCTCTGATACACTATAACGTCCGTCAAGCGCCGCTGTTGCAATGCTCGTCAGGGCGCAACAAACCGTTGGCGTGAGCCTTCGCCCTTCCGACCTGAAGCTGCGGCCCGGACAAGCCGTGGGCCTGTTCGGCGGCAGCTTTGACCCGCCGCACGAGGGGCACCTGCATGTCGCCCGCACGGCGCTGCGGCGGCTTGGGTTGGACCGGGTGGTCTGGCTGGTGTCCCCTGGCAATCCGCTGAAGGGGCCCAAACGGGGCGACCTCGAACGGCGGCTGCGGCTGGCGCGGGAGATCACGCGCGGCCGGGGCATGATGGTTTCGGGCGCGGAGGCGGAGCTCGGCACGCGCTACACGCTGGAGACGGTGCGGGCGCTGAAGCGCCTCTACCCTGGCGTCCGCTTCGTTTGGATCATGGGCGGCGACGGGCTGGCGCAGTTCCACCGCTGGCGTGGCTGGGAACACATCCTGCGTGAGGTTCCGGTCGCGGTGATCGCCCGCCCCGGCTACATCTCGCGCGCCCGCCTCTCGCCCGCCGCGCGCCGCTTCGCCTTCGCCAGGGTTCCCGCCGCCCGCGCCCGCTTGCTCCCGCGCAGCCGCCCTCCCACCTGGGCCTACCTGCAGCCGCGATGGAACCACGCCTCCTCCACCGCGCTGAGATCACGGTTGCGCTAGCGGCGGCCCCGCCTCTGGCCGATTGGCCACAACGTGTTATGGTCGTTGCATCTTTGGGCGACGAAGGAGTGCGAAACTGAACCCCCAAGACGCGCCGAGCGCGCCGCAGCCGGTCCTGGCCACCTCGGCCGAGCCCGCCGCCGAAGACCCCAGCCGGCCGAGCGCCGGGCTGGAGACCCTGATCACCACCCGCCTGGACGACGACAAGGCCCAGGACATCGTGGTCATCGACCTCAAGGACAAATCCTCCGTCGCCGACAGCCTGATCGTGGCGTCGGGCCGCTCCCACCGCCACGTGGGGGCGCTGGCCGACCATGTGCTGCGCGCGCTGAAGGACGCCGGCTACGGCCGCTGCCGGGTCGAGGGCCTGCCGCACTGCGACTGGGTGCTGATCGACGCCGGCGACGTGATCGTCCACCTGTTCCGCCCCGAGGTCCGCGCCTTCTACAACATCGAGAAGATCTGGTCGGTGGAGCCGCCGGCGCGCGCCGTGGCGCACTGATTGAAGATCGCGCTGCTCTGCGTCGGCCGCCTCGGCCGCGCGCCTGAGGCCCTGCTGGCCCGAGACTACGCTGAGCGCGCGACGGCGGCGGGGCGGGCGCTGGGGTTAGGGCCCGTCGAGGTGTTGGAAGTCGAGGCTCGCAAGCCCGGCAAGGCCGCCGAAGCCGAGGCGCTGCTGGCGCAGATCGCACCCGCCGATCACCTGATCGCCTGTGACGAGCGGGGGAAGGCGCTTGCCTCCCGCGCTCTGGCCGAGCGCGTTGGAACGCTGCGCGACGATGGCGCACGCCGGCTGGTGTTCGCAATCGGTGGCGCGGACGGACTCGCTCCGGAAATGTTGAATGCCGCGCGCGAGACGCTGGCCTTCGGGCCGCAGACGTGGCCGCACGCGCTGGCGCGCGCCATGCTGGCAGAGCAGGTCTACCGCGCCGTCACCATCCTGGCGGGCTCGCCCTACCACCGCGATTGAGCGGACCGCCGATCTAAGGCAGCCTGACCCGCATGTTCTCTCGTGCCGCCATCGGCGCCGCCATCACGCTGCTCGCCGCCACCGCCGCCGCTCAGGACGCCCGCGCGCCGTCCACTCTACAGCTACGCGGAGAGTTGGCGGCGCGGCGGGAGGAGGGCGAGGCGGACCGGGCGCAGGCGGAAGCGGCGCGGCGCGACATCGCCCGGCTGCGCGAAGAGCTGGAGGCGCTGAAGGCGTTGAGCGTTGCGCCGCGCGGCGGCGGGGTCCGGCAGGCGCGGCTGGAGGCGGTGGCCCGGCGCGAGGCGGAGCTGAACGCGGAGATGGCGAAGAGCCAGGGCGAGCTGGCGCGGCTGCTGGGCGCCTTGCAACTCTACACGCGCGAGCCGCCCCCCGCCCTGCTGGCCTCACCCCAATCCGCCAAGGACGCGGTGCGCGCGGCCATCCTGATCCGCGCCATGCAGCCGGAGATCACCCGCCGCGCCCGTGCCGCCGCGCTCAGGGCCGAGCGCATCCGGGTGCTGCGGCGCGCGGCGGCGGCGGCGAACGAGGACCTGTTCACCTCCGAAAGCGCCATCGCCGACCGCAAGGCGGAGCTGGAGCAGCTGATCGGCGGGGTGGGGCAGGCGGAGCGGCGTTTCGACGCACGCGCGCAGCTGTCGGAGCGGCAGGCGGGCGAACTCACCAGACGGCTCACCGCCGCCGGCGCGCCGCTCGACCCCCCGCCCGGCCGCGACCGCGGTCCCGCCGTAATGCTGGCGCCAGTCTCGGGTGAGCTGACCGGGCGCTACGGCGGCCGCTCGGCCGGCGGGCAGCGCAGCGAGGGCTTCACCTGGCGCGCGGCCCCCGGCGCGCAGGTGCGGGCCCCCGCGGCGGGCGTGCTGGAGTATGCCGGAGACGTGAAGGGCTGGGGCGGAGTCTTAATCTTGCGTTTGGGCGGCGGGTATCATGCTGTGCTGGCGGGCGTCGAAGACGTCTTCCCGTCCGTGGGCGGCGCGGTGAAGGCGGGCCAGGCGCTGGGACGCATGGCCGCAAGCAAAGCCGGCGGACGCGAGCTATATCTGGAAGTCCGCAAGGACGGCGCGCCGGTGGACCCGGCGCGGTGGCTAAGGCCCTCGGCGCTGGCGCAGGCGTCCGGATCGGCCGGGTGATCAGTGGCTGCGCGAGTTTTGGCGCCGATCAGCGGCGCGTCGGAGGCCGAACGGCATGATCCGTAAGTATTTTCTCGTAGGCGCCAGCTGCTTCATGCTGGGCGCCGGCGGCATGGCGGCGGTCAACGCGAAGGCCCTGGCCGGCCAGCCCAACGCCGACACCTTCCACATGCTCGAACTGTTCGGGAACATCCTAGCCACCGTCGACGCCAGCTACGTGGCCCCGGTCGAGCACAAGAAGCTGATCGAGTCCGCGATCGACGGCATGGTCTCCTCGCTCGACCCGCACTCCTCCTACCTGTCGCCCGACGACTTCGAGGAGATGCGCGCGCTGACCAAGGGCGAATATGCGGGCCTGGGGATCGAGATCACCAGCGAGGAGGGCGTCGCCAAGGTGATCTCGCCGATGGACGACACCCCCGCCGCCAAAGCCGGGATAAAGGCCGGCGACTACATCACCGCCATCGACGGCTCCAGCATCGTCGGCGAGAAGCTCGACGAGGTGGTCAAGAAGCTGAGGGGCGAGTCCGGCCAGGGCGTGACCCTGACCCTGGTGCGCGACAAGAAGGATCCCTTCGACGTCAAGCTGGTGCGCCAGATCATCGCGGTGAAGTCGGTGAAGTCGCGGATGGAAGGCGACTACGGCTACATCCGCATCTCGGCGGTGAACGAGAACACCGGGCGAGAGACGGTCGAGGCGGTGCGCAAGCTGAAGGCGGGCGCGCCGGCGATGAAGGGCGTGGTGCTTGACCTGCGAAACAATCCCGGCGGCCTGCTCGACCAGTCGATCGAGGTTTCGGATGTGTTCCTCGACGGCGGCGAGGTGGTTTCGGAGCGCGGCCGCAATCCCAAGGATATCGAGCGCTTCAACGCCAAGGGCGGCGACATGCTGGGCGGCCTGCCGATGGTGGTGCTGATCAACGGCGGCTCGGCCTCGGCCGCCGAGATCATCGCCGGCGCCCTGCAGGACAGGAAGCGCGCAGAGGTGATCGGCCTGACCAGCTTCGGCAAGGGCTCGGTGCAGTCGGTGATCGCGCTGCGCGGCGGCCAGGACGGCGCCCTGAAGCTGACCACCGGGCGCTACTACACGCCCTCGGGCCGCTCGATCCAGAAGACCGGCATCGACCCGGACCTGGAGGTGGCCAGGACCAAGGAAGAGGCCGACTACGTGGCCAACAAGTCCACCCAGTTCTCCGAGGCCACCTTCACCAACGCGCTGAACGCCTCCGAAGGCAAGGTCCGGCGTGAGGCCCACAAGGTCTCCTACGCTCCGCCCGAAGGTTACGATGCCAAGGCCGACTACCAGCTGGACAAGGCGATCGAGGTGCTAAAAGCCGGCTCGGTCCGCGCATTCGTTGGCTCACACCGCCCCGCCGGCACCCAAGTCGCGCAGGCGGGTCCCGCGAAGGCCTCGCCCACGGCGAAGGAGAAGCCGGGTCCCACGGTCGCCCAAGCCAAGCCTCCCGGCGGCTAGGCGCGCAGGCGCTCAGCCCTTCATTAACTATAACGGGCGAGGGTCGGCGCAGCTTTGGGGCCGCGCCATGTTCGCCAGACGACCGCTGTTTCCTTCGCCAGAGCCCGCCCTCGCGGGCGCCGGCGGATTCGCCTTCCAGCCGCTGGACAAGCCCTACCTCACCGCCGGGGGCGCGGGCGTGCTGCTCCTGCTCTCCGCCGTCGCCCTGATCGCCGTCGCCGGCGACCCCCAGGCCGGAGCTCCCACGGTGAGGGTGAAGCTCGGCGGCCCAGCCTCGGCCGCCGGCGCCATGCGCGCGGCGCTGCCCGGCGGAGCCTTGGCGCCTGCCGCCATGGCGACGCCTGACGCGGTCATCACCACCTTCGACGGCGGCGCCCTGCCGCCCGCGCCCATGGCCGGCCTGTTCCAGCCGACGCCTGGCGGCCCCTTGCCGGTGATCGCGGCGGACGGCCGCACGCCGGCGCAGGCCTACGCCCGCCCGTTCAACGACTCCGGCAAGCCCAAGGTGGCGCTGGTAATCGGCGGCCTCGGCCTGAACGCCAAGGCCACCCGCCAGGCGATCGAAGAGCTGCCCGCCGACGTTACCCTCTCCTTCGTGCCCTACGCCGAAGGCCTGCAGGCCTGGATCGACCTCGCCCGCTCCCACGGCCACGAGGTGCTGCTCGAGGCGCCGATGGAGCCGGTGGACTACCCCCAGAACGACCCCGGCCCCTACACCCTGATGGCCGCCGACGCCCCGGCCGTCACCGGCAAGCGCCTGGAATGGCTGCTCAGCCGCGCCACTGGGTATTTCGGCGTCACCAACTACCTCGGCGGTCGCTTCCTCCAGTCCGATGCGGCCGTCACCGGCTTCGTCGCCGCGCTCAGCCAACGAGGCTTGGCCTTCATCGACGACGGCTCCGCCTCCGGCCGCGGCTCGGGCGTGCCGCGCGCTTCGGCGCTGAAGATCATCGATTCCGAGCTTGAGGGCCCGGCGATCGGTGGCCAACTCCAGGCGCTTGAGGACGCCGCTCGCGCCAAAGGGACCGCGCTGGGCTCCGGCTTCGCCTATCCCGTGACGCTGGAGCAGGTGAAGGCCTGGGCCGGCGGCCTCTCGGCCAAGGGCGTGCAGCTCGCCCCCGCCTCCGCCGTGACCGCGCGCTAAGGCCTTTCCGCCGCCGGGCCGATCCGCCATTAGGCGCGGCCATGGACCGCGACCTGTCCCTCTATCGCCCGAACGTCGGGATCGTAGTGTTCAACCGCGATGGTCACGTCTGGCTCGGCCGCCGCGTCGGCGCCAAAGGCGCGCACGTCTGGCAGTTCCCCCAGGGCGGCGTCGATCCGGGCGAGGAGCTGGAGCCTGCCGCCCAGCGCGAGCTGCACGAGGAAACCGGCATCACCTCGGTGGAAACGCTCGGCCGCACCGAGGAGTGGATCGCCTACGACTTTCCGCGTGGTTACGCCGGCTCCAAGGCTGCGCGCGGCTGGAAGGGCCAGCGGCAGATCTGGTTCGCGATGCGCTTCACCGGGGAGGACTCGGAAGTCGATCTGGAACATCACGAGGAGGTCGAGTTCGACGCCTGGCGTTGGGCCGACATCGACGAGGCAATGGGCCTTGTCGTGCCGTTCAAGCGCGAAGCCTACGCTCAGGTGATCGCCGCCTTCCGCCCCTACGCCCGCGCGCTGGGCGGTTAGCCGGACGTCCCCCACATCCGGTGCAGCGCGGAGGAGACGTGCGACAGCCGCGTGCGGTTCTCCCAGCTGACGTTGAAGCCCTCCAGCGCCAGCACCTCGTTCAGCTCGTAGAGCAGTTCACGATGGTTCTGGTCGACGATCTGGCTCTCGATAAAGGTGATCGCCACCAGCCGCTCGCCCGAGGTCACCGGCTTGACCTGGTGCAGAGTGGTCGAGGGGTAAACCACCGCCCCTCCGGGCGGCAGCTTGATGTCGATGCCGCGCGCGCCGAGCTGGATCGACAACTCGCCGCCCTCATAGGTCGTCGGATCGCCCAGGAAGATCGTGCACGACAGGTCCGAGCGCAGCATCCGCGGCTGGCCGATGTTCATGAACGGCGCGTCCGAATGGGCGCCGTAGTTCATGCCGACGCCGGTGCGGGTCAGCAGCGGGGGGGCGATCACCTTCGGAAAGGCGAAGTTGCGCAGCTCCTCCGAACGCGTCAGCGCCGCGTGCAGCAGCTGGGCGGTGGGGCGGTAGTTGGGGTCGTTGTAGTCCAGCTGGGTGTTGTTCTTCACCGGCGAGTGGGCGTTGGTAGTCCGCCCGTCCACGAACCGCGCGACTTTCGCCGCCTGGCGCAGCCGCTCGATTTCCGGAGGGGTGAGGATGTCGGGGATTTCCAGGAACATGGCGCGCTCGTCAGGCGGAGAACAGCTTCAGGCCTAAAATGCCCGCGACGATGAGGCCGATGCAAACCAGCCGCGCCGTCGTGGCCGGCTCGTTGAACAGCACGAGCCCCAGGATCGCCGTACCCACCGCGCCGACACCCGTCCACACCGCGTAGGCCGTGCCGATCGGCAGGGTTTTCACCGCCCAGCCCAGCAGGCCCATCGAAGCAACGAGGCTGACCGCCGTCAGCACGGTCGGCAGCGGCCGTGTGAAGCCTTCCGTGTATTTCAGCCCGATCGCCCAGCCGATCTCAAATAGGCCAGCGACGAACAGGATCGCCCAGGCCATCGCGGCTGCCCGCGGCTACTGCTGACGCACGTCGTAGACCAGAGTGCCCAGGTCCACGCCCTTTCCGGAAGGCGATCCGTTCGCCTTTTTGGTGGCGGTGAAGCCGAGGCCGAGCTTCGGCGGACCGGCCGCTTCCCACGACCAGGTGGTGGTGGTCCCGGTCATCGGCCGGTAGCCCTGGTAGAGCAGGGTCAGCGGCGGCTGGTGCGCATAGGCCCAGGCGTTCAGGCCTTCGACGATCGGGCGCCACTGGTCGACCGCGAAGGCGATATTGGCGCGGCAGATGGTCGGGTTCGATTGAGTGGGCGGGATAACGGTGATGCTCCGTCCCCCAGACAGCTTCAGCTGGATGCCGTCACGGGTGACGCGGTAGCCCGCCGCCTTGGCCACCGCCTTGGCCTGCTGGCCCTGCAGCAGCGGCCCGCAGACGGTTTCGAGCGCCTGCACCAGATAGCGCGACTCCTCTGTCGGCGGCGCCGGAGGCGGCGCTTCTGGCTCGGCCGGCGGTTGGGCCGCGGAGCCGGGCGCAGCCGTCGCCGGAGCCGCCGGATCGACCGTGGTCTCGGGGCCGCCTGGCACGGGCGTGCCCGCCGCGGGCTGCGCCGGCGGCTGGGCCGCGGCCGACGGCGAGGCGTCGGGGACGGTGGCGCCGGGTGTGGTGGTCGGCTGGGCCGAAGGGGCGCCGGTCACGGGCGCGGCCGGCGTCTGGGCCAGCGCAACCGGAGCGGCGAGGAGAACGGCGCCGGCGAGCGCGAAGGTGGCCGTGCGGGTCATGGAGGTCTCCCAGAAGTCTTGCCGCGATGCTATCTCCACATGGAGCCGGCTTCGCAACCGCCTTGTGGAAAAAATGCGGCGAACGCTCAGAGCCGCGAGCCCTCCACCATGGCGGTCGGCTCGGAGAATTGGCCCCCAGTGCGATAGCGGTAGAGGTAGGTCGGCACGATCGCCTCCACCGCCGTCGGCTGCACGCCGAGCTCCGCCAGCCCCGGGTGCTCGCCCGAGGGCACGTTGTCGGCCCTGAGCAGCTCCACCTGGTCGCGCGTCAGCACCGGCGGGAAGAACGGCAGCACGGCGCTCTGGACCTCCCCGGCAAAGCCGATGGCCTTGGCGAGCGGGAAGGGAACCGGGACGAGCAGGCGGCTGCGGCGGACTTCGCGCAGCGTCAGCTCCAGAAGTTCGCGGAAGCTGTAGGCGTGGGGGCCGCCCAGCTCGAAGGTGCGGCCCAGAGCGGCCGGGTCGATCAGCGCATTGCCGATCGCCGAGGCCACGTCGCCGACATAGACCGGCTGGAACCGCGTCTTGCCGCCGCCGACCAACGGCAGCACGGGCGACACCGTCGCCATCGCGGCGAACTTGTTGAAAAAGCCGTCGCCCTGGCCGAACACGATCGAGGGCCGCACCACGATCGCGTCCGGCATGTGCCGCCTCGCCGCCGCCTCGCCCTCGGCTTTGGTGCGGGCGTAGGCGGCGGACGAGCCGGCACCAGCCCCCAGCGCCGACATCTGCACCAGGGTGCGCACACCACGGGCCGCGCACGCCCGAGCCACCGTCTCGGCCCCGCCCGCGTGCACCGCCTCGAACCGCTGCCGTCCGCGCTCAAACAAGAGGCCCACCAGGTTGACGCAGGCCTCGGCGCCCTCGAGCGCCCGCTCCACCGAGTCCGGCATGCGCAGGTTGGCCTGCTGCACCTGGATTTGCCCGACGTCGCCGTAGAGCCGCATCTGGTCGGCGACGTTCACCCGCCGCGCCGTCACGCGCACCCGCAAGCCACGCTTGGCTAGCGCGCGCACCAGCACCCTGCCGATGAACCCAGAGCCGCCGAAAACGGTGACCAGTCCCTGCATATCGCATCCGCTGTTGTGCTGGGCAGCGCTTAGCCCCGCTCCGCAGCCCGCGCAATCGCCGCCATTGACCCTCGCAAGGGCCGCCTCTATCTCTCCGCGCTTCCGGTCTTAGGGTCGGGCCCAGGTGGCGGAATTGGTAGACGCGCTGGTTTCAGGTACCAGTGGCTTAACGGCCGTGGAGGTTCGAGTCCTCTCTTGGGCACCATCTTCCGGAGCGCGCTGACTCGGCTCCGCGACTGTTGAGAAGCGACCGGCTTGGCCAACCACCTCCATGATGGCGACCTCCCCGACGGCCTCGACCTCGGGCGCGAGGTGGCGGTCGACTCCGAGGCCATGGGCCTGCGCATCGGCCGCGATCCGCTGTGCGTGGTGCAGCTCTCCGCCGGCGACGGCGACGCCCATGTGGTGCGGCTGAACCGCCCCGCCTACGACTGCCCCAACCTCAAGCGGCTGCTCGCCGATCAGGGCGTGCTCAAGATCTTCCACTTCGGCCGCTTCGACATAGCCATGTTCGCCCACTACCTCGGGGTGACGGCCGCGCCGGTCTACTGCACCAAGATCGCCTCGAAGCTAGCCCGCACCTACACCGACCGCCATGGGCTGAAAGACCTGGCCCGCGAACTCGGCGGCATCGAGATGTCCAAGGCGCAGCAGTCCTCCGACTGGGGCGCCACCAGCCTGTCGCCCGAGCAGGTCGCCTACGCTGCCTCCGACGTCCTGCACCTGCACGCGCTCAAGGCTCGCCTTAACGAGATGCTCGTCCGCGAGGGCCGGCGCGAACTGGCCCAGGCCTGCTTTGACTTCCTCCCCTGGCGCGCCCGGCTCGACCTCGCCGGCTGGGAGGACGTTGACATCTTCGCCCACAGCTGACCCCGCCGTGGCCTCAGACACATCCCCAGACCTTGGTCCCAGCGAGGAGACCCTCGCCCGCCGTGAGCGCCAGGCGGAGAAGTTCCGCCGCCGCTCCGAGCGCGTGCGCCGCTGGCGCCGCGCGCTGCCGATCACGCTCGGCGTGCTGGGCGGCGGCCTCCTCCTCTGGGTGGTCGGCCGGGGCGTGGTCGCCAACCTCACCGCGCCCAAGCCGAAGACTGAGGCAGTCGTGCGGATGGTGAACCCGCGCTTCTACGGGCGCGACGCCCAGAACCGCGCCTTCGTGGTCTCCGCCGGCGTGGCCGAGCGGCGCACCGCCGGCAGCCGCTCCATCAGCCTCTCGGACCCGTCGCTGACGCTCGACGCGGAGGGCGCCAACCCCACCTCGCTCAGGGCTAGGCAGGGCGTCTACCACGAGACCGACCGCCAGGTGCGCCTGGAGGGGGGCGTGCGGGCCCAGGACAAGCGCGGCTACAGCTTCGCCACCCCGCGCGCGGTGATCGACACCCGCGCCGGCGTAGTCACCGGCGACAGGGGGGTCGTCGGCCAGGGTCCCCTTGGCTCGATTCGCGCGTCGTCCTATGCCATCACCGACCGGGGCCGCAGGATCGTGTTCAAGGGCGACGTGCGCGCCCGCATCGAACAATGAGCGGGGCAGGCGTGGAGATGGCGATGCGGCGTCTGGCGGCGCTCGGAGTTGCGGCGGGGCTGCTGGCGGCAGGGCCGGCGCTCGCGCAGCTGTCCGGCTCGGGCGGCCCGATCGACATCACCGCCAACGAGCTGGAGCTGATCGACGCCCAGCACCTGGCCATCTGGCGCGGCGACGTCGAGGCGCTCCAGGGCGGCAACCGCATGCGCGCCGAGCAGATCAACATCCAGTTCGCCGGCTCCGGCGGCGCATCGGCGGGGGCACCCGGTCGCAACTGGGGGCCGGTGACCCGCATCGAAGCCACCGGCACCGTCTACTTCGTCACACCCCAGCAGACCGCCCGCGGCGACCGCGGCTTGTACGAGATGACGTCCAACACCGTCACCCTTACCGGCAACGTCATCGTCGCACAGGGTCAAAGCGTGGTGCGCGGCGACCGGCTGGTGGTCGACATCAAGAGCGGCCGCGCCACCATGGCCTCGGGCGCGCGCGGGCGGAATGCGACCGGCCGGGTGCGCGGCGTCTTCTACCCCAACGAGGCCCAGACCCCTGGCCTACGGGCGCCCGAGCCTAGGCGCTGATCCAGGCGGTGGCGCTGCTCGCCCCCAGCTTCGGCCGGCGCAAGGTGAGGGGCACCGCCTCGCCTCAACCAAGAACCGCCGCTCCCGCGCCCGAGCACGACGGATTGGTGGTCGAGCGCATCGGCAAGTCCTTCCGCAAGCGGCCGGTGGTCAAGAACGTGAGCCTGCGCCTGCGCCGGGGCGAGGTGGCGGGCCTGCTCGGCCCCAACGGCGCGGGCAAGACTACCTGCTTCTACATGGTCACCGGCCTGATCCAGCCCGACTACGGCCGCATCTGGCTCGACGGCGAAGAGATCACCGGCCAGCCCATGTACCAGCGCGCCCGCATGGGCCTGGGCTACCTCCCGCAGGAGGCCTCGATCTTCCGCGGCATGACCGTTGAGGAGAACGTCCTGGCCGTCGCCGAACTCCAGCGCCCCGACCCCGCCGCCGCGCGCCGCGAGGCCCGCCGCCTGCTCGAGGAACTCCGCATCGGCCACCTCGCCGAAGCCTCCGCCGTCTCCCTCTCAGGCGGCGAGCGGCGCCGCGTGGAGATCGCCCGCGCGCTCGCTTCCGAACCCTCCTTCATGCTGCTGGACGAGCCCTTCGCCGGCATCGACCCGCTCGCCATCGCCGACATCCGTGAGGTGATCAGCTACCTCAAGCGCCGCGGCATCGGCATCCTCATCACCGACCACAACGTGCGCGAGACGCTTGAGATCATCGACCGCGCCTCCATCATCCACGCTGGCGAACTGCTGTTCGAAGGCACGCCCGAGGAGGTGCTGACCAATCCCGACGTGCGGCGGGTCTATCTCGGCCAGGACTTCCAATAGCCGTCTTCAATCTGCATCCGATCGCGCGCCTCACGTCCTCTCAAGCATCGCAGGCGCGGGAGAGGCCGATGCGGTGGAGAGTGGCGGCGGCGGTCGGGGCGGCGCTGTTGAGCGCTTGGCCGGCCGCCGGTCAGGACGGAACTGACTACCGCGCCCTGTTCGAGCAGGTCTGGAAGACCGTCGACGAGAACTTCTACGAGCCCACCTTCCGCGGACACGATTGGCGCGCAATCGGCGGCCGCTACCGCGCCAAGGTCTCCACGGTGCGTAACGACACGGAGTTCGAGCGGCTGGTCGAGGCCATGCTCGGCGAACTGGAAACCTCCCACCTCAACCTCAACCCGCCCAGGACCTCCAGCGCTTCGGGCGTCGGCATCGGCGCGAGCCTGCGCCCGCTGGACGGCGCGCCCACGGTGATCGAGGTCGCGCCGCTGTCGGACGCGCAACGCAAGGGGTTGAAGCCGGGAGACCAGATCGTCGGCGGGCGCGAACAACTCTCCGGCCCCGTGGGTTCGGAGGCGAGCCTGTCGGTTCGGGGCTGCGACGGGCGAGTGCGCGCGCTCAAGGTGCGCCGGGAGGGCGCCTTCTGGCCGCCGCCGCAGCCGGCGATCGGCTGGCGGACGCTGCGGACCGGCCCCGGCCGCACGCTCGGCTACCTTCGCGTGGACCGCTTCGACGACGGGCAGGCCGAGATGGCCGACCGCGCGATGGCCGACCTGAAGGACACCGACGGCCTGGTCATCGACGTGCGCCAGAACTCCGGCGGCAACACCTCAGCGCTGCGCCTGGGCAGCTACCTGACCGAGGGCGGGGAGAGGCCGGTGGTCGCCCTGTTCGCCCGGCCGTGGCTGGAGAAGCTGGGCCGCCGCGTCACCGCCGCCGACGTCGCGGCCGCGCCGAAGACGGTTGGCGCCTACACCACCGCGGCGGTGTTCAAGGCCGTGGAGGCCGGCGGCGGGGCCGCCGCGTTCTGGGCCGAGGACCTGGGCGAGCGGCGCTACCGCAAGCCGGTGGTGGTGCTGATCGGCGAGGACACCGGCAGCGCCGCCGAAGGCTTCGCCTGGATGGTCAAGCTGCACACGCGCGCAAGGCTCGTGGGCCGCCCCACGCCCGGCGTGCTGCTGTCGGGCGAGACCTTCGACCTGCCGGGCGGCTGGAAGCTCACTGTCCCGGTCAGCGGCATTTGGGGCCCGCGAGGCGAGGACTTCGGCGACCGCGGCGTCACGCCCGCCGAAACCGTTGCCTTCACCCGCGCCGACCTGTGCGCCGGGCGCGATCCAGACTTGTACCGCGCGATGGACATCCTCGGCCGCTGAGCACGACCGCCGCTCCTTCAGTAGAGTTCGTCGATCGGCTGTTCCTCTTCCTGCGGTTGCGGCGCCGGGGCCTGGGGCGCCGCCGCCTGCTGGTCCGCCGCGGCGTCGTCGCCGCCGATGCCCAAGCGGCCGAGGATGTCGTCAATCACGCCGCCGGAGTTGGCCGGCGGGGGGGCCGCGCCCCCGGGGATGGGGCTGACCTTGAGCTTGGGCAGGGCGGCGGCCATGAAGCCTTGCCAGATGGAGGCGGGAGCGCCGCCGCCGGTCACCCGACGCATCGGCTTGTTGTCGTCGCGCCCGACCCACACCGCCGCCACGAAGCCGCCGGTGTAGCCGACGAACCAGGCGTCTCGATAGTCGGAGGTGGTGCCGGTCTTGCCCGCCAGGTCGTAGCCCGGCACCCGCGCGCGCGTGCCCGTGCCGCCGGAAATCACGCTGCGCAGCATGGTGTTCATGTACTGCAGCGCCGGCTGGCCGACCACCGCGCGGCGGCCCTGGCGCTCGGCCGAGGCGTCGAACAGCACCCGCCCGTCGTTGGTGCGGATGCGGTTGATGCCGTGGGGGCTGACGTAGGCGCCGCCGTTGGCGAACGGCGCGAAAGCGCGGGCCATCTCCACCGGCGACACCTCCACCGCACCCAGCGCCATCGAGGGCTGGGTCTGGATCGGCGAGGTGATGCCGAGCCGATGGGCGGTGGCGGCGACGTTGTTGGTGCCGACATCCGTCGCCAGCCGCGCGGCCACGGTGTTCACCGACTGCGCCACCGCCGTCTGCAGGGTAATCTGGCCCAGGTACTTGCCGGTGTAGTTGCGGGGCGTCCAGTTGCCGATGGTGATCGGCTCGTCCACCGCGGTCTGGTAGGGTGTGCGCCCCTGCTCCATCGCCGTCAGGTAGACGAACGGCTTAAACGCCGATCCCGCCTGCCGGCGCGCATCGGCGGCCCGGTTGAACTGGCTGTCGGCGTAGTTCACCCCACCGACGAAGGCGCGCACCCGTCCCTCGCCGTCCAGCGCCACCAGCGCCGCCTGGCGCACGCCCGAGCCCCTGGCCGCCCGCACCCCATTGGCGATCGCGCGTTCGGCGGCGGCCTGGATCGGCAGGTCGAGCGTGGTCTCCACCACCAGGTCCTGCTCGGGTTCGCCGACCATCTGGCGTACCTGAGCGTCCACCCAGTCGACGAAATACTGCGCCCGCTGGGTGGCCAGCACCGCCGAGATGCGCACCGGCTCCTTGAACGCCGCGTCACGTTGCTCGGCCGTGATGTGGCGGGTGCGGACCATCTCATCGAGCACCACCGTCGCCCGCCTCTCCGCGCGCGCGGTGTCCGACAGCGGGCTGTAGCGCGAGGGCGCCTTGAGCAGGCCGGCCAGCAGCGCCGCTTCGCCCAGCGTCAGTTTCGACGCCGGCTTGTTGAAGTAGCGCTGCGCGGCGGCCTCAATGCCGTAGGCGCCGGCGCCGAAATAGACCCGGTTCAGGTAGAGCTCGATGATCTGCTTCTTGGAAAACTTGGCCTCCAGCCACACCGCCAGCAGCAGCTCCTGCGCCTTGCGCCGCGGCGTCTGGGCCGGGGTGAGGAACAGGTTCTTGGCCAGCTGCTGGGTCAGGGTGGAGCCGCCCTCCACCACCCGCCGCGCCCGGATGTTGCGCACCATCGCGCGGCTCATGCCGATCGGGTCGAAGCCGGGGTGGTAGTAGAAGCGCCGGTCCTCGATGGCGATGAAGGCGGCGGGCACGTATTCGGGCAGCTCGTCCAGGTCGACCGGCGGCGCGTACTGGCTGCCGCGCACCGCCAGCAGCGCGCCCGAGCGGTCGAGGTACGTGATCGAGGGCTGGCGGTGGATGTCGTAGAGCTTGGACGTGTCGGGCAGGTCGGAGGCGAACACCGCGAAGAAGGCGACGATGAAGATCAGCCCCCAGACGCCCAGCACCGCCGTCCAGTACAGCAAGGCGTGCAGCCCGGTGCGCTTACGCGGGGCGGGCGGGCGCGGGGGCGGGCCGCCGCCGGTCCGCCACCCTCCGCCGGCGTCGTTCTGGGCCATGCCTGTGTCGTCTCCGGGACTTGCGCGGCTATCTAGAGGCTCCGCCCGCGCCGCGCGAGGGCGGGCGCCGGCGGGGTTGCACTACAGCCTTGAGCCGGACCATGTTTGCATCATGACTAACGCTCGGTATCCGGCCGCCGCCCTGGCCGCCGCATTCGCCCTGGGTTCGGCCGCGCCTGCAGCCGCCGACGCTTACGAGCGCATGTTCTTCGTCAAGCCCGGCGCGACGGCGGCCGCCATGTTCGACGACCGCGACGCCTGCGCCGCTCGCGCCGACGCCCTCGATGTCGAGCAGGCCCCAGGCTATTCGGACGCGGAGTTCGGCGCGCTGGCCGCCATGGCCGCGGCCCTGGAAGCGGACGGCGGCGGCGACGGCAAGGTGCGCGCCACAGTCCGGCGCGTGGCCCTGGAGCGCTGCATGGAGCGCCGAGGCTGGACCCTGCTCGATCCCAAGCCCGAGGACGTGAAGGCGATCCGTAAGGCGAGCCGTAAACGTCCAGAGCCGCTGGAGGCTTGGCTCAAGCTCAACGAACCCAAGACCGCACCGGCAGCGGCTCCGGCCGCTCAAGCGTCCGCGGCTGCTGCTCCCGTCGCCGACACTCCTGTCCCGGCAGCCGCCTCGGGAGCTTCCGCGCCCACAGCCCCCACGCCCACGGCTCCCGCTTCCGCCGCCGCGCCGGCTCCCTCGCCCGCAGCGCCGCCGTCCGCGCCGGTCACGCCGCCAGGAACGCCTTCATCTCCGCCTGGAACCGCTCCGGCTGATCCCACATGATGAAGTGGCGGCTGCCGGGGATCTTCACCAGCCGCGTCCCCTTCAAGGTGGCATAGGAGAACCGGTAGACGGCGTCCATCTGCGCCTCGGTGAGCGGCCCGTCAGGCTGGTGCACGTAGAGCACGGTCACCGGCGCGGCGATGTTCGCCAGCTCGGGGCGAAGGTCGGTGACCACCAGGTCGTAAAAGGCGTTGGCCGAGACCGTGCGGTCGCTGCGTTTGGCGTCGGCTATGGCCGAGGGCCTGAGCGCCTCGTTGGCCACCATGGCCCCGACCGTCTCCTCCAGCTGCTGCTCGTACATGAGCCTGGGCGCGCCGATCATCAGCGAGCGGATCTGGTCGGCCATCGGGCGCGCCTTCTCCGAGGTCATCGGCGGCTGGCCGAACATCACCCCCATGAACGGCAGCATGTCGACCACCATCACCTTACCGGCCCACTCGGGATGCCGCGCGGCGATCATCAGCGCGATCTCGCCGCCCATCGAATGGCCGACGATCGCCGGCTTGGTCAGCCCCGCCTCGGCGATGTAGCGGGCGATCTCCTCGGCCGCCGGCGCCACGATGGGCCCGTCGGCGGCGCCCGCCGCCGGAGCGCCGCCCATGCCAGCGATCTGCACCAGGTGGTAGCGGTAGCCCGGCACGGCATCGACTGTGCCTTGCCAAACCTCCCGGCGCGAGCTCAGTCCGTGGATCAGGATTACGTCGGGGCCCTCGCCCCGCGTCTCCACGCTGATCCGGTCGGAGGCGAACGCCGCCCACGCCGGCAGCGCGGTCGCCACCGCCGCCACGGCTCCCGCGCCGATCACCACCTGCCGCCGATCCATGCAACGCCTCCTGAGCAAGGACTCAGGCTAGATGAAGAATGAGGCTTCTCGGAGCCGTCCTCTTGAGCTATGATGTTCCTGTTATGTTCGCTCAGGCGCTGACCGACCCTCTGGAGACGGCGCGCGAGATTCTGCGCCGTGTGTTCGGCCACCCCGACTTTCGCGGCCTGCAGGCGGATGTGGTGGACGAGGTGCTGGCGGGCCGCAGCGCCCTGGCGGTGCTGCCGACTGGCGGGGGCAAGAGCGTCTGCTATCAAGTCCCGGCGCTGGTGCGGCCGGGGCTGGGGCTGGTGGTCTCGCCGCTGATCGCGCTGATGGCCGACCAGGTGGCGGCGCTGGAGCAATACGGCGTGGCCGCCGCGCGGCTGGACTCGACCCAGCCGCCGGAGGAGCGCGACCGGACATGGCGGCGCATCGAGGCGGGCGAACTGGACCTGCTGTACCTGTCGCCGGAAGGGCTGATGGCAGGCGCCACCCTGTCGCGGCTGATGCGCGTGCGGCTGTCGCTGATCGCCATCGACGAGGCCCACTGCGTCAGCCAGTGGGGCCACGACTTCCGCCCGGAATACCGGATGCTCGGGCGCCTGGCCGAGCTGTTCCCCCAGGTCCCGCGCCTGGCGGTCACCGCCACCGCCGACGCCCGCACCCGCGACGACATCCGCGCCGAACTGCGCCTGGAAGGCTGCGCCGAATTCGTCGCCAGCTTCGCCCGGCCGGAACTGAAGCTCTCGGCTGAGCGCAAGAGCGGGAAGGGCGATGCGCGCGTGCTGGAGCTGGTGGGCGCGCGGCGCGGCGTCTCGGGCGTGATCTACGCCGGCTCGCGCGAGCGCACCGAACGGATCGCCGAGGCCTTGCGTGAGGCCCAGGTCCCGGCGCTTGCCTACCACGCCGGGTTGGACAAGCGCGTCCGCGACGAGCGCCTCACCCGCTTCCTCGAGGCGGACGACGAGGCGGTGATGGTGGCGACCATCGCCTTCGGCATGGGCGTGGACAAGCCCGACGTCCGCTACGTCATCCACGCCGATCCGCCCGCCGCCATCGAGGCCTATTGGCAGGAGGTCGGCCGCGCGGGCCGCGACGGCGAGCCGGCGGAGGGGATCACGCTGTACGGCCCCTCCGACCTCGCCTGGGCTCTTCGCCGGATCGCCTCCCGCGACATGGCCGAGGAGGTCAAGCAGGTGCAGACGCGCAAGGCGCGCCAGCTTTACGCCATGCTCGACGGCGCCGCCTGCCGCGCCGCCGCCGTGCGCCGCTACTTCGACGAGGCCGAGGCCGAGCCCTGCGGCCAATGCGACCTGTGCCTCGCCCCGCCCGCCGAAGTGGACGCTTCGGTCGCCGCGCAGAAGCTGCTCGCCGCCGCCCAGCGGCTCGGCGGCCGCGTCGGGCGCGGACGACTCGTTGACCACCTGCTCGGCAAGACCAAGGATATCTCCGCGTCCGAGGCGGCGCTCACCACCTTCGGCGTCGGACGCGAGTTCAGCCCCGCCGGCTGGCGCGACCTGCTCGACCAGCTGCTGTTCGACGGCCTGCTGCTCGAGGACCCCAACGACAATCGCCCCCTGATCGGCCTCGGCGACGCCCATGGCGTGCGCGCTGTCTACCGCGGCGAGCGCCGGGTGATGCTGCGCCGCCCGCCCGAAGCCTTCGACCCTACCACCCGCTCCGGCCGCCCGCGCAAGCGCATCCGCGAAGCCGCCGTCGCGCCGGTCGCCCTCACGCCCGCCGACCAGCCCCTGTTCGAGTCCCTCCGCGCTTGGCGCCGCACCGAGGCCCAGCGCCAGGCGCTGCCTCCCTACATCATCTTCCACGACCGAACCCTGGCCGAGATCGCCCGCGCCCGCCCCGCCTCCGCTCCGGCGCTCGCAGCGGTCAACGGCGTCGGCGAAGGCAAGCTCGCCCGCTATGGCGAGGCGGTGCTGGAACTGGTGCGCGCCGGCTGAGCCGCGGCGGCCTTGAGCGTCCGGAAGGTGAGGGAATAACGGAGCGCCCCGCCTGGCGGGATGCTGTGCTCCCACTCCGCGCGAGCAGGGCCGGAGAGGCGGTAGGCAGAACGTGGCTCCAGCGTCAGCGAGGCGCGCCGCCAGCTGCGGCCCTCCTTGCGCCGCAGCCGGAAGAGGCAGGGGGCGGCGAGCGACACGCCGATCACCTCCCCGAACTCCGGCCGGTCGCGGTGCCAGCCGATGCCGGCGCCGGGCTGGTATTCGGTGACCAGGACGTGCGGCAGGTCGCCCGCCTGCGCGCCCGCGAAAGCCGCCGCCTTCTCCCGTACCGGCAGCAGGAAGGGCGGGATCTCTGGAGCGTCGCCCAAGCCTCCGCCGCCGAAGTCGTAGCGGTGGCCGAAGTAGACCACCCGGCGCTTGCCGAGGTAGCCGTGGAACTCGAAGGGCCTGAACGGCAGGCGCTCCAGCTCCGCGACCAGCGCCCGCTCGTCGCTCCTCGTAATGAATTCGGCTTGGTAGGCGAACCCCTCCGGCAGCGAAGGCTGCGGCTCGAACAGGGAGGATTGCGGCTCGGCCATAAGCGCTAGAACGCTCCTGTGGGCCGCGGGCGCCGCCGCTCCGCTCGGCGTGGACAACCGTTTCGGCTTTTGCTATTGGCGCGGCCACGCACGGAGGACGGTCTTCCGGGCGCGATCGTCTTTTCGCCCGCTGATCCGTTCGGCGGAGGGTCCAGAGGAGGGCCTGGTCATCGTCCAGATTTTCGTGCGCGACAACAATGTCGACCAGGCGCTCAAGGCGCTGAAGAAGAAGATGCAGCGCGAAGGCTCGTTCCGCGAGATGAAGCGGCACGTCAGCTACGAGAAGCCGTCCGAGAAGCGCGCCCGCCAGAAGGCCGAGGCCGTGCGCCGGGCGCGTAAGCTGGCGAGGAAGCGGCTCCAGCGCGAGGGCCTGCTGCCGCCGCCGAAGCCGCGGGTTCCGGGCACAGGCGGGCCGGGGCGGCGGTAGGCGTCTTTTCTCCGCTGAAGCAGGGGCCGCGTCATGAGCGCGGCCTTTTTGCTGCGTCAGGCGAGAGCCTGGTCTAAATCGGAGATCAGATCGCCGGCGTCTTCGATACCCACCGAAAGGCGCACCAGAGCATCCGAGATACCGAGTTCGGCGCGCTGCTCGGGTGGAACCGAGGCGTGGGTCATGATCGCTGGGTGTTCGATCAGGCTTTCCACGCCGCCGAGGCTCTCGGCCAGAGTGAACAGCTGCACCCGCTCCAGGAACCGCCGCGCGCCGTCGAGGTCGCGGTCGAGCAGCACGGTGACCATGCCGCCGAAGCCGCCGGTCATCTGCCGACGCGCGATCTCGTGCTGGGGGTGGCTTTCGAGGCCGGGATAGATCACCCGCGCCACCGCGGCGTGGCCTTCGAGGAAGCGGGCGATCTTCAGCGCGTTTTCCGCCGCGCGCTCGACCCGCAGCGCCAGGGTCTTCAGCCCCCGTAGCGCCAGGAAGCTGTCCATCGGTCCCTGGATGCCGCCGACGGAGTTCTGCAAGAATTTCAGCGGTTCGGCGTGGGGGGAGCCTTCCGGCAGGATCACGCAGCCCCCGATCACGTCGGAGTGGCCGTTCAGGTATTTGGTGGTGGAGTGGACCACCACGTCGATGCCGTGCTCCAGCGGCCGCTGCAGCACTGGGCTGGCGAAGGTGTTGTCGCAGACGGTGACGATGCCGCGCCGCCGCCCGAGCTCCGCCAGCGCCGTCAGGTCGGCCAGTTTGAGCATCGGGTTGGTGGGCGTCTCGACCCAAAGCATCTTCGTGTTCGGCTTGATCGCCGCTTCGGTCGCGGCGAGGTCGCCGAAGTCGGCGTAGGAGAAGTCCAGCCCCGCCGAACGCCGCCTCACCCGCTCGAACAGCCGATAGGTGCCGCCGTAGAGATCGTCCCCGGCCAGCAGGTGGTCCCCTGGCGAGAGCAGCTCCAGCAGGTGAGAGGCCGCCGCCATGCCCGAGGCGAAGGCGAAGCCGTGGGCGCCAGACTCCAGGTCGGCGACGCAGCGCTCGAAGGCGTGGCGGGTGGGGTTGGCGCCGCGGGCGTAGACGAACCCCTTATGCACGCCCGGGCTCTCCTGGGCGTAGGTGGAGGTCTGGTAGATCGGCGTCATCACCGCCCCGGTCGTGGGGTCGGGATGCTGGCCCGCGTGGATCGCGCGGGTGGCGAAGGCGAGGCGGTTCTTCGGCGCGTCGGTCATCTCAAGCCTGTAGCCGCAGGTGGTTGATCAGGTCGACGCGGGTGACCAGGCCCAGGAACTGGTCGCCCTCACAGACCACCGCCACCTCGCCCCGGTCGAACACCGGGGGCAGGGCGTCCAGCGGGCAGGCGGCGTCCAGGGTATGCACTTTGGTGGTCATGGCCGAGCGCACCAGGGCCTTGAATCGCTCGGCGCGGCCGGCGTCGGAGCCTTCAGCGGCGGCCAGGATGTCGCTCTCGTCGAGGATGCCGACCAGGCAGCCGCCCTCGATCACCGGCAGCTGGCTCACGTCGGACGAGCGCATGCGGTTGTAGGCGGTGAGCAGGGTGTCGTCCGGACCCGCCGTGACCACCGCGCCCTCGGCGTAGCGGGCGGCGACCAGGTCGGCCACCGTGCCGCTCATCGGCCGGTCGAGCAGGCCCTGGTCCGACACCCACATGTCGTTGAACAGCTTGGTCAGATATTTGCCGCCGGTGTCGCACACGAGCGTGCAGACCCGCTGCGGCTCGGTCTGCTCCCGGCACCAGCGCAGCGCGCCGGCCAGCAGGGTCCCGGTCGAGGAGCCCGCCAATATGCCCTCGGAACGGAGCAGCAGCCGCGCCGTCTCCACGCTCTCCCGGTCGGGGATGGAATAGGCCTTGTGGACGAAGTCCATCTCCGCGTTGCGCGGGATGAAGTCCTCGCCGATGCCCTCAATGGTCCAGGAGCCGGCCTCGGCGATCTCGCCCGTCTCGACATAGTGGCGCAGGATCGAGCCGACCGGATCGGCCAGGATCATCTTGGTCTTTGGAGAGGCCTTGGCGAAGCAGCGCCCGAGGCCGGTCAGTGTCCCGCCCGAACCCACGCCCACCACCATGGCGTCGAGATCGCCGCCCAGCTGCTCCAGGATCTCCGGCCCCGTCCCGGTCTCGTGCGCCAGCGGGTTGGCGGGGTTCTCGAACTGGTTGATGAACACCGCGTCCTCGATACCCTGGGCGATCCCGGCGGCGAGGTCCTGGTAGTATTCCGGATGCCCCTTGCCCACGTCCGAGCGGGTCCAGCGCACCTCCGCCCCCAGCGCCCTCAGATGCAGCACCTTCTCCCGGCTCATCTTGTCGGGGATCACCAGGATCAGCCGGTAGCCCTTGGCCGACGCCACCTGCGCCAGCCCCAGCCCCGTGTTCCCCGCCGTGGCCTCCACGATGGTCCCGCCGGGCCTCAGCCGCCCCTCCCGCTCCGCCGCCTCGATCATGGACAGGGCGATGCGGTCCTTGATCGAACCGCCGGGGTTCTGGTTCTCCAGCTTCAGGAACAGCCGGCACGGTCCCGTGTCGATCCGCGTCACCTCCAGCATCGGCGTGCGGCCGATCATCTCCAGCGCGGAGCGGTAGGGAGGGGCGAGCGGCAGGGGCTCGGAGGTCATGCGGGACTCGTTGAAAAGCTGACCGGAGGGTCGGCGTATTAGAGCATCGCGCCGGTGAACCCAACCGCGCCGGAAAGGGTTGTGGGGCCGAACCCCGCATCCGGAGACTGACGATGACCGACGCCGCCACCTTGCGCGACCCTCAAGAGCAAGGCGCCAAGCCGCCGTTTCCCGAGCAGGAGCAGAACCTGCCGGGGCTGGAACAGGAAATGGACCCGCGCCCGGACTACGGCGTGGAGTCCTACAAGGGCTCGGGCAAGCTGCAGGGCCGCCGGGCGCTGATCACCGGCGGCGACAGCGGCATCGGCCGGGCGGTCGCGCTCGCCTTCGCACGCGAAGGGGCGGACGTGGCCATCTCCTACTTGCCGCAGGAGGAGGCTGACGCGGCCGAGACGGCGCAAATCGTGGAGGCGGAAGGGCGCAAGTGCCTGCGCCTGCCGGGCGACATCCAGGACCAGGGCAAGTGCCGCGAGCTGGTGGAGCGGACGGTGGGCGAACTCGGCGGCCTCGACATCCTGGTCAACAACGCCGCCTTCCAAGACACCCACCCGGAGTTCACCGAGATCTCCGCCGAGGAGCTGGAGAAGACCTTCCGCACCAACTTCCACGCCATGTTCTGGCTCTGCCAGGCGGCGGTGCCTCACATGAAGCCGGGCGCTTCGATCCTCAACACCACCTCGGTCCAGGCCTACAAGCCCAAGTCCCACCTGATCCACTACGCCTCCACCAAGGCGGCGATCCGCGCCTTCACCCAGGCGCTGGCGCAGGAGCTGGCGGAGAAGGGCATCCGGGTGAACGGCGTGGCCCCCGGGCCGATCTGGACTCCCCTGATCCCCGCCTCCTTCCCCGGCGAGAAGGTCAAGGAGTTCGGCAAGCAGACCCCGCTCGGCCGCGCCGGCCAGCCCAAGGAGGTGGCCCCGGTGTTCGTCTTCCTCGCCAGCGACGACGCCAGCTACGTCACCGGCCAAATCTACGGCGTGACGGGCGGAGAGCCGACAGCCTAGCCTGTTTGTTTCCTCCCTCCCTTCAAGGGGAGCGTTGCGCGATCCACTCATCGCGAAAGCCGACATATCGCACCGATCCTTATGAAGGGAGGAGACCGATCCCCTTGCAGGGGGGCTCGGACGTGGCTTCCGGGTTCGGCTTCCTATATGAGGCCGCTCCTCCCTCTCTCCGCTTCATCGCGGCCGACCCCGCGAGTCCAACCCATGTCACTGCGCAACATCGCCATCATCGCCCACGTCGACCACGGCAAGACCACGCTCGTGGACAAGCTGCTGTCGCAGTCGGGCGCCTTCCGAGCCAACGAAGCCCACGTCGAGCGCGCCATGGACTCCAACGACCAGGAGCGCGAGCGCGGCATCACCATCCTGGCGAAATGCACCTCGGTGGTCTGGGAGGGAGCGGGCGGGGAGACGCGGATCAACATCATCGACACCCCCGGCCACGCCGACTTCGGGGGCGAGGTGGAGCGCATCCTCGGCATGGTCGACGGCTGCCTGCTGCTGGTCGACGCCGAGGAAGGCGTGATGCCCCAGACCAAGTTCGTGCTCGGCAAGGCGCTGAAGCTCGGCCTGCGCCCCATCCTGGTGCTGAACAAGGTGGACCGGCCGCACGCCGATCCCGACCGGGTCCACAACGACACCTTCGACCTGTTCGCCAACCTCGGCGCCACCGACGAGCAGCTCGACTTCCCCCACGTCTACGCCTCCGGCAAGCAGGGCTGGGCGGTCAAGGACATGGCCGACCCTCAGGAGAACCTAAGCCCGCTGTTCGAGACCATCGTCGCCCACGTGCCCGAACCGCAGTCGGAGCATCACGACGAGGAGCCGCCGCGCCTGCTGGCCGTGCTGATCGAGCCCGATCCCTACCTTGGCCGGCTGATCACGGGCCGCGTCGAGTCCGGGCGGATCACGCCCGGCATGCCGGTGCACGCCCTGTCGCCGGACGGCGCCGAAGTGGAGCGCGGGCGGATCACCAAGGTGCTGGCCTTCCGCGGCCTCAAGCAGCAACCGGTCGACGAAGCGCGCGCGGGCGACATCGTCGCCATCGCCGGCCTGTCGAAGGCCACCGTCGCCGACACCGTCTGCGCCCCCGAGGTGGACCTGCCGCTCCCGGCCCAGCCGATCGACCCGCCGACCATCGCCATCACCGTATCGGTCAACGACAGCCCGCTGGCCGGCCGCGACGGCAGCAAGGTGCAGTCGCGCGTGATCCGCGAGCGCCTGCTGCGCGAAGCCGAGTCCAATGTCGCCATCAAGGTCGCCGAGACCGCCGAGAAGGACGCCTACGAAGTCGCCGGCCGGGGCGAACTGCAGCTCGGCGTGCTGATCGAGACCATGCGCCGCGAGGGCTTCGAGGTGTCGATCTCGCGCCCGCGCGTGGTGTTCCGCGAGGATGCGGAGACCGGCCGCAGGCTGGAGCCGATCGAGGAGGTGGTGATCGACGTGGACGACGAGTTCACCGGCGTGGTCATCGAGAAGCTCTCCGCCCGCAAGGCCGAGCTGAAGGACATGCGCCCCTCCGGCGCGGCCAAGACCCGCATCACCCTGGAAGCGCCCTCTCGTTCACTGATCGGCTACCAGGGCGAGTTCCTCACCGACACCCGCGGCACCGGGGTGCTGAACCGGGTGTTCGCCCGCTACGAGCCCTACAAGGGCGCCATAGAGGGCCGCCGCAACGGCGTGCTGGTCTCCAACTCCGACGGCGACACCGCGTCCTACGCGCTGTGGAACCTGGAGGAGCGCGGGGTGATGTTCGTCGGCGCCGGCGAGAAGGCTTATCAGGGCATGATCATCGGCGAGAACAGCCGCGCCGACGACCTCGACGTCAACCCGATGAAGGCCAAGCAGCTGACCAACGTCCGCGCCTCGGGCAAGGACGAAGCCATCCGCCTGACTCCGCCCCGCCGCCCCACCCTGGAGCAGGCCATCGCCTACATCGGCGAGGACGAGCTGGTGGAGGTGACGCCAAAAGCCATCCGCCTGCGCAAGGCGGTGCTGAACCCGTCGTTCCGCAAGAAGCGGATTAAGGAAGACGCGTGACGCCTTTCGCCTTGCCCGGCCGGACGCTAATTGGCCGCGCAGCCTAGGGAGCCCGCCATGTCCGACATCGACCGCCGCCTCGCCGACCTCGGCATCGAGCTGCCCCAGCCGATCGCGCCGGTGGCCAACTACGTGCCGTTCGTGCGCCAGGGCGATGTGGTCCACATCTCCGGCCAGATCTCGATCGACCCGCAGGGCGGGATCAAGGGCACGGTGGGCGAGGACGTGGACCTGGAGACCGCCGTGCGCGCCGCGCGGCTGTGCGGGATCAACCTGCTCACCCAGATGAAGGCGGCCTGCGGGGGCGACCTCGACCGGGTGCGCCGGGTGGTCAAGCTCGGCGGCTTCGTCCAGGCCGGACAGGGCTTCACCGATATCCCCAAGGTGATCAACGGCTGCTCGGACCTGATGGTCGAGGTGTTCGGCGACAAGGGCCGCCACGCCCGCTCGGCCGTGGGCGTCTACCGCCTGCCGCTTGGCGTCGCCGTCGAGATCGACGCGGTGGTGGAGATCGGGTGAGCCTGCCCGACGGCCTGCTGGCGCGGCCCTTCGCCCATAGGGGCCTGTGGTCGCCCGCGGGGCCGCCGGAGAACTCGCTCGCCGCCTTCGAGGCCGCTGTGGGCGGCGGCTACGGCGTCGAGCTGGACGTGCGCCTCTCCGCCGAGGGCGAGGCGGTGGTGTTCCATGACCCAACGCTGGAGCGGATGACGGAGGCGCAGGGGCAGGTGCGCGAGCGTACCGCCGAGGAGCTGGGCGCGCTGACGCTGAAGGGCTCGGTCGAGCGCATCCCGACGCTGGAACAGGCGCTTGGGCTGATCGCCGGCCGCGCGCCCGTGCTGGTGGAGCTGAAGACCCGCGCCGGCGAGGAAGGCCCGCTCGAGCGCCGCGTCGCCGATCTGCTCGAAACCTACCGCGGAGCGGCCGCGGCCCTCAGCTTCAACTGGCGCGCCATCGGGCTGCTCGCGGACGAGCGTCCGCGCCTGCCCCGCGGCCTCAATAGCTCCGATCACGTCGACCAGAGCGCCGACGTGGTCCCGGCCGACCCCGGCCGGGTGCTGCGCGGCATCGACGACGCACGCCCCCACTTCCTCTCGCTCGGCAAGGAGCTCTGCCGGGGCGACCGCTTGAGCCCGCTGCCGACCGTCGCCTGGACGCTGCGCTCGCCGGCGGGGCAGTCCGCGGTCCGCCACGCCAGCGACACCTTCATGTTCGAGCGCTACCGGCCATGAGCGCGGAGACGGTCGTCACCGCCCACGCCTCCCTGGCGGAGATTGGGCGCGAGGGTTGGGACGCCTGCGCAAATCCGCCAGGACGGCCCCTCAACCCCTTCCTGAGCTTCGACTTCCTGCAGGCGCTGGAGGAGAGCGGCTCCGCCTCGCCCCGCACCGGCTGGGTCCCGCGCCATCTGACCGTCCGCGACGCCTCCGGCGAGGTCATCGGGGCCATGCCGCTCTACCTGAAGGGCCACTCCAACGGCGAGTATGTGTTCGACTGGGCCTGGGCCGACGCCTATGAGCGGGCCGGCGGGCGCTACTATCCCAAGCTGCTCTCCGCCGTCCCCTTCACCCCCGTCACCGCGCCCAAGTTCCTGCTGCGCGAAGGCGCGCCGGCCGAAACCCGCCGCCTGCTGCTGGCCGGCGCCCTGTCGCTCTGCGAGCAGGCGGGCGCTTCGTCGCTGCACCTGAACTTCCCGCCGGAGGCGGAGTGGGCCTGGCTCGGGCGCGAGGGCCTGCTCCGGCGCCAGGACCAGCAGTACCATTGGCTGAACCGCGGCTACGGAAGCTTCGACGACTTCCTCGCCGGCCTCTCCGCCAACCGGCGCAAGACCATCCGCCGCGAGCGGCGCGAGGCGCAGGCAGGGCTGACCGTCCGCGCGCTGACGGGCGACGAGCTGACCGAGGCGCATTGGGACGCCTTCTTCGCCTTCTACATCGACACCGGCTCGCGCAAGTGGGGCCGCCCCTACCTGAACCGCCGCTTCTTCAGCTTGCTGGGCGAACGCATGGCCGACCGGGTGCTGCTGATCCTGGCGGAGGAAGCGGCCCGCTCGGTGGCGGGCGCGCTGAACCTGATCGGCGGAGACTGCCTCTACGGCCGCTACTGGGGCGCGCTGGAGGACCGGCCGTTCCTCCACTTCGAGCTCTGCTACTACCAGGCGATAGAGCACTCGATCCGGCTGCACCTGCCGCGGGTGGAGGCAGGCGCGCAAGGGCAGCACAAGATCGCCCGCGGCTACCTCCCCACGCCCGTCTATTCCGCCCACTGGATCTCCGACCCGGCGCTGCGCGCGCCGGTCGCCCGCTACCTGGAGGAGGAGCGCGCGGCGGTGGCGGCGGAGATGCGCTGGCTGGAGACGGAGTATTCGCCGTTCAAGACCGGTCAGCCGTTGGCGTAGGCCAGGGCGAGCAGGCGGCGGACTTCGCCATCGACCTCCTCCGGCGACGACAGCTCCAGCACGGCCGTCAGCCGCTCCGACCAAGACTCCTTGCGCGTGGGCGGCTTCAGCCGGGGCGAGGTGGACGAATCCAGCTTGAACCCGAGCAACGCCCTGCCGCCCTTCAGCGGGCGCATGGCGGCGAACTGCACCGCGCGGGAGAAGGCGGTGTAGGTCTTGCGCTGGCCGATCACCACGCCGTCCAACTCCCGCGCCGCCGCCTCGGCCGCTTCGAGGACGGCGAGGGATTCCGGGTCAACCCAGAGCGCCGTCCGCAGCGCACTGGGATCGTCCCAGCCGGGCCCGCTCGGGAAGGCTGTGGAGAGGATGTAGGCGCCGTGGTTGGCGCCGACGCCGTGAACCTCCTTCAACCAGCGGCTGCGGGCCCGAGGGGTCGTCCCCGGGCAATCGCGCCGGACGATCTCGATCCATTCATCGAGCGGCCGCCCCGTCTGGGCCTCCAGATTCGCCTGCACCGTGGCGAACCATTTTCTCTGCCGTTCGGTGAACTGCCCTCCGCCGCTCGTTTCATTCGTCGCGTCCATGGCTTCGCCTCCCGCGCCGGCTTTGATACGACGATCCCTTCGCCAAGCGAAGCGAGCCGCCGATGAGCCTGCAGGGCGCCTACGACCCCGACAACGTCTTCGCCAGGATCGTGCGCGGCGAAATTCCCAGCGCCAAGGTGTGGGAGGACGATCGGGTGCTGGTGATCCTGGACGCCTTTCCCCAGGCGCGCGGGCATTGCCTGGTGCTGCACAAGCGCTCCCAGGCGCGCAACTTGCTCGACGTGGAGCCGGAGGCCCTCCACGAGGTGATGGCGGCGGTCCGGCGCTCGGCGCGCGCTGTGGTGAACGCGCTGAACCCCGACGGGGTGATGGTCACCCAGTTCAACGGCGCGCCGGCGGGGCAGACCATCTTCCACCTGCACGTCCATGTCATCCCAAGGTTCGAGGGCGAGCGGCTCGGGCGGCACGGCGGCGGCATGGCCGACATGGCCGATCTGCGGGCGCTGGCGGCGGAGATCGCGACCAGCTTTTGACGCCGGGACTTCGTCCGCACTTGCGGTGCAGGGCGGCGTGACTTCCCGCCGCCGCCCCGCGCGGGCATAGGGGCGGCGTGAGCATCGTCATCGGCCTGTCCGCGGTGGTGATCGCCATCCGCGAGGACGAGGCGGTGGTGCTGACCGTGCGCCCGCCCGATGCCGCCACGGGCGCAGCTGGGGCGCCGGCCCTGCCGTTCGGCCCGTTCGACCCGGAGGGGCCGCGCACCTTCGAGCTGCAGCTGCGCGCCTTCGTCACCGAGCAGACCGGCTTTGAGATTGGCTACGTCGAGCAGCTCTACACCTTCGGCGACGAGGGCCGCGACGCCCCGCTGGCCGACGTCGGCGCGGGCGCGGCGCGGGTGATCTCGGTGGGATACCTGGCGCTGGCGCCGCGCGCGGTGGAGACGCCGCCGCAGGGCGCCGCCTGGGCCGCCTGGCCACGGTTTTTCCCGTGGGAGGACTGGCGCGGCGGACGCCCCGCCTTGCTCGAACAGGTAATCGCGCCGGCCCTGTCACGATGGGCGGAGCAGGCCGGGAGCGCAGAAGCGGGGCCGCGCCGGTCGCGCGCGCGGCTGCTGTTCGCGCTGGAGGGGGCGCCCTGGAACGAGGAGCGGGTGCTGGAGCGCTACGAGCTGCTCTACGAAGCGGGGCTGCTGCCCGAGGCGGCGCGGGACCGGGGGCTCGAGCCGGCGCTGGAAGCGGTGGAGCTGGGCGAGCCGATGCTGTCGGACCACCGGCGCATCCTGGCCACGGGCCTCGCGCGGCTGCGGGGCAAGATCAAATACCGGCCGGTGATCTTCGAGCTGACGCCGCCGCGCTTCACCCTCTACCGGCTGCAGCGGGCGGTGGAGGCGGTCTCGGGCGTGCGGCTGCACAAGCAGAACTTCCGCCGCGCGGTGGAGCGCGCCGGGCTGATCGAGGGTTTGGGACGGATGGACGCCGGTTCGGGCGGGCGCCCGGCGGAGCTGTTCCGCTTTCGCCGCGAACTGTTGAGCGCGCTCCCGGTATCAGGCCTGAGCCTGCCAATGCGGCGAGAGTAGCTCCGGGCGGACGGGTCCCGCCCGCCCGGAGGCTCAGCCGAGCTTAGAAGCGGCGGGTGTAGGCCAGCGACCAGACGTCGGCGCTGGCGTCGCCGCCCGCGCCGTTGTCGTCGAACTCCTTGCGGGTGTATTCGCCGCGCACCCCGTTGGCGCCGTCGAAGTAGTACTGGGCGCCCACGCCGAAGTTCCAGCTTTCATTGCTGCCCGAGGCGCTGAAGCCGCCGGCCGAGGCTTCGAGGTCGGTGCTGGCGTAGCCGACCCGGCCCAGGATGTCGAAGTTCGGGTTCACCGGGGCGAAGCCCACGGCGTAGACGCCGAGGTCGTGGTTCAGGTCCACGTCCACGTCCGTGCCGGCGATGTTCACCTCGTCGCTGGTGACACCCACGGTGGCCTCGCCCTCGACGCCGAAGAAGCGGCCGAAGCGCACGCCGAGGCGGCCGGTGATGCCGCCGAGGTCCACGTCCTCATAGCTGCCGTGCGAATAGCCCAGCGTGCCGTAGACGGAGGTGTCGGTGGGCATGGCGAGCGGTTGGGCCACGGCCGGAGCCGAGATGAGGGCGGCGCCGAGCGCGCCCGCGGCGACGAGAGACTTGATCATTTGGCACTCCTTGTGGCTGCCCCCAGCCATTGGCGCTCAAGGCGCGGCCGTCATCTAGAGTTCCGGACTAAGGCCGGTAAGTGGCGCAGGATTAGAAACCTGCGGCATATGGGCAACACTGAAATCGCTTCACACTTGCGGCGACTTTGTGGCTCACCAATACTTTCCCTTTGTTTCAGAGGCTGGATCAGGACTGGCGGCGCAGCGGCTGGAGCGTGACGGGCCGGGTCTCCTCCAGTCGCGTCCACCCTCGGCGGGCGATCACGTCGTTGCTTTCCACCGCCTCGCGCGCCGCCCCGCGGTCTAGCGACCAAGTGATGTCGTAGGTCCCGCCGCCCGGCCGGTCCGTGGTCCCGCCGATGCTCACCACGTAAGCCTCCACCCCGGCGCCGTCATCGGCGCGGCCGACGATCTCGCCCCGCTCGGGAGGCGGCAGGGATACGCCCTCGGCCTTGCCTGCCCGCAAGGTGACATGGTCGGCGACCACGTCGGGATAGGCCGGCGCAAACCGGGCCAGCAGCGCCTCCCGCTCCTCGGGATCGAGGCTCCAGCCGATCATGCCGCCCGCCTCAGAGGTCGATGTCCAGGTCCTGAGGGGGCGTGTCGTAGGTCATGGCGCGCCGCACGCGCCTGGCAGGAACCCGTAACCCCGCGCAGCAGGGCAAAGGGTGCTGTCCCAGCCCCTGTCGCGCGGAAGGGCAGTCATGCACGTGCAACCGGCGCACGGCGACCCGGTTCCGGCGTGAAGGCTCGCGCGCGGCCCGTCAGCCCTCGGATTCAGCTGGAAACCGCAAAGCTTGAGAGCGGGTGCAACAATCGCCGCCGCCTCGCGTTGTTAAGGCGCACAGCTGTGCCGCGTCCAAACCTGAGAGGACCTCCAAATGATGACTCGAATGTTCACCGCCGCGGCGATCGCGGCCCTCATGGCGGGCTCCGCCATGGCCCAAGACGCTCAGCCCCAAGGGGCCGAGCCCGAACTGAATCCGCAGCAGAGCGCCAATGAAAGCACCGCCCGCCCCGAAACCGGGGACGCGGCGATGGGCGCCGACGGCCGCCAGGTGGAAAGCGACCAGGGCATGGCCGGGCAGGGCGGCCAGACCGGCGGCGCCATGGGCGGCCAGATGGGCGGCTCCATGGATCAGGGCTCCATGGCCCAAGGCTCGACCAGCGGTTCCACAGGCATGGCTTCGTCCGGATCGATGGGCGGCGGCTCCATGGGCGCCAGCGTGTCCACCTCGACGGTCACCAACGGCCCCGTCCCGGACACCGCCGAGAACCGCGCCAAGTACGGCCAGCCGATGAGCCGCGCGGGCAAGCGCACCCGCCCGGCCGGCAACTAACCAGTTTCCCGAATTCGGAGAGCGCCGCGCGGCGTAATGGCCGCGCGCGCTTTCGCGCGTTCAGAGCATGAAGTCGCCTTCGCCCAGGGCCAGCGTCCCGGTCAGGTCGATGGCGAAATCCTCCGCCCCGTCGCCGTCGACGTCGCCCATGACGGTGGTGACGGCGCCCGACTGGCTGTAGCGCAGCTCGCCCGCGACGTGGTTGAAGGCGCCCCCGCCGATAAAGGTGAAGGCGTCGTCCTCGATGGTGGCTGTGTTTGCGTCCAGCAGGCGCAGGTCGATGCGGTCCTGGTCGAGGAAATCGGTGATCAGGTCGCGCTCGGAGGGATCGACGGTGCTGTCCTCCAGGGTGAGGTAGATGAACACGTCGCCGTCCACGCCCAGGCCGCCGCTCAGCCGGTCGGCGCCCAGGCCCCCGGTCAGGTAGTCGGTGTCGGATTGGCCCACGATGGTGTCGGCGCCCGCGCCGCCGAACAGCGAGTCCGAGCCCTGGCCGCCGACCAGGCTGTCGGCGCCGGAGCCGCCGCGCAGCTCGACGAACTCGATGCCGCTGTAGCTGATCCCGCCGAGGCTGCCCGAGCCGGTGTTGCCGTTGCTGCTGGTGACGCCGACGGTCATGGCCGAGAGGTCGATCCGCAGGGTGTCGTCGCCCAGATCGCCGTTGACGCTGGTGGATTTGCCGGCCACCGGCGCCTGGGCGATGCGGAGGTCGTCGAAGCCGTCGCCGCCGCGCACGCTGTCGCCGTGGTTGAAGCGGATCACGTCGTCGCCGGAGCCGCCGTCCAGGGTGTCGGCCCAGTCGCGGCAGCCGGTGAGCGTGTCGGCGCCGGAGCCGCCGAACAGCTCCGAGCCGCCCTTGGCCTTGCGCACGTCGATGGAGTCCTCGCCGCCACCGGCCTTGAAGCCGAGGCCCTCGATGCCGGTATAGGTGGTCGAGGCGATCGAGCCGGAGCCGGCGACGAAGACGATGTTCAGCCCCAGCATGCTGGCGGTGTCGTCGATCAGGCCGATGTCGCGGCCCTGGCCGCCCGCCAGCTGGTTGAAGCCGGAGCGGCCGTCGAGCCGGTCGTTGCCCGTGCCGCCGCTGATGGTGTCGGAGCCCGTGCCGCCGACCAGGGTGTCGCTGGCCGTGCCGCCGGTGATCACCAGCCGCTCGACGTTGGAATAGCTGATGCCGGCGAAGGAGCCGGTCACGCCCGAATTGCTGCTGGTGATCGAGTCGAAGGCCGAGGCGAAGTTGAGCACCAGGGTGTCGGTGCCGCCGTCGTCGCCGTTCACCAGGGTGGTCGGGCCGGTCAGCGCCTGCTCGAAGATCACCAGGGTGTCGGCGCCCAGGCCGCCATGGACGTTGTCGCCGCGGCCGAAAACGATCTTGTCGTTGCCCTCGCCGCCGTCCAGCGTGTCGGACCAGGCGTTTGCGCCGTTCAGCTCGTCGTTGCCGCCGCCGCCGAAGATCTCCGAGGAGCCCAGGGCGTTGGCGACGCTGACCGCGTCGTCGTCCAGACCCGCCCTGAGGCCCAGCGCCTCGATCCCGACGAAGGAGGTTCCTCCAACGACCGTGTCGGCGCCGGTGTAGTCGACCACCAGTTTGTCGAGCGTGGCCGAGAGGTCGATCAGGCCGATGTCGCGGCCGGCGCCGCCGACCAGCACGTTCACCCCGGCGCGGCCGTCCAGACGGTCGTTGCCGCCGTTGCCCACCAGGGTGTCGTCGCCGAAACCGCCGATCAGGGTGTCGCTGGCCGAGCCGCCGGTGACCGCCAGCCGCTCGACGCCCATGTAGCTGATGCCGGCGATCGAGCCGTAGCCGGTGTTGCCATTGCTGCTGTTGACCGCGTCCACGCAGGCGGAGAAGTCCAGGGTGAAGGTGTCGACGCCCGCGTCGCCGTTCACCGAGGTGCTGGCGCCGGTGGGGTCTGAGCCGGTGAAGAACAACCGGTCGTCGCCGCCGTCGCCGTGGATCTGGTCGGCTCGGCCGACGGTGACGGTGTCGTCGCCCTCGCCGGCGTAGACGGTGTCGGCGCCCGTGCCGCCGTCGATGATGTCGGCCCCGTCCAGCCCCATCAGGCTGTCGTTACCGCCGTTGCCGAAGATGGTGTCGTCGCCGGACGTGCCGGTGAGGGTGTTGTTCTTTCTGCTGCCGGTGAACAGGGGCATGGGACGCTCCGCAGGGCGGGCCGGAGGCGGCCGCGCGAGGTTGCAAACCTTGGCGGCCTCGGCGCATGAGCGCGGAAAGACCAGGGATTGCAGCAAGCCTAGCTTCGCGCGGTGAAACGGCGGTTAAGGCGGCATGAAAAAGGGCGACCCCAGGAACGGCCGCCCTTTTCGTTCTCCAAGCTGAGTTTTTGAGGAGGCTTAGTCCTCGGCGCCGACCTGCACCGGACCGGAGTCCTGGCCTTTGGCGTCCACGTCGCGGTCGACGAACTCGATCACCGCGAGCGGCGCGTTATCGCCGTGGCGGAAGCCGGCCTTGAGCACACGAATGTACCCGCCGTTGCGGCCGGCGTAGCGCGGGCCGAGCGTCTCGAACAGCTTGCGGACTTGGTCGCGGTCGCGCATGCGCGAGACGGCGAGGCGGCGGGCGTGCAGGTCGCCGCGCTTGGCCAGGGTCACCAGCCGCTCGACGAAGGGGCGCAGCTCCTTGGCCTTGGGCAGGGTGGTGACGATCTGCTCGTGCTTCACCAGGCTGGCGGCCATGTTGGCGAACATGGCGGTGCGGTGGCTGGTGGTGCGTCCCAGTTTGCGGTGCGCGGAACCGTGGCGCATGGCGGTCTCTCCCGATCCCCTGAGGGACTCTTAATCAGCTGCGGTCGTCGAACTTCTTGGCGAGGTCTTCAATGTTTTCCGGCGGCCAGTTAGGCACGTCCATGCCCAGGTGCAGGCCCATGTTGGTCAGCACTTCCTTGATCTCGTTCAGCGACTTGCGGCCGAAGTTCGGGGTGCGGAGCATCTCGCCTTCGGTCTTCTGGATCAGGTCGCCGATGTAGACGATGTTGTCGTTCTTCAGACAGTTGGCCGACCGCACCGACAGCTCCAGCTCGTCGACCTTCTTCAGCAGCGCCGGGTTGAACGGCAGCTCCGGCTTGGCCTCCGCGCCGCCCTCGGTCTTCTGCCGGGGCTCCTCGAAGGTGATGAACAGCTGCAGCTGGTCCTGCAGGATGCGCGAGGCGTAGGCGACCGCGTCAACGGGCGTGACCGCGCCGTTGGTCTCGATCTCCATGATCAGCTTGTCGTAGTCGAGGGACTGGCCCTGGCGGGTTGGCTCGACGCGGTAGGCGACGCGCTTGACCGGCGAGTAGAGGGAGTCGACGGGGATCAGGCCGATCGGGGCGTCCTCGGGCCGGTTGAAGTCGGCGGCGACGTAGCCCTTGCCGGTGTTGACCGTGAACTCCATGCGGATTGAGGCGCCCTCGTCCAGCGTGCAGAGCACGTGGGTCTTGTTGAGGATCTCGATGTCGGCCGGCGCCTCGATCTGGCCGGCGGTCACGGGACCCGGGCCGGTGGCGCGCAGGGTCATGCGCTTGGGGCCCTCGGCGTGCATGCGCAGCGCCAGCTGCTTGATGTTCAGCACGATGTCGACGACGTCCTCGCGCACGCCCTCCATCGAGGAGAACTCGTGCACCACCCCGTCGATCTGCACCGAGGTGACGGCCGCACCTTGCAGCGAGGACAGCAGCACGCGGCGCAGCGCGTTGCCGAGCGTGACGCCGAAGCCGCGCTCGAGCGGCTCGGCCACCATGCGCGCCTTGCGCTGGGCGTCCTGACCGGTCTCGATCTGAGGCCGCTCGGGTTTGATCAGTTCATTCCAGTTTCGTTCGATCACTTCGGGCTTCTCTTGGTCGGGCCAGCCTGAGGGGGAGAGGCCGGCGAAGGAGGTCTGGTCGGCCGCGGGTCGGTCCTAGACCCGGCGGCGCTTGGGCGGGCGGCAGCCGTTGTGCGGGATCGGGGTCACGTCGCGGATGGTGGTGATGGTGAAGCCCACCGCCTGCAGGGCCCGGAGCGCCGACTCGCGGCCCGAACCGGGGCCGGAGACGTTGACCTCGAGCGTCTTGACCCCGTGCTCCTGGGCCTTCTTGCCGGCGTCCTCGGCGGCCATCTGGGCGGCGTAGGGCGTGGACTTCCTCGAGCCCTTGAACCCCATCAGGCCCGACGACGACCAGGAAATCGCGTTCCCCTGGGCGTCGGTGATGGTGATCATGGTGTTGTTGAACGAGGCGTTCACGTGCGCCACGCCCGAGGTGATGTTCTTGCG
Source organism: Caulobacteraceae bacterium (assembly GCA_036388855.1). GTDB lineage: Bacteria > Pseudomonadota > Alphaproteobacteria > Caulobacterales > Caulobacteraceae > DASVRA01. The sequence continues at coordinate 526 of DASVRA010000031.1, read as the reverse complement.
TTCGCGGCGTTTGACGCGCGCCGGTTCCTTGGCCATTCGGCTTCTCTCTTACTTCTTCTTGCCGGCGATCGGCTTGGCGGGGCCCTTGCGGGTGCGGGCGTTGGTGTGGGTGCGCTGGCCGCGGACCGGCAGGCCCTTGCGGTGGCGCAGGCCGCGGTAGGACGCAAGGTCCATCAGGCGCTTGATGTTGACGGCGGTCTCGCGGCGCAGATCGCCCTCGACGGTGAAGTCGCGGTCGATGGTCTCGCGAATCTGCAGGACTTCGGCGTCCGTCAGTTCATTGACCCGGCGGCTGTCGGCGATCCCGACCTTGCCGATGATCTCCTTGGCGATCTTCGGGCCGATCCCGTGGATGTATTGCAGCGCGATTTCGACGCGCTTGTTGGTCGGGATGTTGACGCCTGCGATACGAGCCACGTCTTAGTTCTCCAGATCACGCACAAACGCGAAAAAAGGCTCCGGCCCTCATACGAGGCAGGAGAGCCGGCGCGCATGCTCGCGCCCTTTCGCGGAAGCGCTCCGTTAT
>DASVRA010000030.1:0-132730 GCA_036388855.1 Caulobacteraceae bacterium | reverse complement strand
CCCCCAGGGTCCGGGTAGCACCCAAGACGTGCGCCTGCCGGACGCTGGCCGAAAACGAACCGCGCGGGGCGTATCGGACCTGCCGAAACGGTTATTCCATTGCTCCGGGCAGCGCCCGGCGCCCCGCCGCCCTCCCGCCTCGCCAACGGCGAGGAAGACACGGCGCGTGGGCGACGTGCACGGTCTTTGAATGCGTGAATTTGCGATCAGGCGCCAGCGCCCGCGCCCAGGGGCTGTCGCGGCAGGTCAGGATATCGGCCGTCGTTTCCGCCAGCATCGGCGCCAGAAGCCAACCGTTGCGCCGGGCGCCCAGCGCCACGAGCAGGCCCGGCTCTCCGCTCCAGCCTGCGAGCGGCAGCCCGTCCGCGGTCCCCGCCCGCACGCCAGCCAGGCCTTCGGCCCGCGCCTGCCGCAGCCACGGCGCCAGCCACGCCGCGGCCTCGCGCAGGCGCAGCACCGCCTCTGGATCGACGGCGGCGTCCGAGCGGCCGGCCTCCATGGTCGCTCCCGCCATCGCCCCGCCACTGCCCGGGACCAGATACGCCTCCGCCCCGCGCAGCACCGGACCACCCGTCGGCCGGGCGCCGGGAAAGCGCACGATCTGCCCCTTGATCGGCTGCAGCTCGGCCGCGAGCGACGCCGCGATCCCCTGAGGGGGCGCCCCGGTCGCCAGCACCAGGGCGTCGGCCGCCAACGCCGCCCCCGAAGCGAAGCCGGCGCGGCCGTCCGACCAGCGGGTGAGCCTGTCGGCCCGGACCTCGCCGCCCAGCGCCTCGAAGGCCCGCCGCAACCCGCGCAAGGCGGGGAGGGGCTCCAGCCGCCAGTCCTCGGGCGTGAACACCGACGCTTCGCCAGGGCGTGCGCCGGGAGACATTGCCTCCACCCACGCCCCCTCCACTGCCTCGACGACAGCCCCGAAGCTCTGAAGGCGTCCAAGCAGTTTGGCGGCGGCGTCCGCGCCGCCGGTCCACACGGCGCCGCAGCGGTGCGGCTCCACCTGGAGTCGATGCCGCTCGATGAAATCTGGCCAGAGTTCGCGCGCCGCCTTGAACAGGGCGAAGTGGCCGCCCGACAGCGGATCGAGCGCCGCCTCCATCGCCGGGGCCAGCATCCCGGCCGCCACGCCCGAGGCGTTCGCGCCGACCGGCGCCGGATCGGTCAGGGTGACCGCCGCGCCGCGCGCGGCCAGCTCCAGCGCGGTCGCCGATCCCACCGCGCCGCCGCCGGCGACGATCACGCGCAGGCTCTGAAGGTCTGCCATGGGCCGAGCTGAAGCCTCCGCCGCGGCGGAAGTCAAAGCACCGGAAACCCGCGTCAGGCGTTCAGCGCGGCCCCCGCGCCGCCGCGCCGCCGAGAGGCCGCCGCGAGCGCCGGCTCCATCGCGCCGGGGGCCTCGGCCATCCGGCTCCACTTCTCCAGCCGCTCGACCAGGGCGCGCTGCTCGTCCCAGAGCTCGCGCGGCAGCCGCTCTCCGAAGCTCTCGTAATGGGGAACGACCAGCGCCGCCTCCTCCTTCCACACCTCGGGATCGACGGTGAGCAAGAGGTCGAGCTGCTCGCCCGTGAGGTTCAGGCCCGTCAGGTCGAGCGCCTCGCGCGTGGGCACGTTGCCGATCGGCGTCACCTCCGCGTCGGCCTTGCCCTCCAGCCGCTCGACGATCCACTTCAGCACGCGGGCGTTGTCGCCGTAGCCCGGCCAGACGAAGCGGCCCTGGGCGTCCTTGCGGAACCAGTTGACGAAATAGATGCGCGGCAGCCTGGCGGGGTCTGCCTTGCGCCCCAGCTTCAGCCAGTGGGCGAAATAGTCGCCCATGTTGTAGCCGCAGAAAGGCAGCATCGCGAACGGGTCGCGCCTGAGCGCGCCCACCTTGCCCTCCGCCGCCGCGGTGCCTTCGGAGGCGACGTTGGAGGCCATAAACACGCCGTGACGCCAGTCGAACGCCTCGGTCACCAGCGGCACGGCCGACCGCCGCCGCCCGCCGAACAGGATGGCGGAGATCGGCACGCCCCTTGGGTCCTCCCACTCCGGCGCGATCACCGGGCACTGGCTGGCCGGGGCGGTGAAGCGGGCGTTCGGGTGGGCGGCGGGCTCCCTGGAAGCCGGCGTCCAGTCCCGCCCCTTCCAGTCGGTCAGGTGCGCCGGCGGCTGGTCGGTGAGGCCTTCCCACCACACGTCGCCGTCGTCGGTCAGGGCCACGTTGGTGAAGATGCAGTTGGCGTGCAGCGTGTCGATGGCGCTCTTGTTGGTGCTCAGGCCCGTGCCAGGCGCCACGCCGAAGAAGCCGGCCTCGGGGTTTATCGCATACAGCCGCCCATCCCCGCCGAAGCGCATCCAGGCGATGTCGTCGCCCACCGTCTCGGCCTTCCAGCCGGGGATGGTCGGCTGCAGCATCGCGAGGTTGGTCTTGCCGCAGGCCGAGGGGAAGGCGGCGGCCATGTAGTGCGCCTTGCCGTCCGGTCCCGTGAGCTTGAGGATCAGCATGTGCTCGGCCAACCACCCTTCGTCCCGGGCCATCACCGAGGCGATGCGTAGCGCGTAGGCCTTCTTGCCGAGCAGCGCGTTGCCGCCGTAGCCCGAGCCGTAGGACCAGATCTCGCGCGTCTCCGGGTAGTGGACGATCCACTTCTCCTCGTTGCAGGGCCAGGCTTCATCGACGCCGCCGGCGCTGAGCGGGCAGCCGACCGTGTGCACGGCCGGCACGAAGAAGCCGTCCTCGCCCAGCTGGTCGAGCGCCGCCTGGCCCATGCGGGTCATGATCCGCATGGAGAGGACCACGTAAGCGCTGTCGGTGATCTCCACGCCCGGCGCAGAGATCGAGGAGCCGAGGGGACCCATGCAGAAGGGGACGACATACATGGTGCGCCCGCGCATCGAGCCGTCGAACAGGCCGTTCAGCCGCGCCCGCATGATGTCCGGCGCTTCCCAGTTGTTGGTCGGACCGGCGTCCTCTTCCCGCTCGGAGCAGATGTAGGTCTGCCGCTCCACCCGCGCGACGTCGCGCGGGTCGGACACGGCGTAGAAGGAGTTCGGCCGCTTCTCCGGATTGAGGCGCTTGAGCGTGCCCTTTTCCACCAGCTCGGCGCTCAGCCGGTCCCACTCCTGCTGCGAGCCGTCGCACCACTGCACCCGGTCGGGCTTGGTCAGCGCGGCGATCTCGCGCACCCAGGCGATCAGGCTGGCGTGACGGGTGGGGGCCGGCTCCAGTCCAGGGATGGCGTCGGTCACGCAACTCTCCAATCAACTCGGCTTGCCAGGCGAGGGCTGTGCCGGACGTCGTCCACAGAGAACCAGTTCGCTGCCGTGGCAAGTTGACCGACCGGTCGGTCAATCAAAGGCGAGAGCCCGTTTCTAGCCTCGGCGAGCCGGTTTGGCCAGACCCGCGCGCCTCAACGGCCCAGGTTCAAGAGCCGTTCCACGGCGCCGCGCCTGTGATGGTGGAGAGATGGTACCGCCTCTCAGGCTTGAACTGAGGACCTCCGGCTCCACAAACCGGCGCTCTAACCAACTGAGCTAAGGCGGCAAACGCGTGGGCCAGCTTCTAACGGTCAGCCCCGGAGCGATCAAGACGAACGGAGCCAGCAGGCCACCGCCCAGGCATGGCTGTCGTGGCGCAGCACCCGTAGCGCCTCCTCGGGCGGCATCCACACCAACTCGTGTTCGGGCTCCGTCTTCAGCTCTGGCGCCTCGCCCTGGACGGCGCAGCGCCAGAGTCCACATCGGTTGTTGATCGGCTCGCCGTCGAACTTCAGCAGATACTCGTCCGCTCTGCTTAGCAGCACCTCGGCGCGCACCTTGAGCCCCGTCTCCTCGCCGAACTCCCGCTCGAGCGCCTGGGCCTCCGCTTCCCCCTCGTCCAACGCGCCGCCCGGCAGGTCGAAGAACGCCGCCTCGCTGCCCCGTGTCACCCGCACCAGCGCCAGCCGCCCGTCCCGCTCCGCTACGCCGAAGGCGCAGGGGCGGTCGCGGTACTCCAGTCCCTCCTCCCGGCGTCCAAACTGCAGGGCGGCTCCGTCGGACACGTCAGTCTTTCCCGAACAGCGATTCGAATGGATCGGCCCGGGCCGCCTCGACGTCCGAAACCTTGAGCTGCGGATAGCCCACCGTCATGGCCCCCGAGGCGCGCCACGCCTCCACCGTCATGTCGCGCAGCTCCGAGGCGCCGGCGGCCAGCCGTTCGGTGACGAAGGCGGTCGCCCGCTGGTCGGTTCCTTCGAAGCCGCCCGCCTTTTCCAACGCGTACAGCGGCTCCACCTGGCGCCAGCTGGCGGCAAGGTAGGCGGCAATCCGCGCCTCGATGGCGCAACCGCAGGGGCGGAAGGGCGCGAGGCCGGCCCGCACCGCCTGGGGCCGCACGTTGGTGCGGACGAAATCGCCTTCGACGGGGGCGTGGATGCGCGAGCGGGTGTAGCCTTTGGGGTTGGGGTGATCGCCCCAGCCGTTTGCGTGGACGGAGACGTGCATTGGCTGGCTGCCATCGCCGACATAGTGGCCGAGCACGCCTAGGTCGCGCACGATCAGTCGCTCGCGGCGGGCGAGGTCCCGGCGCAGCCAGGCCCGGCGGGCGCGGTCGCGTTCGCGCGGCGCGGCCGCGTTCAACGCCCGCCAGTAGGCAAAGTCCTTGGCCAGCTGCTGCCAAGCGTCGGCGATGGCGTAGGGGAGGTAGCCCGTCTCCGACACCTTCGCTCCGGCCGCGCCGACCGCGGCCTCATAGGCGGCGCGGGTTGAGGGAAGCGCCGTCAAGGCCAAACCGCCCGGTGCCTTCCCCTCGTCGTCCAAGTCGATGAAGTGCGCCGGGTCGCGGTCGGCGTCGTGAACGCGCCCGGCGTCCCGCCAGCGGTCGGGCTCGCGCGACAGCTCGGCGATCTCTTCGACGACGGCGGGTTGCCTGAGGAAGGCGGGCAGCTCGGGAGGAAGCGCCTCCACCGCCGCCGCGCCGACCAGCCGGTGCCCCGTGGCCCCCCAGGCGAAGGCGCCGGCGGGGATCGCAAGCGCCGCGGCCGCGATGGCCACGCAGAGGGCAGGGGAGGGCCGCATGGCTCAGGACTCGATGCCGAGTTCGCGTTCCACCCTGCCGATCCAGTCTCGGACGGCGGGGAAAGGCGCCAGGTCGAAGCCACCTTCATGGGCGACGCGGGTGTAGGCGACGAGCGCGACGTCGGCGAGGCTCAGGTCGTCGGCGACGAGGAAGGGGGAGCCGCCCAGCGCGCCCTCCAGGCGCCGGAGCGCCGCCTCGCCGCGTTCGAACAGCCGCGGCTCCAGCGCCTCGCGCGGCTTGCCGAGGTAGGCCATCTGGAACCGCGCCACGGCGATATAAGGCTCGTGGCTGTACTGCTCCCAGAACATCCACTCGAGCATCCGCGCCCGGGCGAAGGCTTCGGCGGGGACCAGCCGCGAGCCTTCAGCCAAGTAGAAGATGATCGCGTTCGACTGCGCCAGAATGCGTCCATCGTTCAGCACCACCGCCGGAACCTGCCCCGCAGGATTGATCGAGATGAATTCCGGACTTCGCGTCTCTCCGCCGACCACATCGACTTCAATCCACCTATACGAAATGTTCAGCTTCTCCGCCGTCCACTTGACCTTGAGGCAGTTGCCCGAGCGGAGATCGCCGTAGATGGTCAGCACCATTTGTCGCACCCCCTGGACCCGCCGGAATCGCGCCTCATTTGATAGGCATACGCATAGGGCGGTTGGCAGCCCCGCCCAAACTAGCTAGGCTGTCACAAAGAGACGACGAGCAACAACAGGGAACCGCTGATGAAGCGCACTCTGGCATGCCTCGCCGCGGTAGCGGTCGCGTTCGCGACCCAGTCCGCACATGCGAAGTCGGCCGATCCGATCGGAGACCTGATCTCCAAGACCATCCAGGGCTCGCCCGGGGAACAAGGTCTTAAGCTCAAAGCCACCCTCTACCACATCGGCGCCAAGGGCGTCGGCGGTCGCGACTCGCTGGGGTGCGCGGTATCGCCGATGAGAACTCTGGCGGTGGACCCGCGCTTCCTTCCCAAGCGCAGCATCGTGTTCATCCAAGAGACGGTCGGCATGCGGATGCCGGGGGGCGGGTCGCACGACGGCCTGTGGTACGCCTCCGACACCGGCGGCGCGATCAAGGGCTCGCGGGTGGACATGTTCACCGGCGCCGGCCGCAACTCCATGCAGCAGTTCATGAAGAAGGGCCTGAACCTGGCGGTGCTGAGCGCCACCAAGGTTGGAACCTTCAAGGGCTGCCCGCCGCGCTGATGCCGTTTTAGGGGCTCCTGAGCGACTGCAAGGCGCGCTCATGTGCGTACGCCGCCACGTCGGCAAGCGCGAGGTCCAGCGTGTCCCGCACCCGCTCTAGCGCGACCTGGCGCCCGCCGATGTTCGAGTCCCGCGCGGCTTCGGCGCCCTCGCAGGCTTTGGCGAGATCAAACGCACCCACACCGAGCGCCGAGCCCTTGAGCGAATGCGCCGCGTCCTTCCAGGCGCCGGCTGGCGCGTCCGGCGCTAGCAACCTGAGCCACACGGCCACCTGCTCGCGGAACAGCTCCAGCACCTCGTCCACCAGTGCCTGGTCGCCGCCGGCATAACGCTCCAGATGGGCGAAATCGACCGCCCCGGTAAGATCCCGCCTTGCCACCGCCCCTCCGCCTGCGCCCTTGCGTCGGCGCGCCCTTCGGCTATGTTCCCGCCCTTCGCCGCCGGCGCGCCGGGACCGGCATGGGTGTATAGCTCAGTTGGTAGAGCAGCTGACTCTTAATCAGCGGGTCGTAGGTTCGAATCCTACTACACCCACCACCGCCTTTTCAACAGGTTAGTCGCAAAAGCTCCCTCGTCAAGCGAGCGACAGCCTGGCGGTGCCGGTTGAAACGGCCGGGCAAGTCGACCACGAGGTTGGCAATCCGCCCTATCTGCGATTGCCGCGGGCGCTCGAGAGCGAGCGGCAGGACGAATTCGGCGACATCTCCAACGGGTGGCTCAACCTCTACGCCATGTTCCTGCGCCGAACCCTGGATCACGTGCCACCCGGCGGCCTGATCGACTACGTCATCCCCGCCTCATTCCTTGGCAGGCCGGAGTTCAAGGGCTTTCGCTCGAAGGTGAGTTTGCTGGCACAGGTTTTGGTTATCGACCTGATCGAGAAACGAAGCGACGTGCTCCTCGACGCCACACAAGACGCGTGCTTCGTAATCCTCGGCGCCGTGACATGGCGGCGACCCGCGCCAGTGGCACCAATGCGGTTCGCTACGGCACCATGCGCGAGGTGGTGTTGGGGCTCACAGTGGTGACGCCCTTTGGCGAAATAATCAGGACCGGCGGACGGGCCCGCAAGTCGGCCGCTGGCTATGACCTCACCGCCCTGTACCTCGGCAGCGAAGGGACGCTGGGCGTGATAGCTGAGCTGCAGCTGCGCTTGTTCGGAATTCCCGAGGAGATAGCCGCAGCGGTTTGCCAGTTCCCTGACCTCAAATCGGCGGTGGACGCAGTCATAATGGTCCTTCAACTGGGGGTGCCGGTCGCCCGAGTAGCTGATGGACGAGCGCCAGATGGATGCGTCCATCCGCTTCTCAGGATTGGAGGGTTTCGACGCGCGGCCCGCTCTATTTTTTCGAGTTTCATGGCGCGCCCGTTGGCGTGGCGGAAGACGTTAAGCAGGTTCGTAGTGTCACCAGTTCGCTCGGTGCGAGTGATCTCGCCTGGGCATGCTCGACTGAAGAGCGCAATCGCCTTTGGAAGGCTCGTCACGACGCCTACTGGACGGCGCGGCGACTTACTCCGGGGAAGGAGACCATCGTCACCGACGCCTGCGTACCGATATCAGGCTCGCCGAGTGCATCCTTGAGAGCCGAGCCGAGGCTGAAGCCGCGGGTCTCTCAGCCACCGTGATAGGGCATGTGGGAGATGGGAACTTCCACATGATGATCCCCTACGATCCCGCAGACGAGCGCGAGCATCAGAAAGCAGAAGCCGTCGCTGAAGCTGTCGCACGGCGCGCTCTGCGCCTCGGTGGGACGTGTACGGGTGAACACGGCATCGGGCTGCACCGGTGCGGCCTTCTGGCGGAAGAGCACGGGCCGGCGGTGGCCTTGATGCGCGAAATCAAAAGATCCCTGGATCCGCGGGGAATCATGAATCCCGGAAAGATGATTGCGTCCGACGCTCCTCTGCCGTGACTGGTGCTTTGGCAGGCGCCAGTCCAGCGCCTCTACCGAACGGATGACAGCAGGCCTATGGGCAGTTGGTCCCCCCGCCGGTGGAACCGGAGACTGACGCGGTGTACGACGACGCTGGCAACGACGTGCTTTACGGCGACAGCGGCGGACGCGATGTACTTAGAGGGGAGGCGGGAAGCGACACCTTCTATTCGAGGCGGGGTGGTCGACCAACTCAGCGAAATCAGTCGTTGCGGATCTAGTGGAGGCGCTCCTGATCCAGGGATACACTTCTCGGACCAGAGCTGGTTGATCACCTGAGGCTGGATTGCGCTAGCTGACTTCTTTCCCGCCGACACTCACGGACTAGCATTCCGTGGAGAGCAGGTGATGAACCCCGCACCGGCTCGCCCAGGGGCCGCTAGCTTAGCAGGGCTTGCCTCGGGATCGAAACTCTCTCCTGCTTTTGTGGGCCCCTCCCGCCACCCACAAGAGCAGAAGACTGATGATCGGTTGAGCGGCAGGGGAGGGGGCGCGAGGGCGTCCCGGGAGCAGCCGGTCGATGGCCTCAGCGGCGGTGGCGCCGGGAGCGTCCGCTCCTGACGCTTTGCTGACCTTCGGAAGGGCAGCTATCGGGCAAAGAAGCACGAGTGTGATGCGCCGCGAGGGCAGCGGGCAACAATGCACATTGACCGGTGCAGTCACGAAATCGGACACCCGAGCTGCCAAGCTGCGTCGACGGTAGCCGCGTCTGTCTAGGGGTGGAACCGCACGGATGGTCGCCAGTAACGACTTGATCTCTCCAAATCTCCGCTTGGAGCCACTGACGGTAAAGCGATGTGTACTGAGCAGGTGATGAACTAGTAGCTGATCAGCGGCGGGGTGCCAGCCGTATAATCCCGATGTCGATGTTCTGCTGGACGGACTTGAAGGCGATCATGTCGCCGGTGTGGGGGTCGCGCGCGAAATCCATCAGGCGGCCGTCCAGGTCCCCGCCGCGTTCGACCCGGCCTCCCATCAGCGGCACGCTCCAATGGTCTACCTTCGATCCGTCGGCTCTGGTTTCCCAGATGTGGAGCCGGTCGCCCGAAACCCTGATCGTCCAGGTTGGCTTTAAGCCCCAGCGGTTCCAGTTGCTCACCGTCGTGGGGTGGAGCGCGAGGCGCACTGGTGGGGAGCCCGGCGCCAGGCGCCATACCCCCGGCTCACCCTCGCGCAGGGCGTAAACGGCGTCGGGACCGGTCTCGGCCCAGTTCCAGCCGAAGCCGCTGATCGGCTGGGGCTTGCCCCCCGGCCCCAACGACAGGCGCCAGAGCCTGCGGCCGCGGGGCTCCGCGGCGGCGAGGACGAGGCTGCGGCTATCCCGCGTCCACGACAGGCTTATCGGAGTAGGTCCAAACTCCGGCAGCCTCCGCAGTCGCGTGGTCTCCACGTCCAGAAGGTAGATGGTCGTCTCGCCGCCCCGGGGGTTGCCAAGCAGGGCGAGGGTCCGGCCGTCGGGGGACCAGCGCAGGGCGCGAGCGTCCAGTAGGGGAAGGTCGGTCAGCTTTCGCGCGGCCTCACCGGGCCGCTGCAGCCAGACGGAATTGCCTTCATCCTGGTTCAGGAAGGCCAGCACGCCCGCCGGCGACACGTCGGGGCCATAGTCCGTGCGAACCCCCGTGGTGACCGGCTGTTCCACGCCGTTGCGCAGGCGCACGATGTTGAAGGCTTCGCGGCCGATTTCGAAAGCGGCCAGGCCCGCGGCCGCGCTGGTGCGGTAGATAGGCCCCGTGCCCCAAAACAGGCGCTGGGGCCGCGCCTTGGGCTTGACCGGAAAGCGCCAGAGATTGTGCCCGCCGCCGCGTTCGCTGCTGACGATCAGGTTGCGGCCGTCCGGCGCCCAGTCGATGTAGCCGACGCCGCCATCGGAGGTGAGGCGGGTCAGGCGGCCCGAACGCAGGTCCTGCAGGTAAATGTCGCCCGATTGGGTCGAGAGGTAGCGGCGGAAGGCCAGGGTCCGGCCATCGGGGGACACCACGCCATCGAAGTCGCCGTGGATGCCGGGCGGCGGCCGCGTGAGCGGCGACTTGCGGCCGGTGGCGATGTCGAGCCGCACGATGGGCAGCGGGGCTCCCGGCCTCCAGTCGGAAAACACGAGCGACTTGCCGTCCGGCGTCCAGCTGACGCGGCTGGTGAAGGGGCTGACCGTGCACTGTCCGACAAGCCGTTCTGGGCCGTTCGGAACGGTCTTGACCAAGATCCCGCAGGGTTTCGCTGGTCCGGGGGTCGGCCTGCCGAACACGAAGGAGGATCTGACGAAGGCGATGTGGTCGCCCCAGGGCGCCCAGGCCGGGGCTATGTCATCCTCCGGGCTGGCGACCAGCCGCACCGGCGCTCCGCCGGCGAGGCCCTGCACGTAGATGTCTGCAGGGCCGTCGGCGCCGGAGGGAGGCGCGGCGTAGGCCAGGAAGCGGCCGTCCGGCGAGAGGCTGGGGCTCCTCTCGTCGACGCCGCTGCCGACGGCGACGCGGTAGCTTTCGACCTCCCAGTCCTGTCCGCCCCTCCCCTGACCGTTCAGCAGAACAGCAGCCGCGGCGACGGCGGCCAGGACGAAGGCTGCAGCGGCGAGCAGCGGCCAGACGGGCCTGCGCGCGGACCGGCCGGCGGAGGGGGCCTGCGCCGTCGGCGGCGGATCGGGTGCCGTCTTCAGCCGGTAGCCGATGCGGGGCAGGGTCTCGATCTCGAAGACCGGCGCGGGAAGGCGCCTGGCGACCGCCCGCAAGGTCGAGAGCGTGCGGTTGATCGCGTCGTCGCCGACCACGCGGCCGCCCCAGCAGCTGCGCGCCAGGCTCTCGCGCGACACGACCTCGCCCTCGGCCCGAGCCAAGGCGACCAGCACCTGCATCACCCTGGGCTCGAGGCGCTCCACCTGAGTGCCGACCCGGAGTTCGCCGGTCGAGGGGAGGACCTGGGCCACGCCAAGGCGGAAAGCAGGTTCGTCGGATAGGCGGATCGCCTCTTCGCTCACTGCTCCGGCGCCCGCGTCAGCCATGCCTCACCCTAGCTCGAGAGGAGGCTAACATGCGGTCCCGCCACACCAAAACGGCGTTCATCGGCAAATCATCAGCTTTCCCTCAGGTCCTCCCCATGGGTTCTGGCGCGGAGGCGGGGCTTCATCCGCGATGCGGCAGTGCGCGTGGAGAGTGGAAGATGGCGAGCTCGGGGCCCGACCTGATTAACGGCACCAATAACGATGACCGGTTGCTGAGCGGGCTCGGGGGCAACGACACGATCAATGGCCTCGGCGGCAACGACGGCCTGAGCGGGGGCGACGACAACGACTGGCTATACGGCGGTAGCGGCAACGACAACCTGAGCGGCGGGGCCGGTACCGACCGGCTCTACGGCGGCGACTTCAGCGACACGCTCGACGGCGGCCTGGGCGACGATACGCTCGACGGGGGCGCGAGCAGGGTCGGCGATATCGATACAGCAAGATACAGTTCCGCGACCTCCGGCGTGATTGTATCACTGTCAAACACCGCGTCCCAGAACACCCTCGGCGCGGGCTGGGACAAGCTGATCGGCATCGAGAATCTCGAGGGCTCCGCCTACGGCGACACATTGACCACGAACGGCTTCGCCAATGTCCTCAGCGGGGGCGGCGGAGACGACAATCTTTACAGCGACCCGGGCGGCAACGACACTCTTAACGGCGGCGCCGGGCTCGATAGCGCGTTCAACGGCTACTACGTCTACTGGGACAACATATGGACCAAGTCCTGGATGTTGGGCTGGGGCGACAACCCCTCGACCACTCTGAAGGACGTGGAGACCGTGTACTTGAGCGGTCAGCTCGTCACCGTCACCCGCCTCGTGATGGATTGAGCGACGGCGGTTTTATGACCATCGCCGATGCCCTGGCCGCGGGAAGTTATGTGCACGTAATCGCGCTGGCGCCGACGGTGACTGAAACCGCGGCGGACGTCGACATCAACAACCTGACTTTTTACGGCCTCGCCGACGGCCCGGGCGTGGCGCTAACTTTGACGGGATCGGCAGTCAATTTGACGCTGACCGGAGACGCCGACTTCATGGTCGCCGGCAACACCTTCGCCAACGTGCTGAAAGGCAATGGAGGCGACAACCTGCTGGACGGAGGGGCGGCCACCGACACGCTTACCGGCAATTACGGGGACGATACGCTTAAGGGCGGTGCGGCAAATGACTCGCTGTCTGGCGACGCGGGGAACGACACGCTGAACGGCGGCGCCGGCGACGACACTCTTGCCGGCGGAGCCGATTACGACACCGCGAGCTATGCCGACGCAACGGCGGGCGTGACGGTCAACCTTGACGTGACCGCGGCCCAGGAAACGGGAGGCGCGGGGCAGGACAAGCTGACCGGCTTCGAGAACCTGGAGGGGTCGTCCTACGGCGACCGTCTGTGGGGCAACCTCGCTGGCAATAAGCTATTCGGCGCCGGAGGCGATGACACACTTTCCGGAGCCCATAGCGACACCTTGGAGGGAGGCGACGGCGACGACCTGCTCGACGCACGGTCTAGCGCCGAAGGGGCCATTGGAGGCGCGGGAGACGACATCCTACGGATCGAGAAGGGCTGGCCGAGCCTGGATGGAGGAGACGGCCTGGACACTGCAGACTTCTCAATGATCCTTGACCAGCAGATCATTGTCGATGCGTCGCTGGAGTACTGGAAGAAGGTCGACAGTTCTCCGCTCCTGCCTCAATTCAAGAGCATAGAGATCCTGTACCTTGGGAGCGGTTCCGACTGGTTCCAGGGACACGATGCATCATCCACCGTATACGGCGGCTGGGGCGACGACACCCTCACCGGCGGAGGCGCGAACGAGCGCCTTGCCGGAGACGGCGGGAACAACACGGTCGCGGGCGGCGATGGCGACGACACCCTGGTGTCCGGGTATGCGACGGACTGGGAGACGATCCACGACACCATCGATGGCCAGGATGGTGACGACCTGCTGGACGCGGGAGCGGGGTTCGTCACCGCGCTCGGGGGCGCCGGGGACGACACGCTGATCGCGCGGCAAGGGGAGGACAGCTTCGACGGCGGCGAAGGGCGCGATGTTCTCGACCTGTCTGACTGGAGTTCGGCGGTCTTCGCGTTCGGAACGAGCCTCACCGCCTCGGGCGGCGAGGGCCATGTGACCGTGCAGGACGTCGAGGCGGTCAAGGGTTCGGCCGGTGACGACAGCCTAGACCTGACCGGCCTCGCCCGCGGGATGACCCTGCGCGGCGGCGAGGGCAAGGACACCGTCACCGGCTCGGCGGTGGCGGACATCCTCCTAGGGGAAGCGGGCGACGACCAGCTGAACGGCGGCGCGGGGGGCGACACCCTCTCGGGCGGGCAAGGACACGACTCCGTCAGCGGCGGCGACGGCAACGACGTCGTGTACGACACCGACGGCGTCGATGGAGACACGCTTCGCGGCGGCCTGGGCGCGGACCGGCTCGACTACAGCAACACGGCCCTGGGCGCGGGGGCGGTGATCGACCTCGGCGCGGGCGTGGTCACGCGCGGCGCGATCAGCGAGACCGCCACCCAGTTCGAGAACGTCGTGGGCGGCGCGGGGGGCGAGACCATCCGGGGCACGGCGACGGCGAACCGGCTCGACGGCTGGACCGGCAATGACACCGTGGTCGCCGACGCGGGTTCGGACACGCTCGTAGGCGGCGCGGGCGTGGACCTGCTCGACTGCTCGGCGGCGACGGGCAACGTCGATGTCGACCTGAACGTCGAGGGCCCGCAGAAGACCCTCGCGTTCGGCTCCGACGTGATTTCCGGGTTCGAGAACGTCACGACGGGCGTCGGGGCTGACCGGCTGACGGGAGACAGTGCGGCCAACCTGCTGATTACAGCCGGAGGCGATGACCAGGTCGAGGCCGGCGCCGGCTCGGACACAGTCCGCGGGGGAGCCGGGAACGACCTGATCAGCGGCGGCGGCGACAACGACCTGCTGGCGGGCGGCCTTGACCGGGACACGATCGGCGGCGGCGGCGGCGCGGACGTGTTCGGCTTCGACACCCTGGCGGAGTCCGCGCTGGGCAAGAAGCACGGCGATGTCATCGCGGATTTCAGCCATGCCGATGGGGACAAGATCGACCTTGGCGATGTGGCCGCGGGCGTGCTGGGCTATATCGGCGCCGCGGACTTCCACGCCTCGGGCGCCGGGGAGGTGCGCGTGCGGGCGATCTCCGGCGGGCGGCAACTAATCCAGGTGGACGCCGACGGCGACGGCTCCAGCGACATGGATATCATTATCAAGAACGGCGGCGTGGTCGACCAGACTGATTTCGTCCTTTGATCCGCGACGCCGTTCGTATTCACCCGAAGAAGCGCATCAGCGTCGGCTTGCGCCCGCAGAGCGGGCCCACGCCCATGCGGCCGGGATGTCCGCTTTTCGGCTTCCATCGAGCGTCCGCTCCTGGCGCAAAGCCGCCCGCCTTGAAGGCCGAGGCGAGCAGGTGACGAACTGACAGGTGCTGACCCCGCTCTCCCCAAAAGATCGTGCAGCGATCGTTAGTATTTTTGGTGAGCCGAAGCTCGAGGGAGCGCCCGCGCTCCGGCTTAGCACTTGAACCGCCATCGAGCGCACCCCCGATTTGTGAGCGAAGTTTAACAATGGGGTGAGCATCCGATGCCGCCCCACGTGACGTCAGCCGGGAACAAACGGAGGCGTCAACGTGCATCATCAAGTTTCACCGATCCTGGTCGCAGCCTTGTCCATCCTCGTCGGCGCCGCCGCCCACGCGGCTGCGCCTCCCGACGCGACCGCTGGGGCGGTAGCATCCGCTACGGTCGCCTCTGAGCCCCTGTCGAGTCTCGACCAGGTTGCGCGCGAAACAATGGCGCGACACGGAACCCCAGGGCTCGCGATTGGCATCGTCGCTGACGGCAGAGTCGTCTACGCACGCGCCTTTGGCTCGATGGCGCTGGGATCAGTCGAACCCGTCACCACCAAGTCCCTCTTTCACTTGGCTTCGGTCACCAAGCTGTTCACCGCCCTCGCGGCCATGCAGCTGGAGCAAGCCGGCAAGCTTGATCTCGACGCGCCGGTGGTCCGTTATCTGCCCTACTTCCGGATGGATGATCACCGCTTCGGGGACATCACTGTCCGCCACCTGCTCCAGCACCGGGCGGGCATTCCGTTCGTGGAAGAGGACCCGTTCAGCCTCAAACCAGTCTTCGACGACAAGGCGATTGAACGCCATGTGCGGGACTTGGCGCAACAGAAGCTGGACTTCGCGCCCGGCGCCAAGTTCGAGTACAGCAACTACGGTTACGATGTCCTCGGGGACGTTATCGCTAAGGCTTCGGGCCAGAGCTTCGAGAGCTACGTCAAGCAGCACGTGCTCCGGCCCGCAGGAATGGCCGACAGCACGCTGCTGCTGCGCGAGACGGACGCCGGGCGCATACCCAAGCCTTACTACGCCGACCAGCAGGGGCAGATCGCCAAGGCGAGCATGCTGCCCTACACGCGCGCCTTCACACCTAGCTCAAATCTCTACGCAAGCGTCGATGACATGAACCGCTGGATGCTGGCGGTGCTGAGGACGCAAGACCCAGCCTGGAGCCGCGGCGGCCCGTTCTCACGCAATGCGCTGGATCAGCTGTGGCAGCTTCCGGTCGCCCCCGGCGCCACGCAGTTTCCGGTCGGGGGCCAGATGGGGCAAGGCTGGTTCCGGTGGAACTACAGGGGCCGACAGCTGGTGGGGCACGGCGGGGCCGACCTCGGCTTTAACTCTTTCGTGGCGCTGGCGCCGCAACAGCGGATCGGGGTGGTGGTGATGGGTAACCTGTATCCGGCCAAGGCCAACTACTCTCCCGAGGGAACCTACTACACCGCCGACATCGCGAAGGCTGTCCTGGATCGGATACTGCCATCTGCACCACAGGTCGGCGCACGCCTGCTCAACCGGCACGGCAATTTGGTCGAGACACTGCACGGTCTGCCCCTCCGCCTGCGCATCGATCCCACATTCCGGTCCTTGGGCGAACTCGACCACCGGCCGACGTACGAGGGCGTGGCGTTCGACGTCTCTATGTCCGCCTTTGCGGACAAGGACACCCTCCTGCTCGTGCACGCAGAGCGTCATGCCGACGGATCGGGCGGCCTGGACTACTCGGCGCTCAAACCAGAACTGTTGGGCGGCATGCGGTTCACCGCGAGAAGCCAGTGCGTGGCGGCCTCGGACCAAGCGGATATGGAGGCGAACCCGGAGGTGGCTTTCCTGCGCGCCAAAGGCCGACCGGTGCAGCTCCCCGCCTTCACCAAACAGCTGTACGCCACCTCGCCCGGCGGCTTCGACGAGGTGGTGCTGAGCATCATCGAGCCCGTGGCCTCCTGCAAGGACACGGCCGGAGTGGAGTCAGACCTGGACCGGAAGCTGCGTCGGGCCGTGACGCTAAGGGTCAGCGCCGGTTAGGCTGCGGTGGCCGAACGTTCGTTGGCAATGTTGTGGAGGCGTCCGATGAGCTCCAATCCTCTATTGCGTTACACCTTTGTCTCAATCGGCGCCGCTTGGCCTATTTCGGGCAAGGTGCTTGCCGGAACCGCCCCGGCAGCCGAGGGGCCGACGATGGCCGGAGAGATGACCGGCTTCGCCACCATGGTAGGCCTGATCGCAGTCGTGGCGCTGGCCTTTTGGTTGAACCATGTGCGGGTCAGGTCCTCGCAGAAGCTCGTGCAGGCGGTGCTCGAGAAGGGCGTCGACCTCGACCGCGAAACCCTGCGCCTTCTGCTCCGCCGCACGCCGCGCCGCGTGCAGGACCTGCGGCGCGGCGCCTTCTACATCGCCGCTAGCATTGCCATCGCCCTGTTCGGCTTCGCGTTGGACGATCCTGACCCGCTTCGCCCGCTGTTGGGAGTCGCCGTCGTGCTCGCAATCTTCGGGGTACTCTACCTGGTCTACGCACGCTTCCTCCAGGACGATCTCTGAGCCCGTCGCGCCTCTCGCGGGCAGGCGAGCCGGACGAGCGCCTGGTCCAATGGGTTCTGGCTGGTGACGGGCCAAGCTTCGGCGAACTGGTGAGGCGCCACGAGGCCCGGCTCCGCGGCTTCCTCTGCCGGGTTACGGGCGATCCGGCGCTGGCCGATGACGTAGCCCAGGACGCCTTCCTGCTCGCCTATGAGCGGATTGACGACTTTTCAGGCGAAGGCTCGTTCGCGTCCTGGCTTTACAGGATCGCCTACCGCCGCTTCCTCGACCTGCGGCGCAGCCACCACCGGCGTGTGCGGCGAGAAGCCGGCGGCGGCCACATCGAATCGCCTCCGCCGTCCGACGGGGCGGCCATCGACCTCGACCGCGCCCTCGCCAGTTTGAGTGAGGCCGAGCGGACGGTCGTCCTGTTGTGCTACGGGGCCGGCCTGTCCCACGCCGAGGCGGCGAGTGTTCTGTCCATGCCGCTCGGCACCGTCAAATCGCACGCCAACCGGGGCCGCGCTAAAGCAGCTGCCTACTTCAAGGGGAGTGAAAATGGTGACGCCTGACCTGGAGCAGAGCCTCGTTGGGCCGCCGGCGCTCGCGCCGGATCGGGCTGACCGCGCCTTCGTCACCACCATTGAAAGGCGGGTCGCGCAACGGCGGGCGGTGCGTAGGCGCATCAACTTGGCGGGGCACACCGTGGCCGCAGCCGGGCTGGCAATCGCGGTGGCGGCGCTCGCCAGGGCGCTTTGGCTCGAGCGCGACAGCATCTCGTCTCTACTTGCCGTCGCGATCGTGTGTTTGATCGTCGCCATAGGGGGCCTGCGCGAATCCTCCGACGGCTAGACCCTTCGTCTCCGCAGGCGGCGCCTGAACGTGCGCAAGCGAAACGGGCGTGCTGATTGTTCGCTCCGAGGAAGACGGCTGATGACCGCTTGTGGAAAACCGCCGCTCTTGGCCGCCTGACGGGAGCAGGTGATGAAGTCACACCTGCTTCGGGCACGGCCGCGCGAGGAGCGGGCTGGCTAGGCAGCATGCGCCCTCCCTGGCGTGCCTCCGGGACCAGGTGATCATCGAACACACTCAGGAGAGCAGTTGATGGACTCCACCTGTTTTCTGGTCCAGCCGAGGCCCCGGCGCTAATCGGCCGGGCAAGTTACGGCTCTGGCCCTGGCATCAAGAGGCTAGGTTGTCGGGTGGGCCGTTCCCAGAGTACCGACCTTCTGTCCGGACTTGAGCGGGCGTTCGCCCCGCGAGTGCGAGAACGGCGCGGTTCATGTGGCTCTGGTCACAGAAGCCAGCGTCCAAGGCGACTTCGACGAGTGGCCAGTCAGTCGTCCGCAACAGGGCGATCGCGCGCTCGACCCGCTTGCGGCGGACCGTCTCGCGGATGCCCTCGCCCACCGTGGCGCGGTAGGCGCGGGCCATCCAGGCCCGGTGCCTCTCGCAAATGCGCGCGAGTTGCGGCGAGCTGGGCGGCCGCGGCTGAGCCAGCGCCTCACGAACATTGAACAGCCAGGCCGGCTGCGGGGCGACCCCGGGTTCGCCGTTTGCCCTGTCAAGGAACCGGGCCGTTGTCTGTGCGAGTTCGGCCTCACTCCCACGGGGCTGCATCCACGCGCTCGCGAGTTCGCGCGCGAGAACGGCGGCGGGACCCCCGGTCCGGCTGCGGCTGCGCTCCACGCTGCCGGTCCAACCGAAGCTGGCGAGCCAGCGCGGGTCGAACATGAGGATGAGCACCTCGGCGCCGCCTTGGCCGAAGCTCTCGTGGTGAGCCGAGCCGGCCGCGTGCAGCACCGCGGCTGGCCCCGCGATCTGAGCCTCTCCCCCCTCGTTCGCCTCCCTGTAGCGGCCAAGGAGGTGCAGCGCCAGGCAAGGCCGGTCGTGCGCGTGCTCCTCCAGAGGCATGGCCCCGGTGTAGATCGCCCGGTGCGCACTGGCGCCAGCGAACGTCCGATGCGGAACGACAAGTTCGATGCCAGCGGCCGATCGCATTTCCAGGTCCGCCAGCCGCCGCCGCCTTCCACTGATCCAAGACCTGGAGGCGTCTCCGGTGCGAAACGGATGCACGGCAGGAGGGAGATTAGTCGCATGAAGTCTCGGACTGTGAGTCTGGCGGCCGGCCGCGGCGTGACGTCGGCGGCCTCCGAAACCAAGCTTCGCCCGTGGAGCGTGCGCCTGCGCATGCTGGTCCTTGGCTTCTGCGCAGCGATGCTGATGAGCGCGCCGGCCCCAGCCGCGAAAGCGGCCGAGCCCGCTCAAGCCTCAGGCCAGGTCGCGCCGGAGGTGCTCCAGGGCTTGGACGAGTTCATCAATCGGGTGCTCAAGGACTGGGACGCGCCGGGCGTCGCGGTCTCCATCGTGAAAGACGGCAAGGTGGTGCTGTCGAAGGGCTACGGCGTCCGCGACCGCACCACTGGCGCTCCGATGACCGAGGACACCCTCTTCCCCATCCAGTCGGAAACCAAAGCGTTCACAGCCTTCACCGTGGGATTGCTGGCGGACGAGGGCAAGTTGAGCCTCGATGCGCCGGTTGCGACCTACATACCTGGATTCCGGCTGAACGAGGCCGTGGCCACGCAGGAGGTGACGCTGCGCGATCTGCTGTCACACCGCTCCGGCTTGTCCCGGTACAGCTGGCTCTGGATCGCCAACAAGGAGCTCAGCCGGCGCGACGCCATGGGCCGCATGCCGCACCTGCCCTTGGAAGCGCCGATCCGCACCACCTGGAATTATGCCAACATGGGGTATGTGACCGCCGCTCAGGCGGTCGAGAACCTGGCGGGCGTGCCGTGGGAGCGGTTCACCGAGGAGCGCATCATTCAGCCGCTGGGAATGACCCGCACGACTCTGTCGGCCGAAAGGGCCAACGGCGATCCCAACCACATAACCGGCACGATGTGGCGC
Organism: Caulobacteraceae bacterium; assembly: GCA_036388855.1. GTDB lineage: Bacteria > Pseudomonadota > Alphaproteobacteria > Caulobacterales > Caulobacteraceae > DASVRA01. The sequence continues at coordinate 112,742 of DASVRA010000030.1, read as the reverse complement.
GGGGGGCGCAACGAGGTCACGCCCATGCAGGGCACGACCCCGATGACCTACTCGACCGGCGGGATCTATTCCACGGCGAACGACATGACCAAGTGGATGCTGCTCCAGCTGGCCGAAGGCAATTACGGCGGGAAGCAGCTCATCAAAGCCTCGGCCCTGGCCGAGATGCACAGCCCGCAGGCCATCACCAACCGCCCCCTGCCGCCGCCGGAATTCACCAGCGCCGCCTACGGCCTGGGCTGGTTCGTGGAGTCCTACCGCGGCGAAAAGCTGGTCGAGCACGGCGGCGGTCATGGGGGCGTGAATTCCTCCCTCGGCCTCATTCCTGCGCGCGAGCTTGGAGTCAGCGTCTTCGTCAACCAGAACAGTGACCTCGCGGCCTACCTGATGCTCAGCATTGTCGACCGGTTCCTGGGCAAAGGCGGTCGCGACTGGACCCGCGAGATGCTCGCCGAGCACCGCACCATCGCATCCGACCACCTCGCCAAGTACAAGAACCGAGGGCAGGGACGCATCAAGTCTGCGCCGCCCAGCCAGCAACTGGCGGCCTATGCCGGCGCCTACCAGCACCCGGGTTTCGGGACGATCGCCGTGCGTCTGGAGGAAGGAAAGCTGACCGCTGAGTACGGAGGCGACAAGTCGCCCTTAGAGCACTGGCACTACGACACCTTCGCCCCGACGGCCACGACCTTTGGGAACGTTTGGGCGATGTACGATGACCTTCGCGTTCAGTTCGTGCCCGACTTCGGCGGTCATATCTCATCGCTTCAGCTTAGCGCCGTCATGGACGGCATAACTTTTCGGCGGACGGAGGACAAATCCGCAGCGCGCTAAGCAGACGCTATATCCTTGCTCGCAAGGCATCTGCGCGTCGCCTCGGCGGTCGCGAGTGGGCAGGCAGAGCTGGATCTGGCGCTTGAGGTCCGCCAACCAAGCTTCGCGGTAGACGCGGTTCAGCTCATCCAGCGGATGGTGCCCAAGCCTCCTGGCTTCGCCGCATGCCGCTCAAGGATGTCGATCGCCTCGTTTAGGTTATTTGGCAGCGCTCCGGCGCCGCCAATTTCGGCCGGTGAGGAGAAGAACGAGATTAGAACCCGCAGCGCGTTCATTTCCGTCATGTCGCCCCGTCCGCCCGAAGAAGTGGCGTGCCTCTTTGCGGAGACGATCTTCACCGAACGGGCGGGATCGCTCAACCCCATAGCCATGCACTCCACCATGTCCGCACAGGACCGCTGGGGCTGAGGCGGATGCGGCGTCTATCGCGTAGGGCAGTCGCCTTCCTAGCGCATCACCGTAGCGGGTTCAGAGGACCACCTACTTTGACACTGCGAAGCAAATGATCATCGAGCCGCTGGCCGCCGCCGTGCCCAAGGCTCCTCCGCGCAGATCGCCTGCGCATTAGCTGTCAGTCGTGTCCGGCTGACGATCCATTGCATCATCGGCCGGTTTAGGGAGCGGGCGATCACGGCTTGCGCCGCCGGAACCACGAGCAGCCGCGATGCGGCCATTGCGGTCCTCACCTGGCAACGCACGTCCCGCGCGAGACGGCGCTGGAAATCGTCGGGCTCGCGGCCCTCTAGGAAGAAGCGCGTAGCGAGACGAGCACTATGCAGGGCCATCGACATTCCTTCACCTGTGAAAGACGGGATCACGGCGGCTTGGTCTCCCAGCCGCCAGAGGCCGTCGGAGCGATCGCGCACGTATCCGTAGGGAATCGCGCCGATCGCCTGCGGCCGCGGCGCCAGAGGCCGCGCCGCCTCCAGCCTCTCCTCCAAGGACGGACAGGCGTCCAGCAGATGGCTCAGCAAGCCGTCCCAGCCGCCGCCCCAGGTGGAGAAGACCGCCTTGCGCACCACGAGGCACAGGTTGGCGCGTTCGCCCTCCACCATCTCCAGCCCCGCATAGCCGCCGCCGAATAGGTGAAGCTCGACTTGGCCGTCCAACGCCCGCGCCTGTTCGGGAGCCAAGCGCCAGTGCAGCTTGAACCCCATCAGGTCTGGCTGGCTGCCGGCCGGCCGCTTCCACCCCCGGATGTCATGCTTTCCGGTCGCCAGAAACACATGCCTAGCGGTGAACGGGGGCCCCGAATTCGTGCGCACGCTCCAGTAATCGCCGTTCCGCTCCAGCTCCGTGGCGCGAACGCCACGGCGGATCTCTGCGCCGGCCTCGGCCGCCCGTTTCAGCACCGCCTCGTCCAAGGCACGGCGCGAGAGGCCAACGGCGGTGAAGGCCAGTGGCGCCCGCTTGCGCGCCAGGCGGCGGCGAACCTCGACCGCTCCAATCAGGGCCCCGCCTAGGGCTTCCGCGTCCACGCCGAGCTCGGACACATAAGCGCGCGCCTCGTAACTCAAAAACTCGCCGCACACCTTGTCATGCGGTGCTGCCTCCCGCTCCAACAGCAGTGTCTCCCTGCCTGCGCGGGCGAGGTGCGTCGCCGCGGCGGCGCCGGACAGACCGCCGCCGATCACCAGAACTGGCTGTGTCATGCCGGCTTGATCCGGCCGACGCAGAGCCGGAACGGAAAGCGCCAGCTGATGTCGACTTCGTCCAAATTGACGCCCGCCGCCTCTATTAGGGCCCGCCAATCGGCGGGGACGAAGGCGCGGGCGATCGAGAGCGGCCCATCGTGCCGGACGAACCGGTGCCACCGCATGGCGGCAGCCAAGGGGCCGAACACTGCATAAGGCACAGGGTGGCGGTGGAGATCGTTGATGAACCAGCCCAGGCGGGTTTTCGATTCAATCAGCTGCAGAAACCTGACCAGCCGCTCGTCGTCCAGGTGGTGCGTGAACAGCGCGCATACGACGATGTCTGCCTCGTCGGTGCGGTCGAAAGCGTCGCCCGTCACCCAGCCAATAGCCGACTCGGCCGGCGTGGCTTCTTGGGCGGCCCGCGCCGACCACGGATTGAGGTCGACGCCGATCAGACGCACGGCGACCCTGCGGCGGGCGCCCCATCGCTCCACCTTGCGCAGCAGGTCCCCATATCCGCTGCCGGCGTCGACGATGGTGACCGGCCGCCCGAGATCGAGGCGGCCCTGGCGTCTCAGCCTTTCAAGGAACGCCAGGGTTGGGCGGTATCCCAGGGTCATCACATTCACCCGCGCCAGGTCGCGCAGGCAGTCGCGGAAAGTTTCGAAGTCGGTCTCCGCGGAATCCATCAACTCCACTTCATCCGACCTTTGCGACAGGTCCCGCATCAGTGGCCGACGGCGGTGAACAGCATGGTCTCGGCCGTGAGCCCCGGTCCGAACGCCATCGCGCAGCCCCGCTCTCCCTGCCGCGCCCGCTCCATTAGGGCGGCGAGCACGAATAGAATGGTCGCGGACGACATGTTGCCGTAGCGGCGTAGCACCTCGCGGGACGCCGCCAGCGCGGAAGGCTCAAGGCTCAGGGCGTCCTCCACGGCATCTAGAACCGAGCGACCACCCGGATGCACCGCCCACAACTCGACCTCTTCGACCCTCCTGCCGCCCATGACCGCTTCTTGGCCTGTTCGGAGGGCGGCCGCGACGGAGCCGGGCACGCGGCCGGAAAGGAACATCTCGAAGCCCTCGTCCCCCACCGTCCAGGTGATCTGCTCCACCGCTTCCGGCGCCAAAACGGCGTGAAAGCTGTCCAACGAGAAGCCGGAGGGCTGGCTTGAAATCAGGGCCGCCGCCGCGCCGTCGCCGAACACGAGGAAGCTCAGGATCTTCTCCAGATCGGTCGTCTCCTGAAGGTGCAGGGTGCAAAGCTCCACGCTGACGATCAGCACGAGCGCCGCCGGCTCCGAACGCACGATGTGCCGCGCCAGCCGCAGCGCGTTAATGGCCGCGTAACAGCCCATGAAACCGACAACAGTGCGCTCCACCGAAGAATTGAGCCCGCACCGCTGAACCAGTTGCAGGTCGACCCCCGGCGCCGAAAGCCCGGTGCAGGAGACCAGCAGGACGTGGCTGACTTCGCTCGCTTGATCCCTAAGCCTGAGCCCCGCCACCGCCTGGGCTGCAAGACAGGGGGCAAACCGTTCGTAGAGGCGCATCCGCGCTGCGGTCGAGGGAAAGGCGCCACGCCGGTAGAGGCCTTCGGTGTCCAAGGTTCCTGAGCCGAGATCGGCCGTGGGCGCCAGAATCGACCATCGGTGGTCGATCTGGGACCGTTGGAGCAGCCGCTTGAAAATCGGGCGCGCGCGCGCTTCTTCGAGACTGCCCTTAGCGAAGTCCGCGAACATTTGATGGACGTCGTTTGGCGGGACTGCGGTTGCAATCCTGTTCAGGAAAGCGGCCACGTCCCTATCGGCGCGCCGTAGACGACGCGGGCTCGGCGACAGCCGCGGAGACCATCAGGGAGGGGTGTAGATCAGCGGCGCCGAGTGCGTTCACCTGGGATCCTTGACTCAAGACAGCCTTGCTTGCGGACTGAAGCAGTCAACGCTCGGGAGCCGTGGACGCTCCGCCGCCGACAGAGCTCCCATTGTTTTGCTCTGTTGTCGAAGCTTGGTCTGCGCCGACCGCGAAGCCGAATGACCGCTCGGAGCGCGACGCGGCGCCCTTGGTTGCGCCAGGTGATCATCGAACAACCGTTCTAACGCAAGTGATGAACCCACACCTGCTCATGTAACACCGACCGACGGCAGTGCTGCCCAAGCGTCTTTTGTGGGACTCCGCAACCGCTTGCCTCCCAACGCAGCCCTGCGGCAACAGGCGGTGGGTCACGCGAGGGGGGTGGTGAGGATTTTCTCGTCAGCCATCACCACTCGCTACTCTCCGCAACGGGGGCCTCGGCCTGGGGCAGGTCTATGCGGGTAAAGTGGGCCGGAATGACTCGCCTGAGCTGCGATGCGTCCGCTCCTGGGCTCATAGCGACCTTCGTAGGTTTCGTAGCCGACACCAGCGGCGCGGCCGCCGCCAATGCGCTGGAGCTCAACGCTCTTGATGGGGCGCTGACGACGGGGCCTGCCCCAGCTGACCGGCCCGAAAGTTTGGCTTAGCCGGCACGCTTCAGCACCCGGGGCTGCGCCGTTGGATGGGCGATCTCCTCCAGACCATCCTCATCCTCGTGGAGAACCATCAGCGACTGCATCAGGTCCTCGTCGGCGCTCGAGCAGACCCCGAGGACGGTGGCTTCCTCGCAGCCTTCGGCGGCCAGGTAGGCGTGGCCCATCTTGGAGTCGATGTAGATCGACTCCCCCGTCTCCAGCACCACCGGATCATAGAACTCGGTATGAATTTCGATCCGCCCGTCCAGGACGTAGATGTACTCCTCTCCCGAATGGTGGACGAGTTCACCGAATTCCTTGACGCTCTTCGCGCGGATACGCGTGACCAGCGGGATCATCCGCTTACGCCGCAACTCCGTGCACAGGAAAAAATAGTCGTAGTTCTTTGTGTTCACCCGAAGGGCCGTGTCGAGCCGGCCGACGCTGCGCCGAGCCGTGACCGCGCCCTCGCCGGCAGGGGCAGGGTCGGTGAACAGTTCCGACATCCGCAGGTTCAGCCGTTCGCCGAGCTGCTGCAGCTTGTCGTAAGTCAAGGTCAGGCGGTCGTGCTCCACCTTCGACAGTGTCGAGAGCGGGATGCCGGTGCGTTCGCTCATCTCCTTCAGCGTCCAGCCGTTGCGGGCGCGCAGGCCGCGGAGCAGTCCGCCCAGGGTCTGGCGCTTGCTTTTCATCGGCTCCGGCCTCCAAAGGGCAGGCGTGGGCGTCCTGAACAGGACGTGACGACTCGTGCGGAGATGAAGCCGCAGCGGAAAGCTAGTGGCTCGCCCCGCAAGATGCCACCCACGCCGGGCGTGCATGCAACGGCCTAAGAATGACTCCGCCGTAATTTGACAATTCTCTAATCAGGACGTTCATTGCCGCACCAGGATTGCCGTTGCTCCTGGGGAGGGGCTGCCGATGAAACCGATTACGTCCTTGCTTACCGCCGCGCTGGCGGCCTGCGCGCTGACCCTACCGGCATGGGCACAGTCGCCGGCGCCCACGCTCGTGCCACCCAAGCCGCGCGCCGAAGTCATCACGCCGGCGGCCCTTCCCGGCGCCGCGTCCGCCAATGCCCAGCTGACCGCCCAGGACGTGGAGGCGTGGCTTGACGGCTTCTTCCCCTACGCCCTGCAGCGCGGCGATGTCGCCGGGGCTGTCGTCGTGGTGGTCAAGGATGGCCAGGTGCTGTTCGAGAAGGGCTACGGCTACGCGGACGTGAAGGCGCGCAAGCCGGTCGATCCGAAGCTGACCCTGTTCCGGCCAGGGTCGGTGTCGAAGCTGTTCACCTGGACGGCGGTGATGCAGCTGGTCGAGCAGGGCAAGCTGAACCTCGACGCCGATGTCAACACCTACCTCGACTTCAAGATCCCTCCGCGCGACGGCAAGCCGGTCACGCTGCGCAACATCATGACCCACACCGCCGGCTTCGAGGAGCAGGTGAAGGGGCTGATCAGCGCCCAAGACACTGGTCCGCTCGACGATCACCTGAAGGCGTGGGTGCCCAAGCGGGTGTTCGCGCCCGGCACCACGCCGGCCTATTCCAACTACGCGACGGCGCTGGCCGGCTACATCGTGCAGCGCGTCTCGGGCCAGCCGTTCAACGACTACATCGATCAGCACGTGCTGGCGCCGATCGGCATGACCCACTCAAGCTTCCGCCAACCGCTGCCCAAGAGCCTGCAGCCGCTGATGTCGAAGGGCTACCAGCTCGGATCGGGCGAGGCGAAGCCCTACGAATACATCAGCCTCTATCCGGCCGGCAGCCTTGCGGCATCGGGCGACGACATGGGCAAGTTCATGATCGCCCATCTTAACAACGGCGGGCCGCTGCTGAAGCCCGCCACAGCCCAGATGATGCATGGCACGCCGCTGACGGTGATCCCGGGCGTGAACCGGATGCTGCTCGGCTTTTACGAGCAGAACCGCAACGGCCACCGCATCCTGGGCCACGGCGGCGACACCCAGTGGTTCCACTCGAACTTGCACCTCTACCCCGAGCAGAACGTCGGCCTGTTCGTGTCGGTGAACAGCCCGGGCAAGGAGGGCGCCGCCGGCCCCATCCGCAGCGCCCTGTTTGAGGGCTTCACCGACCGCTATTTCCTCGCGGCCCCGGGTCCGCAGCCGAGGGGAGTGGATCTCGCCACGGCGAAGAAGCACGCGGCGCTGATGGCCGGCCTCTACGGCAGTTCGAGGGGTTCGTTCTCCACCTTCCTCAGCATGCTGAGCCTGGCCAGCCAGGCGAAGGTGCTCGACAACGGCGACGGCACGATCAGCGTGGCCGACCTGAAGGGCCTGAACGGACAGCCAAAGAAGTGGCGTGAGATCGCGCCCTTCCTTTGGCAGGAGGTTGGTGGTGACGCCAAGCTCGCCGCCGAGGTCAAGGCCGGCAAGGTGGTGCGCTTCACCGGTGACGAGATCGCGCCGTTCATGATGTTCAGCCCCATCCCGGCAGCGACGTCTTCGTCCTGGCTGCTCCCGGCGCTGATCGCCGCTCTGGCTGCGTTGGCCCTGACCGGCCTGCTCTGGCCGGTGACGGCGCTGGCGCGGCGCAAGTATCGGGCGCCGTTCGTGCTGGAAGGCCAGGGCGCGCGCGCCTACCGCTGGGTGCGGATCGCGGCGCTGGCGGCGGTGGCGACCCTGGTGGCCTGGGGTGGCGCTGTGACGGCCATGTTCTCGGACCTCACCCTGCTGACCTCGAAGATGGACCCGGTCCTGTGGCTGCTGCACATCCTGGCGCTGGTGGTGTTCGTCGGCGGCGCGGCGATTGGCATCTGGAACGCCTACGTCGTCTGGAGAAGCGGCCGCGGCTGGCTGGCCAAGCTCTGGAGCGTGGTCGTGGCGCTGTCGTTCCTGATCCTGCTCTACGTGGCCTTGACCTACAAGCTGATCGGCTTTGGCGTGAACTACTAAGAGCCGTCCTCAGGGGCGGGTCCGGCCGGGGCCGGGGCCGCCCCTTTCTGTCCGAGAGAGGCCTCGCTTGCCCCAATCCGTTCGCCTCGACATCGCGGTTGAGAACCTGCCGCTGAAGGCGCCCTTCCGCATCACCGGCTACACCTTCACCGCGGTGCCGGTGGTGGTCGCCACCGTCAGCGACGGCGCCCTTGAAGGGCGGGGCGAGGCCGCCGGGGTCTATTACCTGCACGACGAGCCGCCGCAGATGGTCTCCGCCATCGAGGCGGTGCGCGCCGAAGTCGAGGCGGGCGCGAGCCGGGAGGACCTGCGCCGCCTGCTGCCGGCCGGCGGTGCGCGTAACGCCCTGGACTGCGCGCTGTGGGAACTGGAGGCGCGCCGCTCAGGGGAGCCGGTCTGGAAGCTCGCCGGCCTTGAAGGGGCCAAGCCGCTGGTTACCGCTTTCACTCTGGGCGCGGATGATCCGGACGTGATGGCCGAAGGGGCCAAGGCCTACACCGGGGCACGCGCGCTGAAGCTCAAGCTGACCGGGGAGGCAGAGCTCGACGCGGAGCGGGTGTGCGCGGTGAGGGCCGCGCGGCCGGAGGTGTGGATGGGCGTGGACGGCAACCAGGGCTTCGATCCGGACAGCCTCGCGGCCGTCCTGCCGGCCCTGGTCGAAGCCAGGGTCTCGTTGCTGGAGCAGCCGTTCAGGCGCGGCCGCGAGGCCGATCTCGACGGCCTCGACCGGCCAATTCCGATCGCGGCCGACGAAAGCGTTCAGGGGCTGGACGAGGTGGAGCCGCTCGCCGGCCGTGTCGACGTGATCAACATAAAGCTCGACAAGTGCGGCGGCCTGACCGAGGCGCTGCTGATGGCGGCGGAGGCCAAGCGCCTGGGCATGAAGGTAATGGTCGGCAACATGGTGGGCACCAGCTGGGCCATGGGACCGGCGTTCGTCGTGGGCCAGCTCTGCCACGTGGTCGATCTCGACGGACCGACCTTCCTGACCTTCGACCGGGAGCCGGGCGCGATCTACGCCGACGGCATGGTGCGCGTGCCAGACGAGGCCTGGGGTGGCCCAGCCGGATGAGTTTCGAGGGCGCGCCCGACATCACCGCGCGCTCGTGGTTCGGCCAGCCGCGCGGGCTGAGCGTGCTGTTCCTGACCGAGATGTGGGAGAAGTTCTCCTTCTACGGCATGCGCGCCATGCTGGTTTACTACATGACGCGGCAGCTGATGCTGGGCCAGCAGCACGCCTCCCTGGTCTACGGCCTCTACACCGGCTTCGTCTTCTTCACCCCGATCATCGGCGGCGCCATCGCCGACCGTTGGCTCGGCAAGCGCAAGGCGGTGATCCTCGGCGGGTCGATCATGGCGCTCGGCCACTTCATGATGACCTTCGAGCCGCTGCTCTATCCGGCGCTCGCCGCCATCGCCATCGGCAACGGCTTCTTCCTGCCGAGCCTGCCCAGCCAGATCGGCGGCCTCTACGCTCCCGATGATCCCCGGCGCGGCTCGGCCTATAACGTCTACTATGTCGGCGTGAATCTCGGCGCCTTCCTGGCCCCTCTGGTTTGCGGGACGCTGGGGGAGACGCTCGGTTGGCACTACGGCTTCGCGGCCGCCGGCATCGGCATGCTGGCGGGCCTGGCGGTCTACATCCTCGGCGGCCGCTACCTGCCCCCCGAGCCGCCCAGGCGAGCCGCCGAACCGGCCAAGCAGCGGGCCGCGGGCGGGCTGCGCTGGGTATGGCTGCTTCTGGGCGTGGGCCTGACCGTGGTGGTGTTCCGCAGCGCCTACGAGCAGATGGGCAACACCCTGGCCCTGTGGGCGGACGAGGGGATCAGCCGGGCGGTGGCGCCCGGCCTGACCATCCCCATGACCTGGTTCCAGTCGCTCAACCCGCTGCTGGTGTTCCTGCTGACGCCGGTGCTGGTGGCGCTGTGGACGCGCAGGGCCGCAAAAGGTCGCGAGCCGGGAGACCTGATGAAGATGGCCACGGGCGCAGCCGTGGTCGGCGCCGCCTACCTGATGCTTGCGGCCGTCGCGGCGGTGAATGGCGGCGAGAAGGCGAGCTGGCTGTGGCTGGTCCTGTTCTTCGTGCTTTATACCCTCGGCGAGCTCTACATCCTTCCGGTGGGGTTGGGCCTGTTCGCCCGCTCGGCGCCGGCCGGGCACGGGGCTACCACCATCGCCGCGTGGTTCTTCGCCGCCTTCGCGGGCAACCTGCTCGCCGGACTGCTCGGATCGCTCTGGAGCGTGGCCGGGCCGCCGCGCTTCTTCACCCTGATGGCGGCCATACTCCTGGGGGCGGCCCTGCTGCTGCGGATCCTTGATGTCGCAGTCGCGCGTAAAGCAGCCGGAACAGGTTGACAGTTCTCTGATCAGGACGGCACATGCCCGTTGAGAGAGACGGGGGCGGTCCTTGAAGGATTTGGCGGGCAGCGGCGCGAGCCGGCGAAGCGTAGTGACGGCCGCCCTGGCCGCGGCCTTGCCGGCCGCCGGCCTTGGCGCCTCCCGCGCCTTCGCGGCCGCGCCGAAGACCTATTCCGCCCGCGCCACACGCATCGTCGAGCGGTCGCTGGTGATCGACATGCTGGCGCCGGTGAAGCTCGACTTCGAGCCGCGCGCCTACGCCTTGCCGTTCTCCGCCAAGGACGCCGCCGACTATCGCGCCAGCGGGGTGACCGCGATCCACAACGCCGTCGGCATCGGCGGGCCTGCGGCCTATGAGGAGTCGCTGACCTTCCTGGCGGCCTGGCAGGGCTTCGTCGGCCGCAACGGCGACTTGTTCAGCCTAATTGGACGCGCGTCGGACCTCGACAAGGCCAAGGCCCAGCGCAAGGTCGGTGTGATCATGGGGCTGCAAAACGCCGAGCAGTTCCGCGAGCCCAAGGACGTGCAGGCCTTCTACGAACTGGGCCTGCGCTGCGCGCAGCTTACCTACAATAGCCAGAACCTGATCGGCTCGGGCTCCACCGACCGTATCGACGGCGGGGTCAGCGACTTCGGCGCCGAGATCATCGCGGCGATGAACAAGGCCGGCATGCTGGTCGATGTCTCCCACAGCGGCGACAAGACCACGCTGGATGCGATCGAGATCTCCAAGGGCCCGATCGCCATCACCCACTCCAACTGCCGGGCCCTGAACAACCACCCCCGGCTGAAGACCGACGAGGCCATCCGCAAGTGCGCCGGCAAGGGCGGGGTGATGGGGATCACCGAGGTGCGGATGTTCGTGCGCGACAAGGAGCCCACCACCATCGAGCACATGGTCGACCATATCGACCACGTGGTGAAGCTGGTGGGGATCGAGCACGTCGGCATCGGCTCGGACTCCGACCTGAACGGCTACGACGACATGCCGGCCGAGCAGGGCAAGCAACTGCGCGCCGGCTACAAGTCGAGCTACGCCTTTCGCGAGAAGCTCGACACCGACGGCTTCGACCACCCGCGGCGCGTCTTCGACCTCACCGAGGCGCTGATCCGGCGCGGCTATTCAGACCAGAACATCCAGCTCGTCCTGGGCGGCAACTTCCGCCGCCTGCTGGGCGAGGTGTGGAAATAGAAAATTCTGCGGGAGGCAGAGGAATGACCAGCAACACACGCATGCCGCTGCGCCGCGCGCTGGCGCTCACCGCGGCCACGACGGCCCTGCTCGGCGCCGGCGGCGCCTGGGCCCAGGAAGCGGTCGCCAGCGACACCCAGGTCGAGGAGCTGGTGGTCACCGCCGAGAAGCGGGAGATGAACCTGCAGGAGGTGCCGGCCTCGGTCAGCGCGGTGACCGGCGAGTCGCTTCAGACCCTGGGGCTGGCGCAGCTCAGCGACTACACCGCCTTCGTCCCCGGCCTGAATATTTCCACCGGCGGTTCGCCTGGCCAAGCCGCTATCGTGCTGCGCGGCATCGCCCCGTTCGGCCCCGGCGCCCTGGTCGGCACCTATATAAACGACACGCCGACGGGATCGAGCACCGCCTACGCGCGCGCCACCATCTTCGCGCTCGACCTGATGCCTTACGACATCGAGCGGCTGGAGGTGCTGCGGGGACCTCAGGGCACGCTCTACGGCGCCAGCACCATGGGCGGGCTGCTTAAGTACGTGCTGCGTGAAGCCGATCCGACCCGGACCGACATCCGGGTCGGCGCCGAGCTCTCGCACATCGAGGGCGCCGAGGATCTGAGCTACGCGTTGCGCGGCGCGGTGAACATGCCGCTGGTGCGCGACAAGCTGGCCCTGCGGGTCAGCGCCTTCGACTCCTACGACCAGGGCTACATCGACAACGTGCTGTTCACCGGCCCGCGCGCCGGCGTGCAGGAAGACACCAACAACGCCCACCAGTACGGCGGCCGGGTGGCGCTGAACTGGCGCCCGATCGAGAACGTCGAGGTCAATCTGCAGGCTTTCTGGCAGCGTACCGAAAGCGACGACAACAGCCAGGTCACCCTCGGCAACGTCACCACGCGCAGCGACGCGGGCGGAGCGCTGATCTACCGCGGTGCCCCCACCTTGGGGGACCTGACCCAGTCGCACGCGTTTCTGCAGCCGTTCAGCACCGCGATCGACTACTACGCTGCGACGGTGAGCTGGGACGCCGGGCCGGTGCAGTTCATCTCCGCCACCAGCTGGTCCACCAGCGACACCGACCAGTTCCAGGACGCCACCGACAGCTTCGGCGCCTATCCGATCCTGTTCGGCATGGACCAAGGAGTCGGCAACTTCGCGCTCAACCTGGAGCTCGAGAAGTTCACCCAGGAGTTCCGCCTGGTGTCTCCCAGCGACCAGCGCCTCGAATGGATCCTCGGCGCCTTCTACACGCACGAGGAGAGCATCAACGAGCAGCTGGCCAAGGTATTCGACGCCAACTACCAGCCTATCACAGGGCCCTTCGAATCCATTTTCAATCCGTTCTTCGCCTACGCGAACCTGCCGACCACCTACCGCGAATACGCCCTGTTCGGGGACGTAACCTTCAAGTTCACCGACAAGTTCGACATCACCGGCGGTCTGAGGCTGGCGCACAACGACCAGGATTTCGCCCAGATCAGCGACGGCGTGATCCTCGGCGGCTTCGTTCGCAACGAGGGCGAGTCGTCGGAGGACGTGGCCACCTGGATGCTCAACGCCCGGTACCGCTTCACGCCCGACGTGATGGTCTACGGCCGCATCGCCACCGGTTATCGGCCCGGCGGCCCGAACGTGGTCATCCCCGGCTTGGACACCCCGCCAACCTTCGCTTCCGACACCTTGATCAGCTACGAGGCGGGCGTGCGGGCGCGGTTCTGGGATGGTCGCGCGGTGGTGAACGCCACGCTGTTCGACATCGAATGGCGCGACATCATCCTGGGCGTGGCCAACGCCACCCGCACCGCCAGCTTCCTGGACAACGCCGGCGACGCCTTCAGCCGCGGCTTCGAACTGGAGGGCTCGGTCGAACCGGTGCAAGGCCTGAGGATCGGCTTCAATACCGCCTACACCAAGGCCGAGTTGACCAGCATAGACCCGGGCGCGCCGCCCTATATCATCGGGGCTCAGCTGCCGCAGGTGCCGGAGTGGAGCGGCGGCCTCAACGCCGACTACAGCTGGGACGTGCGGCCGGACTGGCGGGCCAATGTCGGCGCCGGCGTTCGCCATGTGGGCGAGTCCTTCGTCGGTGCGGTCCAGGACCCCGCCGCCGGCAGCTTCGACACCGAGAACCCCTCCTACACCACGCTCGACCTGCGCGCGGGGCTGGAGCACGAGCACTGGCGGCTCAACGCCTTCATCCGCAACCTCACCGACGAGCGGGTCTACCGCGAAGGCTTCGTGCGCCAGAACATCGTCACCGGGGCCCTGGTCGGCATCGACGTGGTGCCGATCGAGCCCCGGGTGATCGGCGTCTCAATCGATCTGGACTTCTAGGGCCCAAAGTGTCCTCCTCGGCCGCAATGCGTCTTGACGATGCCTCCCCGGGCCTGTCCGTCCGTCAGAGCCCGCCGGCGACGCAGTCGCTCGACCTGCCCCAGCCCTACCTGCTGTTCCTGGGCGACACGACCGAGGCTGGCTACGCCAAGACCGCCCTTGGCCTGCGCGACTGGGCTGAGGAGCGGTGCGTGGGCGAGTTCGCACTGCCCTCGGCGACGGTCAGCACCGGCCTGCCGCGCCTCTCCCCCGCCGACGCCGCCGCACGCGGGGCTCGCGCCTTGGTCATTGGAGTGGCGAACACCGGCGGCGTCATAGCTCCTGAGTGGATCCCCACCCTGGTCGAGGCGCTGGAAGCGGGGCTGGACATCGTCAGCGGCATGCACGCGCGGCTGGAGGAGGTGCCGGAACTGTGTGCCGCGGCCGCGCGTCACAACCAGCGGCTGATCAACGTGCGCCAGCCGCCCCAGGGCATCCTGGTAGCTACCGGCCGCAAGCGCACCGGCAAGCGCCTGCTGACTGTCGGCACCGACTGCGCGCTGGGGAAGAAGTACACCGCTCTGGCCCTTGCCCGATCTTTCGCGAACCGGGGCGTGGACGCCGATTTTCGCGCCACCGGCCAGACCGGCATCCTGATCGCCGGCGGCGGCATCCCCATGGACGCCGTGGTCGCCGACTTCGAGGCCGGCGCCGCCGAGATGCTCAGCCCCGACGCCACGCCCGACCATTGGGACATCATCGAGGGCCAGGGTTCGCTGTTACACCCAGCCTACTCGGCGGTGTCACTGGGCCTGCTGCACGGCAGCCAGCCGGACGTCTTTGTCGTCTGCCACGAGCCTGGACGCGAGCGCATCCTCGGCCACGAGCACTACCCGCTGCCGAGTATCGAGGAGATCATCGACGCGACCGTGCTGCTCGGGCGGCGCACCAATCCCGCGATTCGCTGCGGCGGGTTGAGCCTCAACACGGCGCAGCTGTCGCAAGAGGAGGCGGAGCGGGTGCTGGCTGAGACAGAGGCGCGCTTGGGCCTGCCGGCCGCCGATCCCGTGCGTGGGGGCGCGGCGCTGGAGCGTTTGGTCGACTGCTGCCTGCGCGAGGCCGCCCATTGATTCCCGCCGGCCGCTCCAGCCAGCCAAGGAGCCGTTAATGCGCCCACTGATTACGGCCTTCGTTCTGCTCCTGACCCTCCCAAGCGGCGCGCTTGCCGCTCCTCCGAAGGGTTTCGACGCTCGGGTGGAGGCCCTGCGTCAGAGCGTCGGCGCGCCCGCGGTGTCGATAGCCATCGTTGAGGACGGCAAGGTGACGCTGACCCGGGCCTACGGCGTCAAGCAGCTGGGACGCCCGGACAGGGCAGATCCGGACACGATCTTCCAGTTGGGCTCGGTCTCCAAGGCCTTCACCGCC
Source organism: Caulobacteraceae bacterium (assembly GCA_036388855.1). Taxonomy (GTDB): domain Bacteria; phylum Pseudomonadota; class Alphaproteobacteria; order Caulobacterales; family Caulobacteraceae; genus DASVRA01. The sequence continues at coordinate 97,586 of DASVRA010000030.1, read as the reverse complement.
GCCGCGCTCGCGACGCTCGTCGACGAGGGCAGGATCAAGTGGGACGACAAGGTCATCGACCATCTCCCATACTTCCGGATGTACGACCCCTGGGTCACACGGGAGATCACCGTCCGTGACCTGCTGGTCCACCGCAGCGGCTTAGGGCTGGGTCAAGGCGATCTGCTGTTCCTGCCCGCCACCACCATCGGCCGCAAGGACGCGGTGATGCGCCTGCGCCACCTGAAGCCGGCCACCAGCTTCCGCTCCGCCTATGCCTACGACAACGTGCTCTACATGGTCGCCGGCCAGCTGATCGAGGAGGTCACCGGTCAGCCCTGGGAGACCTATGTCCGCGACCGGCTGTTGCGGCCGGCGGGGATGACGCATGCGGTCACGAGCGAAGCCGAACGGGTGACGGTCGCCAACCGCGCCATGCCGCATTCGCGCATGGGCGAGATCCACGGTTCCGGGCCTCAGGAGGCCCTTGATGAGGGCAACTCGACCCTGGGCGCCAATGGCAACCCGGCGGGGGCGATCTCCGCCAGCGCCAAAGACATGGCGCGCTGGCTGCAGGTGCAGCTGAACGGTGGCCGCGTCCCGGACTCGGACAAGGCGCTGTTCTCGACCGCCACGCGCGACGAAATGTGGAGGGGCGTGACCCCAGTGCCGATCAGTCCGCTGCCGGGCGATCTCGCGAAGCTGACGCCGCAGTTCAAGCTGTACGGCCTGGGTTGGAACGTCCAGGACTACCGCGGGCGCCGGATCATCGTGCACGGCGGTGGGGTGCTGGGCGGCATCGCCACCGTGGTGCTGATGCCCGAGACCAACACGGGCATCGCCATCATGATCAACTCGCAAGACAGCAAACTGCTGTCGGGCCTGCAGTGGGAGCTGATCGATCATTATCTCGGGCAGCCGAAGGCTGACTGGCCAGCGGTCTTCGACCGCTTTTTCACCGAGCGGCTGGAGAATGGCGCCGCAGCGGCAGCGGCCGCCAAGCAGGCGCGGCCGGCAAGCTCAAAGCCGGCTCTGCCCGCCTCGGCTTATGCCGGTGAGTACGCCGATCCCTGGTACGGCCCGATCGCTATCAGCGAGCGGAACGGCGGACTGTTCATCGACTTCAGGCAAACGCCGGGCATGGTCGGGCCTCTGGAGCACTGGGCCCGTGACACCTTCGTCGCGCGCTTCACCCACCCGCACGCGGAGCCCGCCTACGTTACCTTCGCCGTCGACGCCTCGGGCAAGGTCGAGCGGATCACCATGAAGGCGTTCTCGCCGGTGGCGGACTTCAGCTACGACTACCACGACCTGCTGTTCACGCCCGTAGTGAAGCCATGACGCTCTGGCGGGTTCGTCTCGTCCCGCTCTTCGCCTTGGCCTGTCTTGGCGTCTGCGCCGTCAACACGCCGGCCGCCGCCGCGCCTTCGGCCATTGAGGCCGATGTCGCGGTGTTGTCCAAGCCGGCTTCGGGCGTGGTCGGGGTGGCGGCCTGGCGGCTGGACGGGCGAGGGCCAAAGATTTTGGTCAACGCCGACCAGCAATTTCCGATGGCCAGCACCTTCAAGGTGGCCGTGGCCGGCGCGGTGCTGGCGCGGGTGGACAAAGGCGAGTTGCGCCTGGACCAGATGCTGGCCGTGCCGCACGAGATGCACGTCGACTCCGAGGTCATCGCCGACCGCTTCATCCACCCCGGCGTGGCGCTCTCGGTGCACAACCTGATCGAGCTGATGATCACCCAGAGCGACAACACCGCCACCGACGTGATGGTCAAGGCGGCGGGCGGCCCCGGCGCGGTCACCGCCTGGGTGCGAGGCCAGGATGTCTCCGGGCTGCGCGTCGATGGCGACACCGCCGCCATCCTGCGCCGGTTCTTCAGCCTGCCGCCGGGGCAATTTGCGCAGGCGCTGGAAGCGGCGATGAAGGCCGATCCCAAGCTGCCCGAACGCGGCGACAAGCCCAACCCCCTCTTCGACAACGACCCGCTCGACGCCTCGACCCCGATGGCGATGTCGCGGCTGCTGGACCGCATTTTCTCGGGTAAGGCGCTAAGCCCGGAGAGCACCAAGGTGCTCGTGGGCGCCATGGAGCGCTGCCGCACCGGCGAGGGCCGCATCCCTGGCCGCATGCCCGCGGGAACTAAGGTCGCGCACAAGACCGGCACACTGGGCGGGTCGGTCAACGATGTCGGCGTGCTGACGCTGGCCGGAGGCGAGCAGGTGGTCGTCTCGGTTTTCATCAAGCAGAGCGCCCTGCCGTTCGAGGCGCGCGAAAAGGTGATCGCGGACGTGGCTCGCTCGGTGCGCGACTACTACGCCTTCGGCCCAGGCCGATGAGCGAGGGCGGCCCGGCTCGCGCGCCGGGCCTGTTCAACCGAGTCCTGCTGCCGGGCGTCGCCTTTCAGGCGGTGGTGGTTGGCGGCGGCTACGCCACGGGGCGCGAGCTCGCCCAGTTCTTCCTGCCCGCCGGCCCCTGGGGCGGGCTGCTGGCGCTCGGCGTCTGCATGGTGGTCTGGAGCCTGGTGCTGGCGGTCAGCTTCGAGTTCGCCCGCGCCACCCACAGCTTCGAATACCGAGCCTTCTTCAAGCGCCTGCTCGGGCGCGGCTGGGTGCTGTTCGAGGTCGTCTATATTGTCCTGCTGCTCCTGGTGCTGGCGGTGGCCGGATCGGCGGCGGGGGCCATCCTCAAGTCAGGCTTCGGCCTGCCGTCCTGGGTCGGCACCACAGCGCTGATGGTGGCGGTGGCGGGCCTGGCGTTCCGCGGCAACGCCGCCTTCGAACGGTTCCTGACCTGGTGGGTCGCTTTCCTGGTGATCGTTTACGTCGCCTTCCTGATCCTGATCCTCAGCGCCTTTGGTGATCGCATCGCCGACACCTATGCCGCCGCCAGCGTCGGCTCGGGCTGGGCCAAGGCGGGCATCGCCTACGCCGGCTACAACCTTGCCGTCGCCCCGGCCGTGCTGGCCACCGCCCGCCACATGCGCTCGCGCCGCGACGCGGTGACGGCCGGCCTGCTGGCAGGCCCCCTGGCCATCGCCCCGGGGGTGCTGTTCTTTGTCGCCATGATGGCCGGCTACCCGTCCATTGGCGCGGCGGAAGTGCCTTCCGATCGTCTGCTGGCGGCGCTGAACCTGCCTCTCTTCCGCCTCATGTTCCAACTCGTGCTGTTCGGCACCTTGGTCGACACCGGTGCGGGCATGATCCACGCGATCAACGAACGCGTCGCCGCCGCCTGGCCTGACCGCCGCGGCCCCGCCCCGACATGGATCAGGCTTGTGGTCGCCGCGGTCCTGCTGGTCACAGCCATCGTGGTGGCCAACCGCATCGGCCTGATCAGCCTGATCGCCAACGGCTACGGGGTCCTGACCTGGGCCTTCATCACCGTCTACGTGGTCCCGATCCTCACCATAGGCGTCTGGCGGCTGCGGACGGGCCGGGCGCCCGCGGAGTCTGCTTGATTTCCGGTCGGAAATAGGGACCGGACGGTGAGGGTAGGGGAGGGCCTGGGCGCAATCGGCCCCTTGGGCCCGCTGAGTTCCCCCATGTGATCCGATTCGACCGTGGCGGCGGTTGCAGCTAGGGCCTAGGGTGAAAGTCTAGTCTGTTTCGAGGTTGGCGTGCTCACGTGAAAACGCTGGTCGCTTCCGTTCTCCTCCAGCTACTGACTGCCGCCGCGGCCGTCGCCCAGCCGGTCTCGCCCATCTCCGCGGCGCGCCTCCGCCAGGACGTGCGGGTGTTATCCTCCGATGAGTTCCAGGGCCGCGGCCCGGGTCAGGCCGGAGAGGCGAAGACGCTGGATTACCTGATCGGCCAATTCCGCGCTGCCGGTCTCCAGCCCGGCGGCGCGGGAGGCTCGTGGCTGCAGGACGTGCCGCTGACGGTGTTCGAGCGGCAGGCGCCGGTGATCATCACCTTGGCAACCGCCGGATCGGGCGCCCAGCCGTTGGTGCCGGGGCTCGACGTCACCGCCGCATCCCAATCTGTCGGCCGCAACCGTCTGTCCAATGCGCCGCTGGTGTTCGTCGGCTATGGGGTGAAGGTTCCGGAGCTCGGCTGGGACAGCTTCGCGGGCGTGGACCTGCGCGGCAAGGTGGCGGTGGTCCTCGCTAACGACCCCGACTTCGAGGCGGCGCCCAGCAGTTCCGCCGCCGGCAAGTTCGGCGGCCGGGCTATGGTGTACCTAGGCCGTTTCGGCGCCAAGGCGGCGGCGGCGCAAGCCGCGGGCGCAGCGGCCGTGCTGGTCATCCACGAGGACGCCGCGGCCAGCTATCCCTGGCGTCAGGTGGCCAACGGCGACCGCATCGCGAGCATGGCGATCGCGCAGGGGCAACCATCCGCGTCGCCGCTCGTCTTCACCGGCTGGCTGCACCGCGACGTGGCCGTGCGGCTGCTGCGCGGCGCGGGCCTCGACCTGGACCGGCTGAAGGTGGCGGCGCGCGACCCAGCGTTCAGGCCGATACCCATCCGAGGCGCCAGGCTCTCGGCCGACTTTACCGTCACCGCCCGCCCGGTCGTCAGCCACAATGTGGTCGCGCGCCTGCCCGGGCGTGCGCGGCCGCACGAGGTGGTGGTCTACGGCGCCCACTGGGACGCCAACGGCAAGGGCGCGCCCGACCGGAACGGCGATGACATCCGCAACGGCGCCGTCGACAACGCCGTCGGCACGGCGGAACTGCTGGAGGTGGCGCGCGCCTTCGCCCGCGGCCCCCGGCCGGACCGCTCCCTAGTGTTCATCGCCTTCACGGCGGAGGAAAAGGGCCTGCTGGGCGCGGAGTACTACGCGTCCCATCCGCTCTACCCGCTGGAGCGCACGGCGGCGATGATCAACCTCGATCCGCATGTGATGCTGGGTCGCGCCAGCGACCTGGAACTGGTGGGCGGCGGCCGGACCGATCTCGAGGACGCTCTCGTCCGCGCCGCATCGAGGGAGGGGCTGCGCGTCCGCCCCGAACCGCACCCGGAGGCCGGCTGGTACTTCCGTTCCGACCACTACGCCTTCTCCAAGCGCGGCGTTCCGTCACTGAGCTTCCGCATCGGGCGCGACTTGGTGAACGGCGGCGTGGCGGCGGGCGCGGCGGCGGCGCAGGATTACAACGTCAACCGCTACCACCAGCCCGACGACGAGTTCGACCCCGCCTGGAGCTTCGAAGGTTCAGCCCAGGAGACGATGGTCGCCTGGCGCGTCGGCGCGGACATCGCGAGCAACGGGCGCTGGCCGTCCTGGCGTCCGGGCGTGGAGTATGCGGCCGTCCGTGAGCAGAGCGCGGCGGAGCGCCGGTAGCACGGGGACCCAGGCGCGCTGTTCGCCAACTCGGTCCCGCCTTCTACGGTCCGAGACCCCGAATCTCCGACCTACGCTCCGGACCATGAGATCGGCGCCTCAGCCCGACGCTCACTGCTGCGCACCCCCGCCTCGATAATGGCCATCACGGCGCTCGCTTCTTCAGGCGGCACGGGATTTAGGCCTTCACGCCGAAGAGCGGCCGCGATGCGCTCGTAATAAACGAGGTAATTTCCCGGTGGACCCCCAAACGGCTCGCGCGCGCCGCTCTCCCCATCGGTCACCGTGCCTGGGCGCGGATCTTCGCCCCAGCCGGGAGAACCTGGCTCAAGCCCTGACACGAGCTGTGCTTCCTGCACGTCCAGGCCCTCCTTCAGGAAACTGCCTCGGTCGCCATGGACGGAAAGCCTCAGGTCGGAGGCGGCGCTCAACATGTCGGCGTGCAGCAGCACCCGAAGCCCTTCGTAACGCAGGATTGCGTGGGCATAGTCGTGCGCCTCGCCGTGCTCACGATGTATCGCCAGGTCGCAGGTGAGGCCCAGCGGGAGGCCGAACAACTGCAGCGCCTGGTCGATCAGGTGCGGCCCGAGGTCGTACCAGATTCCCGCTCCCAGGCCCGCGGTCTCCCGCCAGCGGCCCCGCACCCGGGGCCGGTAGCGATTGAAGTGGCTCTCGAAGCGGACCACGCGGCCCAAACGGCCGGCGTCGATCAGCGCCTTCACGGCTAGGAAGTCGGCGTCCCATCGCCGGTTGTGGAACACCGAAAGCAGCCGTCCCTGCCGAGCGGCCAAGGCCGTGAGGGCCTCGGCTTCCGTAACGGTCAGCGTGAACGGCTTGTCCACGACCACGGCCTTACCCGCCAGGAGAGCCGCCCGGGCCAAGGTGAAGTGGCTGTCGTTAGGGGTCGCGATCACGACCAGCTCGATGGTTGGGTCGGCAAGCGCCTCCTCCACCGTCGCGACCCGCGCCTCGGGGTAGCTCGCGGTCACCGCTTCGGGTTTGCTGGAGACCACGATGTGCAGCCGCAAGGATCGGCAGGCGGCGATCAGCGGCGCGTGGAAGGTCCGGCCGGCATAGCCGAAGCCGACGAGGGCGACCGCGGGATGGTCAGTCATCACCCGCCGATGATAGCTCTCTTCCATGGGGAAACACGAGCCGCCGGCCGGCGCGGGCAAGCCTTGGGCCTTCTTCGCCGGCAGTGCGCTCGTGGCGGCGGGCGTGCTGCTGCACCTGCCGATGTTCGCCACTGCGGGCGCGATGGGCTACCGCTTGGCGGGCATGGCCATGGACCCCGCGATGCTGTGGGGCATGGTCTTGATCGTGGTCGGCGTGGCCGCCGCGGCCTACGGCCTGAGGCCGGCGGTGGCGGGACAGCTGCCCGACGAAGTGACGGTCAGTCCGCCCGAGGACGCGCCGCTCACCCGAGCCCATTGGGTGCTGATGGCCGTGCTGGCGGTGGCGCTGGTGATCGACATCATGAAGCCGGCGAGCCTCGGCTTCGTCATGCCGGGCACCAGGGCGGAATACGGGCTGGACCCGGCGCAGGTCGCCTGGCTGCCGCTCACCGCCCTATTCGGCACGGTGATCGGCTCCTTCGCCTGGGGGTGGCTGGCGGACGTGTACGGCCGGCGCGCGAGCATCCTGCTGTCCTCGGTCATGTTCGTGGGCACGGCGATCTGCGGGGCGATGCCCAGCTTCGGCTGGAACCTGGCCATGTGCCTGCTGATGGGCGCGGCGGCCGGAGGGATGCTGCCGGTGACCTATGCGCTGCTGGCCGAGACCATGCCGTCCAAACATCGCGGCTGGAGCCTGGTGCTGGTGGGGGGACTGGGGGCGGTCGGCGGTTACCTGGCGGCCAGTTCGCTGTCGGCGTGGCTGCAGCCGCACTTCGGCTGGCGGGTGATGTGGCTGCTGAACCTGCCGACCGGTCTGCTGCTGATCGCCATGAGCCGGCTGCTGCCCGAGTCGCCGAAGTTCCTCATGCACATCGGCCGGGTGGAGCAGGCCCACGCCACCCTTCGCCGGTTCGGTTCGGTCATGACGCCGAAGGCCCTCGGGCCCGTTGAGGCCTACGCGCCGATCCACAACCCCACGCCTCCGGCTTCTCGGCGGTTCGCCGGAACCACCACCGCCTTGACAGTGGTGGCCCTAGCCTGGGGCCTGGTGAACTTCGGGCTGCTGCTGTGGCTGCCGGCGGAACTGGTGGCGCGCGGCTATGGGGTCTCGGCGGCCAGTCGGCTGATCAGCGCCTCCTCCGCCGTGGCCCTCCCCACCGTGTTCGCCGTGGCGTTCCTGTACAGCCGCTGGAGCACCAAATGGACCTTCGCGGCCAGCCTGGTCGCCACCGCCCTTGGGCTCGCGGGCATGCTGCTGCTCGACACGCCCTTCGGCCGCTCGGCCGGGCCGCTGCCATCTCTGGCCTTGCTGCTGGTCGGCGCTAACGGGGTGATCGCCATCCTGTTGCCCTACACCGCCGAGAGCTATCCCCTGCGGGTGCGGGGACGCGCCGCTGGTTGGGTCGCGGGGTGCAGCAAGTTCGGCGGTCTGATCGCTCAGTTCCTGGCCATCCTGGCGCTGACGCCGAGCCTCACGCCGGCCTCGGCGCTGATCCTCGTCCCCGTGGCCCTGGCGCTGCTGCTGCTCATCCGCTTTTGCGCCGAGACCCGAGGGCGTGACCTGAGGGAGCTGGACGAAGCGCGCCCGCCTCAGGGCGCCCACAACACCCGCACCGGCTGATCCACTCGCGCCAGGTGTCGGTGCACAGGTCGATCGCTTCCAGCTTCCAAAATCTCGCGCTTCTTGGGGCCAGTGATCAGCAGCACCGTCAGCCTTGAAGCGTTCAAGGCGCCGAAGGTGAGCGTCAGCCTTGGCAAGGCCGGCGCGGGCTTGGCGGCCGGAACCCAGGCGACGAGGCCCTGCGCGTCGAGCGCCGAACTGCCTGGAAACAGCGAAGCGATGTGCCCGTCTTCGCCCATGCCTAGCAGGACGGCGTTAAAAGGTGTGATCGGCGCCACCTTGGCTTCGGCCTGGGCCACGGCGGACGCCTCGGAAACCTCGCCGGACTTCAGCGGCACGAAAGCCGCGGCCCCAGCCGCGCCGACGAAAAGGCGCTCGCGTATGAGCCGCGTGTTGGACTCGGGCGAACCCACTTCGACCCATCGTTCGTCGGTCAGGGTGACGCTGATCCGGCTCCAGGGGATGTCCGCGCCTGAAAGACGGTCGTAGACCGGACCGGGCGTGCCGCCGCCGCTGCCGGCGAAGCTGGCGCGTCCACGGCTCGCCACGGCATCAGTGAGCCCGCCCGTGATCGCCTCGGCCGCCGCCTTCACCGCCTCCGCCGCTGTGGCGAAAGCTTCGATCCGGGGCATCAGACGCCAGGCAGGGGCGCGGGCTTGCGCCACAGCGCCATGGGGAAGCGCGCCTTGTCGGCCGGATCGGTGACGGCGAACAGGCAAAGCGCCGCGACGAAGAAGGAGCCGGCGCCCAGCACCAGGGCGTAGATCGCCTGGCCGCCGAAGAAGCTCTTGACCAGCAGCCCGAGCACCGTGGCGGCGAGCAGCTGGGGGATGACGATGAAGAAGTTAAAGATGCCCATGAACACGCCCATCTTCCTGGCCGGGAGCGCGCCGGCGAGGATGGCGTAGGGCACCGACAGGATCGAGGCCCAGGCGAAGCCCACGCCGATCATGCCGATCCACAGGTAGTGCGGGTCGCGGATCAGGGCGAAGGAGAGCAGCCCCAGGCCTCCCAGGCTGAGGTTGACGCCGTGCGACAGCCGCCGCCCGAGCCGCTGGGCGATGAGCGGGATCAGCAGCGCGGCCAGCGCGGCCACGCCGTTGTAGGCGGCGAACAGCACGCCCACCCAGTCGGCGCCTTCGTTGTAGGCGCGCGAGGCGGGGTCGGCGGCGCCGTAGTGGAAGGAGGTCACCGCCGCGGTGGTGTAGATCCACATGGCGAACAGGGCGAACCAGGAGAAGAACTGCACCACCGCCAGCTGCTTCATCGTCGCAGGCAGCTGGAACAGGTCGTCCACCACCTCGGAGAAGCCGTTGGGCGCGGCGCCTCGCGCGCGCAGCAGCCCCGCGATCAACTGCACCGAGCCGACCAGGGCGGCGAAACCGGCGAGGATGTAGAGCTCCTTCTCCAGCTTGAGGCCCCAGACCAGGAGGCCGACCGCGCTGCCGAGGACCAGGCAGACCGCTCCGCCAAGGATCAGCGAGCGGCCCTCGGGCGCGCGTCCGCTTGCGGCCTGGGCGGGCGCGGGGGAGGCGTCGAGCCGCGCGCGTTCGAACGCCTCCATCTGCTCGGGGCTGTATTCGCGGGTGGTGAACACCGTCCACATCACCGCGATCAGCAGGGCGGCCGCGCCTGCGAAGAAGGCGATGCGGACGGAGTCGGGGACCGCACCCGCCGCCGCGACGTTGCTGACGCCGAACCAATTGGTCAGCATCCACGGCATGGCCGAAGCCAGCACCGCGCCTAGGCCGATGAAGAAGCTTTGTGTAGCGAAGCCGAGCGTGCGCTGCTCCTCGGGCAGCAGGTCGCCGACGAAGGCGCGGAACGGCTCCATGGTCACGTTGATCGAGGCGTCCATCACCCAGAGCATCACCGCCGCCACCCACAGCACCGGCGACTGCGGCATCACGATCAGCGCCGCCGTGGTGAGAAGGGCGCCGTAGAAGAAGTAGGGCCGCCGCCGCCCGAGCCGGCCCCAGGTCCGGTCGCTCATGTAGCCGATCACCGGTTGGACCAGCAGGCCCGTCACCGGCGCGGCGACCCACAGGAGCGGCAGCTGGCCGATGTCGGCCCCGAGCGTCTGGAAGATGCGGCTGGCGTTGGCGTTCTGCAGCCCGAAAGCGATCTGGATGCCGAAGAAGCCGAAGCACATGTTCCAGATCTGGAAGAGGCTCAGCCGGCTCTTGGTCATTGTCCCCTCCCGCGGTAGCCGTTGACCGGCTCACCCTAGCCGTCGGAGACGGCGTTTGCCCGCATGTGGAGTCATTTTGCGGTTATTTGCAATGGCTGGGTCGCCGCTGCCGATGCTGCGGCTTTGCTGAAGTCCCGATTAGCGGTTGCCAAGAGCGCAATCATTTGCATTGTGTTTGCACATGAGCCGCGCCCCGGTCGAATGCCTGCTGCTGTTCGGCGCGACCGGCGACCTCGCCCAGCGGATGCTGCTGCCGTCCCTGTTCGGGCTCGACGCGGACGGCCTGCTGCCCGCGAACCTGACCATCGTCGGCACGGCGCGCGCAGAGCATGACAGCGCGGCGTTCCGTGAATTTGCGGCGCGCGCGCTGGAGCGCACAGTCGAGCCCGAGCGGCGCAAGGGCGAGGACATCCGGCGATTCCTTGACCGGCTGCGCTACGTCGCCCTGGACGCGAGCCGGCCGGAGGGCTTCAGCGCCTTGTCGGAGGCGGTGGCGCCGCTCGCGAAGGAGGGCTTGGCCATCTTCCTCTCCACCGCGCCCGGCTTGTTCGCGGCCACAGTAGAAGGTTTGCGGCGCTCCGGTCTGGCCAAGGACGGCGCGCGCCTGACGCTGGAGAAGCCGCTCGGGAGCGACCTCGCCAGTTCGCGCGAGATCAACGACATCGTCGCCTCGGCCTTTCCAGAGGCGCGCACCTTCCGCATCGACCACTACCTCGGCAAGGAAACGGTGCAGAACCTGCTGGCCCTGCGCTTCGCCAACGCCTTGTTCGAGCCGCTGTGGAACGCGCGCGGCATCGACCACGTGCAGATCACCGTAGCGGAAACCGTGGGGCTGGAGGGCCGCGTCGATTTCTATGACGACGTCGGCGCGCTGCGCGACATGGTGCAGAATCACATGCTCCAGCTGCTGGCGCTGGTGGCCATGGAGCCGCCGGCCCAGTTCGACGCCGCCGCCGTACGCGACGAGAAGGTCAAGGTGCTGCGCTCGCTCCGCCCGATCGACGCGGCGGCCCTGCCGGCCAGCTGCGTCATCGGCCAATACGAAAAGGGCGCCATAGAAGGAGCGCCGGTGCCTGGCTACGCCGACGAGCTCGGACGGGCCTCCGACACCGAGACCATGGTGGCGCTCAAGGCCAACGTCGACAACTGGCGCTGGAAGGGCGTGCCCTTCTACCTGCGCACCGGCAAGCGCCTGCCCGCCCGGCGTTCGGAAATCTTCATCCAGTTCAAGCCGGTGCCGCACTCGATGTTCGCGAGCCGGGGCGCGCAGGCCGCGCCCAACAAGCTGATCATCGCGCTCCAGCCCGAGGAGAACATCCGCCTGCTGATGATGACCAAGCGCCCCGGGCTGGACCGCGAGGGGATTCGCCTGCGCGAGACCCCGCTCGACATCGACATCCCCAACGCCTTCGCCGACTACCGCCGGCGCATTGCCTATGAGCGGCTGCTGCTCGACCTGATCGAGGGCGACCCCACCCTGTTCGTCCGCCGTGACGAGGTGGAGGCGCAGTGGGAATGGATCGACGGCATCCGCGCCGCCTGGGCCTCCGCCGGGCTGAAGCCGAAGTCCTATGCGGCGGGCACCTGGGGCCCGTCGGCAGCGATCGGGCTCACCGAGCGGGATGGGGTGAGCTGGCATGATTGAGCCCTTGGCCCCACTTGCGGCGCGGGGGGCCCGCCGCACGAGTTCCGCGCCATGAGCCTGCATCCCGAAGTCGCCGCCGTGACCGAGCGCATCGTCGAGCGCTCGCGCCCCACCCGCACCCGCTATCTCGATCTGATCGACCGCCAGCGCGAGGCCGGCGTGCATCGGCCGCGCCTGTCCTGCGGCAACTTCGCCCACGGCTTCGCCGCCGCGGGCGACGACAAGGGGGCGATCCGGGGCCTGCGGGCGATGAACATCGGCATCGTCACCGCCTACAACGACATGCTCTCGGCCCATCAGCCGTACGGACGCTATCCCGAGCAGATCAAGATCTTCGCCCGCGAGGCTGGCGCCACCGCCCAGGTGGCCGGCGGCGTTCCCGCGATGTGCGACGGCGTCACCCAGGGCCAGCCGGGCATGGAGCTGTCGCTGTTCAGCCGCGACGTGATCGCGCTGTCCACCGCCGTCGCGCTCAGCCACGGCATGTTCGAGGGCGCCGCCTTGCTCGGCATCTGCGACAAGATCGTGCCGGGCCTGCTGATCGGCGCCCTGCGCTTCGGTCACCTGCCCACCATCCTGATCCCCGGCGGACCCATGCCGTCGGGCCTGCCGAACAAGGAAAAGCAGCGCGTGCGCCAGCTCTATGCCGAGGGGCGGGCGGGGCGCGAGGAACTGCTGGAGGCGGAGGCCGCCTCCTACCACAGCCCCGGCACCTGCACCTTCTACGGCACAGCCAACTCCAACCAGATGATGATGGAGGTCATGGGCCTGCACGTGCCGGGCGCCGCTTTCGTCAATCCGGGCACACGCCTGCGCCAGGAGCTGACCCGGACGGCGGTGCGGCGGCTGACGGAGATCGGCTGGAGCGGTAACGACTACCGCCCGCTCGGCCGCTGCGTGGACGAGAAGGCGATCGTCAACGCTTTGGTGGGGCTGCTCGCCACGGGCGGCTCGACCAACCACGCGATCCATATCCCAGCCATCGCCAGGGCGGCGGGAATCCTGGTCGACTGGGCCGACATCGACCAGCTCTCGGCCGTCGTCCCGTTGATCGCCCGTGTCTATCCCAACGGGAGCGCCGACGTGAACGACTTCCACCGCGCCGGCGGCATGGCCTTCACCGTCGCCGCCTTGCGCGAGGCAGGCCTGCTGCACGAGGACATCCTCACCGTCTGGGACGGCGGCATGCCAGCCTACGCGCGCAACCCGGAACTGGCGGGCGAACAGCTCACCTGGGCCGACGCGCCTCCGGAGCCGGGGGATCGCCACATCCTGCGCCCGGCGTCCGACCCCTTCCGCCGAGACGGCGGCATGCGCCTGGTCCAGGGCAATCTGGGCCGCGCCACGTTCAAGACCAGCGCCGTGGAGCCGCACCGCTGGACCCTCGAAGCCCCCGCTCGCGTGTTCGCAGACCAGGACGAGGTCCTGGCCGCCTTCAAGGCCGGCGAACTGGAAACCGACGTGGTCGTGGTGGTCCGCTTCCAGGGTCCCCGGGCGAACGGCATGCCCGAGCTGCACAAGCTGACCCCGACGCTGGGCGTGCTCCAGGACCGCGGAATCAAGGTGGCCCTGGTCACTGACGGCCGCATGTCCGGCGCCTCGGGCAAGGTTCCCGCCGCCATCCATGTGACGCCCGAGGCGGCCGCCGGCGGGCCGCTGGCCCGGCTGCGCAACGGCGACGTGGTGCGGCTGTCGGCCGAGACCGGCGCGCTGGACGCGCTGGTGGACGAGGCGGAGTGGGCGGCACGCTCCCTGGCGGAGCCGCCACAGCTCCAGGATGGCGTGGGGCGCGAGCTCTTCGCCCTGATGCGCCACGGCGCCTCGGACGCCGAGGCGGGGGCTTCGGCGATGCTGGGGGCGGCGGGGCTGTAGATGGAACTGGTCGCGGCGGACATCGGCGGCACCCACGCCCGCTTCGCACTGGCGGAGGTGCGTGACGGCCGCGTCGTCTCGCTCGGCGATGCCGTAACCATGAAGACCGCCGAGCACGCCAGCCTCCAGACCGCCTGGGAGGCGTTCGGCGAGCAGCTCGGGCGCACGCCTCCGCGCGCCGCCGCCCTCGCCTTCGCCGGGCCGGTCAAGGGCGAGCTGCTGAAGCTCACCAACAACCCCTGGATCATCCGCCCCGCCCTGATCCGTGAGCGGCTGGGCGCCGACCGCTTCACCCTGGTCAACGACTTCGGAGCTGTCGGCCACGCCATGCTGCAGATCGGCGACGAGCACCTGGCGCACCTCTGCGGCCCGCCCATCTCTCTCCCCGAGCAGGGGGTGTTCAGCATTGTGGGACCGGGCACGGGCCTTGGCGTCGCCCAGGTGATCCGCGACGGTTCGGGCGTCCGTGTCATTGAGACCGAGGGCGGCCACGTCGATTATGCGCCGCTCGACCCGCTGGAGGACGCGATCCTGGCGCAGCTGCGAAAGCGCTACCGCCGCGTCTCGATCGAGCGGATCTGCTCGGGCCCGGGTCTGCTCAACATTTACGAGGCCCTGGCCGCGATCGAGCATCGCTCTGGACCGCCGCTCGACGACAAGGCGCTCTGGACCATGGCGCTGGAGGGAACCGACAGCTTGGCGCTTGCCGCGCTCGACCGTTTCTGCCTCAGCCTCGGCGCCTTCGCGGGCGACGCCGCTCTGGTGCACGGCGCCAATGGCGTGGTCATCGCCGGAGGCCTCGGCCACCGGCTGCGGGACATGCTGCCGCGCTCCGGCTTCCGCGAGCGGTTCAACGCCAAGGGCCGCTTCGAAACCCGCATGGCGGCCATCCCGGTGAAGATACTCACCCATCCGCAGCCTGGCCTACTCGGCGCCGCCGCCGCCTTCGCCGCGGAGCACCCGCAATGAGCCGCATTGCCGAGATCATGACGCTCGCGCCGGTGATCCCGGTGCTGGTGATCGAGGAGGTGACCCACGCTAGGCCCGTCGCCGAAGCGCTGGTCGCCGGCGGCCTGCGCGCGCTGGAGGTGACGCTGCGCACGCCCGCCGCGCTCGAGGCGATCCGCGAGATGGCGCGGGTGGAGGGCGCGGTGGTCGGCGCCGGCACGGTGCTGAACGCCGCCACGCTTGAGGCTGCGCGCGAGGCGGGCGCCCGCTTCGCCGTGAGCCCCGGCCTGACCGAACCGCTCGCCCGCGCGGCCGAGGACCTGCACATCCCGCTGCTGCCCGGCGTGGCCACGGCCGGCGACATCATGCGCGGGCTCGACCTCGGCCTGACCCATTTCAAGTTCTTTCCGGCCATGGCCGCCGGGGGCGTGCCGGCGCTGAAGGCGCTCACCGGCCCCTTCGCCGAGACGCGCTTCTGCCCGACCGGAGGCGTGACGCTCGCCAACGCGCCAGAATGGCTGGCGCTGGAGCAGGTGCTTTGCGTGGGCGGCACCTGGCTGGTTCCGAAGGGGGAGCCGGATACAGGCGCCATCAGGCGGGCCGCCGAGCAGGCGGCGGCGATGCGGCCCGCCGGCTGAACGAACAGGGAAAGGGAGGGGCATGAAACCAGCAGCGATCGGTGCGGCCTTGGCCGTATTGAGCTTGGCGAGCGCGGCGGCGGCGCAGGACGCGCGCGGAACCTGGGCCTATGCCGGCAAGACCGGGATCGGGACGTCTTACGAGGCCTACGCCAACTTGGCCTACAGCTCCGGCGCGCCGACAGGACACGTCTCCAAGGTCTGGTTTTCGCTGGCCAAGGGAGTAGTCACCGAGACCATGTTCGGCCTGATCCACGAGGCACAGCTGCGCCAGATGCAGTTCGCCATGCTCACCGACGCGGGCGTGGAGACCGAGGCCGCCGACGCGACCAGCCGCATCCAATACCTGCACACCGACGCGCCGGGCCGGCCGCTGTCGCTCGCCTACCGCATCACCACCCGCGCCAAGTCCGGCCGCTGGGAAATCGAGAAGCACGTCTTCACCGACCCCGACGGTGACGCCTTGTTCGTGCGCGCCATCGTGCGGGCGCTCAAAGGCGAGGTGACGCCGCACCTCGTGCTGGACCCGCAGCTCGCCAACACCTCCGGCGGCGACATGGGCGCGGCGAGCCCGCGCTGGCTGCGGGCGTGGGACGGGAACACTCACCTGTTCGTCACGGCGTCCCAGCCCTTCACCGGCTCCTGGGCGCGGCCGGTCGGGCAGACGGATTTCGTCGGCTGGTTGACGCGCAGCCGCACCGCCGGGGAGATCCAGGGCCAACCGGCCCAGACTCCCGGCGATATCGAGCTCGCCGGCCGCTTCGCCCCCATCGCCGCCGGCCAGTCGGCCACCTACGACATCGTGCTCGGCTTCGGCCGCAGCGAGGCGGCGGCGCGGACCCAGGCGGAGGCGGCGCTCGGCCGCGGCTATGCCGAGGTGTTGGCCCGCTACAATGGCGAGGGCGCCCGTGTCGGGTGGGAGGACTACCTCGCCAATCTCCCTGAACTGCCGCGCCTTGCCCAAGCCGCCACGGACGGGGGCAAGCTGCTTCACGCCAGTGCGCTCGTGCTCAAGGCGCAGGAGGACAAGACCCATTCCGGCGCCCTGATCGCCTCGCTGTCCAATCCCTGGGGCGACACCGCATCGGCGGCCAAGCCGCAGACCGGCTACAAGGCGGTGTGGCCGCGCGACTTCTACCAGGTGGCCTCGGCCATGCTGGCGCTGGGCGACCGCGAGACGCCGGCCGCCGCGCTGAACTACCTGCGCACGGTGCAGGCGGGGCCGAAGACGTCCGGCAACAAGGGCGCGGGCGGCTGGTTCCTGCAGAAGATCCACGTGGACGGCCAGCCGGAGTGGGTGGGCGTGCAGCTCGACCAGACCGCCATGCCGGTGATGCTGGCGTGGAAGCTGTGGAAGGCCGGCGTGGTGTCCGACGCGGACCTGCGCGACCTTTATCCGCGGATGCTAAAGCCCGCCGCCGATTTCCTCAGCGGCGGCGGGATGGTGGACATCCAATGGAATCGGAACCGGATCACACCGCCTAAGACCCAGCAAGAGAGGTGGGAGGAGCAGGAGGGCTACTCCCCCTCGACGACCGCCGCGGTGGTGGCGGGGCTGGTCGCCGGCGCCGACATCGCCCGCGCCTCTGGCGATGGCCCCTCCGCCGACCGCTACCTCGTCGCCGCCGATCGGATCGTCGGCGGGATCGAGCGCACCATGTTTACCACGGCCGGCGGCTTCCGCGACGTGGGCGGCGACGGCCGTTACTTCCTACGCATCACCAGGAACGAGGACCCCAACGACCGCGGGCCGCTCGAGTCCCGCAACGGCCAGCAGCCGCTGACCGAGGACCAGTACCTGGACGCCGGCTTCCTCGAGCTGGTCCGCTACGGCGTGCGCCGTGCAGACGCGCCCTCGGTGCTGGCGAGCCTGGACGAGCTCGACAACACTCGGATCGGCGATCATCTGCGGGTGAAGTACCTGTTCCGCTTTGACGGCGAGGCGGGTGAGTTCCCCGGCTGGCGGCGCTACGGCAACGACGGCTACGGCGAGGACGCGGTCACCGGCGCCAATTACGGAGCGGGGGCCATGGACGGCGGCATGGGCGAGGGGCAGCGCGGCCGGGTCTGGCCCATGTTCACCGGCGAGCGGGGCCACTACGAATTGGCGCGCGCCCTGGCCCAACCCGGCGGCGCTCAGCCCCGCGACGTGGAGGCGCTGCGCCGCACCTACGTGCGGGCGATGGAGTTGTTCGCCAACGAGGGGCTGATGCTGCCCGAGCAGGTCTGGGACGGGGTCGGCAAGGAAAATCCGCACGGCTACGTGAGAGGCGAGGGGACCAACTCGGCAACCCCGCTTGCCTGGACCCACGCCGAATACGTGAAGCTGCTCCGCTCGATCGCTGACCTGCGCGTGTGGGACCAGTATCCGGTCGTGGCCGAGCGGTACGCTCGCCCCAGCGTCGCGGCGTCGGCCCGGTGATGCGAGCGCTATTATCTTTAAGAGGTCTGGGCGCCGCCGCGCTCGGGCTGTCGCTCGCGGCTTGGGCCCCAAGCCTCCACGCGCAGCCGAAGCCGGCCGCTCCCAAGGTCCCCGCCTGTGAGTCTGCGCCTATGGGGGACACGCCTCTGTACATGCGCGGGAGCATGAACGGCTGGGTGCCGCTGGAGGAGTATCGGCTCCGGTGGGGTTGCGACGCCTATTACCTGAACGTGGAGCTGCAAGGGCGGCAGGACTTCAAGATCGCGGGAGCGGACTGGGCGGAGCGGACGATCATCGGCGCGCGCCAGGGCGGGGTCGGGCTGGATGCGGCGCGCGCCACCGATCCAGGCGGGGTGAACAACCTGCTGTATCGGTTCGACGGGGAGCAGACGGTCCGGCTCGGCTTCCCGGAGGGGCGGCCGGTGCTCACCATCGGCCCTCGCAGCTTCCGGGATGCGGCCGAACCCCGGGTAACCGATCCGGTCGCGCTGGCGCTTCGCCACGACTCCCGCGACCCAGCCGACAAGAGCCCGTTCGGCGCCGTGCGAGAAGGCGCCGACGTCGATTTCGCCCTGAACGCCCCGACGGGCGTGACGCGAGCCGCTCTCGTCGTGGCGCTCCGGCGGCTCGAGGGCAATCAGGAGGTGCTCGAGTACAAGGAGGTCGCCCGTATACCGCTCACCCGCGCGTCCGGCCCGGCGGGCGCGCGCTGGCGCGGGCGCTACCGTTTCAGCGGGATCGGCGTCTACGGCTACCATTTCGAGGTGGAGATCGCAGGCCGCACCTACATCTACGGCAACAACCGCGCGCCGATCTATTGGACACGGGAGCGAGGCGCGAACGGTGTCGGCGCCGTGGAACTCCCGCCCGCGTCACCCGAAGCAATCCGGCGCTTCCGCCTTACGGTTTATGCGCGGGACTTCACCGTCCCCGCCTGGGCGAAGGACGCGATCTACTACTACATCTTCCCCGATCGTTTCAGGAACGGCGATCCGTCCAACGATCCGCGGCCGGGGCCGAACACATTCCACGACAAGTCCCTGGAGGTGCACAAGACCTGGCTGGAGAAGCCCTGGCGGCCGAACTCCGGCGACGGCTCGGACGACCTGGGCGGCAACGACTTCTTCGGCGGCGACATTGCCGGAGTCATCGAGAAGCTGGACTACATCGCCGACCTCGGTGCCAACGTCATCTACAGCACCCCGCTGTTCCAGGCCTCGTCGAACCACAAGTACGACGCGGCGGACTACCACCACATCGACGACCGGTTCGGGACGAACGCGGACTTCGAGCGGCTGGCGCGGGAGGGAGCGCGCCGCGGCGTGCGCATCCTTCCCGACGCTTCGCTCAACCACACCGGACGGGATTCCGTTTACTTCGACCGATACGCCAAGTTCCCAGGCTTGGGTGCGCTGGAAGGCGGGGAGGTGAAGCCCGCCTCGCCGTACGCCAGTTGGTACCAACTGAACCCCGCGGGTCGCACCCCCGAAGAGCGCTACAAGGGCTGGTCGGGCGCCATGGACTTGCCGGAGCTGAACGAGATGGCCCCGGCGTTCAAGCGCTTCGCGTTCGAGGCGCCCGACTCGGTGACGAAGGTCTGGCTCGACCGCGGCGCGGCGGGCTGGCGCATGGACGTGGTTCCCTGGGTTCCAGACGCCTTCTGGCGCGAGTGGCGCCGCGCGGTGAAGGCGCATCGCCCGGACGCTCTCACCGTGTCCGAGACGTGGTTCGACTCGTCGAAGTACCTGCTGGGAGACGAGTTCGACTCGACGATGAACTACATTTTCCGTAACGCCGTGCTGGACTTCGTCGCGGGCGGCGACGCGGCGGCCAACTACCGCAATCTGGAATACCTGCGCGAGGTGTATCCCGAGCCGGCGTTCTTCGCTCTGATGAACCTGCTGTCGACCCACGACACAGCCCGCAGCCTGCATGTGCTTGGCTACGAAGGCGAAGGAGATGCGGCGAAGGCGGCCGATGCGAAGCGGCGCTTCCGGCTTGCCGTGTTCTTCCAGATGATCTTCCCCGGCGCACCGGCGATCTATTACGGAGACGAGGTGGGAGTCACCGGGGGCGACGATCCCTACAACCGCGGCACGTACCCCTGGACCGATCAGGGCGGCCGCCCCGACATGGCGCTGCACCACGAGGTGCGCGCACTCGCCCATATGCGGCGGGACAATGCCGTCCTGCGGCGTGGCGAACTCCTGCCCCCGCTCTATGCCGACAAGAACGTGATCGTCCTGGGCCGGCGGGACGGGGCGGTGGTGGCCATCACCGCGCTGAACAATGCAGACAGTCCTCGGACCGTGGAGGTGGCGCTTCCGGCAAGCTTCTCAGGGCGCGTTTTTGTCGATCCGCTCGGCGGGCGTGCGGTGCGCGCGGAGGGGCGGAGCCTTCGCCTGACCCTGCCCGCGCTGGAGGGCCTGGTTCTGATCAGCCGCTAGACCGGTCAGTCCCTCCGGGCGCAGGCGGCGGGGGTGGGGCCCAGGAAGAAGCGTAGCGGCACGTCCAGCCGCTTGCGCCAAGCCGGCTCGTCATGCTCGGCGCCAGGGAACTCGCGGGAGATGAAGTTGCAGCCCGGCCTATACCCGCTGGCGACAATCACCGGATCCAGCTCGGCGGCATAGGGCGCGTAGAGCGAGTCCAGCGTCTCGGTGCCCCGGTCGATGTAGAGCTTGTGGCCGGCCGGCGGCGGCAGTTCCTCGCGTAGCCAGCCGGCCCAGGTGGCGATCGCCGCCGCCTTCTCGTCCTCGGGGCGCGGCTTCACCGGCCACGAGCCGAACAGCGGCCAGTGCATCGACACGGCCGCCGCGCCACCGAACACCTTCGGGTATTCGGCGATGGCGTAGAGCGAGATCAGCGCCCCCATGCTGGAGCCGCCGATGAAGGTGTGTTCGCGGCCGGGCAAGGTGCGGAACTCGCGGTCGACGCGCGGCTTCAGCTCGGTGGCGAGGAAGCTGAGGTAGCGGTCCGACTGCGGCCGGCCGCCGTGCGAGGCGAGCATCTGCTCGCGCCAGGGCGACGGCAGCCGCGCGAAGACCTTGGCCGGCATGTAGTCGCGCGAGCGCTGCTCGGTGCTCCAGACGCCGACCACGATCGCCGGGCGGATTTCGCCCTTGGCCGAGAGGGCGGAGACCGCTTCGTCGATGCCCCACTCGCCCTTGGGGCCGGAGGTCGCCGCCTCGAACAGGTTCTGCCCGTCCTGCATGTAGATGACCGGGTAGCGCGCGTGCGAGGCATCATAGCCCGGAGGCAGCCATACGGTGACGGTGCGCGGCAGCAGGCCCTGCGACGTCACCGCCTCCCAACGGACCAGCCGGCCCTGCTGCTGCGCCAGGGCGGGAGCGGCGGCGAACAGCAGGGTGGCGAGCGCGAGCAGGCGTGTGATCATCGGCGCAGCTCCACGAACCGGATGGCCTGGCCGCCGCCGGGCGCCAGGCGCAGCGTCAGCACATCGGCGCTGGTCACCGTGCGCTCTTCAACGACGATGTCCTGCGGATTGGTGCGGTAGTCGGCGTTCGGGCCGTCGCGGTAGATCTGCGCGCGATAGCGCTTGCCGGGCGTCAGGAACGACAAGGGCGCGCTCAGCACCCGGCCGTTCTCGTCGGTGACCGCGCCGAGATACCAGTTCTCGCTCTGGCGGTCCTTGCGGGCGATGGTGACGTAGTCGCCGACCTCGCCGTTCAGCACCACGGTCTCGGACCAGTCCACCGGCACGTCCTTGATGAACTGGAACGGTCGCGGGTTGGCCTCGTAGTTCTCCAGCAGGTCGGCGGCCATCTGGATCGGGCTGTAGATCACCACATAGTCGGCCAGCTGTTTGGCCCAGGTGGTCTGCACCCCCTGGGGCGAGCGGGTCTCCATCCCGAAAATGCCGGGCGTGAAGTCCATCGGACCGGCCAACAGGCGCGTGAAGACCAGGTTCGGCACGTGCTCGGGAGGGTTCGAAGGATCGCCCCAGGCGTCGTATTCCGTGCCTCGCGCCCCCTCCCGCGAGATGATGTTGGGCCAGGTGCGCCGCAGGCCCGTGTCCTTGAACGGCTCGTGCGCGTTGATCGCGATCCGGTGTTTGGCGGCCGCCTCGATCACCCGCATGTGGTGCTGGGCCATGGCCTGGCTTTCGTGCCAGGCGAGATGGATCTTGCCGTCGAGCCCCTTCACCTGCGCCTGCTGGGCGTCGGAGACGTAGCCGGTCTTCACCGCGTGCACCCCCAGCCGCTCGTAGAGGGCGAACCCCGCCTCCATCTGGTTTTCGTAGTGGGCGGCGTTGGCGCCGGTCTCGTGGTGGCCGATCAGCTGCACGCCCTTGCTCTTGGCGTAGGCGGCGAGGCCCTCCAGGTCGAAATCCGGATAAGGTTGGGTGAAGCTGAAGTCGGCGCCGTTGCCGAACCACTCGCCGTCCCAGCCGACGTTCCAGCCCTCCACCAGCACCCCGCCAAACCCATGCCTGGCGGCAAAGTCGATGTGCTTGCGCACGTTCTCCGTGGTCGCCCCGTGCTTCGGTCCCGAGCCCCACGTCTTCTTGTCCAGGTGCATCTCCCACCAGACCCCCACGTAGCGCATCGGCTTGAACCAGCTGACGTCGCCGAGCTTGTTCGGCTCGTTCAGGTTCAGGATCAGGCTGCTCATCGCCAGCCCGGCCGCGCTGTCGGCGATCTGCATGGTGCGCCAGGGCGTGGCGAAGGGCGCGGCGCGGCGCACCTTCGCCGGGTCCAGCCCCGGCGTCAGCGCCGCGCGGAACCGCCCGCCGCCGACGTGCGCCAGGTTCATCCCTGCGTAGTCAGTCAGCGCCGCCTCATGGAACGCGATGTGCAGACCGTCGCGGGTGCGCACCGTCATCGGCGTCTGCGCCGTGCCTACCTCTTCGAGCGGCGTGCGGTTGTAGAGGTATTCCTCCCGGTTCCACTCGAAGGCCGGGATCCACCAGGCGGTGGCGGGATCGGCGAGCGCGAACTCGGTCAACTCCTCGGTAATCTCTACCTCATGCAACTGCGGCTGGTCCGGGAACTCGTAGCGGAAGCCCAGGCCGTCGTCGTAAAGGCGGAACACCACATCGAAGCGGCGCTTCAGTCCACCACGTTCTGCGAGGTGCGCTCGCAGCTCGTTGTAGTTATTGCGCACGAACCTCCGCTCGCCCCAAGGCTGCTCCCAGGTCTCGTCGAAACTGCGGCTCTCCTGACCTGTCAGCTCCAGGTTCCGGTCCAGCTTGCGCGCGTCGGCCAGCAGGAAGCCCAGGTGCGAGGGCGCGATCACCAGCCGGCGCATGCGCGTGACCGCATAGGTAGCGCGCCCGTCGCCGTCGAAAGCGAGCTCCACCGACAGCACACCGCCCGGCGAACTCGCCGTCGCAGCCGGGGCCGCCAGGGCCGGCGCTGCGACGAAAGCGATCCAGAGCGCGACGAGCCAGCGGATCATGCGGCCTCCTCCCCTTGCCAGCGTGAGAAAACTTTGCTGCAAAGTTGCGGATGCCCCGCAGCCGCACCCGTCTTGCCGACATCGCAGCGCTGGCGGGCGTCTCCGTCTCCACCGCCAGCCGGGCGCTGAACGACAGCGCCTCGATCAACGACCGCACCAAGCAGCTGATCTGGAAGCTGGCGCGCGAGCACGATTATCCGTTCCGCCGCTATATGCCGGCCGGCCCGGTGGGCGCCGACAGCACCATCGCGCTGGTGGTGCCCAGGCCCCAGGCGCGCGAGGGCCAGCTCAGCGACCCCTTCCTGCTGGAATTGCTGGCAGGCGTGGGGGACGCGGCGCGCGAGCGCGGCTGCGACGTGCTGGTCAGCCATTTCATGCCGACCAGCTACGACGACCTCTCGGCGGCCATGGACACCAGCCGCGCGGACGGGGTGATCTTCTTCGGCCAGAGCACCCTGCATCATGCCTTCAACCGACTGGCCGGCACCGACGCCCGCTTCGTCGTCTGGGGCGCCCAGCTGCCGGACCAGGCCTACGGCTCGGTCGGCAGCGATAACCTCGTCGGCGGCCGGCGCGCGGCCCTGCACCTGGCGCGGCTGGGCCGCCGGCGCATCGTCTTCCTCGGCGACACCGAGGCGCCGGAGGTGACGCAGCGCCTGCGCGGTTATTTCGAGGCGCTGGAGCGCTCCGGCCTCGAGACCGACCAGCAGCTGGTGGTGGAGTCCCACTTCACTCTCGAGTCCTCCGAGGCCTCCGTCGACGCCCTGATCGGCCGCGGCGTCGCCTTCGACGGTGTCGTCGCGGCCAGCGACGTGATCGCGCTCGGCGCCATCCGCGCCCTGCAGCGCTCCGGACGCAATGTGCCCAGCGACGTGTCGGTTGTCGGCTACGATGACATCAGCTTCGCCCGCTACGCCCGCCCTGCGTTGACCACCGTCTCCCAGGACGCTGCCCGCGCGGGGCGCCTGCTGGTCTCCAAGCTGCTCGACAGCGCCGGAGAAGACCTCCGCTCCGAACGGCTGGCCACCGACCTGATCGTGCGCGAGTCCTGCGGCGGCTGAGCCGCGGCTCATCCGACGCGCTCCGCGATATAACCCGACGCCGGCTGCAGGCCCGAGCCGACGCTGGCGATCACCCGCCATCCCGGCGCCAGCGGCCAGTCCACGGCTTGGTCGCCCAGGTTGAACACGCACAGCAGCCGCTGCCGGTCATGGCTCCGCTCGAAGGCGACCAGCGGCTCTGGCGCCTCGACCAAGCGGATCGCCCCTTGGCTCAGCGCCGGGTTCTCGCGGCGTAAGGCGATCAGCCGGCGGGTCAAATTCAAGGTGGAGTGGGGATCCGCCTCCTGCCGGTCCACCGCCAGCGCCTGGTGAACCTCCGGCACGGGCAGCCAGGGTTCGCCGCTGGTGAACCCGCCATGCGGTCTCTCGCTCCGCCAGGGCATGGGCGTGCGCGCGCCGTCGCGGCCGAGCGTGCTCGGCCAGTTGGCGATCGCCTCCGGGTCGCGCAGCTGTTCGAATGGCACCTCCGCCTGGGGCAGCCCCAATTCCTCGCCCTGGTAGAGGAAGATGTTGCCCCGGAGCGCGGTGAGCAGCAGCAAGGTCAGCCGCGCGAACGCCTGCGGGTCGCGCCCGCCTCCCCACCGCGAAACCGCGCGCGGCGCATCGTGGTTGGAGAAGGCCCAGCTCGGCCAACCCTCGCCCGGGCGGTCGGACCAAAGCTGCATGGTGGCGCGGATCAGCTCGGGCGTCAGCGCCTGGGCGTAGAGGAAGTTGAAGCCGTAGGCGCTGTTCAGCCGGTCCGGCCCTTGGGTGAACCGCTTCATCTCCGCATCGGCCTGCTCACCCCCGACCTCGGCGACCGAGAAGCGCGCGCCGTAGCTGTCCATCAGCCGGCGCAGTCGGCTCAGGAACTTTGGGATGTCCGGGTGCGACTGGTTGTGGATGTGATGCTGATAATCGAACGGCCGGCCGGCGTTGGTCGGCGGCGGCACCACCGGCGGATTGTCCCGCAGCTCCGGGTCGTGCATCGAGAAGTTGATCGCGTCGAGGCGGAACCCGTCGACGCCCCTGTCGAGCCAGAAACGCGCCACCCCCAGCACCGCGTCCTGCACCTGTGGGTTATGCAGGTTCAGGTCCGGTTGGCTCGGCAGGAAGTTGTGCAAGTAGTACTGCCGCCGCCGTGCGTCCCAGGTCCAGCAGGGGCCGTGGAACACCGACTGCCAATTGTTGGTCGGGGAGCCGTCGGGCTTGGGGTCGGCCCAGGTATACCAGTCCGCCTTCGCGTTGCTCCGTGACGAGCGGCTCTCCTCGAACCAGGAATGCTCGTCGGATGTGTGCGAATACACCTGGTCGATCACGACCTTCAGCCCGAGCTGGTGCGCGCGCGCCAGCAGCCGGTCGAAATTGGCGAGCGTGCCGAACCGCCCGTCCACCCCACAATAGTCGGCGATGTCGTAGCCGAAGTCCCGCATCGGCGAGGGGAAGAACGGCGACAGCCAAATGCCGTCCACGCCGAGCGACGCCACATACTCCAGCCGCTCGGTGATTCCCGGCAGGTCGCCGATCCCGTCGCCGTTCGAATCGGCGAAGCTCCACGGGTAGATCTGATAGATGGACGCGCCGCGCCACCAGGGCCGCTCGGGGGACGCCTCTACCGTAGTCCGGATCAACTCCGCTTGACTCAACGCCAGCTCCACCGCCTGCGAAGACTGCCGGCGCCAGGCTCGGAAGCCCCGCGACGATGTCCGCCCCGCCCACCCTTGCATCAACTCTTGCAAAAACACCACAAATTTGCACTAATTTCCGCAACGGGGTAGCGGGAACGGCGATACCGTGCGTAGATAACGGAGTCGCGGGCGAGCCGGATTGTGGCTGGGATGCGGCAATATGCGTCAGCCGTTTGCGCTGGTTTTCAGCACCGGGCGGGTGCGACAGTTAAGCTGACCCGACGGGCGACCGGACGGCATGGGGAGGGACTGAAATGACCAATTCCTTGGCCTCGCGGCGCATGCGACTGCTCTGCGGCTGCGCCGGCTTCACGTTGGCCGTTGCCGGCGGCTCCGTCGCCTTGGCCCAGTCCTCGCCGGATGCCGGCGGCGTGCAGCCGGGCCCCGGTCAACTCACCGAGCAGGTCTCGCCACAGGAGCCGGCCCAGCCGTCGCCGCCGACCCGTAGGGAAGCCGCCGAGGACGCGGCGAACGGGGGCGACACCGAGGTCGAGGCGCTGGTGGTCAGCGGCTACCGCGCCGCCGTCGAGAGGTCGATCGAGCTGAAGCGCGAATCGGACCTGGTGGTCGAGACCGTCAGCGCCGAAGACATCGGCAAGCTCCCCGACAACTCCATCGCCGAGGCCATCGCCCGCCTGCCGGGCCTGACCGCCCAGCGTCTGGACGGACGCGCCCAGACCATCAGCATCCGCGGCCTGTCCTCCGACTTCTCCACCACCCTGCTGAACGGCCGCGAGCAGGTGACCGCCGGCGACAACCGCGGCGTCGAATTCGACCAGTACCCCTCCGAAGTCATCAACGCGGTGGTGGTCTACAAAACCCCCGACGCCAGCATCGTCGGCCAGGGCCTCTCCGGCACCGTCGATCTGCGCACCATCCGCCCGATCGAGTTCGGCCGCCGCGCGGTTCAGGTCGGCGCCCGCGCCGAGATGCTCGACCTCGGCAAGCTGAATTCGGACTCCAAGGACACCGGCTTCCGCATCAACGGCACCTATGTCGACCAGTTCGCCAATGACACGATCGGCGTCGCGCTGGGCGTCGCCTACATGCAGTCGCCGACCCAGATCGAACGCTTCAACTCCTGGGGCTACCCCACCATCAATGCCCAAGGCGATGTCGTGCTCGGCGGAGCCAAGCCGTATGTCGTCTCCTCCAACCTCGAGCGCCTGGGGGTAATGGGCGCTATCGAATATGCGCCGACGGACAACTTCACCACTACGCTGGACGTTTTCTACTCGAGCTTTAACGACGAGCAGACGCTGCGAGGCATCGAGCTGCCGCTGTGGTGGGGCGGGCGGCCGCTGGAGCCGGGGTTCACCGTTCAGAACGGCGTCGTCACCCAGGGCCAGTTCAACGGCGTCAAGGGGGTGGTCCGGAACGACGCGAACACGCGCGACGCCGACATCTATGCGGTCGGTTGGAATGGCCGATGGCACTCCGACGCCTGGACGATGATCGGCGACATCAGCTACTCCAAGGTCAACCGCACCGATCAGATCATTGAAACCTATTCCGGCACCGGCCGCGGTCCGCTGGGGGCCACGGACAATTTGGCCTTCACCTTCGATCCGGGCCGAGGAGCGGTGTTCAACTCTCAGCTCGACTACGCCGATCCCACGCTGATTCAGCTCACCAGCCCGCAAGGCTGGGGCGGTGACGTGGTCCCGGGCGGCCAGGACGGCTACTATAACAACCCGAGCATCAGCGACGAATTGCTCGCCTTCCGCGCCTCAGCTGAACGTGAACTCGGCGGCGCCTTCAGAAGCATAGAATTCGGCGCCAACTACACCACGCGCTCAAAGGACTACGTTCCGGACGAGTTCTTCCTGGGCTTGGTCGCCAACGCCAACGATCCCACGCACACGACGAGCGTGCCCATTCCGTCCGAGTTTTTGCTCGACCCGACGCCGCTGGATTTCCTCGGCATCGCGGGAATGGTCAGCTACGATCCCCTCCGACTGCTGAACAGCGGCATCTACAATCTCAGGCGCAATCCGAACGCCGACGTGGCGACCAAGGCATGGGAGGTGAGCGAGGACGTGCTCACCGGCTACGCGAAGCTGAACATCGACACCGAGGTCGGCGCCGCACGGCTGACCGGCAACGTCGGACTGCAGGTCGTCTACACCGACCAGTTCTCCAAGGGCTCCGGCGCCACCGGCACCGGAACGCCGATCCCGCTGGACAACGGCATTTCCTATACGGAATGGCTGCCCAGCATGAACCTGTCGTTCCGGTTCCCGGAAGACCACGTGATTCGTATCAGCGCCTCGCGGCAGATGGCGCGCACGCGCATGGACGACATGCGGGCCTCGGTAAACTTCGGCTACGACCCGGCCAAGGAGACCTGCCCCGACGTCAACGTCTGCTCTCCATGGAGCGGCAGCGGCGGCAACCCGCTGCTCAAGCCGATCATCGCCAAGGCGATCGACGTCACCTACGAAAAGTACTTCGGCAACCAAGCCTATTTCTCGATTGGCGCCTTCTATAAGCACCTCGACAGCTTCGTGGCCCGGACGAACAGCCTCTACGACTTCACCGGCTTCCCTGTGCCTCCGGGACAGAATCCAGTATTGCACCAAGGCCTCGTGAACATCCCGGTTAACCTCAGCGGCGGCTACATTCAGGGCATCGAAACCGCTGTGTCCCTCCCGGGCGACATCATTAGCCCGATGCTGGACGGTTTTGGCGCGCAACTGAGCTATTCCTACACCGACAGCTCGATCAGCCCCGATCCAACCCAGCCGGCGATCACCGTCCCCGGCTTGTCCACCAGCGTCGCCAACCTGATCGTTTACTACGAGAAGTACGGCTGGTCGGCGCGCACCAGCGTCCGCTACCGCTCAGACTTCCTCGGCGAGGTTGCGGGCTTCGGCAACGGGCGCACCTATCGCCAGGCCGACGCGGAGACCATCGTCGACGCCCAGCTTGGCTATACCTTCAGCCAGGGGACCTTGGAGGGCCTGTCGATCCTGCTGCAAGGCAACAACCTGAGCAACGAACCGTTTATCACCTGGGAGTCGGAAACGTCTCAGCGCGTGATCGACTACAACAACTTCGGCCGGCGCTTCCTGCTGGGCTTCAGCTACAAGTTCTAAGGTTCCCTTCCACGGGGAAAGCGGGAGGGCGGGCCTTTGGGTCCGCCCTTTTCGCTTGTAAGCAGCCTGCAGGAGCGCCGGAGACCATCCTTGCGTCAAATCCAAGAGGACCGCGCGCTTCGACGCATACTGGTCGTCGGCGGCGGCTCCGCCGGCTGGATGGCGGCCGCCGCGCTGGCCAACGCCGTACGCGGCGACTGCAAGATCGAGCTGGTCGAGTCCGAGGAGATCGGCATCGTCGGCGTCGGCGAAGCCACCATCCCTCCGATCAAGCTGTTCAACCAGCAATTGGGCCTGGACGAGGCCGACTTCCTCGCCCGCACCCAAGGCAGTTTCAAGCTCGGCATCGAGTTCGTCGACTGGGCCAAGCTAGGCCACCGCTACTTCCATCCGTTCGGGACCTTCGGCGCCGAGTTCGACCGCGTGCCGCTGCACCACTACTGGCTGCGCGCCCGCGCCGAAGGCGACCCCACCCCGCTCGACGACTACTCCATGGCCTGGGGGGCCGCCTCGCGCCGCCGCTTCGACAAGCCAAAGCCTGATCGGAGACTGATCCAGTCCACCTTCGACTACGCCTACCATTTCGACGCCTCGCTCTACGGCCGTTACCTGCGCACCTATGCCGAAGCGCGCGGGGTGACCCGCCACGAGGGCAAGATTGTCGATGTGGCCCTGCGCGGGGAGGACGGTTTCATCGAGAGCGTCACCTTGCACGACGGCCGCCGCCTCGAAGCCGACCTGTTCATCGACTGCTCGGGCTTCCGCGGCCTCCTGATCGAACAGGCGCTGCATACCGGCTACGAAGACTGGACGCATTGGCTGCCGTGCGATCGGGCCATGGCGGTCCCGTGCGCCCACGGCGGGGGTTTCACCCCCTACACCCGCTCCACTGCGCGCGAGGCCGGCTGGCAGTGGCGCATCCCGCTCCAGCACCGCGTCGGCAACGGCTACGTCTATTCCAGCGGCTTCATAGAAGACGACGCGGCGGCGGCGGCCCTGCTCGGCAACCTCGACGGCCACGCCCTCGCCGAACCGCGCCCGCTACGCTTCACCACCGGGCGCAGAAAGCTGTTCTGGAACAGGAACTGCGTCGCCCTGGGACTTGCCTCTGGTTTCATCGAGCCGCTGGAGTCCACCAGCATCCATCTGGTGCAGTCGGGGATCACCCGGCTGCTGGCCCTGTTTCCCGATCGCGACTTCGATCCTTTGGCCATCGAGGAATACAACCGTATCACCACCGAGGAATTTGAAGGCGTGCGCGACTTCCTCATCCTCCACTACCACGCCACCGATCGGGACGATTCCGAGCTCTGGCGCTACTGCGCCGCAATGAGCATCCCCGACACGCTGCGCTACAAGATCGAGCACTTCCGCGCCTACGGCCGGCTGGTCGCGCCCCGGCTGGAGCTGTTCCAAAACCCGAGTTGGCTGGCGGTGATGGTGGGGCAGGGCGTTTGGCCCCGCCGATACGACCCGCTGGCCGACCAGCGCCCGCACGTTGAGGCCCAGGCGCGGCTGGCGGGGCTACGCCGGGTGATCGCCGAAACCGCGAGGGCGATGCCGCGGCACGAGGACTTCATCGCCCGCTTCTGTCCCGCCAACGCGCTGGACGCCGCCTGATGCCAAGCCTGCCGATCCGCGACATCGTGGTCGTCGGCGGCGGCTCCGCCGGCTGGATGGCGGCTGCCGCCCTCGCGCGCCTGCTCCCGCGCGGCTACCGCGTCCGCCTTATCGAATCCGAAGAGATCGGCACGGTCGGCGTCGGCGAAGCCACCATCCCGGCGATCCGCCTGTTCAACGCCGCGCTCGGCCTGGACGAAAACGAGTTCCTCCGCGAGACCAGGGGCTCCTTCAAGCTCGGCGTTCAATTCGTGGACTGGCTGCGGCCCGGCCACACCTACATTCACGCTTTCGGCCAGCTCGGCCGCGACTTGGGTCCGGTTCCCTTCCACCACTACTGGCTGCGCGCTCGCAGGCTGGGCTTCGCCAAGCCGCTCGCCGCCTATTCCCTCAACGCCACCGCCGCCCTGCAAAACCGCTTCGGCCGCAACACCCGCCCAGCCAACTCCGTCCTGCCGGAACAGCCCTACGCCTTTCACTTCGACGCCGGCCTCTATGCCCGCCACCTGCGCCGGTTCGCCGAAGCGCGGGGCGTGGAGCGCCGCGAGGGCAAGATCGTCCACACCCGCCTGGACGGCGAGAGCGGCTTCATCGCCGCGGTGCGGCTGGAGGACGGGACGGAGGTGGAGGGCGATATGTTCGTCGACTGCTCCGGCTTCCGGGGCCTGCTGATCGAAGGCGCGCTCCACACAGGCTACGACGACTGGTCGAACTGGCTCCCCTGCGACCGCGCGCTCGCCGTCCCCTGCGCCTCGGTCGAGCCGATCACCCCCTACACCCGCTCCACCGCCCGCGCCGCCGGCTGGCAATGGCGCATCCCGCTCCAGCACCGCATCGGCAACGGCTACGTCTACTGCAGCCGCTACATCAGCGACGACGAGGCCGCCGCCACCCTACTCGCCAACCTCGACGGGGAGGCCCTCGCCGACCCCCGCCCGCTGCGCTTTGTCGCCGGCCGCCGGCGCAAGTTCTGGAACCGCAACTGCGTAGCGCTCGGCCTCGCCAGCGGCTTCATGGAGCCCCTGGAGTCGACCAGCCTCCACTTGGTGCAGTCGGGAATCCTGCGCCTGATCGCCATGTTGCCGGGCGTCGGCTTCGAGCCGGCCGACATCGACGAATACAACCGCCAGACGGCGGTGGAATACGAGCGCATTCGCGACTTCCTGATCCTCCACTACAAGGCGGTGGAGCGCGACGAGCCGTTCTGGCGCGGATGCCGCGAGATGCCTATCCCGGACTCGCTCCAGCGCAAGCTCGACGTGTTCGCCGCCAACGGCCGCATCTTCCGCTACGACGACGAACTGTTCACCGAGACCGGCTGGGCCCAGGTGCTGCTGGGCCAGGGGGTGGAGCCGAGGGGTTACAGCCCCTTGGCGGAGGCCCTGAGCATGGACGAACTGCGGGGTTTCCTGGACACGGTCGCCGGCTTGGTCGCGGCCGGCGCCGCTTCCATGCCGCCGCATGACGGCGCCTTGGCCAAGATCGCGAGCAAGAACCTTTAGCGCGGCCCACACCCGCGTTGCGCGGCCATTGCTTCAGGAGCAGGGGGGCTATTCCCGAACCGCCTCGCCGTGCAGCGCCAGGTCGAGCCCTTCCACCTCGTCGCGCCGCTCCACGCGCAGGCCGGTGGTGAGTTTGCAGACCCACAGGATCAGGTAGGTCGCCAGCGCGCTCCACCCGATCACCCAGAGCAGCCCCCAAAGCTGCTTGACCACCGACGGCTGTGCGACCGCCGGATTGACCGCCGCGGTGGCGAAGACGCCGGTCAGCAGGGCGCCGATCAGGCCGCCGATCCCATGCACCCCAAAGGCGTCCAGGCTGTCGTCGTACTTCAGCAGCCGCTTGAGCCATACCGCGCCGAGGTAACAGGCTGGGCCGCTGACGAAGCCGATCAGGAAGCCGCTGGGCGGCTCCACCAGCCCCGCCGCCGGCGTGATTCCGACCAGCCCGCCGACCATGCCGGTGACCAGCCCCAGCAGCGTCGGCTTCTTCCGCTCGATCCACTCGAACAGCATCCAGCCGGCCGCGCCGGCCGCGGCGGCGATTAGGGTGTTCAGCAGTGCGAAGGCGGCGATCGCGTCGGCGGCCCACGCCGAGCCGGCGTTGAAGCCGATCCAGCCGATCAGCAGCATCGAGGCGCCGACGCCGGTGAGCACCAGGTTGTGCGGCGCCATCATCTCGCGCCCGTAACCATGCCTTGGCCCGACGAACAGCGCGCAGACCAGGCCCGCCACCCCGGCGTTGACATGCACGACCGCCCCGCCGGCGAAATCCAGCACCCCGGCGGAGGCGAGGAACCCTCCGGCCCAGACCCAGTGGGCGATCGGCGCATAGACGAAGACCAGCCAAAGGGCGGAAAACAGCAGGAGCGCCGAGAACCTGAAGCGCTCGGCGAAGGAGCCGATCACCAGGGCCGGGGTGATGATGGCGAAGGTGAGTTGGTAGGAAATCCAGAGCGCCTCAGGCAGGCCGGGTGTCAGCCGATGCGCGGTCGCAGGGGTTAAGCCCCCGAGGAACAGCGCGTCCAGGCTGCCGATCACCGAGTCGAGGTTTGGGTCGAGGTTCTTGCCGAAGGCCAGGCTGTAGCCGAGCGCGAACCAGCAGATGGTGACCACGGCCGCGACCGCGACGGCCTGGGCGACTGTGGCCAGCACGTTCTTGCGGCGAACCATGCCGCCGTAGAACAGCGCCAGCCCCGGCAGGGTCATCAGCAGCACCAGGGCGGTGGAGACCATGATCCAGGCGCAGGCGGCGGCGTCGAGCCGAAGCGGGACCTGGTGGGGCAGGAGAGGGGTCGCGGCCGCCAGAGCCGGAGCAAGAGCGCTGGCCGCACAGGCGCCCACCGCCGAACAGCGGACCAACACCTGACGGTTCACTGCCATCGCGCGAAAGCTCACCGCGAGTCGGCCGGCTAGCCAATCCCTCGCCGGAAGAGCCGTGAAGAGGAACAGCGAGCCGATGGCCGTTCGCTCAAGCGCTGCCGATTTCACGACGGCTTGAAGAATTCGGCAACGTTTTCGATCGCCTCGACCAGCCCCATCCTCTGCGGCGTCACACCGGAGGGCAGGGCGGAGAACAGGCGCGTCGGCGCCGCCGCGTCCAGCATGACGAACACGCCGCGATCGTCAGCGCGGCGGATCAAGCGGCCGAACGCCTGGGCGATGCGGCCGCGCGCGATGGCGTCGTCGTAGCTCTTGCCGCCGAAGCGCGCGCGCCGCGCCTTGTGCAGCAAGTCCGGGCGCGGCCAGGGGATGCGGTCGAACACCAGCAGGCGCAGCGAACGGCCCGGCACGTCCACCCCGTCGCGAACGGCGTCGGTGCCTAGCAGGCAGGCGTCCTCCTCGGCGCGGAAGATGTCGACCAGCGCCCCCGCCTCCAGCGGATCGACGTGCTGGGCGTAGAGCGCCAGCCCCTTGTCGGCGAGCGGCGCGGCGATCTTCTCATGCACCGCCCGCAGGCGGCGGATCGCTGTGAACAGGCCGAGCCCGCCGCCGCCCGCCGCCAGGAACAGCTCGCGCATGGCGGCGGCGACCTGGCGCGGATCCTCGCGTTGCACGTCGGTGACCACCAGCGCGCGCGCGTTGCGCTCGTAATCGAACGGCGAAGCCAGCCGCAGGGTCTTGGGCCGCTCGGGCAGGCGCGCGGCGCCGGTGCGCATCTCCGCCAGCGCGAACGGGTCCGCCAGCGTGGAATCCGCGAGCGTGGCGCTGGTCACCAGCACCCCGTGCGCGGGCGCAATCACCGCGGCGTACAGGGGCTCGGTCGGATCGACCCAATGCCGGCGGCAGGCCGCGTCCACCACCCGGCCGTAGAGGTAGGTGGTCTCGAACCAGTCGACGAAGTGCGGGTCGTCCTCCTCGCTCTCCGCCACCGCCTGCAGCATCGTGCGCCAGGCCGGCAGCGTCATGCGCGCGCGGCGATCGAGGCCTCGCAACGCCCCCTCGATCCGCGCCCGTTCCGCGCCGGTCAGCTCGGCCGCCTCGTCGTCCAGAATGTCCTCCAGATGCCGCGCCAGCGCCACCAGCGGCGCCTCCACCGCCGCCAGGGCCCGCGCCGTGCCCCTCGCCGCCTCGCGCACCTCGCCGGTGGCGGGCCTAGCGGCGCACTCCATTCCAAGTTCCGACGGCTGGGCCCGCGCCGCCAGCTGCCCCACCACCGCGACCAGGAAGGCTTCGACCGGCCCTGACGGCGAAGGCTCCACCGGCTCGCCGAACTGGCTGGGTTGCGGGCAGATGCGGCCGGACCAGCCCTCTCCCGGCAGGGCCGCCGCGGCGCGTGTGGCCTCGTTGAGCGCCTGCGCGGCGGCGTCCCGCCCATGGACGATCTCGCTAAGCCGCTGTTCCAGCCCCCGGCCCCGCCGCCCGCGCCCCTCGGGCCCGCGGATCCAGCGGCGCAGCTCCGCCGCCTCCGCCCCTGACAGCGCTGCGGAAAAGGCGCTGTCGGCGGCGTCGAACAGGTGGTGGCCCTCGTCGAAGACGATCCGCTTGATCGCGGTGGTCTCCAGGTCGGTCTTCTGACCCCGCGCCGCCCGCGCGCCGTCGAACGCCGCCTGGGTCAGCACCAGGGCGTGGTTGGCGATCACCACGTCGGCGCGGCGCGAGGCCCGGATCGCCTTCTCCACGAAACAGGCGCGGTAGTGCGGGCAGGCGGCGTGCACGCACTCGCCGCGCCGATCGACCAGGTTGGCGGGGCTAGCCTGGGCGACGGGGCTGACCGCGAACAGGGTGGACAGCCAGGCCGGAAAGTCGCCGCCGGTCATGTCCCCGTCGCGGCTGGCGCGCACCCAACGGGTGGCAAGCCCGAGGCCGATCAGGTCGCCGCTGCCCAGCTGCGCCGCCTGCACCGCCTCCTGAAGGTTTAACAGGCACAGGTAGTTCTCGCGCCCCTTGCGGACCACGGCCTTGCGCGCCCGCACCGCAGGGTCGGGAAACAGCGCGTGGCTCTCCCGCTCGATCTGGCGCTGCAGGGCGCGGGTGTAGGTGGACACCCACACCGCCGGCCCGTTCGCCTCCGCCCACAGCGAAGCCGGCGCCAGATACGCCTGAGTCTTGCCTACGCCCGTGCCGGCCTCGGCCAGCATCATCCGCGGCTCGCCCTCGCGGTCGCGGGGCTGGAAGGCATAAGCGGCCTCGGCCGCGAACTCAGCCTGCGCCGGCCGCGCCTCGTCCAGCCCCAGCCGCCCCAGCATCTCCTTCAGCCGCGCCTGCGCCCGCTCCGGCTCGACCGGCTTCGACCCAGCCTCGCCCGGAGGCGCCTGGTCCTCCCATTCCGGAATGCGCCCCCAAGCGTCGAGCCCCGACCCGCGATGCTCGCGCACCGGCCTGGAGCGCAGCGCCCTCGCCACCGCCGTCCCCCAAGCCCAGCCGGCCCGCCCCAGCGCCTCCGCCGTCGCCAGAACCTCCTCCCGCGTCGGCCACGGCCGCTCCGCCAGTTCCTCCAGCAGCAGCTCGCAACAGGCCGACAAAGCCGCCGCCTGCGCCTCCGCGCCTCGAGGCTCCGGCAGCCCCAGCGCCAGCGCCAATCCCGCCGCCGATGGCGCGCAGAACCGCGCCGGCCGCGCGAACGCATAGAGCTCCAGCGCATCGAAGATGTCGCGCGAACGAGGCGGCGCCCCCAAGCCTAGCCGCTTGGCTGTCAACGCCGCGTGCGCCACCAGCACCGGCCCCCGCTGCAGCAGCTCCCGCGCGTCCGGCGCCCTTACCGCCCGACCGCCCGCGCCATCCCCCACCGCCGCCCGCGGCCCTGGCAGGACCACGAGCGCCGGCGCCAGATCGAGCGCGGGCGAGACGGCGTTCACATCGATTCCATAGCTGCTTTGGCTGGGAAACGGAACGGGAACGGAGCAATGCCTCTTCCTTCTACCGCTCATTCCCGCGAAAGCGGGAACCTAGGAGTTTTTGCTTCCTTGGCCCCACGTTCAAAGTCCGCCGAAAAAAGTCTGGGTCCCCGCTTTCGCGGGGAAGAGCGGAATGGGGAGGCTCCGCTGCCGACCCTCTTCGCGGAGTGGTTCTCATCTCGCGGCTGGTCCCCGCGCGCGCACCAGCTGGAGATGATCGAAAAGGCCAGGGCCGGCCACCACGCCCTGCTCATCGCCCCTACGGGCGGGGGCAAGACATTGGCCGGATTCCTGCCCTCGCTGATCGATCTCGCCGACCGCCCGCCCGCGAACCATCCAGCCGGCTACGGCGTCCATACCCTCTACATCTCCCCGCTCAAGGCGCTTGCGGTGGACGTGGAGCGCAACCTGCTCAGCCCCGTGCGCGAGATGCGCCTGCCGGTGAAGGTGGAATCGCGCACCGGCGACACCGGCGTGGCGCGCAAGCAGCGTCAGCGGACGCGGCCCCCCGACATCCTGCTCACCACGCCCGAGCAGCTGGCGCTGTTCTGCGCCTGGGAAGGCTCGCGCGAGTACTTCACCGACCTGAAGACGGTGATCATCGACGAAATCCACGCCCTGTTCTCCTCCAAGCGCGGCGATCTCCTGGCGCTGGGCCTAGCGCGACTCCAAACCTTTGCGCCGTATCTGCGCCGGGTCGGGTTGTCGGCCACGGTGGAGGAGCCTGAGGTGCTGCAGCGATGGCTGGCGCCCGCCGCGCAAGCCGTGGACATCGTCCGCGGCGAACCCGGCGCACCGCCCTCAATCGACGTCCTGCTCTCCAACAACACCGTCCCCTGGGCCGGCCACACCGCCCAGCACGCGATGGCCGAGGTCTACGACGCCATCCGCGCCGCCCGCACCGCGCTGGTGTTTGTCAACACCCGCTGGCAGGCCGAGTTCGCCTTCCAGGAGCTGTGGCGGCTGAACGACGACAACCTCCCCATCGCCCTTCACCACGGCTCCCTCGCCGCCGAGCAGCGGCGCAAGGTGGAGGCGGCGATGGCGCGGGGCCAGCTTCGCGCCGTGATCTGCACCTCCACCCTCGACCTAGGCATCGACTGGGGCGACGTCGACCTGGTCATCCAGCTCGCCGCCCCCAAGGGCTCCTCCCGCCTGCTCCAGCGCATCGGCCGCGCCAATCACCGCCTGGACGAGCCCTCCCGCGCCCTGCTGGTCCCCGCCAGCCGGTTCGAGATGCTCGAATGCCAGGCGGCGCGCGAGGCGGTGGCCGAAAACGCGCTCGACGGCGAACCCGAACGCGAAGGCGCGCTCGACGTCCTGGCCCAGCACCTGATGGGCGTGGCCTGCGGCGAGCCGTTCCTGGCCGACGACCTCCACGCGGAGGTGCGCGCCGCCGGCCCCTACGCCGCCCTATCCCGTGAGGACTTCGACGAGGTGCTGCGCTTCGTCTCCACCGGCGGCTACGCCTTGCGCACCTACGACAACTTCCGCCGCATCGTGCAGGGCCAGGACGGCCGCTGGTGGGTGCGCAACGCGATGACCGCGCTGCGCCACCGGCTCAACGTCGGCGCCATCGTCGGCCCGGCGGTGCTGAACATCCGCCTGCTGCAGGGACGCCGCGCCGGGCGCAAGATCGGCGAGGCCGAGGAAGGCTACTTGGAACAGCTGGTCCCCGGCGACACCTTCATCTTCGCTGGCCAGGTCTGGCGCTTCCACGGGGTGCAGGGCAACGACGCCCTGGTCACCTCAGCCCCCAACACCGATCCCAAGCTGCCCTCCTGGGGCGGCTCCAAGTTCGCGCTCTCCACCTACCTCGCCCGTCGCGTGCGCCGGATGATGGAAGACGAGGAGAGTTGGCATCGGCTGCCCACCGACGTTTGCGAATGGATGGAGTTGCAGAAAGCCCGCTCCGCCATCCCCCGCTTCTCCGAACTGCTGGTCGAGACCTTCCCGCGCCACAAGCGCCACTACCTGGTCAGCTACCCCTTCGAGGGCCGCCTCGCCCACAACACCCTGGCCATGCTGCTCACCCGCCGCCTGGAACGGCTAAACATCGGCCCGATCGGCTTCGTGGCGTCCGACTACGCCCTGGCCATCTGGTCGGTGAAGCCGATGGCCGGCCTCAACTTCGACCGCCTGTTCGACCAGGACATGCTGGGCGACGACCTGGAGGCCTGGCTCGACGAAAGCGTGATGATGAAGCGCGCCTTCAGAAGTTGCGCGATGGTCGCCGGCCTGATCGAGCGCCGCTTCCCCGGTCACGAGAAGACCGGCCGCCAGATCACTTTCTCAAGCGACCTGATCTACGACGTCCTGCGCCGCCACCAGCCCGACCACCTGCTGCTCCGCTGCGCCCGCGCCGACACCTCCACCGGCATGCTCGACGTGCGGCGCCTTGGCGAGATGCTGACCCGCATCCAGGGCTGCATCCGCCCGGTGGAGCTGGAGAAGGTCTCCCCCTTCGCCGTCCCGATCCTGCTCACCATAGGGCGCGAAAGCGTGCCCGGCGCCCACCAGGACCTAGTGCTGGAAGAGGCGGAAGCGGAGCTGATCGCCGAGGCGCTGGCTTAGCCTCCGTCGCCCATCTCCTCGAGTTCGGCGATGCGTGAGCGGTAGACGTTTTCAACCGCGTCGGGGTCCACCCGGGCGGCGTTTTCGCGGGCGCGCAGCCAGCGGTCCTGCTCACGGCGCAGTTCGCGATAAGAGACGCCGTTGCGCACCGCCCGGTTGAAAGCCCGGTTCAGGCGCCGGTCGTACGAGGCAAGGCGCCCGTCCGCGCACACCAGGCGCTCCGACTGGCTGCGGGCGTAGCGGCAGTTGAAGCCCGGCCGCTCCACCTGCTGACGCGCCACCGGCTGCGGCGCAACCGCGTC
This sequence comes from Caulobacteraceae bacterium, assembly GCA_036388855.1. Classification (GTDB taxonomy): domain Bacteria; phylum Pseudomonadota; class Alphaproteobacteria; order Caulobacterales; family Caulobacteraceae; genus DASVRA01. Next base: position 58,299 of record DASVRA010000030.1, on the reverse strand, counting down.
CTCTTCCTCGGCGGCCCGGCGAATTGCCGGCTCGGGCCGGGGGCGCACGCGCACGGGCGCGCTGGTCACGATCTGACGCGGCGGCGGCGCGGCCTCGGCCACGGGCGCCGCACGGCTGACGGGCGTCGGCGCGGGCTCGGGCCGAGGGGCGGGCGCGGCCGCCTGCACCATCGGCGCGGCGGAAACGGTGTCGGCCGGCTGGGCGTCGTCGGCGGCGACAGCTTGAACCGGCGCCGGCTGCGCCGGAGCCGCGCTCGGCCGCTTGACGATCTGGATCTGGCCGTCCGAGGCCGCCGTCGTGCGATCACTCGCCCGATCCGGGTTGTCGCGGAAGCTCGGCCGCGCCAGCAGCCCCAGCCCCAGACCCAGCGCGCAGGCCCCGGCGATGCCGCCGATGATCAGCTTGCGCGTGGTGCGGCGCCCTCGCACCGGCCGTGCGATCGGCTCGGGCGGCGGCAGGCCCTCGGTCGGCCAGCGCGGTTCGTCGAGGTAGGGCGGGCGCTCGTGTGCCATGGCGTAACTCCAGTCTCCAACCGTGATAACCGGCGGGAGTCCGCCCGGTTGCAACGGCCAAGGTTCACAAATGACGCCGCTGGCGCGCCCCTCCGGCGCGGGTATAAACGCGCCGATGAACGGCCTGCGCCTCGAAACCGAACGCCTGATCCTGCGCCCTCAGGAGCGGCAGGACTTCGAGCCCTGGGCCGCCATGATGGCCGACGAGCAGACGGCGCGGTTCCTGGGCGGCGTCCAGCCGCGCCAGACGGCCTGGCGCGGCTTCATGAGCATGGCGGGGTCGTGGGCCATGCTAGGCTTCGCCATGTTCTCGGTGATTGAAAAAGAGTCCGGCCGCTGGGTCGGCCGCGTGGGCCCCTGGATGCCAGACGGCTGGCCGGGAACGGAGGTCGGCTGGGGGCTCTCGCGCGACGCCTGGGGCAAGGGCTACGCCACGGAAGCCGCCGCCGCGGCCATGGACTGGGCCTTCGACCACCTCGGCTGGACCGAGATCATCCACTGCATCGACCCGGCCAACATCCCCTCGCGCCGGTTGGCCGAGCGTCTGGGCAGCCGCTACCTCAGGCCCGGAAAGGCCCCGCCGCCGCTTGACGGCCTCGAGTTCGACTTGTGGGGCCAGACCCGGGACGAATGGCGCGCCAGGCGGCGAGCGGCGGCATGCACAGCGCCGCCGAGCCCTTCTTCAGCCTGGGGGCGCAGAGCCTGATCCTCACCACCAACCTTCGCGCCTGAGCGCAGCCGCATAGGTGCGGCTGACCGGCGCCTCCGCGCCGTTCTTTAGAGTCAGAGTGGCGCGGCCATCGCGGCTCTTGGCCCCGGCCACCGCGTCCTTGGCCACCCACCAGGAGCGGTGCGTCTGGGCTCCCTCGATGCCCTCCAGCTCGGCCACCGCGTCCCCCAGCCGCATCAGGATCAGATCCGACCCGCGCGAGGTGTGCAGGCGCAGGTAATGGTCCTCCGCCTCCACCGCGTAAAGCTCCGCCCCGCGCAGTTTGAGCGGCAGGCGCTCCAGGAACTTCGCCGGCTCCGCTCCTGCTTCGGCCGCGTGGGTCTCCCGCGGCCTGCGGTGCGCCATCCAGTTCAACGCCATCATCGCCAGCGAAACCACGAACACCGGCAGCAGCAGCGCCGAAAAGCTGCGCCCATCCAGCGGGAAGCGGTACACCGCCGCCAGGGCCAACCAGACCACCACCGTCATCGGCAGGGTCATCGCCACCGCCAGCCCGGGATAGGCCATCCCCGGGTTGCGCTCGAACACGCCGCTGCGGTTTACTACGGCGGCCATGGCTTGAGCGATCAGGCCTCCCGCCAGCATCAGCCCGACCCAAAAGGGCACCCGCGTGCCGAGCGGCGCCTCCCCCGACCCGAACGCCCCGCTGAAGCCCAGGAACAGCCCCGCGGCCAACGCGATCAGCCAGCCCCTTCCGTCGCCGCGCAGGTAGGCGGCCGCCCGCGAAGCGTGAGCGGCAAGCCCCGTCCGTTCACGAAGCGAAGCCGCGCGTCCGCGCATGTCCTGCTGCACGCCTCCTCCCGCTCGCCTAGCTCAAAGCTCCGAACCCACGGAGCCCTATGAGCACGATGAGAACTCCCGCCGCCAAGTCAACGACATCCCTGAGGGCGCGCCCGCTCGCCGGGGTTCTCGCCGCGAGCGCCGTGGCGCTGGGCGTCGTCCTGCTGGGCATGGTCCTTACCAGCGGCGGCGAGCCTTTAAGCATTGGCGGCGCCGCCTTCGCGCCCCATGCCCCCGACTTCGCCCTGCTTCTGCGCCAGCCGACCGTGATCCAGATCCACGTGCTCGCCGCCCTCGCGGCGGTGGCGCTGGGCGCGGTGCTGATGAGCCTGCGCAAGGGCCGTCGTTTCCACCGCACGGCGGGGTGGACCTGGGCCGGGTTGATGGGGCTGACCGCCTTCTCCTCCTTGTTCATCACCGGTCTGAACGGAGACAAGTGGTCGCTGATCCACCTCCTGGCCGGCTGGACCATCGTGTCCCTGCCGTTCGCCGTGATGGCCGCGCGCCGCCACAAGGTGAAGCAGCACCGTTCGGCGATGATGGGCTTGTTCTACGGCGGCGTGCTGCTTGCCGGCGCCTTTGCCTTCATCCCCGGCCGGCTGATGTGGGAGTTGGTCCTGGGCTGAGGGAACCGGGCAGCTTCTTCCCGGTTGAAGCAGCTCACGAGCCCGCCGCGGGTGATCCTAACCCGCGCGGGATCGTATGCGCCTTGGGAGAGGCGTGTCATCCGGGGACGGCCGAGCGCAGATGACGCCCGGCCCTGCATCACGAGGGGATCTCACTTGGCCAACTTCAAGGGCACGGCCGGCGACGACAGCCTGGTCGGCGGCATCGACAACGACCGTCTGATCGGCCTGGGCGGCGCCGACACCCTGCGCGGCGGCGGCGGCGCGGACACCTTGGACGGCGGCGAGGGCGACGACCTGCTCGACGGCGGGGCCGGGAACGACCTGTTCTTCGGCGGCCTGGGCGCCGACGCCTACGATGGCGGCGACGACTACGACACGGTCAACTACCTGCGCTCGGCCGCCCCGGTGGCCATCGACCTGTCGCCGGCGGCGGGCGCCGGCGGCACGGGCGGCGATGCACTCGGCGACACCTTCAATTCCGTCGAGCTGTTCAAGCTGACCAACAGCGCGCCGTTCAGCGCCGGCGACCTGTTCACCGGCTCGGACGCGGCGGAAAAGGTGCTGGGCTTCGGCGGCCAGGACACCCTGAACGGCGGCGGCGGCGAGGACCAGCTGTTCGGCGGCGCCGACCGCGACATCATCGACGGCGGCGACGCCAACGACACCATCCTGGCGGGCGATGGCGTCGACGACGCCAGCGGAGGCGACGGCGACGACCTGATCAGCGGCGGCGCCAGCATCGACATCGTGCGTGGCGGCGACGGCGCCGACACCCTTCACGGCGGGACCGGCGGCGACGGCGTCTACGGCGAAGCCGGCAACGATGTCCTCTACGGCGACAGCGGCGACTACGACCTGCTGGACGGCGGGGACGGGGAGGACAAGCTGATCTGTGGCGACAGCGTCGGCACCGGCTACGGTGGCGCGGGTAACGACACGGTGGTCGGCTCCGACCACGTCAACCTGCTCCAAGGCGACGCCGGCGACGACATTCTGAAAGGCTATGGCGGCAACGACGAGATGCACGCCGCCGCCTTTGGCGCTGGCGCGGTCGGCGACGCCAACGACCGGCTGTTCGCCGGCGACGGCGACGACATCGTCGACATCGGCCGGTCGCACGGTATCGCCGACGGCGGCGACGGCACAGACCAGCTCTGGGTTAACCTCACGTCGGAGGGCGGCGCGGTTCGCTACCACGTCGGGGACGCGAATATCCTGCTCGACGGCGTGGGGGTGGTGAAGACCGTCAGCATCGAGCGCGCCTACATCCGCTCGGGCGCGGGCGCCGACGACCTGATGGGCGGCGACCTGCGCGACAGCCTGTTCGCCGGCGACGGCAACGACACCCTCTATGGCGGCGCGGGCGACGACATGCTGCTGGTCGAGGGCGGCGACAACTTCGCCGACGGCGGCTTCGGCGATGACGAGGTGGACGGCCTGAGCGGCGCCGATGAGTTGAATGGCAACGAAGGGAACGACGACGTCGAAGGCGGCGGCGGCGCCGACACCGTCTATGGGGGAACGGGCAATGACCTGGTGCTGGGCCAGGACGGCGTCGACCTCGTCTACGGCAACGAGGACAACGACACCCTCTACGGCGGCGAAGGCGACGACAGCCTCTATGCCGGAACCGGCGCTGACGAGCTGACCGGCGGCGGCGGCGCCGACCGCTTCCTGTTCCTTGCCGACTGGTCGACACGGACGGCCCGCGACGTGATCACCGACCTCGACGACACCACCGACAAGGTGGACCTTTCGCTGTTCTCGGGCGGCCACGGGGTGCTGGTCACCTACAACCAGAACGGCGACACGGTGGTGCGCGTCGACCTGAACGACAACAGCATCTACAGCGACGACACCGATTTCGTGCTGACGGTGAAGGGACTGCACTTCCACACGCCCAACACCGACGACTGGCTGGTCACCTGAGCCGCCGTTGCGGGCGGGGAGGGCGCTCCGTATAGGTGCGCGCCTCCCTCCCCGGCGGTCCCCATGAACATCCACGAGCACCAGGCCAAGGCCCTCCTGCGCCAGTACGGCGTGCCGATCCCGCGCGGCTTCCCCGCCTATTCGGTAGAGGAGGCGGTGCAGGCGGCCCAGAACCTCGGCGGCCCGGTCTGGGTGGTGAAGGCCCAGATCCACGCCGGCGGCCGCGGCAAGGGCGGCGGAGTCAAGGTGGTCAAGTCGCTGGAGGACGTCCGCGCCGAGGCCCTGCGCATGCTCGGCATGACCCTGGTGACCAAGCAGACCGGCCCCCAGGGCCGCGTGGTCCGCCGCCTGTTCATCGAGGAAGGCGCCGCGATCGCGCGCGAGCTCTACCTCTCCATGCTGATCGACCGCGAAACCTCCCGCGTGGCGGTGATCGCTTCCACCGAAGGCGGCATGGACATCGAGGAGGTGGCCCACGCCACCCCAGAGAAGATCCACACCATCCAGATCGAGCCGGTCACCGGCGTGATGCCCCACCACGGCATGGTGCTGGCCCAGGCCCTTAAGCTGGACGATAACCTGGCAAAACAGGCGCAGGCCATGCTGGCCCAGCTCTACAAGGCCTTCGTCGAGAAGGACATGAGCCTGCTGGAGGTGAACCCCCTGATCGTCACCGAGCAGGGCAAGCTGGTTTTGCTCGACGCCAAGGTCGGCTTCGACTCCAATGCCCTGCACCGCCACGACGACATCCGCGCCCTGCGCGACATCACCGAGGAGGACGAGAAGGAGATCGCCGCCTCCAACTACGACCTCTCCTACATTGCGCTGGAGGGCGAGATCGGCTGCATGGTCAACGGCGCGGGCCTGGCCATGGCCACCATGGACATCATCAAGCTCTACGGCGCCGAACCGGCCAACTTCCTCGACGTCGGCGGCGGCGCGTCGAAGGAAAAGGTCACCGCCGCCTTCAAGATCATCACCGCCGATCCCAACGTGAAGGGCATCCTGGTCAACATCTTCGGCGGCATCATGCGCTGCGACATCATCGCCGAAGGCGTGGTCGCCGCCGTGCGCGAGGTCGGCCTGAAGGTCCCTCTGGTGGTCCGCCTCGAAGGCACCAACGTCGAGGAAGGCAAGGCCATCCTGCGCGACTCCGGCCTCAACCTGATCCCCGCCAACGACTTGGCGGACGCCGCGGAGAAGGTGGTGGAGGCGGTGAGGTCGGCCTGATCCGTTTATAGGACTATTTGCCTACCCTGTATGGCTCGTGCTATGTTCCATGGAGGAGCACGTCATGAGCCTTGAGACCGCCCCTGCCTCCGCCTCCACCCGCCGCTGCAGGTCGCCGGGAACCTGGGCGCGGGCTGAGGCCGATTACCGCGCCGGAGTGACCGCACGCGAGGTGTGCGAGCGCTACGACCTCGGCCTCACCGCCCTTCGCGACCGCGCTAGGGCCGAGGGCTGGCGCCGCGCCGACCAGCCCGATCCCGAACCCGCCGGGCCGGACCTCGCCCTGATCGCTGCCTTCGCCGATCTTCCGGCGCGCGAGGGCGCGGAGGAGGCCTGGGGCCGGATGATGTGGGCCATCCGCCAGGGCCGCACCCGTGAAGCGCAAGGCTGGCTGAAGCTGCACCAGCAGCTTTCCTCCATTCAGATCGCCGAGGAATGCTTCGGTTCGCCCGCTGATGGCCGCCGGGCCTTGGCCGAGCGTGACGATCGCTCCTTGTTGCACCAGCGCGCCGCCCGCTCCCGCGAGGCCGCGGCGGAGAGCACCGAACCGGACTCTCCGGACTCTCCGGACTCGTTTTCGAGTCCGGAGGCCGGCGCCGGGGCGTCTGAACCTCCGCCGCCCTCCAACCGCGCCGCCCGCCGGCGCGCCGAAGCGCTGGCGCGGGGCCGACGATGACGCTCCCTGTCGATCCGGAACTCTTCGCCGCCTTCCTCGCCATCACCGCGCTCGTGGTGGTCACGCCAGGCCCGGCCATCCTGTTTGCCCTGGCCGCCGGCGTGGCGCACGGGCGCAAGGCCGTGTTGCTCGCCACGGCCGGCATGATCAGCGGCAACCTCGTCTGGTTCGCGGCCGCCGCTCTGGGCCTGGCGGCGGTGGCCAAGAGCCACCCGGGCGCCTTCCAGTGGCTGCGCTGGCTGGGCGTCGGCTACCTGCTCTGGCTTGCGGTGGGAAAGTTCGCCGCCGCCTTCCGCGATCCTTCCGGCGCCGCCGTCGCCGGCCGCCGGGTCGAGCGCCCGTTCCGCGACGGCCTGTTGGTGCAGCTCACCAACCCCAAGGCCCTGGTCTACATCACCGCGATCCTGCCGCCGTTCATCGAGCCCTCGCGCCCGGTGGGGCCGCAGCTGGCGGTGTTCGCCGCCGCGGCGGTGGCCCTCGATGGCCTTGGGATGATCACCTACGGCTTCGGCGGAGCGGCGCTGGCCGCCCGGATGACCGAGCCCCGGTTCCGCCGCCTGTTCTCCGCCTTCACCGGGGTGCTCTTAACATTGGCTGCGATCTTGATCCTTACGCAGCATTAAGCGTTGCGGCGGATGGTGGCGGGGTCGGGCGCGGCCCGCCTGCAAGCCGCGGCCCGGCCTCACGTGAGGAGGCCCGAGCTTGACCAGCGTGCGTATACCGGACCCCGACTTCACCGCCCGGCTGGAGGGGCGGCGGTTGACCACCGCCGAGGTGCTCTACTACATCCCCGACCACCCCTCGCTGCTGCAGAGCTTCCTCTGGCAGACCCTCGACGTCGCCCCGGACTTCCCCCGGGTGCACCGCTTCCTCGACTTCTGGCGGGCCGAGATCGACGCCGTGATCCATTCGGTCCAGGTCACCGCCGCGGGGCTGGTCACGCCGGCGAAGCTCGAGTTCCGCCAGATCCAGATCACCATCAACTGACGTTACGCAACCCGAGCGCCTGCTGGGGTATTCTCCAGATAAACAGTAGGTTCCCTGGAGATGGAACGATGAAACGGCTAACCCTCGCCGTCCTCGCGGCGGCCGCCCTCGGCGGCGGCCTCACAAGCTGCGCCACCCCCACCGCCTACGCCCCGGCAATGCCCGAGGCGCGCCGATCCTACGGCTTCAGGGAGGTCCAACTCGACACCGGCCACTGGCGCGTCACCTTCGCCGGCAACAGCCTGACCTCGCGCGAGACGGTGGAGCGTTACCTGCTCTACCGGGCCGCCGAGCTGACCGCCGCCCAGGGCTTCGACTGGTTCGAGACCACCGACCGCAACACCGAGCGCAAGAGCCGCTACTACGCCGATCCCGACCCCTATTACGGCAGCGGCTTCGGCCTGGGCTACGGCTGGGGGTGGAGGCCGCACTGGGCCTATTACGGCGGCTTCGGCTGGCGCACCTGGGATCCCTGGTTCGGCGGCCCGTTCGGCGGCGGCCTCGATATCCACGAGGTCACCCGCTACGAGGCCTCCGCCGAGATCGCCATGGGCCGCGGCGCACCGCCGGACGGCCGCCGCGTGCTGAACGCCCGCGAGGTCCTGGCCAACCTCGGCCCGACCATCGTGCGGCCGGAGCCCCGGGGCTAGCCCTCGCCCTCCTCCTGCTGCGGATAGGGCATCGCCTTCAGCGCCCGCGCGCAGTTGGCCAGGTTGCGCGCGGCGTTGCGCCCGACCCGGTCCGACCAGTCGTGCCCCTTCTGCTCCTCCAGGTAGTCGGGCCCCGCGCCCGGCCCCAGGTGCCAGTAGGTCCAGCCGTGCCCCGGCACGGTGAAGCCCACGTCGATCAGCGCCTGCCCGATCGTGCCGACGATGTGGTGCGCCCCGTCTTCGTTGCCGGTGATCACCACCCCGGCCACCCGGTCGAGCGCGATCGGCCGCCCGTCCTCGTGCGTCTCCGACAGGAAGGCGTCGAGCCGTTCCAGCGCCCGCTGGCACACGCTGGAGTGCTGCCCCAGCCACGTCGGCGTCGCCATCACGAGGATTTCGCTGGCGGCGATCTTGGCCCGCACCATCGGCCAGTCGTCGCCCTCACCCTGGTCCGACTTCACCCCCGGCTTGATGTTCAGGTCCACCAGCCGGATCAGGTCGCAGCTGACGCCCTCCGCCTCCAGCTGCCCCATCACCACCCGCGCCAGCGCCTCGGTGTTCGACGGCTCGGGTGAAGGCTTCAGGGTGCAGTTGAGCACGACGGCGCGCATGGGAGCTCCTGTCAAAGCCAAGCTTGAACGGCGCGGGCGCGGGCGCGTTCCGCTCTGAGGATGTGGACCGCTACGGTTCGAACCGTCTAACGGATGAGACCATGAGCGCCAGCACAGACACCGATCCGACGCAGGCCATCGAGCCTTCGCGCGCGCTGGTGCCCGCCACCGTACAGCTGAACGAGCAGCGCGTCCGCCGCGGCTTCCTGCCCAAGCTGCGCCGCGTCGCCGGCCGCATCCCCTTCGCCGGCGATCTGCTGTCGGTCTGGTACAGCGCCCGCGACCCCGCCACGCCGACCACCAGCAAGGGCCTGATGCTGGCCGGCCTCGCCTATTTCGTGCTGCCCACCGACGCCATCCCCGACATCCTGGCCGGCATCGGCTTCACCGACGACGCCGCGGTGATCGCCGCCCTGATGGCCATCGTCGGCCGCACGGTGAAGCCCGCACACAAGGAGGCCGCCCGCGCCTTCCTCGACCGTCTCTCCCGTGACGATTGACCAGCCGCTGCCGGTGCTCTCCGGGCTGGCGGCGCTCGGCGCGGCCTGGGCGGCTTGGGCGCGGCCCGGGAGCGGCGCCGAACGAGGCCTGAAGGCGGCCGCCATCGGCGCGCTCGCCCTCTACGCCTACCTGCGCGGCATGGCGCCAGGCGCGCTCGGCATCGCCCTGGTGCTCTCGGCTGGTGCCCAGTTGATGCCGCCGCGCGAGCGCAACGGCTGGACCACCTCCAACTCCCTGCTCCACTTCGGCGCCTGGATCGCCTTCGCCTACCTGCTCCTGCGCGAAGGCGGCGGCCGCGCCGCCCTGGCCGATCCCGCCCACGCGGGGCCTATAGCCCTGGCCCTGCTCGCCGCTGGTTTGGTGCTGGCGCGGCTGTGGCGCGGCATCGGCGAGGCGCGCATGTCCGCAGCCACCGACCTCGGCGCCCTGCTGCTGATGGTCGGGGCCGCCTTCACCCTCCGCTTCGATCTCTGGCCCGCGATGGCCGGCGCCGCCGCCGTATTCATCGCCGAACTGGTGGCCTTGTGGCGCAGCTTCCGGCCCGAGCCCCGGTCCCGTCCCTTGCCCACGGCTCTGTGGCTGTTGAACTATGCCGGCCAGGCCGCCATTGCCTCCGTCTTCGTCCATTAGCGCCAGCCGAGGTCCCGTGGCCGCTTCCCCCATCGCACTGGTAATCCACGGCGGCGCCGGGGCGCGGCGCGACCGGAACTACGCGCCGCACCTGGAGCACATACGCGGGTTGGCGGAGCTAGGCCGCGAGCGGCTCCGGAGCGGCGTCCCCGCCCTCGACCTGGTCTGCGAACTCGCCGCCGCGCTGGAGGAGTCGGGCCTCTACATCGCCGGGCGCGGATCCTCGCCCAACACCGAAGGCCGCTACGAACTCGACGCCGCCCTGATGGAGGGACAGAGCCGCCGCGCCGGCTCCGTCGCCGGCCTGGAGGGCTTCAAGAGCCCCATCGCCGCCGCCCGCGCGGCGATGGAGACGACGCCCCACGTCATGTTCATCGGCCAGGGCGCCTGCCGCCTCGCCGAGGCGCAGGGCCTGGAGCGGATCAAAAATGAGGCCGAGTGGTTCCTGCACACCGACCTCGATCTGGCGGAGGTGAACCGCCTCAGCCACGGCACCGTCGGCTGCGTGGCCCTGGACCAGGAAGGCGGGCTGGCCGCCGCCACCTCCACCGGCGGGGTGTTCGGCAAGCCGCTCGGCCGAGTCGGGGATGCGCCCCTGATCGGCGCCGGCACCTGGGCGGACGACCGCGTCGCCGTCTCCTGCACGGGCCTGGGCGAATACTTCATCCGCGCCGCCGCCGCCCACCAGCTCGCCGCCCGCGTCCGCTACGGCGGAGACAGCCTGCTCGGCGCCGCTGAGGCGGTGCTGGACGAGGTCAAGGCGCTCGGCGGAGACGGCGGCCTGATCGCGCTCGACCGCGACGGCGCCATCGCCATGCCCTTCAACAGCCAGGGCATGAAGCGCGCCGCCCTCCACCCCGACGGCCGCATCACCGCCGAGGTGTTCTGACCCTCGAAATTCCGGGGAAAGCCTCCATCTGTTATAGCTTCCCGAAAGCCTGGATCCGACGTGTCGATCACCCTCGACCTCACGCGCCCCGAGGCGCGCCCCGCGCCCGCCCCTCAGCCGGTTAACATCGCCGGCCTGAGCCGCGAGGGCTTGCGCGCGGCGCTGGTGGAGGCCGGCGCCTGCCCACCCGACAAGGCGAAGATGCGCGCCGGGCAGGCCTGGCGCTGGCTGCACCACTACGGCGTCACCGACTTCGCGCGCATGACCGACATCGCCAAGGACACGCGCGCGCTGATGGCCGAGCGCCTCACGATCGCGCGCCCGGAGATCGCCGCCCGCCAGGTCAGCGCCGACGGCACCCGCAAGTGGCTTCTCCGCTTCGCCCCCGGCGTCGAGGCCGAGACCGTGTTCATCCCCGACATCGCCCAATCGGGCGCCGGCGCGCTCTGCGTCTCCAGCCAGGTCGGCTGCACGCTCAACTGCACCTTCTGCCACACCGGCACCCAGCCGCTGGTCCGCAACCTGACGGCCGCCGAGATCGTCGCCCAGGTCCAGGTCGCCCGCGACGACCTCGGCGAATGGCCGGCGCCCCAGGAGGGCCGCAAGCTCTCCAACATCGTGTTCATGGGCATGGGCGAGCCGCTCTACAATCTCGACGGCGTGGCCGAGGCCATCGACATCATCTCCGACAACGAAGGCATTGGCATCTCGCGCCGCAAGATCACCGTCTCCACCTCGGGCGTGGTCCCCCAGCTGGTCCCCCTCGGCGACAAGACCCAGGCCATGCTCGCGGTGTCGCTGCACGCAACCAACGACGAGCTGCGCGACCGCCTCGTCCCCCTCAACAAGAAATACCCGATCGCCGAGTTGATGGCGGCGGTGCGCGCCTATCCCGGCCTGTCCAACGCCAAGCGCGTCACCTTCGAATACGTGATGCTGAAGGGCGTCAACGACAGCCCCGCCGAGGCCAAGGCGCTGGTCAAGCTGGTCGCGGGCATCCCCTCCAAGATCAACCTGATCCCGTTCAACCCCTGGCCCGGCAGCCCCTACGAGTGCTCGTCGCGCGACGTGATCGAAACCTTCGGCCGCATCGTCAACCGCGCCGGCTACGCCGCTCCGATCCGCAGGCCGCGCGGCCGCGACATTCTCGCCGCCTGCGGCCAGCTGAAGAGCGAGAGCGAAAAGGTGCGGGCGAGCGCCAGGCGCGCCGCCGCCTCCTGAGCCGCGTCAGATCGCGTTCATGGTGAGCAGGTCGTAGGTCGCCACCGTCTCGCCTTCGCCGTTGGACACCAGCACGTCCCAGCGCACCTCGCCGTACTCCTCCGTGCGCAACTGCTTGGATTTCACCGTCACGCGCACCTGCATCGCCTCTCCGGGCGACAGCGGCTTGAGGAAGCGCAGGTTGTCCAGCCCGTAGTTGGCCAGCACCGGCCCCGGATCGGGATCGACGAACAGGCCCGCCGCGAAGCTGAGGATCAGGTAGCCGTGCGCCACCCGGCCGGGGAAGAACGGGTTCGCCGCCGCCGCCTCCTCGTCCATGTGGGCGTAAAACTGATCGCCGGTGAAGCGGGCGAAGTGCTCGATGTCCTCCACGCTCACCGTGCGCGGCTCCGAGCGGAAGGTCTTGCCGAGCTCCAGTTCGCCGAGCCGCAGCCGGAACGGGTGCGGCCCGTCGTTGAGCTCCGGCGCGCCCACGATCCAGCGCCGCCCGACCTGCGTCAGCATCCGCGGCGAGCCCTGCAGCGCGGTGCGCTGCATGTAGTGCTTGACGCCGCGCACGCCCCCCATCTCCTCGCCCCCGCCCGCGCGCCCGGGGCCGCCGTGGATCAGCGGCGGCAGGGGATTGCCGTGGCCGGTGGACTCCTTGGCGCACTCGCGGTCCACGACCAGCAGCCGACCGTGGTAGGCGCCCGCGCCCATCACCACCTCGCCGGCCACCTCCGGCGCGTGGGTGAACAGGCTCATCACCAGCGAGCCCTGCCCCTTGTTGCAGAGGCTGACCGCGTCCTCGACGTCCCGGTAGGGCATTAGCGTCGAGACCGGCCCGAACGCTTCCACCTCGTGCGCCGCCCGCGCATTCCACGGGTCGTCGCAGCGCAGCAGGATCGGCGAGAGGAAGGCGCCGGCCTCCGCGTCCGCCTCCTTCGCCTCCACCCGCTCCGGGTCGCCGAAGACGATCCGCCCCTCCCGCGCGATCTCCGCCACCTTCTCGCGCACGTCGCGCCGCTGGTCCTGGCTGACCAGGGCGCCCATGCGCACGCCCTCGGCGCGGGGGTTGCCGACCGTCACCTTCGCCAGCCGCGCGGCGATCGCCTTCTCGGCCTCGTCGATCAGGCCCTCCGGCACGAAGGCGCGGCGGATGCAGGTGCACTTCTGTCCGGCCTTGGTGGTCATCTCCCGGACCACCTCCTTCACGAACAGCTCGAACTCGGGCGTCTCGGGCGTCGCGTCCGGCCCCAGCACCGTGGCGTTCAACGAATCCCGCTCGGCGATGAACCGCACCGACTCGCGCGCGATCACCGGGTGGCCCTGCAGCTTCATCGCCGTGTCGGCCGAGCCGGTGAACGAGACCACGTCCTGACAGCCCAGGTGGTCGAGCAAGTCGCCTACCGACCCGGCGATGAACTGCAGCGCGCCTTCGGGCAGGATCTTCGCCTCGATCAGGATGCGGAAGCAGTGCTCGGTCAGGTACGAGGTGGCGGTCGCCGGCTTCACGATCGCCGGCACGCCTGCCAGCAGGGTGGGCGCAAGCTTCTCCAGCATCCCCCAGACCGGGAAGTTGAAGGCGTTAATGTGCACCGCCACCCCTTGGCGCGGGGTGAACACGTGCTGGCCCACGAAGGTGCCGCCCTTGGCCAGCTGCTCCACCGGCCCGTCCAGCAGGATGCGCTCGTCGGGTAGCTCGCGCCGTCCCTTCGACGAGAACGAGAACAGCGTCCCCGCCCCGCCCTCGATATCGCCCCAGTTGTCGGCGCGGGTGCAGCCGGTCTCGTAGGCGATCTCGTAGAGCTCCTCCTTCCGCTCCATCACCGCCTGCGCCAGCGCCTTGATCATCCGCGCCCGCTCGTGGAACGTCAGCCGCCTCAGCGCCGGCCCGCCCACCTGCCGCGCGTGGCGAGCCATCGCCCCGAAATCGAGGCCGCGCGATCCGGTGAAGGCGACCACCTGTCCCGTCACAGCCGATCGCGCCTCGAGGCCCCCGGCGGCCTCCACCCACCGGTCCTCGGCGAAGTTCATCAGGTGCAGGGGCTTCATCGGCGCTCTCCGTTTGCGCGCCTCCATAGCCGAGACGGCGAGGGAGGGGGACCACCCGCTTGAACTCGCCCCGGCCGCGACGATGTAGGGCGCTGTTAACCATGTCGTGGCCCCATGGACCGCGCCTTGCAGGGCGCGGGGGCTCTGCGCGGGACGGGGGGCAGCCGGTGAGTACGGGCCGCGAGCGTTGGGTGTTCGGCTACGGGTCGCTGATGTGGCGGCCCGGTTTCGAGCACGCGGAGCGGCGTCCGGCGGTGCTGCATGGGCGCAGGCGGGCCTTCTGCATCTATTCGGTCTACCACCGGGGACGGCCCGAGCGGCCGGGGCTGGTGCTGGGGCTGGTCCCGGGCGGTTCGGTGAGGGGCATCGCCTTCCAGGTGCCCGAGAACGCCTGGCCGCGGGCACACGCCTATTTGATCGAGCGGGAGCAGCCGACCGAGACCTATGTGGAGGCTTACGCCCCGGTACGGCTGGAGGGCGGGCGCACCGTGGAGGCGCTGGTGTTTCTGTCCGACCGCGGCCATCCCCAGTGGGCGGGCGGTCTGTCGCTGGAGGAGCAGGCGGAGCGGATCGCCGCCGCTCAGGGGCTGTCGGGGCGCAACGTCGATTACCTCGCCGACCTGGTCGCCCACCTGCGCGCACAGGGCTCGCCAGACCAGCTGATGGAGCGGCTGCTGGAACTGGTGAACGCGCGGCTGGCCGAGCCCTACCGCACCGCCGCCTGATCGGTCGAAAGCGGCGCCGCCGTTTCGCAGCCAAGCTTGATCCTGCGAATGAAGTGCGGCCTCAAGCGGCGGTGAAGTGGCGGCCGGTCCAGTCCAGCAGCATCCGCCGCGTCGGCTACGATGCGGAGCGCCGGGAGTTGGGCGTCGAGTTCCTTCACGGCGGGACCTACGTCTATCAGGAGGTGGCGGAGGCGGTGTTTGAGGCCTTCCTCGCGACGGAGTCCAAGGGGCGGTTCTTCCATGCGCATGTGCTCGACCGCTATCCGTTCCGGCGGGCTTAAGGCGGCCCGGCTCTTCTTTTTCTTCTCCCCGGGAGAAGGTTAGCGCGTCCTGGACCTGTTCCCCTGTTTCGCGCGGGTGTGCCAATCTGTAACCGACACGGAGGGAGCGCGGATGACGGCGGCGGCGGCAGGGAGGCCTCGGGCGCGGCGCAGGCGGCGGATGTTCTACGTCACCGCCGCGGTGCTGACGGCGGCGGTGGTGGTGCTGGGCTTCTGGCCCAGCTTCTACGGGCGCGGGGCGGCGCTGGGGCCGCTCAAGCCGCTGCTCGTCCTGCACGGGGCGGTGTTCACCGTCTGGCTCGGCCTGTTCCTGGCGCAGGCGGCGCTGGTCCCGGCCGGGCGCACCGACCTGCACCGCAAGCTCGGATGGGCCAGCGCGGCCTGGGCCGTGGTCATGGTCGTGCTGGGGGTGATGGCGGGGCTGGACACCCTGCGCACCGGCTCGGCCCCCCCAGGCATAGACCTGCGCCAGTTCGTGATGCTGCCGTTCGGCGACATCGCCATCTTCGCGGGGCTGGTCGGCTGGGCGGTGGCGGAGCGGCGCCGGCCGGAGTGGCACAAGCGGCTGATGACGATCGCCACCGTCGGCCTGCTCACCCCCGCGCTCGCCCGCATGCCCGCGCTGCAGGCCGGCGGCCCCGCCGCCTTCCTGGGCGCGACCGCCCTGGCGGTGGCGGCAGTGATCGCCTTCGACTGGATCGCCCACCGCCGCCCGCACCCCGCCACCCTGTGGAGCGGCGCGCTGGTGGCGCTGGGCAAGCCCCTGCTGCTCTTCACCGTCGCCGTCTCTCCGCCCTGGCTCGGGGCGATGGACGCGCTGAAGGGGTAAGCCATCCCCCTGCGCCTCACCCCCCTGCGCGGCGACGAAGACCCCGGCGCCTTCGCCGCCCTGCTGGCGCCCGCCCACGGCGGCGACGAGGCCGCGCCGCGCCAGATGCTGGAGCAGACCCGCGCCTTCCTCGCCGCCCAGCCTCGGCCGGACCCGTGGGGCTCCTACCTCGCCTGGGATGGGGAGGCGCCCGTGGGCTCCTGCGCCTACAAGTCCGCGCCGGACGCCAGGGGCGCGGTCGAGATCGCCTACTACACCTTCCCCGCCTTCGAGGGCCGCGGCTACGCCAAGGGCATGATCGCCGCGCTCCGCGAGCTGGCCGCGCGCTCGGGCGCCGCCCTGGTCTTCGCCCACACCCTGCCCGAGCGGAACGCCTCGGGCGCCGCCCTGGAGCGCGAGGGCTTCGCCTTCGCGGGCGAGGTCATCGACCCGGAGGACGGGCCGGTGTGGCGGTGGGAGAGGGGGGTGTGAAAGCGATCAGACTGGTGCCGAGAAGGCGGGTTCAAGGGGCTAGTTCACCTCTAACTCCGGCTCAACACTAGGCGCTATCGGAACCTTGCTCCAGAGCAGGAAACTGAACATCGCTAAACACAATCATCGGCACCGGCTTCCCCTTGCGAAGAGCGTGATGGGGTAGCGTCTCTTGTTTCAGGACGCCCTTGTGCATCCAAACACACTGGATCCCATCCTCACTTACGGAGAGGGCTGTCATTTCCTCTCCACCGGACCGAAGACAAACGACGTCGCCAGCCGCGAACGGGCCGAACACACCACCAGCGTTCGAAGGATCAATCATGACAAAGTGTACCTTGCGTGATGAGCGTACCTGAGTCGTCTTGGCCGCGGTAGACGAACCCGCCCGGCCATTGGCTGCGGCTATGGGTCGTATCGCCGCGCCGGTACGAATGACCGCCAGCTGGGGTGCTCGGTGGGTTGCCTACCTCCCGCCGGAATGTTTCACACTTTGTGTGTTCATTCGGCAGGACGAGTGAAGACTCCCAACGAGGCATAGGGCTCATCCAGCCGCTCTAACCTCTTCACGATCACGACGCACCGAATGGCCGTTGACCGCTCGAACGCTTGTCCTGCCAGGTTCTCGATAGCGTCGTGTCTGTCGTCCCAACGCTTGTCGTGCAGAGTTGCTATGACAACAGCAGCTTCACGAGTAGGCGGAGGGACAATTACAACGGCATTCAGGCAGTCCTTTTCCCGCCACGTCCTTTTGTAAATGGCTGCGATACGTCTGAACTCTCGCTCAATTCGTCGTTGCTCGTCTGGACTTGCGCATCGAAGCAAATCTAGGCAAATTGAAACCCACCCCTTGGGGCGACGAGCCTCTAAGCCCGATAAGATCATGCTCCAGAAGGAAGTGATCTTTGGCTTAGGTTTCGATATTTCGATGCCTTCCGCTCTGGCGGTAAAGTATTTGTCCACAGAGGTCGACATGCCGAGGGCCATCAAGCGCGCATCCTTCTCCTCCATCTGGTATAGCCCAAACCCAGAAACAAGGTAAATGCCGAGGAGGTCAAGCTCGTCGCCCATGATACTTAAACTGCCCTGAAGTCTGTCTCTTTCCTTCAGGTAGTCGATAAAGAACGCGGGACGAGATAAAATGTGAGTAATGCACTTCAAGTCGCCGAGGTTGATGCATGGGGCAAGGCTGTAATCTGGCGGTACCCATCCCACCGCCTTAAGTTCCCGCTCCATGTTTGGTAGCACCGAAAGATGCTCCAGTGAGACACTCACTCTTAGCACTACGTGAATATCGCTGACGTCGCCCAGCACTGGCTCCAAGATAGCCTCGGCACGGCTATCCCCTTGTGTAGCGCGTGTAAGTAACTGCAAAAGTCTATCTGCTTGCCGGGAGGGATCGACCACAAGGTCCTGAATATGTCGCTTAAGTCGGTCTAAGCCACCACGAAGCGCCGGAGGCGTAAAAGCACCGGATTTGGCTTCCACCACAAGAAGGGCGTCGTGGTAGCGAACTAGGAGGTCCACCTCTCCGTTCGCCTCTTGTAAAGACCAAGAGAGCCCCTGGTGAATAAGCGCACCAGGCAAAGCCTGGGAAAACAGTTCAGCAGCTTTGGACTCGAGATACTTCGCGCGACGTTTGAAAAGCTGATCCGCGACGCTA
Source organism: Caulobacteraceae bacterium (assembly GCA_036388855.1). GTDB lineage: Bacteria > Pseudomonadota > Alphaproteobacteria > Caulobacterales > Caulobacteraceae > DASVRA01. The sequence goes on along the minus strand of DASVRA010000030.1, from coordinate 40,320 downwards.
ACGTCTTGGCTAGCGGCCAGCATAATGCGATGGATGTGGCTAAAGAACGCCTGTGATAATGGTGTAAAAATCTCCTCCGAATTGAGGCGAAGAATGGGGCGAAGCCAGACCGGGTTTTCAAGAAAGATGTGCTCACGTTCAACGCCAGAGAGTTCTCCAGCAACCAATGCCAATCGCGAGAAGCACAGCTGTAGTCGATCCTCCCCTATGCCTAAATCGCGAGCCAGATTGGGGATAGAGTGTGTAAATAATTTGCGCAACCCTAGATCAGCATGGGAGAGGACTAGAAACATCGCGGCCTCTGCTGAGAGGCCGCGGCCTAAACTAGCGGCTAAGGCCTCCATGTCATCGGGCAAGTCGAAGTACTCTCCGTAACGGGTAAGTATGCGGCGCGCAGTCCTTTCACGCCTGATCTTGCCAAGCTGCCGCCACCGATAGCTGAGGCGAGCCTCTGTCTCACGTAATAGGTGATGAAAGATTCGAATTAATGTCCCGGCGTCCAGGCCAAAGAGCGGGTGTAAAATATCGTCGAGAGGTGCATATAGCTCCGTTGAAAGCGTAATTACGTCATCGATAAAACCCCAGTTTCGCACTGCCTGGGTATGTGTGCGCACCTGTTCTTGGATATATAAACTAGGCTGATCCGATGGATCTGCTTCAATCAAGGCAGAGAGGCGGCGTTGGTGGAAAGCCGTGCCAAGAGCGCTTAAGGAATCGATTGCCGTCTGCACCACGGGGGGAGTGGGTGGCAAGATCCCCCATTTCTCTTGGGGTAACGTGAGAGCGAGAGCCTGAAGTAGCTCGACGTGGTGCTGGCTAATCTTATCTCCGAGCATCCCGGAAATCGGAATTTCGTCAGCAGATGCGCCTCCTGTAAGCCCATACGCGGCTATGACGCTGATCAAGGAAACGGGTTCTGTTGATGAAAGTATGCTGAGGACCCGATCTAACTCATCGGAGTAAGCCGTCTGCTGCTGACGGGCATATTCTAGCCCTGCCTTGCGGAGCAGAGTGCGGTCCACGCCATCTAATGGATGTCGGAAATATACCGGACCGCCCGATTCCGAGTTTTTTCTGCCCTTCAGCTTTCCTGGTCGAGCCATGATACCCGCTCCAAGCCGGACCGGACGAATATTTGGTTGTCCTTCAAGCGCCTACCTCCCCCTCCGCTTCCTCCAAGCCTCCGCCGTCTCCGCCCGGTGCTCCGCCCGGACCCGCTTCACCGCCCCCCGGTCCACCTCCTCCCCCGGGGCGGTCAGCACCTCGTTGGCGAATTCCAGGTCCATCAGCTTCATGCGCTTGATCTCGTCGCGCAGGCGCGCGGCCTCCTCGAACTCCAGGTCGCTGGCGGCCTTGCGCATGCGGGTCTCCAGGTCGCGCAGCGCGGCCTTGAAGTTGTTGCCCATGAAGGGCTTGGCGTCCTCGGCCACGCCGGCGGGCACCAGGATGCGGTCGCCGCGCTCGTAGGGGCTGGCCAGGATGTCCTTGATGTTGGACTTGATCGATTCGGGGGTGATGCCGTTGGCGGCGTTCCAGGCGGCCTGCTTCTCGCGCCGGCGCGCGGTCTCGGCCATGGCCCGCTCCATCGAGCCGGTGACCGTGTCGGCGTAGAGGATCACCCGGCCGTCGACGTTGCGGGCGGCGCGGCCGATGGTCTGGATCAGGGAGGTCTCGCTGCGCAGGAAGCCCTCCTTGTCGGCGTCCAGGATCGCCACAAGGCCGCACTCGGGGATGTCCAGGCCCTCGCGCAGCAGGTTGATGCCGACCAGGATGTCGTAGGCGCCGAGCCGCAGGTCGCGGATGATCTCGATGCGCTCGAGCGTGTCGATGTCGGAGTGCATGTAGCGCACGCGCAGGCCCTGCTCGTGCATGTATTCGGTGAGGTCCTCGGCCATCTTCTTGGTCAGCACGGTGATCAGGGTGCGGTAGCCCTTGGCCGCCACCTCGCGGACCTCGGCGATCACGTCGTCGACTTGCGAGAAGCCGTTCTTGCTGACTGGACGAACTTCGACCGGCGGGTCGATCAGGCCGGTGGGGCGGATCACCTGCTCGGTGAACACCCCGCCCGCCTGGTTCATCTCCCATTCGCCGGGCGTGGCCGAGACCGAGACGGTCTGGGGGCGCATGGCCTCCCACTCCTCGAACTTGAGCGGGCGGTTGTCGATGCAGGAGGGCAGGCGGAAGCCGTATTCGGCCAGGGTGAACTTGCGGCGGTAGTCGCCCTTGTACATGGCGCCGATCTGGGGGATGGCGACGTGGCTCTCGTCGACGAACAGCAGGGCGTCGTCGGGGATGTATTCGAAGAAGGTCGGCGGCGGCTCGCCCTCCCTGCGGCCGGTGAGGTAGCGGGAATAGTTCTCGATCCCGGCGCAGGAGCCGGTGGTCTCCATCATCTCCAGGTCGAACAGGGTGCGCTGTTCCAGCCGCTGGGCCTCCAGCAGCTTGCCGTTGGCGATCAGCCAGTCGAGGCGGGTTTTCAACTCCTCGCGGATGCCCTTCATCGCCTGCAGCAGGGTGGGGCGGGGGGTGACGTAATGCGAATTGGCGAAGATCTTGATCGCCGGCAGCTCCGCCGTCTTCTTCCCCGTCAGCGGATCGAACTCCGCGATCCCCTCCACCTCATCCCCAAACAGCGAAACCCGCCAAGCCCGATCCTCATAGTGCGCCGGAAAGATCTCCAGCGTATCCCCCTTCCGCCTGAACGTCCCCCGCTCAAACGCCTGCTCGTTCCGGCGGTACTGCTGAGCCACCAGATCGGCCATCATCTGCTTCTCATTGACCCGCTGGCCGACCTCCAACGTAAACGTCATCGCCGTATACGTCTCAACCGACCCGATGCCGTAGATACAACTGACGGAGGCGACCACGATCACGTCGTCGCGCTCCAGGATCGCGCGCGTGGCCGAGTGACGCATCCGGTCGATCTGCTCGTTCTGGGAACTATCTTTTTCGATATACGTATCGGTTCTAGGAACATACGCTTCAGGCTGATAATAGTCGTAGTAGCTCACGAAGTATTCTACTGCATTATCCGGAAAGAATGACTTGAATTCTGAGTATAGTTGCGCCGCCAATGTCTTGTTCGGGGCCAGGATCAGGGCCGGGCGCTGGGTGGCCTCGATGACCTTGGCCATGGTGAAGGTCTTGCCCGAGCCGGTGACGCCGAGGAGGACCTGGTCGCGTTCCTTGGCCTTGGCGGCGGCGACGAGCTCGGCGATGGCGGCGGGCTGGTCGCCGGCGGGCTCATAGTCGCTGACCAGCTTGAACCGCCGCCCGCCCTCGCCCTTCTGCGGGCGCGCGGGCCGGTGCGGCACCCAGGCGGCCATCACGCTTGGCGGGATGTCGAGCACGAACGGGGCGGAGACGTCGGCGACGCCCGCCGCTCCCCGGGCCGGAGATGTCATGGAACGGGGCATGAACGGCAAGGTAGGCGCGGGACGCGCGGAAGGCTAGGGCGCGCTCAGACGTCCCCGGGATGATCGGTGGCGCCCGACCAGAGGTGCCGGCCGGCGCCGTCGCGGTACCAGACCGGGTTGCCGCCCACCGGTTCGCCCCGCACCCGTCCGGCGGGATTGAAGGTTTCCCCTGTGTCAAGCACCCGCAGGATCTGCGAGGCGGTGGTCGGGCCGCGGCGCAGGCGGGCCCGGGCGAGCAGCTTGACCGCCGGCGGCGCCGCCTGTGCCACCGGCGCGGCGCCCGCCGCGGGAGCCGCCGCGGCGCCCAGCCGGGCGATGTAGTCGTTCAGTCGGAAGTTGACTCCTGGGCAAGGCTTCGACGCCCGGATGGAGTGGTGGGTGGTAATGTGCGCCGGATCAAGCGGGATGCCCCAGCGGGCGCAGATGTCGTGAACCAGGGCCATGCTGGCGTCCAGCTGCGCCTGCGGCCACGGCCACACGACATCGCCGAAGCCTTCGTGCTCGATGCCGATAGTTTGATAGTTCGGGTTCACGCCCGCCTGGTAACCGCTCCAGGCCGGCCTGATCACTATGCCCGCGTGGTAGGCCGTGTCGGTCTCCCTGACGTACTGGTGGATGATCCCGGTCTTGCCGACGCCATAGTGGGCGGAGAGCACGGCTTTGGAATCGTTGAACCAGGCGCGGTTGCCCACCAGCGTCCCGTCCATGATGTGCAGCACCACCGCCGTCGGCGCGCGACCGCCGGGGCGGCCACGGCTGAAGTTGCCCGGATGCGCGCCGACCCACTCGATCTGCATGGCCGCCTCCTAGCCCACCGCCGAAAGATCGCCCTGCTCGCCGCCGGACAGCGGGTTCGCGGCTGAGGGCGCCGCCTCCGCGGCGGCGGTCCTGGCGGTCAGGCCCGAGGCGGCGGGCGGCAGGGTCTGGTTGGTCTGACGCTCCCGCCGCTCGGCGTCGTCCTTGCGGCCCAGCACCGAGCGCAGCTTCACCAGGTTTTTGAGCACTTCGTACCAGAAGGGGGCCCCCAGGCTCAGCATCAGCGCCGTCAGCAGGACGCCGGGCCAGTTGACCTTTTCGGCGTTCCTGAACCAAGTCCCAAAGGAGTCGGGGATGGTGATCAGCTCACCGGCCCGGAGCTGCTGCAGCGCGGCCTTGCCAAGCGCAAGGCTGCGGGTGTCGTCAGGTTGCGGGGTGGCCGGCTCGCTGGGAGCGGCCGGCGCAGCCCCATCCAGGGCGGCGCCTGCTTGCGAACCGGCGTCGGCCGCGGCCGCGGGGCCTGCCGCCTCTCCTGGGGTCTCCTTGGGGGAAATCGCCTCAGCGGCCAGATCGCTGGAAGCCAGAGCGGCGTCCGCCTCGGCGAGGGCCGTCCGAGGCTCGGCCGCGCGCGCGGCTGTGCGAATCAGACGCATGCCGACGCCTTCGCCCGCAGCGGCTGCCGCCGTCGCCGCGCCGCCCTCGGCCGCTCCGGGCGAGCCGGCCTTTCTGTCCTCCGCCTGCTCGGCGGCCTCCACCGCCTTCGGGTGCTCCAAGGCCCAGCCCACGAGCTGCTGGCGGTAGTCGTCGTCGGTGTAGAGTCGGTTGACTAGGCCCACCGCGTCGAGCTGCACCACCACCGCCACCAGCAGCGCTGACAGCAGGGTTACCAATCGGGCGCGGCCGGTGAAGATATCCGTGACCCTGTCCATGCTCTGGTCAAACCAGCCGTTGATCTTGCCGACGAAATCGCTCTCGGCGAAGGCGAGGATGGCCGTGTTGACCCTTGCGCTGTTCGAAAGCTCCGGACTGCTGCGTTCCAGCTCTAGCATGTGCATGCGGATGCTGCGTAGCGTCTCGCCGGGCTCCGGGAGACCGTTCTGTCCAAGCGAGGTTCTCAGCTTTGCGCGCAAGGCGTCCAGGGTCGTCTGGCTCATCCCGGGAACGCGCAGCGGTTCTGGAAACTTCACCGGGTCGGCACCGAAGTGCAGGAGCAGCTTGATCAGCTCCTCGCGCAGGACCACCGGCGCACGGCGCGGCTTGCCCGTCCCCAACAGCGGCGGGCCGGCGATCAGCGGATCGCGTAGGATATGGTCGGCGATCTGCAGCGCATCGGTGCGATTGACGCCCCTGTCGGTGAGGATCAGCAGGTCGGCGATTCCGTGGTGCAGGCTGGCGCTGCGCAGGTTCAGCGCTGCAACGACCAACTGCGTCAGCATGGTGACCGCCGTGCTGACCCCCAGCATCACCACCGCCAGGCCGATCAGCACGTCGAGCGTCTGAAACATGGCTCGTCCTTCCGCAGAACGGCGTTAACTAAACAACGAAACGCCGCTGCCGTCCAGCGGGTAATCGGACGGCGATCGCGCGAGGATCGAGGTGGAAGGCGCCCTCGTCGGGAACAGCAGGTAGTCGAGAACGTCAGTGGTGCCCGCCGTTAGCTTAGGCGCGGCCGACGGAGGTGGCGAGAACCGGCTGTCTCTCGTGCGCGCCTACCACTCCAGCTCCGTCAGCAACGCCGCGTAGATGTCGATGCCGTCCCAGAGGTTGCCCAGGCGCAGGTTCTCGTTGGCGGCGTGCTGGTTGTTGTCGGCGTTGGCCAGCGGGACGCCGATGATCGGCATGTCCAGCGCCTCGGCGAAGGTCGCCATCGGCACGCTGCCGCCCAGCATCGGCAGGCGGATAACCGGGGCGCCGGTGGCGCGCTCGAGCGAGGCGATCACCGCGCGGGCCGCCGGGGCGTCCATGGCGGTGCGGTAGGCCGGATAGTCGAGGCTCCACTCGGCGCGCACCACCTTGGGATGGGCGGCGCGGGCGGCGGCGTCGGGCTCCTGGGCGGTGACGAACCAGCCCTGCCGGCGCAGGAAGGCCTCGGTGCGGTCGCGCACATGCTCCGGCGTCTGGTCGGGGACCAGGCGGAAGTCGATCGAGGCACGGGCCTCGGTGGAGATGACGTTGGCGGCGGACTCGCCCACCCCGCCGACGCGGATGCCGCGGATGTTGAGCGCCGGGCGGGTGATGGCCTCGGCCAGGCGGCCGCCGCCTTCGACGCGGCCCAGCGCCAGGTCGCGGCGGAGCTCGGTCTCGACGTCGGGGAGGGCGGCGAGCGCCGCGCGCTCGGCCGGGGAGAGCGGGCGCACGTCGGCTTCGAAGCCGGGGATCAGGATGCGGCCCTCGTCGTCGCGCAGCGAGGCCAGCAGGCGCGCCAGCATGGCGGCGGGGTTGGGGGCCCAGTTGCCGTAGTGGCCGTCGTGCAGGGGACGCGAGGGACCGTAGACGGTGAGCTCGACCGAAGACGTGCCCCGCGCGCCGAAGAAGGCCTGCATCCGCCCGGACGGGTGGCGCGGGCCGTCGCTGAGCACGAACAGGTCGCCGGCCAGCAGCGCCTTGTTGGCTTGGAGGATGGCGGCGAGGTGGGGGGAGCCCTGCTCCTCCTCCCCCTCGTAGAACACCTTGACGTTGACGGACGGGCGCTTGCCGGCGGCCTTTAGGGCGTCGAGCGCGCTGAGCATGGCCTGGATCGGCGCCTTGTCGTCGCTGCTCGAGCGGCCGTAGATCCGCCACTCCGGGTCAAGGCGGGGCGCGGTGCGCCAGTCGATGTCGCGCGAGTCGGCGGCGCGGGCGCCCTGGCGCATCACCGGTGTGAACGGCTGGGAGCGCCAGCCGGGCTGGTCCACCGGCTGGCCGTCGTAGTGGGCGTAGAAGACCACGGTGCGCCGCGCGCCAGGCGACCGGAGCTCGCCGTAGACCGCCGGCGGCGTCCCGGGCCCCGCCGTCAGCAGGCGGGTGGCGAACCCGCGCCGGTCCAGAGCCTGCGAGATGGCGGCCGCGTTGCGCTCCACGTCGGGCACGCGCGTGGCGACGTTGGGCAGGGCGAGCAGGCGGGAGAACTCTTCGACGATCTGTTTCTCATGCGCGGCGCGCCAGGCGCGGACGTCGGCCCGCAGGTCGGCGGCCTGAACTGCGCCGGAGGCGGCGAGGGCGCAGAGGGCGGCGGCGAGGGCGGCGAACAGGCGCTTCATGCGGGCTTCATCTCGGGCGGCTTAATGCCCGTCCAACGGCGGCTTGGCCAGCAAAGCGATGCGCATGCGGAACAGCGCAGGGCCTGCGGCTTTACCTTACGGCTCAGCCGTCGGCTGGAGCAGGAGTGCATCATGATCGGGCGTAGCATCATCACGGGGGCGACGGCCCTGGCGCTCTGCGCCTCGGCAGCCATCGCGGCGGTCCCAGCGTGGATGGAGCCGGCGTTCGGCAATACGGTGGTGACCACCTATCCCAGCGGCAAGTCGACCAAGCTGTGGATCGACCGCAGCGGCGGGTTCGAGCTGCTGCGCAGCACCGGCAAGCGCCACTACGGCCGGTGGACCGTGAAGGGGGAGCGGATCTGTTTCAAGCAGACCAAGCCCATCGCCCTGCCGATCTCGCACTGCCAGGCGCGCATCGCGGGCGGGATCGGCAGCCGCTGGCCGGGCAAAAGCATCGGGGGCGAATCGGTGACCAACGTGCTGGTGGCGGGGCAGGCGGGGCGCTGAGCTAGACGTCCAGCTCCTCGGCCACGAACTCCGCGTTCTCCTGGATGTAGCGGAAGCGCAGTTCGGGGCGGCGGCCCATCAGGGTTTCGACCAGATGCTCGACCGTCTCCTCGGCGCGGGGGAGGGTGACGCGGGCGAGCGTGCGGGTGGCCGGGTCCATGGTGGTTTCCTTGAGCTGGGCCGGCATCATCTCGCCCAGGCCCTTGAAGCGGCCGATCTCGGGCTTCCTGCCCTTGAACATCGTCGCCATCAGCTCGTCCTTGTGGGCGTCGTCGCGGGCGTAGGCCACCTCCTTGCCGTGGCCGAGGCGGTAGAGCGGGGGCAGGGCGAGGTAGAGTTTCCCGCCGCGGACCAGCTCGGGCATGGTCCGGTAGAAGAAGGTGATCAGCAGCGAGGCGATGTGGGCGCCGTCCACGTCGGCGTCGGTCATGATGATGATGCGGTCGTAGCGCAACTCTTCCTCGCGGTAGCGCGAGCCGCCCTGCACCCCCAGCGCCAGCATCAGGTCGGCCAGTTCCTGGTTGGCGCCGGCCTTGTCCTTGCCGGCCGAGGCGACGTTGAGGATCTTGCCCCTAAGCGGCAGGATCGCCTGGGTTTTCCGGTTGCGCGCCTGCTTGGCCGAGCCGCCGGCGCTGTCGCCCTCGACGATGAACAGCTCGGCGCCCTCGGCCGAGGCGTTGGCGCAGTCGGCGAGCTTGCCAGGCAGGCGCAGGCGGCGGGTAGCCGACTGGCGCGCCACCTCCTTGTCCTTGCGCCGCTTCAGCCGCTCCTCGGCGCGTTCGATGACGAACTGGAGCAAGCTGCTGGCCGCCTTGGGCTGGCCGGTCAGCCAGTGGTCGAAGGGGTCGCGCAGCGCGGTCTCGACCAGCCGCTGGGCGTCGGTGGAGGACAGCCGCTCCTTGGTCTGGCCCTGGAACTCGGGGTTGCGGACGAACACCGAGATCAGGGCGCCGGCGTTGGCGATCACGTCCTCGGCGGTGATCAGGCCGGCGCGCCTCTCGTTGGTCAGTTCGGCGTAGGCCTTGAGGCCGCGGGTGAGCGCGGCGCGCAGGCCGGCTTCGTGGGTGCCGCCTTCGGGGGTGGGCACGGTGTTGCAGTAGGACTGCATGAAGCCGTCGTGCTCGCCGAAACCGGCGGGGCTCCAGGCGATCGCCCATTCGACGGCGCCGGCCTCGCCCTGCCGCTCGATGCGGCCGGCGAAGGGGGCGGGGGTCAGGGTCTCGGCCTCGCCGATGCGTTCGGCGAGGAAGTCGGCCAGGCCGTTGGGGAAGTGGAAGGTCGCTTTCTGGGGCGTTGAGTCGTGGATGCGGCTGCGGTCACAGGACCAGCGGATTTCCACGCCCCGGAACAGGTAGGCCTTGGAGCGGGCCATGCGGTAGAGGCGCGCCGGCTTGAACGCCGCGCCCTCGCCGAAGATCTCCGGGTCCGGCAGGAATCGGATCGCCGTGCCGAGCTTGCGGGAGGGCTCGCCCTGTCGCAGCGGACCGACGGGCGCGCCCTTCCGGTAGCTCTGGCGCCACTCGAAGCCATCGCGCCAAACCGTCACCTCAAGATATTCGGCCAAGGCGTTGACAACGCTGACGCCCACGCCATGCAGGCCGCCGGAGGTCTCGTAGCTCTTGCCCGAGAACTTGCCGCCCGAATGCAGGGTGGTGAGGATCACCTCCAGCGCCGACTTGTCGGTGAACTTCGGGTGCCGGTCGACTGGGATGCCGCGTCCGTCGTCGGTGACCGTGAGGAAGCCGTCCGCGTCCAGTTCCACCTTGATGATGCGCGCGTGGCCCGCCACCGCCTCGTCCATGGCGTTGTCGAGCACCTCGGCGAACAGGTGGTGCAGCGCCCGCTCGTCGGTGCCGCCGACATACATGCCGGGGCGGCGGCGGACGGGCTCCAGCCCCTCCAGCACCTCGATGTCTTTGGCGGAGTAGCCGGGGGGGGTGGGGGCGCGCGCCTCCGCCTTCGCTCGCGCGGTTTCCTTGAGAGAGGAGATCGGCGGCGCCGGCACCGGGGCGAGCGCGTCGTCGAACAGGTCGGGGAGGGTAGGGGCTGTGGCCTTGGCCATTGGCGGCAGGATGCGGCGATTCGAAGAGACGGTCAGAGGGTGTCCTTCTCCCCTTGCGGGAGAAGGTGGCCGCGAAGCGGCCGGATGAGGGGTCGCGCCGGCCTAGACGATCAAGGTTGCGGCGCTGCCTGCAAGCTAAACTCCATCGGCCGGCGCGACCCCTCCTCCGGCGGGCTCGCGCCCGCCACCTTCTCCCGCAAGGGGAGAAGGTTACTTGGAGTAGGCCGGCGGCAGCGGCTGGTTCAGCGTGCGGTAGCGGTCGCGCAGTTGCAGGTTCCGCGCGGTCATCGGCTGGCGGCGGCCTTCGATGAACACCGCGACCGGCTGGGTCAGGGGCTCGAAGGGGTCGCCGTCCCAGATCACCAGGTCGGCGTCCTTGCCGGGCTCCAGCGAGCCCTTGCGGTCGCCCACGCCGAACATCCGCGCCGGGTTGATGGTCACCGCGCGCAGGGCCGCGTCCTGCGGCAGGCCGTGGGCCACGGCGTTGCCGGCGTTGTAGCGGGTCTCCCGCGCGCGGTGGCCGCCGCCGTTGCCCTCGATGGCGAAGACCACGCCGGCCGCGTTCAGCCGGGCTGCGTTCTCCATGGTGGCGGCGCGGGTCTCGAAGGTTTCCGGCCGGTCGGTGATCGGGTTGAGCGTCACCGGCACGCCGGCGGCGGCGATCTCAGAGGCGACCATCCAGCCCTCCTCGGCGCCGTCGAGGATGACCTTGAGCTTCTCCTCTCGCGCCAGACGGAGCACCTGACGGATATCGGCGGCGCGGTGGACGGTGACGATCAGCGGCATCCGCCCCTCGACCACCGGGATCAGCGCCTCCAGGTCAGCGCGCGACAGGCCGAGCTGGCGGGAGTCGCCCCGGTCGAAGCCGGTGCGGTTGCGCATGTAGAAGCGCACGTCGTCGAGCGCCGCCTTCAGCGCCACGAACGCCGCGCCGCGCGCCCCGCCCGCGCGCTCCGCCCCGCCCTCGCCTAGGTCGAGCACCATGCCGACGCGGGGGCGCACCACCATGTCCGTGCCGTCGGCCAACGTGACCACCGCCGCCTGGCCGGCGAACAGCAGCTCGCGCTTGTTGTTGTCGCCGCCGCCTTCGTAGCCCGGAGTCACCACGGCGCTGGTGACGCCGCCGAGCCGCGCCACCGGGGCAACGAATGTGTTGGGATCGAGCCCATACTGCACGTCGAAGGCGGCGCTGAGCTGGGCCGAGGTGGTGGCGAGGTCGTTGGTCTCGTCGACCGCGTCCACCTCGGCGCCGCCGAAGTTGGTGTCCGAGGCGATGAGGCCGGGGGTGACCAGCTTGCCGCCCGCGTCGATCACCTCAGCGCCGGAAGGGGCGGCGCCGGAGCCGACGGAAGCGATCTTGCCGCCGGAGATCACCACGGTGCCCCGCGCGATCTCGCCCTGGGGACCGGCGGTCAGGATGCGGGCGTTGGTGATCGCCACCGTCTGGGCGGCGGCGGGCAGCGCCAGCGCCAGGGCGGCCGCCGCCGCGAACAGGGATGCGCGTATCACGGCAGCCTCCTCTGGCCGGGCTGGCCTAGCTCGAAGTCGGACTTGGGCTGAAAGCGCGGGTCGGTCAGGTCATAGACCAGCGCCCCGTCGATGAAGACCTTGTCGGCCCGGGCGTAGATGCTGAACGGGTCGGCGCTCCAGATCACCACGTCGGCCATCTTGCCGGGCTCCAGCGTGCCGGTCTGGTTCAGCACGCCGATGGCCTTGGCCGGGTTGGCGGTGAACCATTTCACCGCCTGCGCCTCGCTGATGTTCAGGCCCGCGCGGCGGCCGGCCGACAGCGCCACCGCCGCCTCCTGGTTCAGCCGCTGGGTCAGGTCGGGGTCGTCCGAGTGGATCACCGCGCAGCCGCCCGCCGCGTCGACCATGGCGGCGTTCTCCTCGATGCCGTCCAGAGCCTCCATCTTGAAGCCCCACCAGCCGGCCCAGGTGGCGACGCAGACGTCCTCCTTGGCCAGCACGTCGGCGATCTTGTAGGCCTCGGAGGCGTGGTGGAAGGTGCGGATTTTGTAGCCGAATTCCCGCGCGATATCGAGCATCACGGCCATCTCGTCGGCGCGGTAGCAGTGGTTCTGCACCAGGATCTGGCCCTTCAGCACGCCGGCCAGGGTCTCCAGCTGCAGGTCGCGCTTGGGGGCCTCGGCCTTTTCGCCCTTGGCCACCTTGTCGTTGTAGTCGTCCCACTTGCGGGCGTAGTCGGCGGCCGAGATCCAGGCGGCGCGGTAGCCGGCGACGTTGCCCATGCCGGTGGCCGGCGACTGGTTCCTGCGGCCGTAGACGCGCGCGGGGTTCTCGCCGCAGGCCATCTTGAGGCCGTAGGGGGCGCCGGGGAACTTCATCGCCTGCATGGTGCGGGCGGGGATGTTCTTCACCGTCACCGAGCGGCCGCCGAACAGGTTGGCGGAACCGGGCAGGATCATCATGCTGGTCACCCCGCCGGCGCGGGCGGTGTTGAACTGCGGGTCCTGCGGCCAGACCGAGTGCTCGACCCAGACCTGTGCGGTGTTGGGGCTGGTCGCCTCGTTGGTGTCCTCCAGCGCCGGCACGGAGGGCGCGGCGGAGGAGCCGACGTGGGAGTGGGCGTCGATCACGCCGGGCGTCACCCACTTGCCGCGCGCGTCGACCACGTCGTAGCCGGCGGGGGGCGCGGCGGCCGGGCCCACCGCGACGATCTTGCCCTCGGCCATGGTCAGCATGCCGCCGCGGAACTCCTGGCCGGTGGCGGTGAGGATGTTGGCGTTGACGATGGCGGTGGGGCGCGAGCCCAAGCGTTGGTAGGTGGAGGGGAAGGGGTCCACCGCCGGCGAGAGCCCCTGGGGCAGGGGCTTGGGCGGCGACTTGTCGGATGAGGCGGCGGCCTTGCCGTCGGAGGTGGTGGCGCACCCGGCGGCCAGCGCGGCGCACGCCAGCGCGGCCAGTGAAATCAAGGGTCTCTGGCTCAAGTTCAGCTCCCCAGCGGACGGGGCCTTTCACGCCATTCCGCGGCGGCGATCAAGCGCCTTGCGCACAGCCGATCCAAAATGTGCCGCGGGTTGTCGGCGGCCCTGTCGCCGCTTCGTCCTAGGGGCGCTAAACGCTTCCCTGCGCCGCCGCCCAAAGGAGCCAACCATGCGGATGATCTTCGTCAACCTGCCGGTCACCGACCTGGACCGTGCCAAGCGGTTCTATGAGGCGCTCGGCTTTTCCATCAATCCGCAGTTCACTGACGCCACCGCGGCCATGGTGGTGGTGTCGGAGACCATCCACGTGATGCTGCTGACGCAGGCGCGGTTCCGCGACTTCGTCACCGGCGAGATCGCCGACGCCCGTGCCGCCACCGGCGCGCTCTACTGCCTGTCGGCGGACAGCAGGGAGGCGGTGAGCGAGCTGAAGGACAAGGCGCTGGCGGCGGGGGCCCAGCCGTGGAAGCCGGACATGGATTACGGCGCCATGTTCGGCGCCAGCTTTCAGGATCCGGACGGCCACGTGTGGGAGGTGATGTGGATGGACGCCGCCGCGATGAGCGGGGCCGGCGGCGGCGCGGCGGAAGAGGCCTCCGCCGCGGCCTGACTCGCGTCAGTACTTTTCCGAATCGTTGAGCCGGTTGGGGTCGCGCTGAAGATCCATCTCCTTCTGGCCGACCCCGCCGCCCTGCATGCGGATGCGGTTGGCCTCGGGCATCGAGGGATCGAAGGTGTAGCCGCCGTCGCCGCCCTCGCCGCCTGTCCCTTCGGGCTCGCCGCCTTGCCCCGGCCCCTTGGCGGCGTCGCGGCCCATGTCGCCGCCGACGGGACCGTCGGAGGCCGAGCGCACGCTGGTCCCTTCGTTCGGGGCATGGGCGGCTTCGGTGTCGCTCGGACGGTCGGCGAAGCTGCGGTCCTCGCCGCTGGCGGCGGGGTCCTCCTCGCGGATGCGCGGCTCGCCGGAGGGGTTGGCGTAGCTGGCGGCGTTCGGCTGGGTCTGGTTCTCGGGCATGGGCGCGGCTCCTCAAGTCTTCCGCCAAACAAGGCGCGAACGGGCCCTCCCGTTCCGCTGACAGCCCTCGGCGAATACGCTAGGAGCCCGCGCCATGACCGCCCCAAACATGGCCGCCCTGGCCGCCGAATACGGCCTCAAGCCCGAGGAATACCGAGTGATCCTCGAGCGGCTGGGGCGCGAGCCGAACCAGGTCGAGCTCGGCGTCTTTTCGGTGATGTGGAGCGAGCACTGCTCCTATAAGTCTTCGCGTCTGCATCTGCGCAAGTTCCCGACTTCCGGCCCGCGGGTGATCTGCGGCCCGGGCGAGAACGCGGGGGTGGTCGATATTGGCGACGGCCAGGCCTGTATCTTCAAGATGGAGAGCCACAACCACCCGAGCTTCATCGAGCCTTACCAGGGCGCCGCCACGGGCGTGGGCGGCATCATGCGCGACGTGTTCACCATGGGGGCGCGGCCGGTGGCGCTTTTGAACGCCTTGCGCTTTGGCGAGCCTGACCATCCAAAGACGCGGCGGCTGGTCGAGGGCGTGGTCGCCGGCATCGCCGGCTACGGCAACTGTGTGGGGGTGCCGACCGTGGGCGGGGAGGTCAATTTCCACCCCGGCTACAACGGCAACATCCTGGTCAACGCCATGTGCGTGGGCGTGGCCGACGCCGACAAGATCTTCTACTCCGCCGCGCCTGACGCGGGCCTGCCGGTGGTCTACTTCGGCTCCAAGACCGGGCGCGACGGCATCCACGGGGCGACCATGGCCTCGGCCGAGTTCGACGAGGGCTCCGACGAGAAGCGGCCCACCGTCCAGGTCGGCGATCCCTTCGCTGAGAAGCTGCTGATCGAGGCGACGCTGGAGCTGATGGCCTCTGGCGCGGTTGCCGCCATCCAGGACATGGGCGCGGCGGGGCTGACCTCCTCGTCGGTGGAGATGGCGGGGAAGGGCAGGGTGGGCATCGAGCTCAACCTCGACCAGGTGCCCCAGCGTGAAGCCGGCATGACCGCCTACGAGATGATGCTCTCGGAGAGCCAGGAGCGGATGCTGGCGATCCTGAAGCCGGGCAGGGAAGGGGACGGCCGGCGCATCTTCGAAAAGTGGGGCCTGGACGCCGCCGTGATCGGCGCTACCACCGACACAGGCCGGCTGGTGCTGCGGCACGGCGGCGAAGTGGTCTGCGACATCCCGCTGGCGCCGCTGACGGAGGACGCGCCGCTCTACGACCGGCCTGCCGCGCCGCGCCCGCCGCGCGCGCCGTTCGACCACTCCGACATCCCCGCGCCCTCGGACTGGAACGACGCCGTGCTCCGGCTGATGGGCTGCCCGGATATGGCCTCCAAGCGTTGGGTCTGGGAGCAGTACGACCGGCATGTGATGGCCGACACCATCGAGGAGTCCTCCACCGCCTGCGACGCCGGCCTGGTGCGGGTGCACGGCGCGAGGAAGGCGCTGGCGGTGACCTCCGACGTCACCCCCCGCTACGTCGCCGCCGACCCATACGAGGGCGGCAAACAGGCGGTGGCCGAGGCGTGGCGCAACCTGACAGCCGCCGGCGCCGATCCCGTGGCTATCACCGACAACCTCAACTTCGGCAATCCGGAGCGGCCGGAGGTGATGGCCCAGTTCGTCGGCGCGGTGGAAGGAATGGCCGAGGCCTGCCGCGCGCTCGACTTCCCGGTCGTGAGCGGCAACGTCTCGCTCTACAACGAAACCAACGGCCAGGGCATTCCGCCCACACCCACCGTCGGCGGCGTGGGCCTGATCCCCGACTACGCCCGCCGCGCTTCCTACGGCGGCCTGCAGGACGGCGACGTGCTGGTGCTGATCGGAGAGAGCCACGGTGAGCTGGGCGCCAGCCTCTACCTGCGGGAAGTCCAAGGCCGCGAGGAGGGCCCCCCGCCGCCAGTCGACCTCGCCGCCGAGAAGCGGAACGGCGACTTCGTCCGCGCCTTGATCCGCTCCGGCGAAGTCACCGTCTGCCACGACCTCTCCGACGGCGGCTTGGCCGCCGCCGCCGCCGAGATGGCGCTGGCCTCGGACATCGGCGTCACCCTGAACGCCACCTCCGAGCAGCACGCCCACCTCTACCTCTTCGGCGAGGACCAGGCCCGTTATCTCCTGGCTACCAAGGATCCCGAGACCCTGATCGCCCGTGCCAAGGCCGCCGGCGTCCACGCGATCGTCGCCGGCTCCGCCGGCGGCGACGCCTTCGCCTCGCGCGAACTGTTCAGTGTTCCGCTGGCGGAGCTGCGCGCAGCGCATGAGGGATGGTTGCCCAGCTACATGAACGGCGATGGATGCCGCTGAACCTTCCATCCTAACGCCCCGCGCGCCGCCGTAGCCGCCCGTTAACCATCCGGCGCGATGAATCGTTACCGGAGACAGAATCGCCGTGCCCATGGCTCAAGCCGAACTCGAGGCCCGCCTGCGCGAGGCCTTCCCCGACGGGGAGATCGCCGTCGAGGACCTCGCCGGCGACGGCGACCATTACCGCGCCCGCATCGTCTCGCCGCGGTTCAAGGGGTTGCCGCGCGTGCGCCAGCACCAGCTGGTTTACGAGGCGCTGGGCGGGCGCATGGGCGGTGAACTTCATGCGCTGGCGCTCGCCACCTCGGCGCCGCCCGAAGGAGCCGACTGATGCGCTACCGCCCCTTCGGCAGCTCCGGCTTCGTCGTCTCCGCTTTGTCGCTGGCTCTGCGCGACGACCCCGCCCGCACCCGGCCGGAGCAGTGGACCCGGTTGATCTACGAGGCGCTGGAGCATGGCATCAACACCTTCGAAGTGCGCGGCCGCAGCCCGGCCATGGCCGACGGGCTGGCCCAGGCGCTGCAGACCGTTGACCGCAACCTGATCTTCATCGCGTGGCGTGTCGGCCGCCTGCCGTCCGGCAGCGCACCGGTGCGCGACTTCTCCGCCGCCGGTATCCAGGGTCAGATCCGCTCAATCCTGGCGCGCACTGGCCTGGGCTACCTCGACGTCGCCATGCTGGACGACCCCGGCGAGACCGAGCTGCCGCTCGAGGGCCTGGATGCGCTCGACGAGCTGAAGAAGGCCGGTGCGGTCCACTTCATCGGCGTGGGCGGATCGGACGATGGGGCGATCGACGCCTACATCTCCACCGGCCGCTTCGACGTGATCGCCGCCAGCTTCAACCTCACCTCCGGCTGGCGCGAGCGCAACCGGGTGCGTTCGGCGGTCCAGCGCGACATGGTGGTGATCGGCTACGACCCCTATCCGGTCGAGTTCCACCGCTCCGTCACCGAGGCGCTCAAGCGCGGCAAGGGCCTGTTCAACCGCAAGCCGTCGCCGCTCGAAGGCGTCGGCACCTACGCCTTCCTCGACCAGACCCCGAACTGGACCGGCGAGCAGATTTGCCTGGCCTACGCGGTCACCGAGCCCGCGCTGGCAACCGTACAGATCGACGCTCCAGCACTGGAGCGGCTGGATGAGCTCGCCGAGGCGGTGAACCGCGAGCTGCCGCCCGGCCTTTCCGCCCAGATCGAAATGGCCCGCTTCGGCCCCTCGCCCGAGGTCCCGGCCAAGTCGGCTTGACCGCACGGGGCCGCGCGCCCAGATCAGGCGCCCGCTCATTGAGGCCGCCCGTGACCGACGTTCAGACCGCCGCCAACCCCGCCCACGCCTTCATCGCCGAGACTCTCGCCGAACACCCGGTAGTGCTGTTCATGAAGGGCGAGCCCGAGCAGCCGATGTGCGGCTTCTCCAGCCTGGTGGTGCAGGTGCTCGATCACCTGGGCGTCGATTTCACCGGCGTGAACGTGCTGCAGTCCGAGGAGCTGCGCCAGGGCGTCAAGAGCTTCTCCGACTGGCCGACCATCCCCCAGCTCTACGTCAAGGGCGAGTTTGTGGGCGGCTGCGACATCGTCAAGGAGATGTTCCAGTCGGGCGAGCTGAAGCCGTTTCTGGCCGAAAAGGGCGTGCTGCCGGCGTGAGCCGCGCCTTCGAGCCGCCGCCGGGCCGCGAGGTGTTCGAGCTGCCGCTGGCGGTCACCCCCGAGGACATCGACGAGAACGGCCACGTCAACAACGTCGTCTACGTCCGCTGGATTCAGGAAGCCGGCACGGCCCACTGGCGCTCGAAGTTCAGGGAGGAAGAGACCCGCGGCTCGAGCTGGGTCGTGCTGCGCCACGAGATCGGCTACCGCCGCGGCCTGCGTCTTGGCGACCAGCCCCGCGCCCGCACCTGGGTGGGCGAGCCGCGCGGGGCCCGCTTCGACCGCTATGTGGTGATCGAAGGCCCGCAAGGCGCCGCCGTTCAGGCCCGCTCCGACTGGGCCATGGTGGACGCCGCGACCATGCGCCCGGTGCGCATCCCGGCCGAAGTCGTCGCCCGCTTCCTGCCTGGCCGGTGAACGCCCTAGGCAGGCGCGGCGGCAATGGCTATCACGGCCTCGTCCTGAGGAGCCGGCCTTGCTGAAGTGGTTGTTCACCTGGTGGAACGGGGCCACGCCCGGGGCGCGGTTCACCATCGCCAAGCGGGGCGTTTTCGTCGGCGAGGACGAGATCGGCAACCGCTACTTCCAGGCCAAGGACAACCGCGACAGCTACGACGGGCGGCTGCGGCGGTGGGTGATCTACAACGGCTACGCCGACGGCTCGAAGGTGCCGGCCGAGTGGCACGGCTGGTTGCACCACACCTTCGACGACCCGCCGACGGAGACGCCGCTGCGGCGGCAGCGGTGGGAGAAGGACCACCTGCCCAACATGACCGGGACGCCGATGGCCTGGCGGCCGCCGGGCTCTATCGCCGGCCCTGGCCAACGCGCCAGCGCCACGGGCGACTATGAGGCGTGGCGGCCGGAGTAGAGCGATGCGGCGGGTCGTGATTGCCTCGATCGTGCTTATCGCCACTGCCGCGGGCGGCCTCGCCTCGGCGCAGGTGGAGCCGGCTGAGCCACAGGTCCCTGCCGCGCCGCCGGCTCCAGTAACCCCCGCGCCCGCCCCGGCGCCCGCGCCTTCCTTGGCCGCGCCGTCGCCCGAAGCCGCCGCGCCGCCGGAAACGGCTTCGCCTCGCGCGCCCAAGCCGCGCGCCGCGCCCAAGCCCAAGGTGGAGGCGCCGCCGAAGCGGAACCTGACCAACGGCGCGATCCTGCAGGCGCTCGACAAGACCACCGCCGAGACCATGCGCTTCGAGGCGCAGGTGGGGCGTCCGGTACGCTACAAGGGGCTGATCTTCACCGTGTCGAGCTGCGAGATCGCGCCGCCGAACCAGACGCCGCGGGCGGTGGCGCACGTGCGGGTCGATTCCCAGCCGCTGGCGGTGGCGGGGCGGCCGGCGGCGGATTCGCGGACCATCTTCCGCGGCTGGATGTTCGCCGACGCGCCGGGGCTGAACCCGCTGGAGCACCCAGTCTACGACGCCTGGCTGATAGCCTGCAGGACATCGGCGCCCGCCGCGAACGCGGGGAAGCGGTAGAAGTCGGCCTCGAACCTCAGCGCTTCCTTCAGACGGGCGAGGTAGACGGGGCGGGTGATCTCCTCGGCCCCGAACTGGGCGAGGTGCCCGGTCATAAACTGGGCGTCGAGCAGGCGGTAGCCGCCGGCGATCAGGCGGGCGGCGAGGTGGATCAGGGCGACCTTGCTGGCGTCGCGCTCCAGCGAGAACATGCTCTCGCCGAAGAAGGCGCCTTGCAGGGAGACGCCGTAGAGGCCGCCGACCAAGGCCTCTCCTCGCCAGCACTCGACGCTGTGGGCGTGGCCGAGGTGGAACAGGTCGCGGTAGAGCAGCTCGATCGAGTGGTTGATCCAGGTCTCGCGCCGGCCTGGCCTGGCCTTGGCGCACTCGGCGATCACGCGGGGGAAGGCGGTGTCGACTCGGATCTGGAAGGGGGCGGCGCGGACGGTGCGGGCCAGGCGCTGGGGGATGTGGAAGGCGTCGAGCGGGAGGACGCCCCGGGTCTCGGGGTCGATCAGAAAGATGCGCTCGTCGTGGCGGTCGTCCGCCATGGGGAAGACGCCAGTGCGGTAGCACTCCAGCAGATCCAAGGCGGTGAAGGGTTTCTTCATCCGCTCAGAACCTTACGCCTGTGAACTCATCCACCGCTCCAGCCAGTGGATGTCGTAGTCGCCGGCCAGGATGTCCGGCTTCTGGAACAGCTCCAGGAACAGCGGCGTGGTGGTGTCGACGCCGCCGACCACCAGTTCCCCCAGGCAGCGCTTCATCCGGGCGATGCACTCGGGGCGGTCGCGGCCGTGGACGATCAGCTTGCCGATCAGGCTGTCGTAGTAGGGGGGGATGCGGTAGCCGGCGTAGATCGCCGAATCCAGCCGCACGTCCAGGCCGCCGGGTGGGTGGAAGTCGGTGACTACGCCCGGCGACGGCGCGAAGGTGCGCGGGTTCTCGGCGTTGATCCGGCATTCGATGGCGTGGCCCTCGAAGCGGATGTCGTCCTGGGTGAAGGACAGGGGCTCGCCGGCGGCGATGCGGATCTGTTCGCGCACCAGGTCGATACCGGTGATCGCCTCGGTGACTGGGTGCTCGACCTGCAGGCGGGTGTTCATCTCGATGAAGAAGAACTCGCCGTCCTCGTAGAGGAACTCGATGGTGCCGACGCCGAGGTAGCCGATCCGCTTGATGGCCTCGACCACGGTGGCGCCGATCTTCGCGCGCGCGGCGGCGTCGAGGGCGGGGGAGGGGGCCTCCTCCAGCACCTTCTGGTGGCGGCGTTGGAGCGAGCAGTCGCGTTCGCCCAGGTGGCAGACGTTGCCGAAGGCGTCGGCGATCACCTGCAGCTCGATGTGCCGGGGCTTCTGCAGGTACCGTTCTAGGTAGACCGCGTCGTCGCCGAAGGCCGCGCGGGCCTCGGACTGGGCGGTCTGGATCGCCTCGAGCAGGTCGTCGCGGGTCTTGGCCACCTTCATGCCGCGCCCGCCGCCGCCAGCCGCTGCCTTGATCAGCACGGGGAAGCCGATGGCCTCGGCCGCGGCAAAAGCCTCGTCCTCGTCAGACAAGGCGCCTTCGGAGCCCGGCACCACCGGGATGCCGGCGTCCTTGACCGCCTGCTTGGCGGTGATCTTGTCGCCCATCATGCGGATGTGGTCGGGGCGCGGGCCGATGAAGGTCATGCCGTGCGCCTCGACGATCTCGGCGAAGCGGGCGTTCTCCGAAAGGAAGCCGTAGCCGGGGTGGATGGCGTTGGCGCCGGTGATCTCCGCCGCCGCGATGATCGAGGGCACGTTCAGGTAGGACTTGGCCGCGGACGCCGGGCCGATGCAGACGCTCTCGTCGGCCAGGCGCACCCACATGCCGGTGGCGTCTGGCTCGGAATGCACCGCCACGGTGGAGATGCCCATCTCCTTGCAGGCGCGGTGGACCCGCAGCGCGATCTCGCCGCGGTTGGCGATGAGGATCTTGTCGAACATCAGGTCAGGACGACGAGCGGCTCGCCGAACTCCACCGGCTGACCGTCCTCGATCAGGACCTCGGCCACCACGCCCGCGCGCGGCGCGGAGATGGGGTTCATGGTCTTCATCGCCTCGATGATCATCAGCGTCTGGCCTTCGCTGACCTGCGAGCCTGCGCGAATGAAGGGCTCGGCGCCCGGCGTGGGCGAAAGGTAGGCGGTGCCGACCATCGGCGACTTGACCGCCTCGCCAGAGGGGGCGGCAGGCTCTTCAGCTTGGGCGGCAGCGGCGGCCGACACGACAGCCGGAGCAGCGGCTACGACTGGAGCGGCCGGCGCCGACATGGCTTGGACCGGAGCGGCGGCGACGCTCGCGGCGGTGCGAGCGACGCGCACGCGAGTCTCTCCCACCTCCACCTCGATCTCGGTAAGGCCGGTCTCGTCCAGCACGGCGGCGAGCTGCCTGACCAGCTTGGCTTCCTGGGTGAAGCCGCCGCGCCTGTTGTCGGCCATCGTGATTCCCGAGGTTG
This sequence comes from Caulobacteraceae bacterium, assembly GCA_036388855.1. GTDB lineage: Bacteria > Pseudomonadota > Alphaproteobacteria > Caulobacterales > Caulobacteraceae > DASVRA01. The sequence goes on along the minus strand of DASVRA010000030.1, from coordinate 18,492 downwards.
CGGAGCGCCCGTGCGGCGGCGCGTCTTGTATCGCCCGCGCCGGGGGGTCACAAGCGCGCCCCATGAAGCTGACGGTGAACGGCGAGGCGCGGGAGGTCGCCGAGGGGCTTACGGTGGAGGGGCTGGCGGTCGAACTCGGCCTCGATACGCGCAAGGTGGCGGTGGAGCGGAACCTGGAGATCGTGCCGAAGTCGACATACGCCGATCAGCCGCTGTCCCAGGGCGACCGCATAGAGATTGTTCAGTTCGTCGGCGGGGGTTGATGCGAGCCGTCTTACTTGACAGAGCGGCAGACTGCCTAGTCAGGGCGGTACACTCGGCCCAGATTGCATGGGGGACCAGCTCCACCTACCCCGCGCCAGCACGCTAACCCCCAAGACGCGCGAGTTGGAGGTGCGACGGGGCTTGATCGCCGGGTTGATGTGTGCGGCATCTACGGGCGTCAGAAGAAGGTCATCAGCCACGCGTGAACGAGGACAGGCCAGGAGCGGCCACAACTCAGGTAGTGTCTCAGTTTGAATTTTCCCGCCGTTGACAAGCATGGCGCCCAGCGGTCGGCGGCAGTATCGTGGGGGATGTGGACGGTCACCCAAGTGATCGAAGGGCAGCAGCAAACCGCCACTTTCGAGACCGCCGCCGAAGCGCTGGCCTACATCGCGCCCCCCTAAGCCCTGGACGGTGTCGCCGGTAGTGGGCCACTTTGAAAAGTGACCCACTACCGTGTCGCCTCGTCGCTTGACAAAGAACAAAACACGAACATACTCGCCGCCTCACACGGACAGAGGAGGGTCCTATGACGGCGGTGGTGGTGCGGGAGACGATGGCGCTTGCGTCGGTGGCGGGGTTCGTTTGGATGGTGTGTCAGGCGGCGATGCTGGTCGGCTGAGTCGTCCACAGCCCAGAGCCCGAGAGGAGCGAACCGCCATGGCCGAGGCGCCGCAGCAAGGCTTCGTGCACCTGCGGGTCCGCTCGGCCTATTCGCTGCTGGAAGGGGCGATCAAGGCGGACAAGTTTGGCCGCTTGGCCGGCGAAAAGGAGATGCCCGCCATCGGGGTGGCCGACCGCGCGAACCTGTTCGGGGCGCTTGAGGTCTCGGTCGCCTGCAAAGAGGCCGGCGTGCAGCCGCTGATCGGCTGCGCCCTGCCGGTGGAGGGGATCGGCGCGCGCCGCCCCGAGCGCTGGGCCAAGCCGCCGACGGTGGTGGTGATCGCTCAGAACGAGCGCGGCTGGCGGCATCTGTCTGAGCTGTCGTCGCTGGCCTACCTCGACCCCGCCTGCGGCGACGAGTGCGGGGTGAGCTGGGAGGCGCTGGCGGGCCGCGCCGAGGGGCTGATCCTGCTCTCGGGCGGCCCCGATGGCCCGATCGACCCGCTGTTCGCCGCCGGCAAGGCCGCCGAGGCGCAAGCGGCGCTGCGGCGGATGCACGCGGCGTTCGGCGACCGTCTCTATGTCGAGCTGCAGCGCCACGGCTTGTCCGAGGAGGCCGCGGCGGAGCCGGGGTTGGTCGCCTGGGCCTACGACAACGACGCGCCGCTGGTCGCCACCAACGACGTCTATTTCGCCAAGCCCGAGCTGCACGCCGCGCACGACGCGCTGCTGTGCATCGCCGACGGCGCCTACCTCGGCCAGGACGACCGCCGCCGGGTCACCGCCGAGCACTGGTTCAAGCCGGCCAAGGCCATGCGCGAGCTGTTCGCCGACCTGCCGGAGGCCTGCGACAATACGCTCGACATCGCCCGCCGCTGCGCCTTCATGGTCAGGAAGCGCGACCCGATCCTGCCGCGCTTCCCCACCGTCGCCGGCCGCACCGAGGCCGAGGAGCTGGCCCACCAGGCCCGTGAGGGGCTGAAGGCCCGCCTCACCGTCCATCCCCTGGCCGCGCCCGAGGCCGACTACCACGCGCGGCTGGAGCGCGAGGTCGGCGTCATTAACCAGATGGGCTTCGCCGGCTATTTCCTGATCGTCTCGGACTTCATCAAGCACGCCAAGGCGCGCGGCGTGCCGGTGGGGCCGGGGCGGGGCTCGGGCGCCGGCTCGCTGATCGCCTGGGCGCTGACCATCACCGATCTGGATCCGCTGCGCTTCGGCCTGCTGTTCGAGCGGTTCCTGAACCCCGAGCGGGTGTCGATGCCGGACTTCGACATCGACTTCTGCCAGGAGCGGCGCGAGGAGGTGATCGCCTACGTCCAGGAGAAATACGGCCGCGACCGGGTGGCCCAGATCATCACCTTCGGCACCCTGCAGGCGCGCGCGGTGCTGCGCGACACCGGCCGCGTGATGCAGCTCCCGCTGGGCATGGTCGACCGCCTGGCCAAGATGGTGCCCAACAACCCCGCCGCGCCCGTCACGCTTGCCCAGGCCGTGGAGCTGGAGCCCCGGCTGAAGCAGGCCCAGCGCGACGAGGAGTCGGTGGCCGAACTGCTCACCGTCGCCATGCAGCTGGAGGGCCTCTACCGCAACGCCTCCACCCACGCCGCCGGCCTGGTGATCGCCGACCGGCCGCTGACCGAGCTGGTGCCGCTCTACCAGGACCCGCGCTCGGACCTGCCCGCCACCCAGTTCAACATGAAGTGGGTGGAGGACGCGGGCCTGGTGAAGTTCGACTTCCTCGGCCTGAAGACCCTGACCGTGCTCGACCGCGCGGTGAAGCACCTGGCCAAGCGCGGCGTCGCCGTCGATCTTCTCAACCTGCCGCTGGACGACACCAAGGCTTATGAGCTGCTCGCCTCCGGCCAAACTGTCGGGGTTTTTCAGTTCGAAAGCCAGGGCATGCGCGACACCTTGCGCAAGATGAAGTGCGGTTCCATCGAGGAGATTACGGCGCTGGGCGCGCTCTACCGCCCAGGTCCGATGGACAACATCGACACCTTCATCGACTGCAAGTTCGGTCGCCGGCCGATCGACGTCCTGCATCCCTCGCTCAAAGCGGTGCTGGCGGAGACCTACGGCGTCATCGTCTACCAGGAACAGGTGATGCAGATCGCCCAAATCCTGGCCGGCTACTCGTTGGGGGAAGCCGATCTTCTGCGCCGCGCCATGGGCAAGAAGAAAAAGGAAGAGATGGACCAGCAGAAGGCGCGCTTCGTCTCCGGCGCCGCCGACAAAGGGGTGCCACCCGCGCAGTCGAGCGCCATCTTTGACCTTGTGGCCAAGTTCGCCGGCTACGGCTTCAACAAGAGCCACGCCGCCGCTTACGCCCTGATCTCCTTCCAGACCGCCTGGCTGAAGGCGAACCACCCGGTGGAGTTCGTCGCCGCCTCGATGAGCCTCGACCTGTCCAACACCGACAAGCTGGCGGTGTTCTACCAGGACGCCCGGGCGCTGAATGTGAAGGTCCGCTCACCCGACGTGAACCGCTCCGACGCCGACTTCGAGGTCGAGGGCGGCGAGGTCCTCTATGCCCTGGGCGCCGTGCGCAATGTCGGCCTGGAGGCGATGAAGCACCTGGTCGCCGTGCGCGAGGAAGGCGGGCCGTTCGCCGACCTGTTCGACTTTGTCGAACGCGTTGACCCGCGCCTGGTCAACAAGCGGGCGCTGGAGAACCTCGCCCGCGCCGGCGCCTTCGACAGCGTCCATCCCAACCGCGCCCAGATCGTCGCCGCCGCCGATCTGCTGATCGCTCATTGCCAGTCCATGGCCGGCGAACGGGCCTCCTCTCAGGCCAGCCTGTTCGGCGGAGACCAGGCCGAGGTCTCGCGCCCGCGCCTGCCGCGCGTCGAGCCCTGGACCGGTCCCCAACAGCTCGACGAGGAGTTGGCTGCGGTCGGCTTCTACCTCTCCGGCCACCCGCTGGAGGAGCTGATGGAGATGCTCAAGCGCCGCCGCACCACCATGCTGGTCGATGCGCTGGCCGCCGCGCAGGCCGGGCACGAAGCCTTCCGCATGGCCGGCGTGGTGCGCCGCAAGCAGGAGCGCGCCTCGGCCAAGTCCGGCGAGAAGTTCGCCTTCGTCACCCTCTCGGACCCCACCGGCGAATACGAGGTGCTGTTCCCGCCCGAACAGCTGCGCAAGTGCCGCGACTGCCTGGACGTCGGCCGCGCCGTCTCAATCAAGGTCCGCGCCAAGGCGGGCGAGGGCGAGATCCGCTTCTTCGGCGACGAGGCCGAACCGCTGGACCGTGCGATCGAGCACCTGCCGGTCTCGCTCCGCATCCACCTTTCCCCCCGCTCGGCCGAGATCGACGCGCTCAAGGCTCGCCTCGACCACGCCGCCTCATCGCGCGGCGGCGAGGTCACCCTGATCGCCGGCATCGAGGGCGGCCAGGAGGTCGAGCTGAAGCTGCCCGGCCGCTTCGCCCTGGATCCGGCGGTGCGGGGCGCGCTCAAGACCGCGCCGGGGGTGCTGTTCCTGGAGGACGCCTGAGGCGAGACAAGCTGGACGGGGATAAGCGGGACAAGGCAGGACAACTGCGCATAAGGATGTGCGTGAGGGACAACTTCCGTTGCCGCTTTCCTCCCCGCCTCCGGGCGCCGTAGAGCAGGCGACGCACTAGGTTGTTTGCGCGCATGGATTTTTCCACGGACCAGGTTTTCATCGGCGGCCGTTGGAAGCCGCCCGCCTCCGGCGTCAGGCTTCCGCTGGAGAACCCTTCCACGGGCGAGCAGATCGGGGAGATCGCAGCCGGGGGAGCGGCGGACATCGACGAGGCCGTCGCGGCGGCCCGCGAGGCGCTGGACGGCGATTGGGGGCGACTCACAGCGGCCGAGCGCGGACGGCTGCTGGCGGAGATGGGCCGCGCGGTCAGTGCACGCGCGGACGAGCTGGCGGAGATGGAGGCGCTCGACGTCGGCAAGCCACTGAAGCAGGCGCGCGCCGACGTCGTGGCGCTGGCGCGGTACCTGGAGTTCTACGGCGGCGCGGCCGACAAGCTGCACGGCGAGACCATCCCGTTCCTCGCCGGCTACACGGTCTACACGTTGCGCGAGCCGCACGGCGTGACCGGGCACATCATCCCCTGGAACTACCCGATGCAGATCATCGGGCGCTCGGTGGTCGCGGCGCTGGCGGTCGGAAACGCGGCGGTGCTCAAGCCGGCCGAGGAGGCCTGCCTGACGGCGCTGGCGTTCGCGCGCATCGCGTCCGAGTGCGGCTTGCCGGCGGGCGCGCTCAATGTCGTGCCCGGGTCCGGCGCCGAAGCCGGCGCGGCTCTCTCGGCCCACCCCGGCGTCAACCACGTCTCCTTCACCGGCTCCACCGCCGTGGGCGGCATGGTGCAGGCCGCCGCGGCCGCCAATGCCGTGCCGGTGACCCTGGAGCTGGGCGGCAAGTCGCCCCAGGTGGTGTTCGCCGACGCCGACCTCGACAAGGCGCTGCCGTTCCTGGTCAACGGCGGCATCCAGAACGCGGGGCAGACCTGCTCGGCCGGTTCACGGCTGGTGGTGCAGCGGCCCGTCTATGACGAACTGCTGGAACGGCTCGCCGATCGTTACAGCTCGCTGCGCGTGGGCCCGGCCATGGCCGATCTCGACGTGGGGCCGGTGATCTCGGCTAAGCAGAAGCAGGTGGTGGAGGACTATCTTGAGGTCGGGCGCGCCAGTCATCTGCGCATCGCTGCCCAGGGCGAAATTGTCGCCGACGCGCCTCCAGGCGGGCACTATGTCCGACCAACTCTGTTCGCCGATGTAGGTCGGAACCACCGGCTGGCGCAGGAGGAGATCTTCGGCCCCGCCCAGGTGGTGACGCCGTTCGATGACGAGGAGGAAGCGGTCGCCATCGCCAATGGCACCCAGTATGGCCTCGTCGCCGGCGTCTGGACTCGGGACGGGGGGCGGCAGATGCGCATGGCCAAGCGGCTGCGCGCTGGGCAGGTGTTCATCAACAACTACGGCGCCGCGGGCGGGGTGGAGCTGCCGTTCGGGGGAATGGGCCGTTCGGGTCACGGGCGGGAGAAGGGCTTCGAGGCGCTCTACGCCTTCACGACGCTGAAGACGGTGGCGGCGCTCCATGGCTGATGGCTGCAGGAGGCTTCAGGGCAAGACGGCGATCGTCACCGGCGGCGCCTCGGGCTTCGGCGAGGGTATCGTGCGCCGGTTTGCGCAGGAGGGCGCGCAGGTGGTGATCGCCGACTTCAACGGCGAGGCGGCCGAGGCGCTGGCGGGCGCGCTGGGCGAAGCGCATCTGGCCGTGCGCACCGACGTCGCGCGCGAGGCGGACGTGGAGGCGCTGGCCGAGCGGGCGCGCGAGCTCACGGGGTGCCTCGACATCCTCGTCAACAACGCCGGGGTCGGCCACACGCCCCAGCCGATGGAAGGACTGTCCGAGGCCGAGTTCGACCGCATCTTCGCCGTGAACTGCAAGGCCATCTATCTCGCCGCTCGCCACGTGGTCCCGGTGATGAAGGCGCAGGGCGGCGGCGCGATCCTCAACGTCGCCTCGACCGGCGGCGTGAGCCCCCGCCCGAACCTGACCTGGTACAACGCCTCCAAGGGCTGGGTGATCACCGCCACCCGGGCCATGGCGATAGAATTGGCGGCGGCGCAGGTGCGGGTGAACGCGATCAACCCGGTGGCCGGCGAGACCCCGCTGCTTAAGACCTTCATGGGCGCCGACACGCCCGAGGTGCGGGCGAAATTCCTGGCCTCGATCCCGCTCGGCCGCTTCTCCACGCCCGCCGACATGGGCGCGGCGGCGGCCTTCCTGTGCTCGGATGATGCGTCGATGATCACCGGCGTGGCCATGGAGGTGGACGGTGGCCGCTGCATTTGAGCCGTTCCGCCTGCTGGTGCTGCCGGGCGACGGCATCGGCCCCGAGATCATCGGCGAGACCCTGAAGGTGGTGGAGTGGGCTCGCGGCGAAGCGGGCGTGCCGATCGTGACCACCGAGCGCCTTGTCGGCGGCGCCTCCATCGACGCTCACGGCGCGGCGATCACCGAGGAGGCGGTGGAACGGGCGCTTGAGTCGGACGCGGTGCTGTTCGGCTCGGTCGGCGGGCCCAGGTGGGATCACTTGCCGCGCGCGCAGCGTCCGGAGTCGGGCCTGCTGCGCCTGCGCAAGCAGCTCGACCTCTACGCCAATCTGCGCCCGGCGGTCTGCTACCCCGAGCTTGCCGGCGTCTCCGCGCTCAAGCCAGAGATCGCCGCCGGGCTCGACCTCATCATCGTGCGCGAGGCCACCGCCGGCGTCTACTTCGGCGAGCCGCGCGGGATCGAACAGCTCGGCGGCGGCGAGCGGCGCGCGGTTGATACCCAGAGTTACACCTCCGCCGAGATCGAGCGGGTGGCTCGCACCGCCTTCGAGATCGCGCGGGGCCGCTCGCGCCGCCTCTGCTCGGTGGACAAGGCCAACGTGATGGAGACCGGCCAGCTGTGGCGCCAGACCGTGAGTGCGCTCGCCGCCCAATACCCGGACGTGGAACTGACCCACATGTTCGCCGACAACTGCGCGATGCAGCTGGCGCGGCGGCCCGAGCAGTTCGACGTGATCGTCACCGACAACCTGTTCGGCGACATCCTCTCGGACGAGGCGGCGGCGCTCTCAGGTTCGCTCGGTCTGCTGCCTTCCGCCTCGCTTGGCGCCGCCAACGCCAACGGCCGCCGCCGCGCGCTCTACGAGCCGATCCACGGCTCGGCGCCCGACATCGCGGGGCGGGGGATCGCCAACCCGCTGGGGACCATCCTCTCCTTCGCCCTGTGCCTGCGCTACTCGTTCGGACGCGCGGACGCGGCCGAGCGGATCGAGGCGGGTGTCCGCGCGATCCTGGCCGAAGGAGTGCGCACCCCCGACATCGCCGCGTCCGGCGAAGCCTCCGTCGGTTCGGCCGAACTCACCGACCGGCTGTTGGCGACGTTGGGGCGGCAGTCCGATCCGGCCCAGCGCCTTGGGGACGCCGCCTGATGCCGGGGACCGACGCCCTACTCGAATCCATCGCCGGCCGCGCCGACGAGGTGACCGAGCTGACGCGGGACCTGATCCGCTTCCCCACGGTCAATCCGCCGGGGGAGGGTTACCAGGCCTGCGCCGAATACATCGGCCGGCGGCTGGAGCGCCGCGGCTTCCAGGTCGCCTACGTGCGCGCGGAAGGCGCGCCCGGCGACAGCGACCGCTTCCCGCGCATCAACGTGGTCGCGCGGCGGGAGGGCGCCGCGCCCGGCCCCTGCGTCCACTTCAACAGCCACATCGACGTGGTGGAGACCGGGGCCGGCTGGACGCTCGATCCTTTCGAGGGCGTGGTGAAGGACGGCCGCGTCTACGGCCGCGGCGCCTGCGACATGAAGGGCGGGCTAGCGGCCTCGATCGTCGCGGTGGAGGCGCTAGTCGACTCTGGGCTGCCGCTGCCCGGCGCGCTGGAGATATCCGGCACGGCGGACGAGGAGTCCGGCGGCTACGGCGGGGTCGCCTACCTGGCCGAGCGCGGCTGGTTCTCCAAGCCGCGCGTGGACCACGTGATCATCCCCGAGCCGCTGAACGTCGACCGCGTCTGCATCGGCCACCGCGGCGTTTGGTGGGCGGAGATCGAGACCCTGGGCCGCATCGCCCACGGCTCCATGCCGTTCCTCGGCGACTCCGCGATCCGCCACATGGGAGCGGTGCTGGAGCAGCTGGAGGAAAGGCTCTACCCCGCGCTGGCTTCCCGGCACTCCGACATGCCGGTGGTGCCGGAGGGCGCCCGCCAGTCCACGCTGAACATCAACTCGATCCACGGCGGGCAGGGCGAAGAATTCCAAGGGCTGCCTTCGCCCTGCGTGGCCGATTCCTGCCGCATGATCATCGACCGCCGATTCCTGATCGAGGAGGGGGTCGAGGACGTGAAAGGCGAGGTGCGCGAGTTGCTCGACCGTCTGGCCGCCGAGCGGCCCGGCTTCCGCTATTGCATGCGCGACCTGTTCGAGGTGATCCCGACCATGGCCGACAGGGACGGGCCGGTCGCCAGCGCCACCGCCGCCGCGATCCGCGAAGTGCTGGGGACGGAGGCGAAGTTCGTCTGCTCCCCTGGCACCTACGACCAGAAGCACGTCGACCGGATCGGCAAGCTGAAAGACTGCATCGCCTACGGCCCCGGCGTGCTCGACCTCGCCCACCAGCCCGACGAGTGGGTCGGGATCGACGACATGGTCCATTCCGCCCAGGTGATGGCGCTGGCGACGCTGACGCTGCTCGGCGCGCGCTGATGGAGCAGGAGGTCGGCGCCAGGCTGCGCGCGGTGCGCGCCAAGCTCGGCCTCAGCCAGCGGGCGCTGGCCAAGCGCGCCAACGTGCCCTCCAGCACCGTCTCATTGATCGAAGGCGGGCGGACCAGCCCTTCGGTGGGTTCGCTGAAGCGGCTGCTCGACGCGGCGGGCCTGTCGCTGGGCGAGTTCTTCAACATGGACCTGCCCGACAGCGGCCAGGTGTTCTTCCGCCGCGACGAGCTGACTGAGATCTCCAAGGGCAACGTGTCCTACCGCCAGGTCGGCCACGGCACAACCTCCACCCTGCAGATCCTGCACGAGGTGTATCAGCCGGGCGCCGACAGCGGCCGGGTGCTGCTCACCCACGAGGGCGAGGAGGGCGGGCTGATCATCGAGGGGCGGCTGGAGGTCACGGTCGGCGACCAGGTGCGGGTGCTCAAGGCCGGCGACGCCTACCTGTTCCGCAGCACCACGCCGCATCGCTTCCGCAACGTCGGCGCCGAGATGTGCGTGGTGGTCAGCGCCTGCACGCCTCCCAGCTTCTGAGAGCCGCCGGCGCTCTTCGTCACTCCAAAGCAACGTCGGCGTGCGCTATACTGCGGCCAGGGAGGACCCCACCATGCCCACATTCGGGCTCGCCATCCGGGGGCCGCGCAGCCTGCTCCGGCAGATCCGCGAGGCCATGGCGCATGGCGGCTCGGCCCAGGAGCGGCTCGACCTGGTGGTGCGGATCATCGCCCGCTCGATGGTGGCGGAGGTGTGCTCGCTCTACCTGCGCCGGGCCTCAGGCGAGCTGGAGCTGTTCGCCACCGAGGGGCTGAACCGCGAGGCTGTGCACAAGACCCGCCTCAAGGCAGGCGAGGGGCTGGTCGGAGAGATCGCGCGCGCGGGGGCGCCGCTGAACATCCAGGACGCGCCCCACCACCCGGCCTTCTCCTACCGGCCGGAGACGGGGGAGGACCCCTATCACGCCTTTATGGGCGTGCCGCTGCTGCGCGGGGGGCGGACCATCGGCGCCCTGGTGGTGCAGAACCGGGCGGCGCGGGCCTACACCGAGGACGAGGTCGAGGATCTGCAGACCATCGCCATGGTGCTGGCCGAACTGGTCGGCCAGGGCGAGCTGGTCGGCGGCGGCGAACTCAAGGACGTCGAGATCGCGCCGCACCGGCCCGAGCGGCTGCGCGGTCTGCGCTTCGCCGACGGCCTCGCGTATGGCGTGGCGGTGCTGCACGAGGCGCCGGTGGCGCCCGAGCGGCTGCTCACCGACGACGTGGTGGGCGAGGAGGCGCGGCTGAACGCGGCGCTGGCCGGCCTGCAGCGCCAGCTGGACGATCTGCTCACCGGCCACCACGGCATCCTCGGAGAGCCGGTGGAGGTGCTGGAAGCCTACCGCATGTTCGCCCACGACCGCGGCTGGAACCGCTCCCTGCACGAGGCGGTGCGCTCGGGCCTGACCGCCGAGGCGGCGGTGGAGCGGGTGCGGGGCGAGCACCGGGCGCGCATGGGTCAGGCGCGCGACGCCTACATCCGCGAAAGGCTGCACGACCTGGAGGACCTGAACGACCGGCTGCTGCGCCACCTGTCCGGCGACGCGCACCAGGCGCGGCGGCTGCCGGAGAACGCGATCCTGGTGGCGCGCAACCTCGGCCCCGCCGACCTGCTGGAATACGACCGCAAGCGCCTGCGCGGCCTGTTGCTGGAGGAGGGCTCCGCCGCGAGCCACGCGGCCATTGTCGCCCGCGCTCTGCAAATCCCGTGCGTCGGCCGGATCAACGGCCTGCGCGACCGGCTCTCCGAAGGCGACATGGTGATCGTCGACGCCGAGACCGGGGAGGCCTATCTGCGGCCCCGACCAGATGTGGTCGCCGCGATCCGCTCGCGCATCAAGGCGCGGACGCAGGCGGCCGAGGTGTTCCACCGGCTGCGCGAAACTCCCGCGCTCACCACCGACGGGGCCAAGGTCACGCTGCTGATGAACGCGGGGCTCGAGGTCGATCTCGAAATCCTCGGCGAGATCGGCGCGGAGGGCATCGGCCTGTTCCGCACCGAGTTCCAGTTCATGGTCGCCGAGGAGATGCCACGGCTCGGGACCCAGACGCGGCTCTACGAGGCGGTGCTGGACGCCGCTGGGGACATGCCGGTGACCTTCCGCACGCTCGACCTGGGCGGCGACAAGGTGCTGCCCTACCTGGAGGCCGAGCGCGAGGAGAACCCGGCGCTGGGCTGGCGGGCGATCCGAATGGGGCTGGACCGGCCGGCTTTGCTGCGTTTGCAGCTGCGGGCGCTGATCTCCGCCGCCAAGGGGCGCGAGTTGCGCGTGATGTTCCCGCTGGTGGCTTCCGTGGACGAGTTCCGTCAGGCCCGCGACTTGGTGGACCAGGAGGTGGCATGGGCGGTGCGCCGCGGCCGTGCGGCGCCGTCGGCGCTGCGCGTGGGCGCGATGATCGAGGCGCCCTCGCTGATCTGGCACCTGGACGCGCTGCTGCCGCTGACCGACTTCGTCTCGGTCGGCACCAACGACCTGGCGCAGTACATGTTCGCGGCCGACCGGGGAAACCCGCTGGTCAGCGACCGCTACGACTCGCTCTCGCCGCCGCTGCTGCGCGCCCTGCAGTCGATCAGCGAGGCCTGCGCCGAGAGCGGCACGCCGGTGTCGGTGTGCGGCGAGATGGCCGGCCGCCCGCTCGAGGCTTTCGTGCTGGTGGCGCTCGGCTTCGACCGCTTGTCCATGCCTCCGGCCGGCATCGGGCCGGTCAAGCGCATGGTGCTGTCCTGCGACCGCGCCGCCGCCCGCCGCGCCATAGCCGCCCTGCTTGACCGCTCCGCCGGCTCCGTGCGTGGCGAGGTCGAGACCCTGGCGCGCAAGCTCTCTGTGGCAATATAGCCAATTGTGGCGGTGCGGCCCCGCTGTTATCCACCGCATGAGCTTGACGTAACGGCGTCAGGCAAGGGGTGGGAGGCCGATGCTGGCCATGCCGTTGGATAGCGGGACGTACGACGACGGGGGCGTCGCCGCCTCCGATCGGCCGGCCGCGGGGATCGGCGCCATCTTTCGCGCCACGCGCGAGCACCAGGGCCTAAGTCTTGCCGATGTAGCGGAATCCACCTGCATCCGCCGCGCCTATCTGCAGGGGCTGGAGGAGATGCGGCTTGAGCAGCTGCCCGCGCGTCCCTTCGCGATCGGCTATGTGAAATCCTATGCCCAGGCGCTGGGCATGGACCCCGCCGCCGCCGTGGCGCGGTTCAAGGAGGAGGCGCCTGATCTCGCCGAACCGCTGCGCCCGCCTGTTGGCGTGGAGAAGAAGGGCGACCGGCGCCTGGGCCTGATGGTGGCGCTGGGCGTGGTGGTGCTGGCCGCGATCGTGATCTGGAACGTGGCCCAGCGGGCGATGACCAGCGCCGCGCCGCCGCCGCTCGCGGTGCCCGAAACTTCCAAGGCCGCTTTCGCCGCCCCGCCGAGGACCGGCTCTGTCGAAGTCGCCGCGCCCAAGGCGGCGCCGGCCGAATCGACTGTGCCCGAGCCCTACGTCACGCCCGGCTTGATGGAGTCTGCGCAGACGGGCGGTGAGTCTTCAAAGGGGAACGCCACCGGCCTTGGCGCCCTGGCGCAAGTCGCCACCGCCCCAGCGATGAGCGCCCCGCCGCTGTTCATCCCCAGAGGCCGGATCTATGGCGCTCCCGCCACCGCCTCATCGGTGACCCTGCAGGCGCGCAAGTCCGCTTCGCTGATCGTCAGCGGTCCTGAGGGCGTGGTCTACTTCGCCCAGCAGCTGCAGGCTGGCGAGGCCTACCGCGCGCCGGCGGGCCTGGCCAACGCCACGATGGACGTCTCCGACCCGCTGGCCTTTGACGTCTATGTCGGCGGCCAAATCCGCGCGCCCCTGCCGGCGGCTCAGACCCCACTCGGCAAGGTTGGCGCGGCGCCGACGCTGGCCAAGACGCCGGCGCGCTAGTCCCGCGCGACAAGGGCCGGCGCTCGCCCTATATTCCCGCCATGGCCGTCTCCGAGCTGCAGCACGTCCGACCCTGGCGCGCGATCGTGCGCCGGCCGTCGCGGAAGATCCGTGTGGGGGGGGTGGAAGTCGGCGGGGATGCGCCGATCAGCGTCCAGACCATGACCAACACCCCGACCGCCGACGCGGCGGCAACCATTGCGCAGATCCGGCGCATCGAAGAGGCAGGGTGCGACATCGTCCGCGTTTCCTGCCCAGACGAAGCCTCCACCGCCGCCTTGCCGCAGATCGTGCGCGCCGCGCGCATCCCGATCGTGGCCGACATCCACTTCCACTACCGCCGCGCCATCGAGGCGGCTCGGGCCGGAGCGGCCTGCCTGCGCATCAACCCCGGCAATATCGGCTCGCGCGAGCGGGTGCGGGAGGTGGTGCAGGCGGCGCGCGACCACGGCTGTTCGATGCGCATCGGGGTGAACGCAGGGTCGCTGGAGCGGCATCTGCTGGAGAAATACGGCGAGCCCTGCCCGCAGGCGATGGTGGAGAGTGCGCTCTACCATGCCGACATCCTGCGCGAATTGGACTTCCACGAGTTCAAGATCAGCGTGAAAGCGTCGGACATCTTCCTGACCGTGGCCGCCTACCAGGCGCTGGCCGAGGCCATCGACTGCCCGCTGCACCTGGGCGTCACCGAGGCCGGGCCGCAACGGATCGGCACGGTCAAGTCCTCGATAGGCATGGGCTCGCTGCTGTGGGCAGGGATCGGCGACACCATCCGCGTGTCGCTGGCCGCCGACCCCGTGGAGGAGGTCAAGGTCGGCTTCGACATGCTCAAGTCGCTGGGCCTGCGCCACCGGGGCGTGAACATCATCGCCTGCCCGAGCTGCGCGCGTCAGGGCTTCAACGTGATCGAAACGGTGGCGGCGCTGGAGGAGCGGCTGGCGCACATCTCGACACCCTTGTCGCTGTCGATCATCGGCTGCGTGGTCAACGGGCCGGGCGAGGCGCTTTACACCGACCTCGGCTTCACCGGCGGCGGCAAGGGCGCGGGCATGGTCTATGTGGCGGGCGCGGCCTCCCACAAGCAGGACAACGCCGGCATGATCGACCACATCGTCGAGCTGGTGGAGGCGCGGGCGGCGGAGCTTCAAGCCCAGTCAGCCACCTTCCCGGCCTCGGCCATGGCGGCGGAGTAGCCTCTGACAGCCGCCGCCCTCAATGGAGGCGAGGCGGGGGCTCTCGTGCTGCTGTCCGGCGGGCAGGACTCGGCGACGTGCCTGGCCTGGGCGCTGGAGCAGTTCGACACCGTTGAGACCATTGGCTTCGACTACGGCCAGCGGCATCGCGTCGAGCTGGAGGCGCGTCAGGACTTCCTTCGCGAGCTGAGGCCGGCGTTTCCCGCCTGGGCTGGCCGCCTGGGGCAGGACCACCTGCTGGACCTCCATGTGCTCGGCGAGATCAGCCAGACGGCGCTGACCCGCGAAGTTGCGATCGCGGCCGGTGAGGGTGGCCTGCCCAACACCTTCGTGCCGGGACGCAACCTGCTGTTCCTCACCTTCGCCGCCGCTGTCGCCTACCGCCGGGGGCTGAAGCACATCGTCACCGGCGTCTGCGAGACCGACTACTCCGGCTACCCCGACTGCCGCGACGACACGATCAAGGCGCTGCAGGTGGCGCTGAACCTCGGCATGGAGAGCCGGCTCGTGCTGCACACGCCGCTGATGTGGATCGACAAGGCGGCCACCTGGGAACTGGCGCAGCGGCTGGGCGGTGAGCGGCTGGTCGAACTGATCCGCGAGCGCACGCTCAGCTGCTATCTCGGCGAAACCGGGCGCACGCAGGCTTGGGGCCGAGGATGCGGGGCCTGTCCCGCCTGCGAGCTTCGGGCGGCCGGCTATGCGCGGTGGCGCGGCGGAGCTGCCCACCAGACCTAATGCTTCGCGATCTCGGCCTGCTGGGCCGGGGTGATGTCCAGCGGCTGGGGCATCAGGGCGTTGTATTGCGGTGTGCGGCCGAGATCGACGACGATCTGGCGGTGGCCCTCCCACATCATGTGCAGGGCGACGTAGAGTACGATCAGCAGTCCGACGTAGCCGATCCACCGGTGCTTGTGCAGCAGCTTGGCGATCCAAGTGGCGGCGACCCCCATCAGCACGATCGACATGAGCAGGCCGAACACCAGCACCACCGGGTGCTCGCGCGCCGCGCCAGCGACGGCCAGCACATTGTCGAGCGACATCGACACGTCGGCCAGGAAGATCTGCAGGAAGGCCTGTTTGAAGGTCTTGCGCGGCGCCACCGCGCGACCCGCGATGGCGGGGGAGCCGTCGACGTCCACGCCGGTGGCGTCCTCCAGCGCCTGCTCGCCGGCCTCGTCTTCGTTGCGCAGGTCCCGCCACATCTTCCAGCAGACCCACAGCAGTAGGATGCCGCCGGCGAACAGCAGGCCGATGATCGCCAACAGCTGCACGGTGATCAGGGCGAACACGATCCGCAGCGCCACCGCCGCCCCGAGCCCCGCCAGGATCACCTTGCGGCGCTGCACATGCGGCAGGCCCGACGCCGCCAAGCCCACCGCCACGGCGTTGTCGCCCGCCAGCACCAGGTCGATCATCAGCACCTGGAGCAGGGCCGCGAAGAAGGCCCCGGCGTCGGCCCCGACGATGCTGGAAAGGTCCATCGCCGCTCATTGACCGAAAGCGGCGGCGCTGGGCAACCCCGCGGGCGAGCCTCAGGCCGGCTGCGCCTCGTCCGGCGCGCGCGCCTCGTCCTCAAGCCGCGAGGCCTCGTGCCGGCGGCGGCGCTCGAGCCGTTCGCGCTCTCGTGCGCGGGAGTAGGCGCCCAGCGCCAGCGCCAGGATCGCGCCCGCGCCCAGCACCAGGGCCAGGAGCAGCGGCCAGCGCACCTCGCCGCGGTCGCTCGGTAACGCGACCGCACTGCCCATCGGAGCCTTGGCGGCGGAGGATGCGGGCGCGGCGGCGTTCGCGTTCGGCTTCGCCTTCGGAGCGGGACGAGGCGCGGCGGGGCGGGCGGTGCGGCGAGGCGTCGCCGCGGCTCTCGCCGAGGGGGCGGCATGCGTCGGCGCGGCGGCGGCGGCTCCTCCGCCAGATGGGGCGGAGGAGGGGAGGGCGGCTCGACCGGATCTGGCCGGAGCCGCGGCGGCGGCGGCCCGTTCAGCGGAGCGCGCATGGGAGGGAGCGGTGACGGCTGGTTCAGCCGACCGAGACCGGGAGGCCTCGGGCCTGCCGGTCACGACAGTCCCGCTTGCAGCCGCCGCTGGAGCCGTGCGTCGCGCCGACCGCTCGCGCGCCTCGGCTGAGAGCGCGGCATAGGCGCGGGGCTCCTCGCGGGCGGGCGCTGAGCGGGTGGTGTCGCCCGCAGCGGCTGCGTCGGCCTCGGCCTCGCTGACGGCGCGCGCGGTGGGAGGGCCTCCCGCCAGCGGCTCGCGCGCTGCGTAGTGGCGGCTGGTTTCCGCCTCCGGGCCGCCGGCCAGCACCGACGCCCGTCCGCCATAGCCGTATCGCGCCCGCTCGCCCGCGGGGATGTCCTCCGGGTCAGGGATCGGGGCCATGCTGACCACGGTGACGTCGCCCTTGCGGTAGGTCACCGATGGCGCCGCTCGCATCGCCTGGGCGGCCTGGGCCTCGCGGGCGGCCCGGCCGTAGATGCGTTCGCGCTCGGCCGGCGGCAGATCTCCGGGGTTGGGGATGGGCGCCATGGTCGCCCGCGCCTCGTCCACGCCCGCCATCTCCGCGGGAGGCGCTTCGGCCGCCGAGGGTTCGCCTTCAGGCGGGCCGGCCAGTTCAGGCGCGGGCGCCTCTTCGATCGGGGGCGGGGGAGCCATCTCCGCCTCTTGCGGAGCCGTGCGCATGCAGCCGGCGCTCGCCATGAGCGCCGCGGCGGCGAGCAGGTGCGCTCCGGTCAGCCCGAGACGTTTGGCCATGGACGCGCTCCTTCGGACCCGCGCCGCGCGGCTCCTCAGGTGGAGAGAACCACGTCCGGGCGGCAGATCAAGATGCTTAACGTCACAGGTTGTGCGCCACGAGCACCGGATTCCCCTGGGAGGCGAATTGACTCGCCTCATAGAGGGCGATGGCGGCGGCGGCGGAGACGTTCAGGCTCTCGAAGCCGCCGTGCATCGGGATGTGGGCAGTAGCGTCGCAGTGCTCGGCCACAAGGCGGCGCAGGCCCTCGCCCTCCGAGCCGAGAACCAGCACCGTCGGCCGTTCGTCCAGCGCGGCGCGCAGCGGCTCCGGGGCCTCGCCGTCCAGTCCGACGCTGCGCCAACCCGCCTCCGCGAGCTGTTCCAGCGCGCGCGACAGGTTCACAACCCGGCACACCGGCACGAGGTCGAGCGCGCCCACCGCCGCCTTGGCGACCGCGCCCCCGAGCGGCGGCGCGTGGCGCTCCTGCAGGACCACGCCCCGCGCGCCGAAGGCCGCGGCCGAGCGCAGGATAGCCCCGACGTTCTGCGGATCGGTGACCTGGTCGAGCATCAGCAGCAGGCCCTCGGCCGGCTCGGCCAGCTCCGCCAGCGCCACCGGCTCCAGCGGCGCGACCTGTAACGCGAGCCCCTGGTGCGCCGCCCCTTGCGGCAGCATCCGCTCGATCTCGCGCCCGTCGCGGGTTTCGACCTCCAGCCCCTCCGGAAGCCGCCCGTGCAACTCTCCGGCCTTCGCGGCGGTAGCGACCAGCCGCCGGAAGCCTGTGCGTCGGGGGTTGCCCAGCGCCGCCAGCACCGCGTGCCGGCCCCAGACCCACTCCGCCCCCGCGCCCTTGTCCGCGGGCGAATAGCCCCCATCTCGGCCGCCCCGGCGGTCGTTGCGTCGGTGAGGCGAGGCCACTATAAGGCGCCCTTCCAAAACGGGGCCCCGTCAGGCGGCCGCCCCGGGTTCGAGGAAGCTCGGAACCTGTGGCGGCAAAAGCCTGTTGGCAAGCCTCGAAGCTCCGCGCGCTGGGGGAATGTCCCGAGCGGCAAAGGGGGCGGACTGTAAATCCGCTGGCTATGCCTTCGCAGGTTCGAGTCCTGCTTCCCCCACCACGCGCGGCGCAACGTATCGAAGGAGCCACCGGCCCCGCCCCGCGGGTATAGCACAATGGTAGTGCAGCAGCCTTCCAAGCTGAATATGCGGGTTCGATTCCCGCTACCCGCTCCAGTCCTGTATTAGACCCCCCTCGTTCTCTCCTCCCCGAAGGTAAAGACCACAATGGCCAAGGAAAAGTTCAACCGGAACAAGCCGCACTGCAACATCGGCACGATCGGTCACGTGGACCATGGCAAGACGACGCTGACCGCGGCGATCACCATGATCCTGGCCAAGTCGGGCGGGGCCACGGCGAAGAAGTACGAGGACATCGACGCCGCTCCCGAGGAGAAGGCGCGGGGCATCACCATCAACACCGCCCACGTCGAGTACGAGACCGCCAACCGCCAC
>DASVRA010000029.1:0-44224 GCA_036388855.1 Caulobacteraceae bacterium | reverse complement strand
GGCCCAGCGAGCCGGGCGGCAGGCCGGCGGGGGTTACGCCGGCGGTCCGGGGATGGGGCAGTGCGGCTCCACCCGCCCGTGGACGGCGTGGCGGCGTGCCCCGGGCGACCGGAGCGCCGCCGCCCGGAGCTGATCGCCCCGCCGCAGGGGAATGAAGCTCCGGGGTCCGGGTAGCACCCAAGACGTGCGCCTGCCGGACGCTGGCCGAAAACGAACGCGCGGGGCGTATCGGACCTGCCGAAACGGTTATTCCATTGCTCCGGGCAGCGCCCGGCGCCCCGCCGCCCTCCCGCCTCGCCGCAACGGCGGGGAAGGCACGGCGCGTGGGCGACGTGCACGGTCTTTGAATGCGTGAATTCGCCCGAGGCCGCCGGTTCAACGCCGCGGCGGCGGCCCGCTGAAGACGCAGGCGTTGTCCGTTTCGGGGCGCCCGGTGTTCGTCCCGGGCATAGCCTGGAAGTATCCGCCTTGCTCCCGGCACTCGCGCGCCAGCCGCTGGTACTCCGTCTCCCGCGGCGGCCCCGAAGGCGTGGCGCAGCCCGAAAGGATCGTCAGGACCAGGCCTGCAACGGCGATGCGCATGGACGCCTCCACCTTCGATGTGCGGCATGAGAACGGCGCGGCGGCGCCGTCGTTCCCCAAGGCGGCGCTTGCGTCCCGGCGCCCGGGCCCTCACCTCAGACCGATGCTCAAGCCCGCCAGGTTCGCCCCCCTGATCGCCGCCCTGCTGCTTGCCGGCCCCGCGTCCGCGAAGGCCCCCGCCAACGCCATCCACGTGATCGCGCCTTACAAGCACCACGGGACCTGGGTGTTCGACGACCCCGGCCGCGGCCTCGGCCGCGAGGCCTTCGTCTCCGGCGCCGACGACTGGATGGAGCGCATGGCCGCCTCCGTGCCGGGCGGCGCCCAGGGCTTCACCCTGATCTTCTCGGCCAAGCCCTTTCCGGGCGCGCAGCGGCGGCTCCAGTACCGCCGCGCGGCGATGGGCGGCGCCTGGTACTACGACCCGGAGCTGAAGCTGGAGGGCTGGCTCTGCTCGACCCTGTTCCGCTATTTCGACGCCCCGCCGCGCGAGATTTACGCCCAGGTGAAGCCCAAGGCATGAACCCGCTCGCCAATATCCTCGGCCTTGGACGCGCGGGGCCCAAGCCCCGGACGCTGCACGCCAACGCCATCCACGTGATCGCCCCCTACCGCCACCACGGCATGTGGGTGTTCGACGACGAGCGCGTGGGCCTGCACCGGGAGCCGTTCGTCTCCGGCGCCGATGATTGGATCAGCCGCGTGACCGCCGAAATGCCGGGCGCCGAGCGCGGCTTCGCCATGGTGTTCTCGGCCGAGCCCTTCCCCGGCCATCAATTCCGGCTGGAGCGGCGGCGGCTGGAGATGGGCGGCGCCTGGTACTGGTCCGAGCAGCTGGGAATGGAGGGCTGGCTGTGCTCGGCCCTGTTCCGCTACTTCGCCGAGGCGCCGGCCGAGCTCTATGTCCAGGTCAAACCAAAGGCCTAAGAGGCCGCGCCGCTAGGCCTGCCGCGACTTGACCCAGTCCGCCACCCGCGCCTCCAGCACCGTCAGCGGCATCGCCCCGGCGGCGAGCGCGGTGTCGTGGAAGCCCTTGATGTCGAACCGTTCGCCCAGGCGCCGCTTGGCGTCCTCGCGGGTGCGGACCCACACCGTATGCCCCACCTTGTAGCTGAGCGCCTGGCCCGGCATCACCGTGTAGCGGTCGATCTCCCGCTGCGTGCGCGGCTGGGAATAGCCGGTGGCGCCGCGCAGATAGTTCGTCGCCTGCTCCCGCGTCCAGCGCTTGCCGTGGATGCCGGTGTCGACCACCAGCCGCGCTGCGCGGAACAGGAACGACTGCAGGTAACCGAGCCGCCCCAGCGGATCGTCGGCGTAGACGCCGAGCTCGTCGGCCAGCTGCTCGGCATAGAGCGCCCAGCCCTCAGAGTAAGCAGAGAAGCCGCCGGTGCGCCGGAGCAGCGGGATCGCTTCCGACTCCTGCTGCAGCGCCACCTGCAGGTGATGCCCCGGCGAGGCCTCGTGGTAGGTCAGGGTCTCCAGCGTGAACTTCGGCCAGTCCTTGGTGTCCTTCAGGTTGATGTAGAAGACCCCCGGCCGCGATCCGTCCAGCGTCGGGCGCTGGTAATAGCCGTTGGAGGCGCCGGCCTCGATGAACGGCGGCACGCGGCGGACCTCGACGCCCGCCTTGGGCAGCCGCCCGAACAGCTTGGGCAGCTGCGGGTCCAGCGCCCGGATTTGGCCGTTCAGGGCGGCCAGCAGCGCGGTGCGGCCCTCATCGGTGTTGGGATAGAGGTTCTCCGGCTTGTCCCCGAGCGCGATCACCCGCTCGGCCACCGTGCCCTGGGTCAGCCCCTGGCTCCGGAGGATCTTGTCCATCTCGGCGGTGATCTCGGCCACTTGCTGCACGCCCAGCCGGTGCACCTCATCGGGCGTCATCTTCGTGGTGGTCGAGTTCATCACCGCGGCGGCGTAGTAGGCCTCGCCCTCGGGCAGCTTCCAGACGCCGGCGCGGTCGTCGGCCCTGGCCCTGATGGCGCGCACCGCCTGGAGGTGCCGGTCGAGCGCCGGATAGACCTCGCGCTGGACGATCGCGGCGGCCTGCCCGCCCCAATCCCCCGGTATCGACTTCTCGGCCGTCCGCCGTGCGATCGAGCGGACCATCACGCTCTCGGCCGGCGCGGTCCCGCGCAGCTGCTCGATCTGGCCGATGGCGGTGTCCAGCGTGAACGACGGCGGGATCACCCCCCGCGCGCTGTCGGCGGCCAGCACCTGCAGGTCCTGGTCCAGCGCCCTCGAAAAGGCGCGCAGCCGCGCCAGATAGGCCTCGGCGTCCGCCCTGTCCTCGATCGAGTGCTGGCTGTCGAGGAAGTCGGGGATGTCTTGATAGGCGCCGTGCCGCTGGGTGACCACATACGGCTGCAGGTTCCCGTAGGCGTAGCCGTAGGGGAACCGACCCCCGACCTCCACCCGCCGCCCCAGCTGGTAGGCGACCACGTCGTAATCGACGACCGACATCCCGGTCAGCTTCGCGCGATCGATTCCCCGCAGCGCCGCCTGCCGCTCGCGCGCCCGGGCGAGGTCGCGGGAGCGCTCCTGCGGCGAGCGCTCGTCCAGCCGCGCCTTCAGCGGCGCCCGCGGGCCTTCGTCCAGTCCCAATGAGGTGGCCTGCTCCGGGCTCTCGTTCACCTGCTCCTCGAAGAAGCGGTCGAGCAGAGCGCGCAGGCGGGCGTCCTCGCTGGCTTGGGCGAAAGCGGCGGGCGCGGCCGTGGAAAGGGCGGCGGCGCCGCTGGCGGCGAGGAAGTCGCGGCGGTGGATCATTGGGGTACTCACGTGCGGGCGGCGAGGGCTGCCGATCCTGACGCTTTAACAGATTGGCCTCGGCCGCGCATCGGCTTCAGGTCCTCCGCCCAGCGCAGAAGCTCATTCACACCACGCGCGGAAATGCCGCTGTTCGGGTATGCAGAACTGCGTTACAAGCGCGCCTCGGTTATCCATGGGAGGCTTCGGGATGCGGGCAATTTCAATGGCGGCGCTGGCGCTAGGCGCCGGCCTGACCGCCGTATCGTGGTCCAGCGGCGCGTGGGCGCAGCAGGACTGGACCAAGGTCGAGGTGAAGCGGGCGATCCGCCAGGATGTCTCGCCCGCGCTGCGCGACATAAAGGTAACGCCCAAAGCCCGGCTCGATCAGCCGCGCGCCAAGCGCATCCGGCCGATCCCGCTGCCCCGGGAGATGTCCGCCCTGCTCGGCCCCGACCGCGCGCTGCAGAGCGAAGTCGAGCCGCTCGCTGGAGCCACGGACCTGTTGAATTTCGCCGGAGTGGGCCAGGGCGACTACGACTACTCGCCCCAATACGCCCCGCCGGACACCGTCGGCGCCATCGGCAAAACCCAGTACGTCCAATGGGTCAACGTCGATTTCATGGTCTTCCGCAAGTCCACCGGAAAGAAGCTGCTGGGCCCGCTGCCCGGCAACGCGATCTGGCAGGGCTTCGGCGGCGGCTGCGAGAACAACAATGACGGCGACCCGCTGGTCCACTACGACCGCATCGCCGACCGCTGGGTGATCTCGCAGTTCGCCGTGGGCAGCCTGCCCTACTTGGAATGCGTCGCGGTCTCGCAGACCTCCGACGCCACGGGCGCCTATTACCGCTACGCCTTCGACTACGGCAACCTGGAGTTCCCCGACTACCCGAAGATGGGGACTTGGCCGAACGGCTACTACATGACCTACAACATCTTCTCTGGAGGCCAGTTCTTCGCCGGCTCCAAGGTCTGCGCCTTCGACCGCGCCGCGATGCTCACTGGCGCGGCGGCGACCCAGCAGTGCGTGCAGCTCAGCAACGCGTTCGGCGGTCTGCTGCCCGCGGACCTGGATGGCAAGACCCTGCCGCCCCGGCGCGCGCCCAACTACCTACTGAGCCTTGGGCGGACCAACACCTCGCTCGACATGTGGAAGTTCCAGGTCAACTGGAGCGATCCGAGCAAGACCGCGCTGACCGGTCCCACCGCCGTCCCCGTCCCGAAATACTCCCCGGCCTGCGGCGGAGGCACCTGCATCCCGCAAAAGGGCACCACCAACCAACTGGACACGCTGGCCGACCGCCTGATGAACCGGTTGGTCTACCGCAACTTCGGCGACCACGAGGCGCTGGTGGTCAACCACTCGGTCAACGGCGGCGGGCGCGTGGGCGTGCGCTGGTACGAATTCCGCAATCCAGGCGGCGCCATCGCCCTGCACCAGAGCGGCACCTTCGCCCCGGCCGACGGGCTCTACCGCTGGATGGGCTCCATCGCCATGGACAAGGTAGGCAACATCGCGGCGGGCTACAGCACCTCCTCTGGGGCTGACTTCCCCTCGATCGCCCGCGCCGGGCGCACGCCGGGGCAGCAGCTGGGCAAGCTGTTCTCCGAACAGGTGATCCGGCCCGGCGGCGGCAGCCAGACGGGAACGCTGCACCGGTGGGGTGACTACAGTGCGCTCACCATCGACCCGGTGGACGACTGCACCTTCTGGTTCACTACCGAGTACCTGAAGAATTCCGGCACCTTCAACTGGAGCACGCGCATCGCGTCCTTCAAATTCCCGAGCTGCTCGTAAGACTTGGAGGGGGAGGCTCGCCGCCTCCCCCTTTCCGCCTCAGCCGATGAGGCTCTTTCCCGCCTGATACGACTTGGCTATGCGACCGGAACACGAAACCGGCGTTTAGCCAGTCGTGCGTTCAGCGGGAGGCCCGATGCTAGACACCGTTTCCGGCCCCGCCGGCTCGGCCAAGGCCGCGACCGGCGTCGACGGCCTGGACGACATCCTCGCCGGCGGCCTGTTCCGCGACCGGGTCTACCTGCTCGAGGGCAGCCCCGGCACCGGCAAGACCACCGCTGCGCTGCAGTTCCTGCTTGATGGCGCCGCTCAGGGCGAGAAGGGCCTCTACGTCACCCTCTCCGAAACCGAGGCGGAGCTGCGCACGACGGCCCAGTCGCACGGCTGGGAGCTCGGCCCGAACATCCAGATATTCGAGCTTGTGCCGCCAGAAAGCCTGCTGGACGACCAGCAGCAGCAGAGCCTGCTCTACTCCTCCGACCTGGAGCTGGGCGAAACCACCCGCTTGATCTTCGAGGCCATCGAAGGCGCGAAGCCCCAGCGGCTGGTCATCGACAGCCTCTCGGAGATCCGCCTGCTGGCGCAAAGTTCGCTGCGTTACCGCCGCCAGATCCTTGCGCTCAAGCACTACTTCGCCGGACACGGCGCCACCGTGCTGATGCTCGACGACCTGACCACCGACACCCACGACAAGACCGTCCACAGCGTCGCCCATGGCGTTATCCGCCTGGAGGAGCTGGCGCCCAACTATGGCGCCGAGCGCCGGCGCCTGCGGGTGGTAAAGTACCGGGGCCAGGCGTTCCGCGGCGGCTACCACGACTTCGCCATCCTCACCGGTGGGCTCCAGGTCTACCCGCGCCTGATCGCGGCCGAGCACAAGTCCAGCTTCAAGCGCACCGTCCTGGCCAGTGACATTAAGGAACTGGACCAACTCCTCGGCGGTGGCCTCGAACGCGGCTCCAGCACCCTCATCCTCGGCCCGGCCGGCACCGGCAAATCACTGTTCACATTGCAGTTCGTCCAGGCCGCCATCGCGCGAGGCGAATGCGCGGCCATGTTCGTGTTCGACGAGGAGCTGGGCCTGCTGGTCGACCGTGCCCACGCACTCGGCATCGACATCGAGGCGATGCGGGACGCCGGCGACCTGCTGATCGAACAGGTCGACGCCGCCGAGCTGTCGCCCGGTGAGTTCACCCACAAGGTGCGCCGGGCGCTGAGCAATTCCAAGGCCCGGACCATCGTCATCGACAGCCTCAACGGCTACCAGGCGGCCATGCCGGACGAGCAGAACCTGGTGCTGCACATGCACGAGCTGTTGCAGTTCCTGAACCGGCAGGGCGCCTCGACCTTCCTCACCGTCGCCCAGCACGGCCTGGTCGGCGACATGAAGGCGCCGGTCGACGTCACCTACCTGGCCGACACCGTTGTGCTGCTGCGCTACTTTGAGGCGACGGGATCGGTGCGCCGCGCGATCTCGATCATCAAGAAGCGCTCGGGCCCGCACGAGAAGACCATCCGCGAGTTCTGCATCGACACGCGGGGGATCACCGTCGGGCCTCCGCTCGACAACTTCCAAGGCATCCTGCGCGGCGTCCCCAACTTCGTCGGCGAAGGCGGAACAGGCCTGATGAAGCCGGGCATGGCGAGTTGACCGTCCCCGGCGCGGCGCTGTCGGAGCGGGCGCTCGTCCTCGCGCCCCTGGGCCGGGACGCGCCGGTCGCCGCCGCTATCCTGCGCGAAGCCGGCATCCAGCCGGATATCTGCGCGGATCTCACGGCCCTGTGCGCCGAAATCAGAGAAGGCGCCGGCCTCGTGCTGGTGACGGAAGAGGCCCTAAAGACGGCCGATCTCAGCCAGCTGGCCAGCCTGATGACTGCTCAGGAGCCCTGGTCCGACCTTCCCTTCATCCTGCTCACCGCGCGCGGCGGCGGCGTAGAGCGCAATCCCAACGCCACCCGCCTCAGCGCCACGCTTGGCAATGTCAGCTTCCTAGAGCGGCCCTTCCACCCGACCACCCTGGTCAGCGTGGTGCGGACGGCGCTGCGCGGCCGCCGGCGCCAATACGAGGCGCGCGAGCACCTGGAGGAGCTCAGGCGGGGCGAGGAGGCGTTGCGCCGCCTCAACGACGAGCTGGAACGGCGGGTGGCCGAGCGCACCAACGAGCTCGCCAAGGCCAACCGCCAGCTCCTGGCCCAGATCGAGGAACGCGAACGCGCCCAGACCGCGCTGCGCCAAGCTCAACGGCTGGAGGCGGTGGGCCAACTGACCTCCGGCGTCGCCCACGACTTCAACAACCTGCTGACCGTGGTGCTGGGCAACATCCGCCAGCTCGACAAGACCGCCGCGGACCCGGCGGTGAAGCGGCGGCTGGCGATGATGGCCCAGGCGGCCGAGCGCGGCGCGACCCTAACTGGACAACTCCTCGCCTTCTCCCGTCGCCAGAAGCTGGAGCCCAAGGCCGTCGACCTGAACGAGACGGTCGAGCGGATGCGCGAGCTGTTGCAAAGCACCATGGGCGGCAGCATCCGCATCGAGACGGTGCTTCAGCCCCAGCTCTGGCCGGCGCTGATCGACCCGACCCAGATCGAGTTGGTGCTGCTCAACCTCGCCATCAACGCCCGCGACGCCATGGAGGTCGGCGGCTCGCTGACGGTGGAGACCGCCAACGTGATCCTGGGCCAGCCCCAGCGGCCCGAGGAGCCCCCGCCGGGCGAATACGTGATGATCGCCGTCTCCGACACCGGCAGCGGGATGACCGACGAGGTGCTGGCCAAGGCCTTCGAGCCGTTCTTCACCACCAAGGAGGTCGGCAAGGGCTCGGGCCTGGGCCTCAGCCAAGTCTATGGCCTGGCCAAGCAGTCTGGCGGCGGCGTGCGCATCGACACCAGACTCGGCGAAGGCACATCGATCAAACTCTACCTGCCCCGCACCGGTGCCTACTCCGCCCGCGAGCCGGCCGCTGCCGGGGACACCGACGCCGTGTCTTCGGGCCACCGGGTGATCCTGGTGGTCGACGACGACAGCGCCGTTCGCGAGATCACCTGCGGCCTGCTCCAGGACCTGGGTCACCGGGTGATCGAGGCGGGCAGCGGCGGCGCCGCGCTGGAGGCGCTGGACCGCGCGGACGGCGCGGTGGACCTCGTGGTGCTCGACTTCGCCATGCCCGGCATGAACGGCGCCGAAGTGGCGCGCGAGGTCCGCAAGCGCCGCCCCGACCTGCCGATCCTGTTCGTCACCGGCTACGCCGACACCGCCGTCCTTTCCGAAGCTCCGGAGGACGAGATCGTGCAGAAACCTTTCCGCGGCGACGAACTGGCCGCCAAGGTCACTGCCCTGCTCGGCCGGGAGCGGGAGCCGGGTTCCAACGTGGTGCCCCTGCGCGCGCGGACCTAGCCGCCCGACTGCGCCGGCATGGCTGCATCGTCGAGCTCCCGCGCCCGCTGCGCCGCCGGCCGCGCCTGCAGCCGCTGCGCGTATTCGGCGAAGGCCGCGCGCGGTTCGAGGGTCTTGAACATCATGCCCCAGCCGATCTGGGAGCCGACATAGACATCCGCCGCGCTGAACCGCTCGCCCAGGATGAATGGCCCCTGCTTCACCGCGCTTTCGAGCGCGTTGACGGTGTTTTCGTAAGTGCCGTAGCCTGCCATCGCAGCCTTATCGGCCGGCGCCAGGAGCCCCATCGATTTCGCCGTGAACGCAGCCTCGCTCGGTCCCGCGGCGAAGAACATCCAGCGGTAGTAGGTCCCGCGAGCGGGATCGCCCAGGTCCGGCGCAAGCCCGGCCTGCGGGAACGCGTCTGCAAGGTAGGCGCACACCGCCGCCGCCTCGGTCACCGTCACCCCGCGGTGGGTGATCGCCGGCACCTTGCCCATCGGATTGACCGCCAGATACTCCGGCGCCTTCATCGTGGTCCCGTAGTCGAGCAGCACCGTCCGGTAGGGCTGCCCCACCTCCTCCAGCATCCACCGCGCGATCCGCCCGCGCGACATCGGGTTGGTGTAGAGGACCAGTTCGTCCGGCATGCGCGTCTCTCCTGATGGCGCCGGCAAGTTAGAGCGGACTAGGCCGGCTGTCATGCCTGACCGCGCGAGCAGCTGAGCCGTGGCGGGCAGACCGCGGCTGGCGTTTTTCAGGCTACGCCGTATATAAGGCATCCGTTTCGCTGTTTGGCGCGTTTACCTTCGGTAGGCAGCCTCGTCGCGGGCCGCATCCGTTCGCCCGTTCTTGGGGCGTCTTCGAGAAGGATTTCCATGGCCGAAGAGCAGTTCGTCCAGATGTATGTGCGCGATTTCGCCCACCTCGCCGCGCGGGCCGAAACGGGGCAGGACGTGGATGACCAGCTGCTTCGGCGCGTCGGGGAGGCCCGGAGCCACGCCGACCTCATGGACAGCCGCAAGGAGCCGGGCCACCTGCACGCCGTGGCCGACCGCCTGCGCGCCACCGCGGGCCAGGCGCCGGTCTACCCCCACCGCACCGCCGCCGACTACGCCGCCGTGGCCGAGCGCCGGGAGGCCTTCCTCAACCGCGTGGCCGACCTGCTGGAGAGCCAAGCGACGGCCTGACCTCTCCTCCGTCTCAACGGACGGGGAGGAAATCAGCCGCGCGCCTCCGCGATCCGCGCCCGACCGATCTCGTCCGCCAGCTCGTGCGACGGCCGGCGCTCCTCGCGCGAGCGAGTGAGGATTTCGTCCAGAGTCTCCATCAGCCGCCGCATCTTCCCCTCGACCCATTCCGGATCGAACGCCTCGCCCCGCTGCAGGCCGCGCATCTCGGAAGCCACGTTGATGATGCCGCCGCCGTTGATCACATAGTCCGGCGCGTAGATAAGCCCCCGCTCAAATATCGCCTGGCCGATCTCCACCGACGCCAGCTGGTTGTTCGCCGCGCCGGCGATCACCCTACCCTTGATCCGGGGCAGGGTCTGCGCGTTCACCGCCGCCCCGAGCGCGCAGGGGGCGAATACCTCTGCGTCCACGTCGAAGATGGCGTCGGGAGCCACGACCTCCGCTCCAGTCATCGCTGCCACCTGGCGCAGGGCCTCCTGGTTCACGTCGGTGACCGTCAGCCGCGCGCCCGCCGCGTGCAGCTTTTCGCAGAGCGGCCCGCCGACATGGCCCACGCCCTGGACCGCCACCCGCACGCCCGACAGGTCTTCCGATCCATAGCCGTGCTTCACCGCCAGCCGCAGGCCGCGGAACACGCCCTCCGCGGTGACCGGGCTCGGGTCGCCCGAGCCCGCCGGGTGGCCGGGCAGGCCCACCACATACTCCGTCGTCCCGCGCGCGTGCGCCAGATCCTCGGGCGACACGCCCACGTCCTCGGCGGCCCAGTAGCGCCCGCCCAGTTGCTCCACGATCCGGCCGAACGCCTCGAACAGCTCGGGGCTCTTCATCGTGCGGCTGTCGCCGATGATCACCGACTTGCCGCCGCCGAGCTCCAGGTCGGCCACCGCGCTCTTGTAGGACATCGCCCGCGACAGATTGAGCACGTCGATCAGCGCCGCTTCCGCGCTCTCGTACGGCCACATCCGCGTGCCGCCGCAGGAAGGGCCCCGCGCGGTGGAATGCACCGCGATGATGGCCTTGAGCCCGGTCTTCTCGTCGTGACCGGCGTGCACGATCTCGTGGCCGGCGAAAGCCGGGTGGTCGAACAGCGTCATGCGTCCTGCTTGGGGGGGTGAAAACGGAAGCCGGCCGCTTTACTCCCCCGCCCTGGCCCCGGCAACCCGGCCGCGCACGGGCAGCGGCGGCGCCCCCGAAGGCCACGGCGCGGCGGGATCACGGATGAAGGCGAGCACGTCGGCCATCACCCGCTCGCGCTGCCGGTCGCGCACCAGCAGGTGCCAGCCTCCGCGGTAATAGGCGGTGCGGTCGGTGGGCTTCAGCAGCGCCGCGGCCTGGAACGTCGGCCGCTTGGGGATGATCTTGTCATTGTAGCCGTAGAAGTAAGCGGTGGGGACCTCCAGCCGGCCCATCTTCGCCCACGCCCGGTGCATCAGTCCGGTTACCCCATACATGGCATCGATGCGGGAGCCCCAGATCATCAGCCGGTCCCGCCCCATCCGCTCCATTTCCTCGCGGTTGTCCGTCGGCTTGACATGCCGGGTGATGAACCGCGGCGGCGCCAGCACCCGCCCCGGCGCCACCCGCGCCCCGATCCACAGCGCCGCGGCGTAGTGCGGCGGCTGGGCAGCCCAGCCCCAGACCCCAGGCGCCAGCAGCACCAGCCGTTCCGCCGCCGGCGGCCTGTCGGAGGCGAAGGCTTCCACCGCCACCGAGCCGCCCATGCTCTCGCCCACCACCGCGACGACTGCGTCCGGGTGCTTGCGGCGCACCAACGCGGTGAGGGTGCGCAAGTCCTCCGCCATCAGCTCGGCCCCGCCCCACACGCCGCGCCTGGGCGAGCGGCCGTAGCCCCTCTGGTCGTAGGCATAGGTCGCCGCCCCCCGCTCCGCCCAATACGGCCCGGCGAAGCGGAAGGCGTTGGCGTAGTCGTTGAAGCCGTGCACCGCGACGATCACCGCCCAGGGCTCGCGCTCCGGCTCCCACCGGGTCAGCGCCAGCTGCGTCCCGTCGAAGCTGACGAAGGCGTCGGTCATCAGCCGCGGCCCGGCGAAGCTCGCGTGCGGCTTGCCCGCCTCCTGCACCACCGGCGCGCAAGCCGAAGCCAGCAGCGCGGTCGCGGCGGCCAGCTTGCGGATCACGCCAGCAGCTCCCTGACCCGCCGCTTCAGCCAGGGCGTCACCTCCTCCTCGAACCAGGGGTTGCGCTTCAGCCAGCCCGTGTTGCGCCAGGACGGGTGCGGCAGCGGCACGTCTTCCGGCAGGTATTCGCGCCACGCCCGCACCGTCTCGGTCATCGATCCCTTCGCCCGCTCCCCCAGCTTCCAGGCGATGGCGTGGGCGCCGACCAGCAACGTCAGCTCCACCTTCGGCAGCGCCCCCATCAGCCGGGGCCGCCACGTCTGGGCGCACCGGCGCATCGGCGGGAAGTCCCCGCCCTTGGGATTGGTGCCGGGAAAGCAGAATGCCATCGACGCCACCCCAATGCGTGGATCGCCGTAGAAGGTCTCGTAATCCACCCCGATCCAGTCGCGCAGCCGGTCGCCCGATGCGTCGGTGAACGGCATACCGCTTTCGTGCACCCGCCGCCCCGGCGCCTGGCCGCAAATCAAGAGCCGAGTCTCCGGCGACACATGCACCACCGGCCGCGGCTCGTGCGCCAGTTCGCCGGCGCACGCGCGGCAGGCGCGAATCTCGGTGAGCAGATCGGCCAGGGCCATCTCACGCATATAGGTTCCGGCACGCGTCCGCGTTCCCGGCGCGTCGGTTGCCTCTGCGCCCCTCTTGGGGCATAAGCCCCCGCTTCCGGCGCAAGCTTCCAGCGCCCTCCACCGCCACGACCCCGATCCCCATATCGGACGAGGGCGGCGAGGACCCCCGTCCGCGTGATCGCGCACGGGGGCTGGCCGCGTTGCGCGCAAGGAGTGCTTGATGTTCGACGTTCTCGGCGATCGCCTGAACGGGGTCTTCGACCGGCTCTCGGGCCGCGGCGCGCTGACCGCCCACGACGTGGACGAGGCGCTGCGCGAGGTGCGCGTGGCCCTGCTCGAGGCCGACGTCGCCCTGCCGGTGGTCAAGGAGTTCATCGCCCACGCCCGCAAGAGCGCGGCGGGCGAAGAGGTGCTGCGCGCGGTCAAGCCGTCCGAGCAGGTGATCAAGATCGTCTACGACGGCCTGATTGAACTCTTGGGCGGCGAGGAGCCCGAGGACCTCGACCTCAACGTCACGCCCCCCGCCGTGATCCTGATGAGCGGCCTGCAGGGCTCGGGCAAGACCACCACCGCCGCCAAGCTGGCGCTGCGCCTCTCGAAGCAGCAGCGCAAGCGGGTGATGATGGCCTCGCTCGACACCCGTCGCCCCGCCGCCATGGAGCAGCTGGCCATCCTCGGTCAGCAGGCCGACGTCGACACCCTGCCGATTGTCCAGGGCCAGTCCGCCCCCGACATCGCCCGTCGGGCCCTGTCCGCCGCGCGCCTCGGCGGCTTCGATGTCCTGATCCTCGACACTGCCGGCCGCACCACGCTCGACGAGGCGATGATGGCGGAAGCCGCCGACATCGCCCGCATCTCCACCCCCGCCGAAACCCTGCTGGTCGCCGATGCCCTGACCGGTCAGGACGCGGTCCGCACCGCCAAGGCCTTCCATGAGCGCCTGCCGCTCACCGGCCTGATCCTGACCCGCATGGACGGCGACAGCCGCGGCGGCGCGGCGCTGTCGATGCGCCAGGTCACCGGCCTGCCGATCAAGTTCTTGGGCGCCGGCGAGAAGATCGACGCGCTCGACGTGTTCGACGCCCGCCGCGTCGCCGGCCGCATCCTCGGCCAGGGCGACATCGTCTCGCTCGTGGAAAAAGCGGCGGCCGACTACGACGCCGCCAAGGCCGAGCGGATGGCGCGCAAGCTGTCCAAGGGCCAGTTCGATCTGGAGGACATGGCCGACCAGCTCGGGCAGATGCAGAAGATGGGCGGCATGCAGGGCATCCTCGGCCTGCTGCCCGGCGTGCAGAAGATCAAGAAGCAGATCGCCGAGGCCAACATCTCCGACAAGGCCATCGACCGCCAGATCGCCATCATCCGCTCGATGACCGCCAAGGAGCGCAAGAAGCCCGACATCCTGGCCGCCTCGCGCAAGCGCCGCATCGCCGCCGGTTCCGGCGTGGAGGTGGCCGAGGTCAACCGCCTGCTCAAGCAGCACCGCCAGATGCAGGACGCCTTCAAGATGATGAGCCGCGACGGTGGCAAGGGCTTCGCCAAGATGGCCGGCATGCTGGGCGGCGGCATGCCCGGCATGGGCGGCGGCGGCATGCCCAAGGTCTCTCCCGCCGACATGCAGAAGGCGCAGGAACTGATGAAATCCGGCGGGGGCCTCCCCGGCCTCAGCGGCGGCGCGCCTACCAGCGGCGGCCTGCCCGGCCTCGGCGGCGGCTTCCCCTTCAAGATCAAACCCTAGAACGAACCGCGAAAGGACTCCTCCAATGCTGAAAATCCGCCTCGCCCGCGGCGGCGCCAAGAAGCGCCCCTACTACCAGATCGTTGTCGCCGACTCGCACTCCCCCCGCGACGGCCGCTTCCTCGAGCGCGTGGGCTCCTACAACCCGCTGCTCAAGAAGGACGATCCCAACCGCATTACCCTGAAGAGCGAGCGCATCTCCGAATGGCTGCGCAAGGGCGCCCAGCCCACCGACCGCGTCGCCCGTTTCCTGTCGCAGGACGAGAGCCTGGGCGGCATGGTCAAGTGGCAGGCTGGCTCCAACCCGAACAAGGGCAAGCCCGGCAAGAAGGCCGAGGAACGCGCCAAGGAACGCTCGGACCGCGACGAAGCGGCTCGCGCCGCCGCCGCCGAAGCCGCCGAAGCCGAAGCCGCCGCTGCCGCCGAAGCGGCCGCTGCTCCGGCTGAGGAAGCCTCTTCGGCGGATGACGCCGCGGCCGAAGGCACGGTGGCTCAAGACGCCGCGCCGGCGGAAGCGGCGGGAGAAGAAGCTCCCGCGCTCGAAGCTCCCGCGTCAGAGGAAGCTTCAGGCGAGGAAGCCGGTCAGGGCTGACAGCCCCGGCTTCCTAAGCCGACGCCGCTCACCTCAGCGGGCGAACAGGCCGACCAGCTCCACGTGCGGCGACCACAGGAACTGGTCGACGGGCAGAACGCGCTCCAATCGAAACCCGCCGTCGACCAAGGCGCGCGCGTCGCGGGCGAAGGTGGAGGGGTTGCAGGAGACGCCGACGACGCGGGTCAGGCCGGAGGCGGCGAAGGCGTGGGCCTGCTCGGCCGCGCCGGCGCGGGGCGGGTCGAACACCGCGGCGTCGAAGGGGCGGAGTTCGGCGGGGCTCAGGGGTTCGCGGAAGAGGTCGCGCACCTCGGTGGTGATCGGCTTCAAGCCTGGCGTGACGGCGGCGGCGGCTAGGGCGCCGACAGCGTCGGGGGCGCCGTCGGCGGCGTGCACGGGCGTGGCTTCGGCCATGGGGAAGGTGAAGGTTCCGGCGCCGCAGAACAGGTCCGCGACACGGACGGCTCCCCCCAGCGCCTCGGCGATGAAGGCGGCCATCGCGGCTTCCGCCTGCGGCGCGGCCTGAAGGAAGCCGCCGGGCGGGAGGGCGACGACGGCCTTGCCGAAGCGGACCAGCGGCGGACGCTGGCCGAACAGGAGCTCGCCGGCGAGGGTCACCCGGGCGGCGTCCAGCGCCTGGGCGGCCTCGGCCACGCGCAGGCGGGAGTCGGCGGAGAGGCCGCCGGAGCGGCGCTCGACGCCGGTAATATCGACGTCGAGGCCGGTGTCGGTCCAGGTCACGTGCAGGGTCGGTGCGGACTTGGGGTGCTCGAACAGGGGCGCGGCCAGGCGCCTGAGCCCGGGGAAGGCGGCCTGGAGGCGCGGGTCGGCGATGGGGCAGACCTCCACCTCGACCAGGCGCCACCCGCCGCGGGCCTTGAAGCCGATCCGGGCGGCCTCAGCCGTTCCCCGCCTCGCGTGCAGCGCCAGCCGTCGCCGCGAGCCTGGCGGCGCGGCGACGGAGGGGAGGATCTCGGTCTCGATACGCTCGCGGGCGAGAGCCAGGCGCACCTGCTCCCGCTTCCAGGCGAGGTAGGGGGCGTGGGCCCAGTGCTGCAGCGCGCACCCGCCGCATTCGCCGTAGTGGGGTGACACCGGAGTTATGCGCTCGGGGCTGGCGGCCAGCACCTCCAGCAGTTCGCCCCGCTCGCCGGCGAGCCGCGCCCGCACCCGCTCGCCCGGCAGGGTGAAGGGGACATAGACCGGCCCCGCCGCCACTCCGTCGCCCCTCCCGCCGACGGACTCGATGGCCAGCTCCACGGGCGGGCCTGGAGGGGGCGGGGCGGCCTGCGGCCGGGGCGGCTTGCGTCTGGAGGGCAAGGGTGAACGGCCTCGTCAACTGCCGTTCAGGAACCAGCGGCCATAGGTGGCGCCCGAAATCCGATGCGGCGGCCGGACCGATACCGGAGGTCGGCGCGTTCGTCATGCGAGCCTTCGCTCTCGAGGAGACGTCAATGTCCAAGACAATGCTTCTGGCGCCGGCGCTGGCCGCCCTGGCCGTGGCCGCTGCCCCGGCCCTGGCCGCGGCCCAGACCCAGGTCCCGGTGCCGCCGCCGCCCGCCAGCGGCCCTCCAGGCGACGCCGATTGGGAAGCCCCGCCGGCCGACATGGACGGCGGCTACGCCGACGGCCGCGGCGGACCGGCCGACTACGGCCAGGCGCCGCCGATGGGCGCTCACGGCGGCTACGCCGGTCAAGGGCAAATGGCGTCCGCCCCGCTGCGGCCGGAAGATCGCGAGTACCGGCAGAGGCTTCAGGCGTACCATGCCGAGCGGGCCCGCTGGGAATACGAGAACTGCCGCCGCTCGGCGCGCGGGAGCACCTTGGCCGGGGCCCTGGTGGGCGGGGCGCTGGGCGCCGTCGTCGGCCATGGTGTCGCGCCGCGGCGCGACCGCACCGAAGGCGCCTGGGTCGGCGGCGCGCTGGGCGCGGCGACCGGCGCGGCGATCGGCTCGTCCAACGGGGCGGCGCGGTGCGGTTACGGCTACGGTCCTGGCTACGGCTACGGCCCGGCTTACGGATACGGCGGCTACGGCCCCGGCTACTACGGCGGCCCGGTGGTCGTCGGTGCGCCGGTGGTCGGCTACGGCTGGTATGGCCCCGGCGTGGTCGTGCGGCCGCGCTTCGTCTACCGGCCCTACCGCCCGTACCGCCACTGGCGGCGCTGGTAGTCCTCAGAACTCAGGAGACGGTCTCTCCCGAGGGCCGCCCGCGGTTGGATTGGCCGCGGGCGGCTTTTCTGTGCCATAGGGTGACGAAGACGCCGGCCAGAGCCGCGTTGGCGGCGAGCCAGGCGGCGGCCTCGGGGAGTTCGGTGAGGCCGCGCGGCTCGGACTCGAGCATGCGCCAGAGCTGCTCGGGCGAGGCGTTGGGCTGGGCCAGGAAGAGGGCGGCGAACACGGCGTTGTAGCCGAGGTGGAAGGCGGTCGGCGTCCACAGCTGGCCCGCATGCAGCGCCAGCGCGCACAG
The DNA here is from genome assembly GCA_036388855.1 of Caulobacteraceae bacterium. Lineage (GTDB taxonomy): Bacteria > Pseudomonadota > Alphaproteobacteria > Caulobacterales > Caulobacteraceae > DASVRA01. Next base: position 27,031 of record DASVRA010000029.1, on the reverse strand, counting down.
CCCCGCGCCCATGGCCGCGTAACCGCCGAAGCTGAGCAGCTTGGCGGGTTCGGTGAGCTCCCAGGGCAAGACGTGGAGGGCGGCGAACACCAGCCCCGACAGGACCATACCCGCTACGGCGCCGGCGCGGGCGGCGATGGACGAGAGCATCCAGCCGCGGCAGACGAGTTCCTCCATGAAGGCCAGGAGCAGCAGCATGGCGGCGAACAGCGGCAGCCAGGCCAGCGCGGCTGGGGAGAGGTGCGACAGGTCTGGGCCGGTCTCGCCACCGGGGATCAGGCCGAACAGCAGGGTCACCGCCGCCGACCAGACGAGCCCCGCAGCCAGCCACGCCGCCTCGCGGCCGCCGACACGTCCGCACAGGCCAAGGGTGGCGAGCGGCCGCCGCTCGGCCAGCCGGGTCCACAGCAGCACCCCCGCGACCAGCAGGGCGGCGTAGGTGACCATGATCGCCAGCGCCGCGCGCCAGTCGCCGAACAGGGCCTGGGCGGGACGGCCCTGGGCGTCGAGCAGGCTCAACACCAGGCCGGAGAGCAGCAGCGTGGGGACCAGCGGGACCAGGAACAGGCCGACCGCGACCAGCGGCTGGGCCCACAGCGGCGGCACACGCGCGCCGGCGGGCAAGGGGGCGAAGGTCGAGGCCCTCATGCGGACGAGGCGGCGGGCTTGGCCTCGGCGTCGAGCACGCGCAGGGCTTCGGCGGTGGGGGTGAGCAGCAGGACCGTGGTCAGGGTGGAGATCAGCGCCTCCATCGCCAGGTAGCCCAGCATGGCCACGGTGAAATAGGCCGCCAGGCTGGTGGCGTTGGGGTTGAACGCCTGCCCCGCCGCCGCCATCCCCGCGCCCGACGCGACCGCCACCGTCACCGCCAGGATGGCGAAGGCGGCGAGCACCGCCAGCGCCGCCACCAGCGCTACGGCGAAGGCGACGAAGTAGGCGCCGGAGAGGGGCCAGAACCGCCCGCGCGTTAGCCGCCAGGAGCGCAGCACCTCGATCCGCCGGTGGGCGAAGGTGGCGGTCCAGGCCAGCGACAGCCGCACCATGGCCCACAGGAGCACGAACAGCACGCCCAGGAACAGCACCAGCCCGGTCACCGCCGCGAACGGCCGCAGCGCCTCATCGGCGAGCGCCGCGATCACGCCGGCGATGAAGGTGACGGCGAACAGCACGCCAGCGAACAGCAGCATCCACAGCAGCGTCACCCCGATCAGGCGAAATTCGTCGCGGCCAAGCCGCAGGTAGGCGCCGGCGTCCTGCTCGGGTCGCAGCCAGGCGCGGTAGATGGCGGCGTAGAGCACCGTCTGCACCACCAGGCTGAGCGGGACCAGCACCGCGATCAGCGGCCAGGCGCTGAGCAGGGCCTGGCCGATCTGGGTCAGGGAGACGTCGGCCTCGGTGTCGCTGATCGCCTGCAGCTGGCTCAGCCGCTGGGCGCCCAGCACCAGCACCAGCGCGCCCATGGCGAAGTTCATCACCAGGCGCACGCCGGCCCAGATCAGCACCTCGCGCGGTCGCCGCCGCAGCAGGGTGAAGCCGGAAAGCGCCGCCTCGGTTACGGGAAAGTGCGACATGCTAGGAGGGGGAACGCTCGGGCGGCGGGGCGAGGTTGCGGTAGAAATAGGCCGCCAGCCCCGCCGACAGCGGCGCCAGCACCGCGCCGCTGGGGATGCCGAGCGCCACCGCCGTGGCCATGGCCTCGCCGGCCGAGAGCCCCGCCGCCTCGGCCAGGGTGCGCCCGGCTAGGCTGTTGAGCAGCAGGAACGGCAGGACCATGAGCATCTCGGCCATGAGGATGCGCAGCACCTGGCCGCGCGTCCACTTCCAGGTCCGGAACACCTGGACCGCCTTGCGGTCGGCGGTGGCCGGCATCACCAGGCTCAGCCGCAGGCCGACGTAGACCAGCGGCGCGAGCACCGCCAGCTGCGCCAGCGCCAGCGGCAGCAGCGCGCGCGGGTCCAGCTTGGACGGATCGATGGGAGCCTTGAAGGTCGCGGCCGGATCGATCCCCTGGGCGGTGAACAGGCCGAACAGCACCGCGGCCGCGGCCAGCAGCAGCAGCAGCGCGATGAAACCCAGCGCCACGCCTTGCAGCAGAAGCGCGAGCAACAGCCGCCACTCGGTCCGCCGCCACTGCACGCCGAGTTGGGCGGGGCGGAACTCCGGATCTTCGCCGTGCCGGTCGGCGAAGGCGAGGCGGTAGAGCGCGCCGTAGAGCATCAGCCCGAACAGCCCTGTCATGACAACGCCGACGCCCAGCAGGAGCGGATTTAGAGTCAGGCGCCCCGCCGCCGTCACCGTCGCGGCCAGCGCGTTCAGCGCCAGGACGCCCCACAGCGCGCGCCAATGGGCGGCGAACAGCGACAGCGCATGGCCGACCGCGCCGCCGACCGTCACCTTGGCTTCCCGCATGATCCCCTGCCCGCCCGGCGTTGCCGGATCGAGCGTTATGTAGCGCGGCGGGGACGGCGGGGAAGGGGATCAGGCGCCGGCTGGCGCCGCTGTTCCGATTTGGCCCGCCCGCAGTTGCCGAAAAGCGTCAGCCCAAGGCGCTACGGTGATCGCCCACAAGTAGCCGGACAGCACAGCGAACACACCGAAAAAGAAAATCACGCCGGCGCCCACGGTCCGACCGTCGGCGCCTCCGTTGAAGGCGGCGAGCGCCGTGGCCGTGAATACCGCCATCAAGGTGCTGGCGCCCACCACCAGGGCCAGCACGGCATAGGCCCCTATCACCATGGCCATGACCAGCAGGCCGAGCAGCATCAGCCGCCCAGCATGGCCGCGCGTCAGGGGCCAGGACTCCAGCAGCCGGAAATTGCGGTCCGCGAAGGCCATCGGCGCGGCCATCGAGAAGCGGACGAACACCCAGAGCGTCAGCGCCAGCACGGCGAGCCCCGCGATCACTGCGTAGACGGCGACGGGAGCGATGGCTTGGTGGCCGCCGCCGGCGGCGAAGTAAACGCCGACGCCGGCAGGCAAGACCACGGCCAACGCTCCGAACATCGGAACCATGAGTACGAAGCCGAGACAAAACTGGGCCAGCCCGACCCACAGTTCCTGGGGGCCCAGCGCGAGGTAGAACCTGCGGCTGTTCTGGGGCTCCAGCACCGACCGGAAGATCGCGCATTGCAACATGGCCTGCACGACGATCGAGCCCACCAGGAGAAAGGGTTGAAGCATCAACAGGGGCAGCAACGACACCCAAATCCGCCCGAGCGCTTCCTGCGGCGTGGCGGTCGCGCTCGTGTCCGGCTGTGGAACGATCATGGTGATCAGGATCGGACCCAACATCAGCGGCGCGTAGAGCAGGCCCCAAATGAGCGGAGCCGCCGGTTTGCGCCGAATGACCGTGAAACCGGCGCCGAGCGCCTTGCCGAGCGAGAAATCCGCCATCACCAGCCCCCAAGCCGCTGTTCGCAGCTAAGCTGAGCGGTCGCTGTCGCACAAGTGGCGCGGCCGCGGACGGGCCACGGCTTTGCCGGTTGCGGCGGCCGGGCTATGTGCCCGCCGATGAACCCCATCCACGTGATCGGCGGCGGCTTGGCCGGCTCGGAAGCGGCGTGGCAGGCGGCGCGGCCGGGCGCGCCGGTGCTGCTGCACGAGATGCGTCCGTTTCGGGGCACCGACGCCCACAAGACCGGCGGACTGGCCGAACTTGTCTGCTCCAACTCTTTCCGCTCGGACGACTGGGAGCACAACGCCGTCGGGCTGCTGCACGCGGAGATGCGCCGCTGCGGCTCACTTATCATGGCCTGCGCCGACGCCCACCAGGCGCCCGCCGGCGGGGCGCTGGCGGTGGACCGGGAGGCGTTCTCGTCGGCGGTCACTGCGGCGGTCGAGAACCATCCGCTGATCACCATTGTTCGCGAGGAGGTGGCGGGCCTGCCGTCGTCGGAATGGGACAGCGTGATCGTCGCCACCGGCCCTTTGACCTCTCCCGCGTTGGCCGAGGCGGTGCGGGCGCTGACGGGCGAGGAACACCTCTCCTTCTTCGACGCCATCGCGCCGATCGTGCACGCGGAGTCGATCGACTTCTCCGTCGCCTGGCGCCAGTCGCGCTACGACAAGCCTGGTCCGGGAGGAGACGCGGCCGCCTACGTGAACTGCCCGCTCGACCGGGAGCAATACGAGGCCTTGGTCGACGCGCTGCTGGCCGCGCCCAAGGCGGAGTTCAAGGACTGGGAGCATGTGCCCTATTTCGAGGGCTGCCTGCCGGTCGAGGTGATGGCCGAGCGGGGGCGCGAGACGCCGCGCTTCGGGCCGATGAAGCCGGTGGGGCTGACCGACCCCCGCACCGGCCGCCAGCCCCACGCGGTGGTTCAGCTGCGGCAGGACAATGCGCTCGGCACCCTGTTCAACATGGTCGGCTTCCAGACCAAGCTGAGGCACGGCGCGCAGGCGGAGGTGTTCCGCATGATTCCCGGGCTCCATAACGCGCAGTTCGCTCGGCTCGGCGGCCTGCACCGCAACACCTTCATCAACTCGCCGCGCCTGCTGGACCGCCAGCTGCGGCTGAAGGTCATGCCCCGGCTCCGTTTCGCGGGCCAGGTCACGGGGGTGGAGGGCTACGTGGAGAGCGCGGCGGTAGGCCTGCTGGCCGGCCGCTTCGCCGCCGCCGAGCGGCTGGGGAAGGCGCTGGAGGCGCCGCCGCCGACCACGGCGCTGGGCGCGCTGGTGGGCCACATCACCGGCGGGCACATCGAGGGCGGGGGCACGTTCCAACCGATGAACATCAATTACGGCCTGTTGCCGCCGATGGAGACGCCGCGGCGCGACGAGGGGGGGCTGAAGATCCCGCACAAGGAGCGGGGGCGGGCGAAGAAGCGGCTGATGAGCCTGCGCGCATTGAACGACCTTGACCGCTGGCTCGGGGCGCCCCACGCGCTGGCGGCGGAATGACGTCACTGCTCGAGATCGCCGGCTGGGCCGTGCTGGCCGGCGCGGTGCTGGCCTACCTCGCGCCGGCGCAGCTCCGCCCGCGGCTGACGGCCTTGCGCGCCGGGCTGGCGCTCGCGGGGCTGCTGCTGCTGGTCCTGGCCTTCCCGCTGGACCGGGCGCTCCTGTTCGGGACCGGCTTCACCGCCGCCTTCGCCTGCTCGGGGCCGCTGTGGGTGGCGTGGAAATACCGGGGGGCCGGAGCCTCAGCGGCGGATGAGCCACAGGATCAGGGTCAGCAGCAGGCTTAAGGCCAGGCTGGTGACGATCGGCGCGTAGAAGGTGAAGCCCTCGCGCCGCACCACAATGTCTCCGGGCAGCCGCCCGAGCCCGAGCTTGGCGAGCAGCGGCCAGAGCAGCCCGGCGGCCAGGACCGCAATGCCGATCATGATCAGGAGCTTCTGCATCGCTGCCCTAATGCGCGGCCGGGCGAGTCGTTCTCGGAACCTCTGGCGGCCGAGGCGGATTGCTGCGCCATGACCGGCCCCGGCGAAGACCCGCGCATCGACGTTCAGACGGTGCTCGACTGGCAGGCCCAGGGGCTGACCCTGGCCGAGATCGGCCACCGCCTCGGCATTTCGGCCGACCTCCTGCGGGAGGTGCTGTCGGAGGCCGGCGCCGACACCGGCGGACTCGACGGCCCCGACGACCACCGGCCCAACACCGCTGAGGTCAGGTAGGCAGGCGCAGGCCCAGCCTCTCACAAAGGCCGCGGAGATCCTCCGGCGGCGGGGCATGAATCCGGCATGAGCCGCCGGCGGGGTGTGGGAATTCCAGCGCCAGCGCGTGCAGCATCAGCCGTGGGGCAGTGTGTCCGCCGACAGCGAGGGCGCCGCCGTAGCGCGCGTCGCCCGCGATCGGCCGCCCGACCGCCGCCAGGTGGACGCGCAGCTGGTGCATCCGCCCAGTGCGCGGGCTGAGCTCGACCAGCGCCGCCCCTGCGCCTTGCGAAAGGGTGCGGTAGCGGGTGGAGGCCGCCTCCGCCTGCGGATGATCGGGCGTGCAGGGGCGCATCCATGCCTCCCGCCCCAGTTCCTCGCGCCGCAGCGGCAGGTCCATTGTCCCTTCGGCCGGCTCTGGCGCGCCGGGCGTGACCACGGCGAGGTAGGTCTTCTCCACCCGCCGCCCCATCAGCGCCCGACCCATGAAGGCCGCGGCCGGCTTGGTCTTGGCGGTCAGGATCACGCCGGAGGTGTCGCGGTCCAGGCGGTGGACCAGGCGCGGGCGCGGCTTGCCGCGCTTGGCGAAGGCCCAGAGCAGCTCGTCCAGGGTGTGTATCTGCCCCCGACCGCCCTGGCTGGACAGGCCCGCCGGCTTGTTCAGGGCCAGCAACTCGCTGTCCTCCCAGATCACCAGCGAGCGGACGAAGTTGATCTCGGGGGGTGTGAGCGTGACAGCGGGCCGGACCGGCGGCTTCACGCCTTGATCACCGAAATCTTCCCGCTGGGCTCCAGGGTGATCAGCTTGGTCGCGTTCTCGTCGGGCACGCCCGCCTGACGCAGGGCCTCGTGCATGTCGGCCTCGCTGATGGTGCGCCGCTTGAGCAGCTTCCAATCGATGGCGCCGTCTTTCCCCAGGTAGATCGGCCTGCCCTCGATCAGGCGCGAGAGCGGACGCCAATGGGCCAGCGCGGCGGCCAGCAGCCAGTGCACCGCCACCAGCACGCTGCTGGACACCAGCACCGCCAGCAGCGGCGCGTTGCCGGTCAGCGCGCGGCTGAGGTTGGAGCCGATGATCACCGACACAACGATGTCGAGCGCGCTCCAGCGCCCGAAGATCCGCCGCCCCGCCAGCCGCACCAGGATCAGGCCATAGGCGAACACCACCAGCGCCCTGGCGCTCATCTGCCAAGCGGTGAGGTCGTTCTTCGACTCGCCAAAAAGCTCGTTCAGCAGGTCCATCGCGCCGTCTCCCGCGGCTCTTGAACCGCCGCCGCCTTGCCAACGCCCGGCGCCGCAGGTCGTTCTATTTTCGGCCGATCCTCGGCGCCTCTCCCCAACGAGGTCACGAGGCGCCATATCTGCGTTCGGGCGGGCGCGTCGGGCGCCCTAGTCGGGACAAGCCATGATCACGCTGATCGTCGTCCTCGTCATCCTGGCCGTGGTCGGCCTGGTGCTGATGGGGATCTACAACCGCCTCGTCGGGCTGCGCCAGCACGTCAACCAGGCCTTCGCCGACATCGACGTGCAGCTGCAGCAGCGCGGCGACCTGGTCCCCAACCTGGTCGAGACCGTGAAGGGCTACGCCGGCCACGAGCGCGGGACGCTCGAGGCGGTCACCAACGCCCGCGCCGCGGTCTCCAATGCGCGTTCGGTGGACGAGCGGGTGCAGGCGGAGAACATGCTGACCGGCGCGCTGCGCCAGCTGTTCGCCGTGGCCGAGGCCTATCCGGACCTGAAGGCCAACACCAACTTCCTCCAGCTGCAGAGCGAGCTGTCCGACATCGAGAACAAGCTCGCCGCCGCGCGGCGGTTCTTCAACAACGCGGTGGCGGAGTACAACGCCGGCATCCAGCAATTCCCAGCGGTGCTGCTGGCCGGCCCGCTGGGCTTCCGCGAGCGCACCTTCTTCGACCTCGGCGAGAACCGGGCCGCCTATTCCGCCCCGCCGCAGGTGAAGTTCTAGGCCGCGCCGATGGGGGCCGTCGGCCTCAAGACCTACATCTGGAACAACAACTTCAAGTCGCTGCTGCTGCTGGCCGGCTTCCCCGTACTGCTGACCGGCATGGTCTACGCCGCCGAGCTGATGCTGATGGCTTGGGGACTGCTGCCGTCCACCGGCCGGCTCGGCGGCGACCTGGCCCAAGCCTTCGCCGGCCTGGCCGCCGGCGTCCCGCTTGCCGTGACTGTCTCGCTGGTCTGGTTCGCGATCGCCTATGTCGCCTACCAGGCGATCATCGACCTCTCCACCGGCGCCCGGAAGGTCGAGCGCGCTGACGAGCCGGAGCTCTACAACCTGCTGGAAAACCTGGCGATCTCGCGCGGCATGCGCACGCCGGCGCTGCGCATCATCGAAGACGAGGCGCTGAACGCCTTCGCCACGGGCCTGCACGAAGGCCGCTACAGCGTGACCGTCACCACCGGGCTGAAGGCGGCGCTGAGCCGCGAGGAGATGGAGGCGGTGCTGGCGCACGAGATGACCCACGTGATCAACCGCGACGTGCGGCTGATGGTGATCGCCTCGATCTTCGCCGGCGTCATCACCCTGCTGGCCCAGGTGATCTTCCGCGCCATGCAGTTCGGCGGCGCCGGCCGCCGCTCGCGCGGCAGCGGCAAGGGCGGGGGAGGGGGCGTGATCATCCTGATCGCGCTCGCCATCGCCGCGGCGGGCTACCTGCTGGCGCTGGTGATCAAGATGGCGATCTCGCGCAAGCGCGAGTTCATCGCCGACATGGGCGCCGTCGAGCTGACCAAGAACCCGGACGCGATGATCTCCTCGCTTCTGAAGATCTCCGGCCATAGCCACATCGACGCGCCCGCGCAGGTGCGCGCCATGTTCCTCGACGACCACGGCGAAGGCGCCATCGGCCTGTTCGCCACCCATCCCCCGATCGAGAAGCGCATCGAGGCTCTGGTGAAGTTCGCCGGCGGCCGCCTGCCCGAGCCTCCGGAGCCATCCGCCGACGAGGACTACGAGGACCGCTCGCCCTACGTCCCCGTGAGCTCCGCCTGATCGGCCGTGTCCCTGTCGCCGCGGGTCCGCCCAAACTCGCCCGCGCTTGTCCAACCCTGATCCAGGGGCTGTATCCTGCCCTTCACGGTCTTTGACATCGTCGTCCTGAGCCCGGCCGCCACAGGCCCCCGCTCATTGCCCTAACCGGACTCACCGGACTCCTTATCCGGTCCCAGGAAAATGCACGAAGTGCGCGCCCACAGGCCAAAGCCGCTGGCATGCCCCTTGATGCGGGCTTGGCCATGACCACGGCAGCCGTCCCGAAACAACACCCGGCGGAGCTTCGCGCGCGCCCCCCCGCTCCAAGCGCCCGGTGGCATGAGCCCGGCGCCCGGACGCTCCATGTCGAGGCGCTGGCGGCGCGCCAAGGCCTGGCGCAGCCGGCGCCCGCCGCCGAGCCCGCCCGCCCGCTGGTGGTGCTGAAGTTCGGCAGCTCGGTGCTGCGTGGCCCCGCCGACGCGCCCGAGGCGGTCACCGAAATCTACCGCTGGGTACGCGAGGGCCGCCGCGTGCTGGCCGTGGTCTCCGCCTTCCAGGGCGTCACCGACCGCCTGCTCGCGGACGCCCGCGCGATCGGCTGCACCCACGATAACCCGCACCTGCCCCGCTATGTCGCGCTGGGCGAGGAATCTTCCGCCGCCCTGCTGGCCATCGCCTGCGACCGCGCGGGCCTCAGCGCCACCTCGTTGTCTTGCATGGAGCTTGGGCTGCGAGCGGAGGGGCCGCTCGAGGAGGCGGAGCCGACCGGCCTGGACCCAGCCAACATCGAGGCCGCCTTCGCCGCCCACGACGTGGTGATCGTGCCGGGCTTCACCGCGCGTAATGGTGAAGGCCGCACGGTGCTGCTCGGCCGGGGCGGTTCGGACCTGTCGGCAGCCTACCTGGCCGCCGAACTTGGCGCCGAACGCGTGCGGCTGGTGAAGGACGTTGACGGCGTTTACGAGCACGACCCTAAAGGCGAGGCCGAGGCCCTGCGGTTCGGCCACATCAGCTGGGACGCCACCCGACACATCGCCGGCCGGCTGATCCAGGGCCGAGCCCTGGACTTCGCCGAACGCCGGAGCCTGGAGATCGAGGTCGGCGCCAGCGGCCGGGGCGAGGTGACGGTGATCGGGTCCGTCGCCGGCCCGCCGGTGCGCCGCGCCGCGAGCCGCCCCTTGCGCGTTGCGGTCGCCGGCTGCGGCGTGGTCGGCGGCGGCGTGATCGAGCGGCTCCAGGCGCGCTCCGACGCTTTCGAGGTCGTGGGCGTGCTGGTCCGCGACCCCGCCAAGCCCCGCCCGGCGGGGATCGAACACCTGCTGACGACCGAAGCCGGCGACCTGCTGTCCGCCGAGCCCGACATCCTGGTGGAAGCCCTCTCCTGCGCCCGCACCAGCGACGAACTGATGCGCACGGCGCTGGGCCAGGGCCTGGACGTGGTCAGCGCCAACAAGCAGGCGGTGGTCGCCGGCCACGCGGACCTGCGGGCCCTGGCTGAGGCCAGCGGCGCCCGCTGGCTGTATTCCGCAGCGGTGGGCGGCGGCGCGCCCCTGATCGAGTTGGTCCGCCGCGCCCGTTCCCACGGCGGCATCGCCGTCGTCGAGGGCGTGCTCAACGGCACGGTGAACTTCATGCTGGACCGGCTGGCCGCCGGCGACAGCTTCCCCGCCGCCCTCGCTTCGGCCCAAGCGAACGGCCTGGCCGAAGCCGATCCCTCCGCCGACCTCGACGGCCGTGACGCCGCCGCCAAGCTGCGCATCCTGGCGCTGGAGGCCTTCGGTGAAGCCGTGGGTGAAGCCGAGGTGCGGCGCGAGGCGCTGGACGAGCACGTCGCCCGCGTCGCCGCCCTCGGCCGGCTCAAGCAGGTCTCCCGCGCGGCTTACGAAGGCGGCCGCCTCACCGCCTCGGTGAACTTCTCCGCCGACCCGGTCTTTTCCGGCGTGGACGTGGACCGCAACCTGTTGCGCCTGACCATGGCCGATGGGGCCGTCTGGACCGCGCGGGGCCGCGGCGCCGGCCGCTGGCCAACCTCCGAGAGCGTGCTGTCGGACCTGCTCGACATTGCCGCCGAGCGGGCGGGGCGGGCCGCGTGAGCCGCCGTGGATGAGGCGCCGCGCCTGCGGGTAACAGTCATGGCAGTTCAGGTTTCCGTCGTCATCCCCACCCAGCGCCGGCCCGAGGGCCTGGCGCGCGCGGTGCGTTCAATCATGGCCCAGCAGGGGGTGGAGCCGGCCACTTTGGAACTGGTGGTTGTCGATAATGACCAGGTTCCTTCGGCCAAGGCGGCGGTCGAAGCCTTCGCCGCCGGCGCGCCTTGGCCGGTGGTCTACCGACACGAGCCGGAGCCCGGCGTCTCCTCCGCCCGCAACGTCGGCGTGGCCGCCGTCCGCGGCGCCTTCATTGCCTTCCTCGATGACGACGAGGAGGCGCGCCCGCATTGGCTCGCCGCCCTCCTCTACGCGCAGCGCGCATATGACGCCGACGTGGTGTTCGGCCCGGTGACGGCCCAGGTTCCCGAGCGCCTGTCCCACCGCGACTATCTGCAGCGCTTCTTTTCCCGCCAGGGCCCGGCGCAGAGCGGGTCGATCGGCCACTTCTACGGCTGCGGCAACAGCTTGATCCGTCTGGCCGCCCTGCCCGAGCCCGAAGCCCCGTTCCCGCTGGAGCGCAACCAGTCGGGCGGAGAGGACGACGTCGTGTTCCGGCGGATGCGCGCGGCGGGCGCCCGCTTCGCCTGGGCCGCCGACGCGGAGGTATGGGAGCATCCCGCGCCCGAGCGGATGAACCTTGCCTACGTCCTGCGCCGCGCCTTCGCCTTCGGCCAGGGCGGCTCGTCCACCGTGGCGGGGCGCCGCCCGCGGCACTGGGTGAGGGTCGCCGTCTCGATGGCCAAGGGCGTGGTCCAGGCCGGCGGCGCGGCCGCCCTGGCGGCGCTGTTCTGGGCCGCGCGTTCGCCGCGCTACGTATTCCTGCTCGAGCACGTGGCGCGCGGCTTGGGGAAGGTCTTCTGGTCCAGGCGCTTCTACGCTCCCTTCTACGGCAAGACCGCCGGGCAAGCCTCCTGATGGACGGCTTCGCTCCCGTCGTCCCTGTCCAGCCGCTGGTAGGGCAGGGGCCCCCGCCGGCCAAGGGCGGCGCCAACCGTGCCTGGCTGCGCGCGCTGGAGACCACCTCTCAGCTATCCGAGGCCGGCCGCACCTTGCCCCAGGTGGTCGACGACCTCGGCCGCACCTGGGGCGAAACGCCCGCGCTGCTCTCGGAGCAGGAGACCCTCACCTATGCAGGCCTCGCCGCCCGCGCCCGCGCCTACACCCGCTGGGCGCTGAGCCAGGGCCTCGGCAAGGGCGACGTGGTCGCCGTGTTGATGCCCAACCGCCCCGACTACATGGCGCTGTGGCTGGGTCTCACCCGCATCGGCGCCGTCGCCGCCCTTCTGAACACCAACCTCGCCGGTCCCTCCCTCGCGCACGCTATCTCGGTGGTCTCCGCAGGCTGCCTGATCGCTTCCCCTGAGCTGGCGAACCGCGCCAAGCAGGCGCTCGCCCACCTCGAAGAACAGCCCCGACTCTGGATCAGGGGAGGGGAGGGCGAGGGCGCCCTCTCTCTCGACCCGAAGGCTTTCGACGACGCGCCGCTCGACGACGCCATGCTCCCCCGGGTGAGCCTGAAGGACCGGGCGCTGCACATCTACACCTCCGGCACCACCGGCCTGCCCAAGGCGGCCAATGTCAGTCACGGGCGCCTGCTGATGTGGGCCGGCTGGTTCGCGGGGATGATGGGCGCGGGGCCCGATGACCGGCTCTACAATTGCCTGCCGATGTACCACAGCGTGGGCGGGGTGGTGGCCACCGGCGCCATGCTGCTCAAAGGTGGCTCGGTGGTGATCCGCGAGAAGTTCTCCGCCCGCCGCTTCTGGCCCGAGGTGGTCGCCTGGGACTGCACCGTCTTCCAATACATCGGCGAACTCTGCCGCTACCTCACCGCCGCCCCGCACCACCCACTGGAGCGCGGCCACCGCCTGCGCCTGGTCTGCGGCAACGGCCTGCGCGAGGGGGTGTGGCGGGCGTTTCAGGAGCGCTTCGCCGTCCCACAGGTGCTGGAGTTCTACGCCGCCACAGAAGGGGTCTTCTCCCTCTATAACGCCGAGGGAAAGCCCGGCGCCGTCGGCCGCACCCCGCCGTTCCTCGCCCACCGCTTCCCAGCCGTCATCGTGCGGCTGGACCTGGAGACGAGCGAACCGACGCGCGATGCGGACGGCCGTTGCATCCGCTGCGACCCCGACGAAGCTGGCGAGGCCATTGGGCGGATTGCTGAGGCGAGCGGCGACGCCGCCAACCGTTTCGAAGGCTACACCAGCGCCGCCGAGACGGAGAAGAAGGTGCTGCGCGACGTCTTCGCCCCTGGCGACGCGTGGATGCGAACGGGCGACCTGATGCGCCGGGATCGGCAGGGCTTTTACTACTTCGTGGACCGCCTGGGCGACACCTTCCGCTGGAAGGGCGAGAACGTCTCCGCCGCCGAAGTCGCCGACGCGATCGCCGCCTGCCCCGGCGTGCAGGAGGCGGCGGTCTACGGCGTCATCGTCCCTAGGGCCGAAGGCCGCGCCGGCATGGCGGCCATCGTCGCTGGTGATGGCTTCGAATTTGCCGAGCTGCGCGACCAGCTCAGCCAGGCTCTGCCAACCTACGCACGACCGCTATTCATTCGGCTGGCGTCGCAACTGACCGCGACGGAGACGTTCAAGCCGAAGAAGCAGGTACTGCAAGCGGAGGGGTTCGATCCCGAGCGGGTGCAGGATCCCTTGTACTTCCTTGACCCTGCCGAGGGTGCTTACCTCCCCCTCGACAAGGACGCCCACGATCGGATCGTCTCGGGCGAGCTGCGCCTCTAGCCGACGGCCTGGCGCAGTTCCGCGCCGATCTGCGCCAGTGCCGCGCTCGCGTGCGGGATCAGGCGCGGCAGGGCGTAGAAGTAGTGGATCATGCCGCTGTGCAGCGTCCGCGTCACCGGAACGCCAGCTTCCTTCAAGCGATCGGCGTAGGCGGCGCCTTCGTCCCGGAACGGATCGAACTCGGCAAGGTGGATGAGTGCGGGGGGCAGACCGGTGAAGTCACTCGCCTGCAGCGGCGAGATGTCCGGATCGGACAGATCGGCGTCAGGGTTCGCGTAGCCCGCCACATCCGCGGCGAAGGCGGCCCGGCTGATGAAGTGGCCTTCGCCGAACTCGATCCGGCTCGGGCGCAACTGCGCTAGGTCGAGGATCGGGCAGACTAGCAGCAGAGCCTTCAATGGCGGGCCTTCGTCGTCGCGCAAGGCCGCCGCCGCCGCCGCGGCGAGGCCGCCGCCGGCGGAGTCTCCGGCGAGCACAAGGCGCGCGGGATCGACGTCAAGTCCCGTCCCATGCCGGCGCAGCCAGCGCACGGCGGCGAGGGCGTCCTGCAGGCCGGTTGGAAACGGGTGCTCTGGAGCCAGCCGGTAATCCACGGAGAAGACGGTGAAGCCAGTGGAGGCGGCGAGCGCGCGGCAGACACTGTCGTGTGTGTCCAGGCTGCCCGCGACCCAGCCCCCGCCGTGGAGATAGACGATCCCCGGCGGCAAACTGGCGGCGCCTTCGGCGTCGTAGCGCCGCATCCCCGGGCAGGAGCGATCCAGAGACGGTGCAATGTCCTTGATCGACGCGAGCGAGAGCGGCTCGCCTGTCGCGATTTCGGCCAGCTTCTCCAGCCCCGCCCGCCGCTCCACCACCGTCTGCGCGGGCTCACCGCCGGCCGCGAGCATCCGCAGCACACGGGCGCAGTGGGGGTCCAGCGGCATGGGCGGGTTCGGCGCGGCGCGTCAGGCCAGGGTCGTCACCAGGGCCTCGATGGCGCGGACGGAGCGGAAGTTGTCCGGCGTCATCTGCGTCTCCGGTATGAACACGTCGAACTCGCTCTCCACCGCCAGCATCAGGTTCATCAGGTCCAGCGATGTCAGGCCGGCGTTGCGCAGGTCCTGCTCCGCTCCAACCTCCACCTCCGGGCGCCGCTTGGCCAGGAAGGTGGTGACGAGGGCCGCGATCCGCTGACCGGCGGGCTTCTCCAGGGTCAGTTCCATCTCAACTCTTCCGCTGTGCCGAACACTGGGTCGCGGCTTCGGACACCGCCCGCCGCCCCGGCGCAGCTCTTGCACAAACTGGGCCGAGCGTTCCGGTTTGAGCGGGGGTTTGGTTTCATGAGTGTTCACTACATCGGCCTGGCCGCGGAGCACGCGGTAGCACCCGACCTCAAGAGTCGGGCCAAGGCAGTGGCCGAGGTCGCCCGCGCCCATGCCGCGGAGGTGGACGCCGCCGCCCGCTTCCCCGCCGAAGCCATCGAGGCCGCCAAGGCGCACGGACTGCTTGGCGCCATGGTCCCGCAGGCGCTCGGCGGCGAGGGCGCCTCCGTCACCGCGATGGCCGAGGTCTGCTACGCCTTGGGCCAGGCCTGCTCGTCCACGGCAATGATCTTCGCCATGCATCAGGTGAAGGTCGCCTGCCTGGTGCGCCACGCCGGCGCCGACCGCTGGGTGAATGGTTTCCTTGCGCGTGTCGCCGAGGAGCAGCTGCTGCTCGCCTCCTCCACCACTGAGGGCCAGGGCGGGGGCGATGTCCGCTCAAGCGCCGCGCCTATCGCCTGGGAAGGCAGCCGCATTTCCCTGCGGCGCGAGGCGACGGTGATGTCCTACGGGGCCCAGGCCGACGCGGTGGTCACCACCGCCCGGCGGGACGCCGACGCCGCCCCCACCGACCAGGTGCTGGTGGTGTTTCCGAAGGAGTCCTACTCGCTCGAACCTACCCTGACGTGGGAGACGCTGGGCATGCGCGGCACCTGCAGCGCCGGCTTCCGCATGATCGCCGAGGGCGAGGCCGGCATGGTGCTGAGCGAGCCCTACGCCTCGATCCACGCTCAGACCATGACGCCCTTCGCCCACCTGCTGTGGAGCTCGGTCTGGGCCGGCATCGCCGCGGGCGCGGTCGAGCGGGCTCGCCTGTTCCTGCGCAAGGCGGCGCGCAACTCCGAAGGCAAGCTGCCGCCCGCGTCGGCCCACTACCTCAAGGCCCTGTCCTCGCTGCACGCGCTTCGCGCGCTCGTGGCTGGCGCGCTGGCCCGCTACGAGGCCGCATCCGGCGATACGGGAGCGCTGGCCGAGATGGAGTTTCAGACCGCCATCACCATGCTCAAGGTCGAGGTGTCGGAGCTGGCGCTCCAGACGGTGCTTGCCGCCATGCGCACCTGCGGCCTCGGCGGCTACCGCAACGACGGGGATGCCAGCATCGGGCGGCACCTGCGCGACATCCTCTCGGCCCCGATCATGATCAACAATGACCGCATCCTGACCAACCTCGGCCCCTCCGCCCTGATGAGCGCGACGCCGGATTCCCTGGTCGCTTAGAGTTCCCGGAGCCCCCATGACCGCGCTCGCCCGCCTCGTCGAAACGCCCGACGATGACCGCCTGGACCAGCTGGCCGAGGCGCTGTTCCGCCCCATGGGCGCGGACGGCGTCTATGCCCGCACCGGCCCCTATGAGTCCGTGGTGGAGGCGCTGGTCGCCTTCGTCACCGCCCGTCGCGAGCATGGCGCCGAGGTGTTCCGCTTCCCCCCGGTGATGAGCCGCTCGATGCTGGAGCGCTCGGGCTACCTGAACAGCTTCCCCAACCTGCTCGGCTGCGTCAGCTGCCTGCACGGCAGCGAGCGCGAGATCCGCGCCGCCGCCGCCCGCCACGAGATGGGCGGCGACTGGACCGCGAGCCTGCAATCGGCCGACCTCGTACTGACCCCGGCCAGTTGCTATCCGGTCTATCCGATCGCCGCCGCGCGCGGGGCCGTGCCGGACGGTGGCTGGCTGTTCGACGTCGGCTGCGACTGCTTCCGCCGCGAGCCCTCAACCGACATCGACCGCCTCCAGTCGTTCCGGATGCGCGAGTACGTCCGCATCGGCTCGCCCGAGCAGATCGCCGAGTTCCGTGAGGCCTGGATCGCCCGCGCCAAGGGCATGGCCGACCAGCTGGGCCTGCCCTACCGGGTGGACGTAGCCAGCGACCCCTTCTTCGGCCGGGGCGGGCAGATCATGGCGGTCAGCCAGCTGCAGCAGTCGCTGAAGTTCGAACTGCTGGTGCCGGTGATCTCCGAGGCCAAGCCCACCGCCTGCATGAGCTTCAACTACCACCAGGAGCACTTCGGCGAGGTTTGGGGCCTGCACGGCGCCGACGGCGCGCTGTCCCACACCGGCTGCGTCGCCTTCGGGATGGACCGCTTGGCCGTCGCGATGTTCGCCACCCACGGCCTGGATATCGACGGCTGGCCGGCCACGGTGAGGGACTCGCTCAAGCTTTGAGCCTATCTCAGGCGCCGGTCGGAAAGGACGTCCGAGATGAAGGTCGCCGGAAGCGCGGGCCAGGAAGAGTAAGAGCGCCCCGACACAAGACCAAGATGGGGACTCTCCGTCTCAGCCGATCGAGGCTCGAACCCAAGAGCTAGGTGATTGGCGGGGGCAGACGCTCGCGCGCGTCCGACGTCTCATCAAGGAGGCCGAGCCCGAGGTGGTCGAGGCGGTCAAATGGAAAAAGCCGTCGAACCCGCTGGGCGTGCCGGTGTGGGAGCACGCCGGGATCATCTGCACCGGCGAGACCTACAAGGCCTACGTCAAGCTGACCTTCGCCAAGGGCGCCGCGTTGGAGGATCCGAAGGGCCTGTTCAACTCCAGCCTCGAAGGCGCCACGCGGCGCGCCATCGATATCCGTAAGGGCGAGGAGATCGACGAACAGGCGTTCAAGGCGCTCATCCACGCCGCCGTGGCGTTGAACATCTCGGCTAAATGACGAGCT
Source organism: Caulobacteraceae bacterium (assembly GCA_036388855.1). GTDB lineage: Bacteria > Pseudomonadota > Alphaproteobacteria > Caulobacterales > Caulobacteraceae > DASVRA01. The sequence continues at coordinate 9,602 of DASVRA010000029.1, read as the reverse complement.
CTTTCGCGCTTCAGGCGGTGCTGCCGGCGTCCACCGTCAGCACCGTGCCGGTGACGTTGCGGCCGCCCGGCCCCATCAGATAGGCGACCGCCGCGGCCACGTCCTCAACTTCGGCCAAGCGATTCATCGGGCTGCGCCGGCGCACCCGGGCCATGTCCTCTTCCGACATGCCGCGGGTCATCTCGGTGTCGATGAAGCCCGGCGCCACGGCGTTGACGGTGATCCCCACCCGCCCGAGCTCGCGCGCCAGCGACTTGGTGAACCCCACCATCGACGCCTTGGTCGCGCCATAGACCGCCACCCCGTTGAAGCCGGTGGTGGCGATGATCGAGGCCATGTTGACGATCCGCCCCTCGCCCTGCGCCATCATCGACTTGCAGGCGTATTTTGCGAGCAGGATGGGGGCCATGGTGTTCAGGCGGATCATCGCCTCGATCGCCGGCTCGCTGACGTTGGCCAACGCGCCTTCGGTGCTGGCGCCGGCGTTGTTGACTAGGCCGTAGAAGGCGCCAAACTCGGCCTTCAGCTCGCGCACGCGCTCGCCGATCCTGTCGGTTTGGGAAAGATCACAGGCGCGGAAGGCGATCTCGCCGGGGCCCGCTCGGGCCTCCGCGATCGCCGCCTCCAGCTCATCCGAACTCTTGCGTGCCAGCGCGATCGAGCGGAAGCCGTCGGAGGCGAGCCGACGCGCGATGCCGAGCCCTATGCCGCGGCTGGCGCCGCTGATCAGCACGTTACGCAATCGTACGCTCCAGCTTGCCGCCCGCGGTGACCGCCAGACTATCCACGAACTTCAGCGAAGCGGGAACCTTGTGCGGCGGCAAGGCCGCTCGGCACAGCTCCAGCACCTCTTCCGTCAGCTCGCGCGTCGGCTCGGCGCCGGCGAGCACCGCCTCGGCCGTCACGATCGCGCCGGTGATCGGATTGCGCCGTCCCTTGACCAGCGACATGGACACCGAGGGGTGCCGGTTGATCACCGCCTCCACCTCCTCCGGGTGGATCTTCAGCCCCCCGACGTTGATGATCCCCCCGCGCCGGCCGGCGAACACCCAGCGGTCCCCGCGTCGCTCGATCATGTCGCCGGTGTCGACGAAGCCGTCCTCGTCCTGGAGCGGGGCGGCGCCGGCGCCGAGATAGCGGCTGGCGGCGCGGCCGGAGCGGAGGCGCAGCGAGCCGTCCACCACGCGCATCTGTACCGGCCCTTCGCGGGTCTCAGCGAAGGCGGCGGGGAAGCCCTCCCGCCCGTCGGCGACCTCGAAGCCGACTCCGGCTTCGGTGGAGGCGTACGCGTGGCCGATCGCGGCTTCGGGAAAGGCCGCCCGCAGGCCGTCCAGCACCGCCTGATCCGCAATCTCGCCCGACAGGCGCACGTAGCGCGGCGCGATGCGCTTGATCGCCGGGCTCATCAGCGCCTTGCGCCAGTGGGAGGGCGTGCCGGTGACGTGCGTCGCCCCGGCCTCGCCCATGCGCGCGAGGAAGTCCGCCACCGGCTCCTCCGGCGACGACAGCACCAGGTCCGCGCCGCCGATCAGGGCGCGGAGCAAAATCTGCAGCCCTCCGTAGCGGCGGATGTCGTAGAAGGTGGCCCACACCGCCTCCGGCGCCCCCGGCTCCGGCGGCCGAATGGCGCCCGCGAGCCCCTCCAGGGTGTGCACCACGAGCTTGGGCCGCCCCGTCGTTCCGGAGGTGAACAGCACCCATTCCGTTGGAATGTGCGAGGGAACTGCGGCGCCGGTCTTAGCCCGCCCTCGTGCTTCCACGGGCTCAGCATGAGGGCTACATTGATGGCCGCCCTGAAGATCAGCCCCATCCGTGGCGCCGCAGTAGAAAACCTCACCCTGAGCTTGTCGAAGGGCGAGGTTTTCGGGCCCGCCGCGGCTCTCGAGGATCAGATCGATCTCCGCGTCATCCAGCACGGCGGGCAGGTGCTCATCGGTGAAGTCCGGCGGGCACAGCACCATCCGCCGAGCGGCGCCATCGCACGCCAACATCGCCACGGCCGCCTCCAGCTGATTGGTTGTCCTGACCAGCACGGACGCGCCGCTCACTTGGGTGCGGAGCGCCTGAAACCACTCCCTCGCGACGGTCTCCCGCCGCGACACGGTTGCAGTCCGTGTGCGGAACACCGCCTCGGAGTTCCGGCAGAGCGCCTCCAGCGCCGGCTGGACGCCCGTGTCAGGCGGCGAGGCGCTCATAGGCCTGCACGAAGTCGCCGAATGTGACGGGGAATTCTACGTCCTCGCCCGTGGCGAAGGGGTCGTAGCCCAGTTCGTCCTCCAGCCGCGCCACCACGATGGCGAAGCACAGCGAGTCCAGGCCGCAGTCGAGCAGCACCAGATTGTCGTTCAGCGGCTCCAGCCGCTTGTTCTGCTGGCTGGCGACCAGCGCCATCTCCTCGGCGATCTTCGAGCGAACGGCCATTTTCCCCTGCCTTGTTGCCTATGCGCGGCGTCCGGCCGCGTCTCGCCCGCTTCTTGCAAGCGGTGCGCCGTCAGTCGCCGCACCGGAGTGGGACACGCGCGTGGCCAAGCCCGTCCCCAAGATCGCCTGTCGCCAGATCGTGGAGGCGGATTTGGCCGCCGCCGCCGCCCTGCTACGCGAGGGCTTCCCCGACCGCACCCCCGAGTATTGGGGCGCGGCGCTGGAGGTGCTGCGCCTGCGCCAGGTTCCGGGCGGCTACCCCCGCTACGGCTATCTGCTGGAGGTCGATGGCGAGGCGGTCGGCCTGATCCTGCTGATCTTCTCCGCCGTGGATGACCAGGCGGGCGACCAGATCCGCTGCAACGTCTCGAGCTGGTATGTGCGCCCCGCCTTTCGCAACTACGGCGTCCTGCTGACCTCCGCCGCGCTCAGCTTCAAGGAAGCGGTCTACCTGAACATCTCGCCCGCGCGGCCCACTTGGCCAATCCTCGATGCGCAGGGCTACCGCCGCTACAGCAACGGTCAGATGGCCTGTGTGCCGGCGCTGGGCCCGCCGCGGCTCAGCGCGCGCATCCGCCGCCATGATCCGGCCAGCGAACCGGAGTTCGACAACCTGATCGAACCGGCCGCCAAGGCGAGCTGCCTCGTCCTGATCGTAGAAAGCGACGGCGAGCGGCTGCCGTTCGTGTTCGTGCGCCGGGAAATCCGCCATTTCGGCAAGGGCGTGGCCCAGCTCGCCTATTGCCCCAGCACCGCCGACTTCGTCCGCTTCGCCGGCCCGCTCGGCCGTTACCTGCTGCGCCGCGGCCTGCCGGTCGTGCTGCTCGACAGCGAGGCGCGCGTGCCGGGGCTGGTTGGCAAGTTCTTCAAGGATCGCATGCCCAAGTATTTCCGCGGCCCCCGCCGTCCGCGCCTCAACGACCTGAGGCACACCGAAGCCGTGCTGTTCGGAGTCTGACGCCGTGAAAATGCTTTCCGCCGACGAGCGCGCCCAGATGGCCGCCACCCGTCGCACCGCCGGGCGTGCGCTGGTGGACCAGCTCGCCATTCAGGGGGTGGAGCACGTCTTCTGCGTGCCTGGTGAAAGCTACCTGGCAGTGCTCGACGCGCTCTACGACTCTCACATCCAAATGACCGTCTGCCGCCAGGAAGGCGGAGCGGCCATGATGGCCGAAGCCGTGGGCAAGGCGACGGGGCGGCCGGGCGTCTGCTTCGTCACCCGGGGACCGGGCGCCACAAACGCCATGGCGGGCGTCCACATCGCCCAGCACGACTCCACCCCGATGATCATGTTCGCCGGCTTGGTGGAGAGCGGCTTCGCCGGCCGCGGCGCCTGGCAGGAATTCGACCTCCGCTCTGCATTCGCCGGCATGGCCAAGTGGGTGACCGAGCTCGACAACCCCGACCGTATCGCCGAAGTCGTGTCGCGCGCCTTCCGCGTCGCCACCTCCGGACGGCCGGGCCCTGTGGTGATCGGCATGCCTCGCGACGTGCTGGACGCGCTCAGCGCCTCGCCCGACGGCGCGCCGGTTCAGACCATCGAGACCGGGCCTGATGCGACCGAGATCGATGCCTTCCACGAGATGATCTCCAACGCCGAGCGGCCGATGGTGATCGTCGGCGGCAGCCGCTGGAGCGAGGACGCGCGCGCCGCGATGCACCGCTTCGCCGAACGATTTGAGCTGCCGGTCGCCACCAGCTACCGGCGGGGGCCATTATTCGATCCCGGGCACCGCTGCTACGCCGGCGACCTGGGGCTCGGCGCCAACCCGGCGCTGGTTCGCCGGATCAAGGACGCCGACGTGGTGGCCCTGATCGGCGGCCGCCTCGGCGAGGTGCCGTCGCAGGGCTACACCCTCTTCGATATCCCGGCCCCTGGGCTACAGCTGATCCACGTCTACCCCGAAGCCGAGGAGATCGGCCGCGTCCATGCGCCGAAGCTCGCCATCCAGGCCAGCCCCAACCGCTTCGCCGCCGCGCTAGACCGGCTGACGCCGCCATCGACCATCGCCCGGCGCGGGCAGGCCGCGGCCGCCCATGCCGGTTACCTCGCCTGGTCGGGTACGCCGACACCCCAGCCCGGCCCCACCAACCTTGGCGAGATCATGGTCTGGCTGCGCGAGCAACTGCCCGCCGACTCCATCATCTGCAACGGCGCCGGCGCCTACGCCGCCTGGCTGCACCGCTACTACCGCTTCCGCGGCTTCAACAGCCACATCGCCCCGACCTCGGCCTCGATGGGCTACGGCGTGCCCGCCGCCGTGGCGATGAAGCGGCTGTTCCCCGAGCGCCAGGTGGTCTCGATCAACGGCGACGGCGATTTCCTGATGAACGGCCAGGAGTTCGCCACCGCCGTGCAATATGGCCTGCCGATCGTCGTCCTGGTCCTGGACAACGCCTCCTACGGCTCCATCCGCCTGTCGCAGGAGCGCGAATATCCCGGCCGCGTCTACGCCACCGACCTGAAGAACCCCGACTTCGCCGCACTGGCCCGCGCCTTCGGCGGCTTCGGAGCAACGGTGGAGCGCACCGAGGACTTCGCTGACGCCTTCCGCGCCGCCCAGGCGTCCGGCCTGCCCTCGATCCTCCACGTCAAGGTCGACGCCGACGCCATCGGCCCCACCACCACGCTCAGCCAAGTCCGTGCCGCGGCGCTGGCGAAGCAAACGGCGAGCGCCTGATCAACGCCCGTGTGCGTAGTCCCAGTAGAGCTCGCGCGCCCGGCGGAACACTGGGCCGATCTCTAGCGGCCGCTCGTCGATGCGGGTGACCACCGCGAGTTTGGTGAAGTTGCCGGAGGAGAAGATCTCATCGGCCTGGGCGAAGTCCTCGTAGGCCAGGGTCGCCTCCGTCACCTCCACGCCTGAGCGGCGCAACAGGCCGATCACCCGCTGACGGGTGATGCCGTTCAGGAACGTCCCGTTCGGATACGGCGTCAGCACCTTCCCGTCGCGCACCATGAACACGTTGGCGTTCGCCAGTTCGGTGATCGCGCCCAGCATGTCGCGCATCAGGCAGTTATCGAAGCCGCGCGTCTTGGCCTCCGCCAGCGCGCGGGCGCTGTTCGGGTAGTTCGAGCCGGTCTTGGAGTCGACGGTGGCGTATTCCAGGCTCGGGCGCCGGTAGGGGGACAGGGTGATCGACACCCCGTTCGGCTGCGGCATCGGCGCCTCGTAAAGGCACAGGCACCAATCCACCGAGCCCGGGTCGAACATCACGCCCCCGCCCCAGCCGCCGCGCGCCCAGTACATCGGCCGCACGTAGAGCGCCGCGTCCGGGTCGAAGCGCTCCCGCCCCTCCGCCACCAGCTCCAACCAGCGCTCCACGGCCACGACCGGCTTCAGCCCTAGCGCCTCGGCCGAGCGGTTCACCCGTGCGCAGTGCAGGTCGAGGTCCGGCGCCACGCCTTCGAACACCCGCGCCCCGTCGAACACGGTCGAGCCCATCCACGCCCCGTGGGTGCGCGGCCCCATGATGGCGACGTTGCCCTCATGCCAGGCCCCCTCGAAGAAGGTCCAGGTGCGGGATACCTGGTCGCCTGTGGAGATGGTGTGGGTCACGTCGGCCCTCCGCTTGCATGGCCCCTGCCACCACAGGCCCGGACCGGGCGCAACCGCATCCATAACCGGATCGGCGCCTGTTCCGAAGTGCGACAGGGGGAAAGATGTCACTGCCGATGGTGTTCGAAAGCGACTGGGCCGACCTCAAGCCCGCCCCGATCAAGCCCGAATGGGTGACCGGCGGCGCGCCCGACGCCCACAACAAGGTGCTGTTCGTCAGCGACGACCGCTCGATCGTCACCATCCTGTGGCGCTGCGCGGCGGGCTCGTTCCGCTGGGTCTACGACGAGGAGGAGACCATCTATGTCGTCGACGGCGGCATGACCCTGACCTACGACGACGGCCGGGTGCAGAAGGTCGGCAAGGGCGACGTGGTCTACTTCGCCGCCGGCAGCGCCGCGCGCTGGGACGTCGATTCTCACGTGCACAAGGTCGCCGTGTTCCGCCGCCCGATCCCGAAGATGCTGGGGATCGTGGTGGCCTTCCATCGCAAGGCCGCGTCGGTCGCCGAGCGGCTGGCGCGCCTGCTCAGGCCGGCTGTTCCCCAAGCCGCCCTGAGTGGCGGGGCGATGGTGGGCGTCAGCTTCTGAAGGCCCGCGCCCTCAGCCTTCCTTGACGATCTTGGCCCATTCCTTGCCCGCTCGGGCGGAGGAGCGTGCGCGTGCGACTGGAAACCCTGGCGATCCACAGCGGCTATGACGGCGACCCCGGCTCGCGCGCCGTGGCCGTGCCCGTGCACCTGACCGCCGCCTACGAGTTCGACAGCGCCGACCACGCCGCGGCCCTGTTCAACCTCGAGGCGGAAGGCTTCCGCTACAGCCGCATCAACAACCCCACTGTCGCCGTGCTGGAGCAGCGCGTATGCGAGATGGAGGGCGGCGTCGGCGCGTTGTGCACCGCCAGCGGCCAGGCGGCGCTGCACATCGCGCTGGCCAACGTCTGCCACGGCCCCGGCACCATCGTCGCCGCGCCCCAGCTCTACGGCACCACCCACACCCTGCTGGCCCACGTGCTGAGCGCCCAGGGCATTACCGCCCGCTTCGCCGAGAGCGACCGCCCCGACGACATCGCCCGCTGCATCGACGGCGACACCCGCGCGGTGTTCTGCGAGAGCATCGGCAACCCGGCCGGCAACCTCTGCGACATCGAGGCGCTGGCGCGGGTGGCGCACGCGCGCGGCGTGCCGCTGATCGTCGACAACACCGTCGCCACGCCAGTGCTGTGGCGGCCAATCGAGCATGGCGCCGACGTGGTGGTGCACTCGCTGACCAAGTTCATGGGCGGCCACGGCGCGGCCATGGGCGGCGCCATCGTCGATGCTGGGACCTTCGACTGGGCCGCCCACGCCGCCCGCTTCCCCGCCTTCAACCAGGCCGACGAGTCCTACCACGGCCTGGTCTACACGGAGCGCTTCGGCCGCGCCGCCTTCATCGCGCGGGCCCGCAGCGTATTCCAGCGGACCATGGGCGCCGTGCTGAGCCCGATGAGCGCCTTCCTGATCCTGCAGGGCATCGAGACCGTGGCGCTGCGCATGGAACGCCATGTGGAAAACGGCCGCCGCGTGGCGCAATTCCTACATGCCGACCCGCGCATCGCCTGGGTCAACTACGCCGGCTTCTCCGACAGCCCCTGGCATGGCCTCTGCCGCAAATACCTCGACGGCCGCGCCTCTTCGCTGCTCAGCTTCGGCGTGCGCGGCGGGCTTGAAGCGGGCAAGGCGTTCTACGACCGGCTCCGGCTGATCAAGCGGGTGGTGAACATCGGCGACGTCCGCTCGCTCGCCTGCCACCCCGCCTCAACCACGCACCGCCAGATGCCGCCCGACGTGCTGGCCAAGGCCGGCGTGCGTCCCGAGATGATCCGCCTCAGCGTCGGCATCGAGCATATCGATGACATCCTGTCCGACCTCGACCAGGCGCTTGCCGCGGCCGTCCCAGTGCAGGCCGCCTCTCCGGCGGCGGCGGCCTGAGCCCCGCCGATGGCCGACGGCGCCGGTCACTTCCCCCAAGCCCAGGTCGAGCTGCATATCGGGCTGGTCAACAACATGCCCGATGGCGCCTTCCTGGCGACGGAGCGCCAGTTCTCAACTCTGCTGCAGACGGCCGGCGGGGCGGCGACGATCCGCCTGCACCGCTTCTTCCTGCCCGAGATCGAGCGCGGCGAGGCCGTCGCCGCGCAGCTGAGGCGCCGCTACCGCTCAGCCGAGCGCCTGTTCGAAGGCCGCCTCGACGGCGTGATCGTCACCGGCAGCGAACCCCGCGCACCCAACATCGAAGACGAGGTTTACTGGCCCAGCTTCCGCCGCCTGGTGGATTGGGCTGAGCTCAACACCCGCTCCACCCTATGGTCGTGCCTTGCCGCCCACGCCGCCGTGCTGCACCTGCACGGCGTCCGCCGCCGGCCCCTGGAACAGAAGCTATCGGGGGTGTTCAGACGCACGAGAGTGAGCGCCGAAGGCGCCCGCCGCGGCCTGGCCTTAGGTGCTCCCGTCCCGCACTCGCGCCTCAACACTCTGCCCCAGGCCGAACTGGCGCGGCGCGGCTATGAGGTGCTGGCCGAGATCGAAGGCGGAGACCTAGACGCTTTCACGCTCGACGCCGGCAGCCGATTCGTGTTCGTCCAAGGCCACCCGGAATACGAAGCCGACACCCTGAGGCTGGAATACGAGCGGGATCTGAACCGCTCGCTTCGGGGCCGCCTTCCGGAGCCCCCGCGGCCGCCCGCCAACTACGACGGACGCGCGAGCTGGCGGCAGTCCGCGGTCGGCTTCTACGCAGCCTGGCTGGGCGAGCTTGGCTCCGCCGCAGCCCTTCACTCGGCGGCGTAAACCGTCGCCGGCGCCGGCTCCAGCCGGTGATAGCCGCGGCGGAAGAACACCAGCGGCGTGCGCGTCTCGTCGGCCTCGAAAGCCACCACCCGCCCCACCAGGATCAGGTGGTCGCCGCCGTCATAGGCCGCGTAGGGCTCGCACTCGAAGCGCGCCACCGCGCCCTCGATCAGCGGGGCCTTTACCCGCCCTGGCGTGTGCGAGGCGGCCGCCCACCGGCTCGCGTCCGCGCTTCCGCCGAACCGCCGCGACAAGGCCTCCTGAGCGCCGCTCAGGATGTTCACCGCATATCCCGGCGCCCGGAGCAGCTTGGGCAGGCTGCGGGCGCCGCGCGCCAGGCTGAACAGCACCAGCGGCGGGGACAGGGACACCGAGTTGAACGAGTTGACTGTGAGACCGACCGGTTCGCCCTCGGGATTGTGGGCGGTGACGATCGCCACGCCTGTCGCAAATTGGGCCAGGGCGCGGCGAAAGGCGCCGGTGTCGAACGGCTCGGACGGCTGCTCCCAAGGGTCCGGGACCGCCTGAAGCCGGGATGCGGGCTGGGTCACGCCAACTTCCGTCGCTGAGCCGGGGATGCCCGGCGAGGTCGCAATTGCAAGATCGACGCCGCCCCACGCTATGCAACCGCGGCGGCTCAGGCATACTGTCCCGCCATCGGGGACGGCGTTTAGTGGACAGGCTCCGCGATTTTTTCGGCGAGCTGAAGCGGCGCAACGTGGTGCGCGTGGCGGGGGTGTACGCGGTCACCGCCTGGGCCATGTTCCAGATCGCCAACACCCTGTTTGGGGTGT
>DASVRA010000028.1:0-83980 GCA_036388855.1 Caulobacteraceae bacterium | reverse complement strand
CGGGTAGCACCCAAGACGTGCGCCTGCCGGACGCTGGCCGAAAACGAACCGCGCGGGGCGTATCGGACCTGCCGAAACGGTTATTCCATTGCTCCGGGCAGCGCCCGGCGCCCCGCCGCCCTCCCGCCTCGCCTCACCGCGGGGAAGGCACGGCGCGTGGGCGCCGCTCAACTCAAGGAGACACGGCATGGCCCGACCCAAACGATCCCGGCCCACTATGGCTCGCCTGTCGCGGAAAGCCCGCCTCCGGCGGTCTCGATCACCTTTCGAAATGCCGCCAGGGTCTCCTCGCTGACATGGTGCTCGATGCCTTCCGCGTCGGCGCAGGCGGCGGCTTCGCCCACGCCGATGGCGCGCAGGAAGCGGACCACCACCTCGTGGCGCTCCCGCGACCATTCGGCGATGCGCCGGCCCTCCTTGGTCAGGAACACCGCGCGATAGGGACGGGTGAGCACCAGCCCGTCTCGCGCCAGCCGCGCCAGGGTCTTGTTCACCGTCGCGTGGCTGACCCCCAGCCGCCGGGCGATGTCGACGACCCGCGCCTCGCCGGTCGCGGCGATCAGTTCGCCGATCAGCTCGACGTAGTCCTCGGCCACCTCGCTCTGGCGCGCGCGCCGGGTGAGGCGGAAGATCGCCGCCTGCGGGTCGCCCTCGGCCGCGCCCGGCGAGTCTCCACTGTCGTCGCCGGCCACCCGCTTACCCTCCCCAGCCGTGTCGGCGCGCACGCGAAGCATCCAAAGCCGCCCAAAGTGCGTATTGTAGCCGAGGCTACACCTGTTAGCATGGGCTGGATAGGCCCGGCCGGGGTCGAAGGGGCGCGGGGAGGGCCGATGGGTTGGTGGAAGGATGCGGTCAGCCGGCGCCGGCTGCTGACGGGCGGTGCCCTGCTGGGCGGGGCCGGGCTGGCGCGCTCCCTGGCGCCGGGTCCGGCCCTTGCCGACCACGCCGGCGGCCACGCGCATCGGGGCGGGTCCGCCACGGCCGCCAACACCTCCGGACCTCGGAGCCGCGCCGGCGCGCACGCCGCGCACGGCGGCATGACCACCGTGGGCGAGGTGGACCACGCCCGCAACGGCTTCGATCCCCACCGCATGCTCACCGACTGGGACGCCGGCCGGGCGTCGAAGCTGCCGGACGGGCGCACCCTGCGCGAGTTCGAGATCGTCTCCCAAGACAAGGAAATCGAGATCGCGCCGGGAGTTTTCTTCCCCGCCTGGACCTACAACGGCCGCGTTCCGGGCCCGACGTTGAGGGTCACTGAGGGCGAGCGGGTGCGCATCCGCTTCCTCAACGGCGGCTCGCACCCGCACTCGATTCACTTCCACGGCATCCACGCGGCGCGGATGGACGGGGTCCCGGGGGCCGGGACGGTGCAGCCCGGCGGTGAGTTCATCTACGAGTTCGAAGCCAGGCCCTTCGGCTGCCACCTCTACCACTGCCACACCGTCCCGCTGAAGCGGCACATCCACAAGGGCCTCTACGGCGCCTTCATCGTCGATCCCGACCCCGCCCGTCATCCGGAGCACGCCGCCGCCGCCCGCTCGCGCCTGCTGGGCGCGGCTGAGAACGCCCGCTGGCAGGAGCTGGTGATGGTGATGAACGCCTTCGACACCAACTTCGACGAGGAGAACGAGGTCTACGCCGTCAACACCGTCGCCCACGCCTACTCCAGGCGTCCGATCGTGATCGACCGCGCGCGGCCGGTGCGTGTCTACCTGGTCAACGTGGTGGAGTTCGACCCGATCAACTCCTTCCACCTGCACGCCAACTTCTTCGACTACTACGACCACGGCACCACGCTGACGCCGACGCTGAAGACCGTGGACACGATCATGCAGTGCCAGGCGCAGCGCGGCATCCTCGAGTTCAGCTTCGCCGAGCACGAGCCTGGCCTTTACATGTTCCACCCCCACCAGACCGAGTTCGCCGAACTCGGCTGGATGAGCATGTTCGAGGTTCGCGCGTGACGAGGACGCTGCGCGCCGCCGCCTGGACTGTGCTGCCGCTGCTGCTGCTGGCTGCCGTGGCGGCGCTGTTCCTAGCCGCCAATCCGCTGGGGCCGCTCACCGGCGCCACGCCGCCGGTGGAGGCGCTCACCGTCGAGCGGGTGGTGCTGGACGACCAAGGAATCGCGCTCAACCTGCGCGCCGGCGGCTCCGCGCCCATGAGCATCGCCCAAGTCCAGGTCGACGGCGCCTATTGGGCCTTCACCCAGAACCCCTCCGGACCGTTGAAACGGATGGCCACCGCCTGGGTCCGCATCCCCTATCCGTGGGTTCCGGGCGAGACCCATCACCTGAAGCTGGTCAGCCGTAGCGGCCTCACCTTCGACCATGCCATCGACGTCGCCGTCGCCAGCCCCGACATGAACGCGGGACGGCTGCGGCTCTACGCCCTGATCGGCCTGTTCGTCGGTGTGGTGCCGATCGCGCTGGGGATGCTGTTCTACCCGGCGCTGAAGGCAGGCGGCGCCCCAGCCTTCGAGTTCGCCCTGGCCCTGACGCTGGGCCTGCTGGCCTTCCTGCTGGTCGACACGCTGAACGAAGGGTTTGAGTTCTCCGGCCGCGCTGCCCCCGCCTTCCAGGGTCCGGCCCTGGTCTGGATGGCCGCCGCCCTCGCCTTCGTGCTGCTCATGGCGGCCGGCCGGCGCGGCGGCCGCGCGCCCCAGGGCGCGGCGCTGTCGGCGGCGATCGCGCTTGGCATCGGCCTGCACAACCTCGGCGAAGGGCTGGCCATAGGCGCCGCCTTCGTCACCGGAGCGGCGGCGCTGGGCTCCTTCCTGGTGATCGGCTTCACCCTGCACAACATCACCGAGGGCGTCGGTATCGTCGGCCCCCTGCTGTCGCGCCGCCCGCCGTGGTGGGTCTTCGCGGTCCTGATTGGGCTGGCGGGTCTGCCGGCGGTGCTCGGCATCTGGCTCGGCAGCTTCGCCTTCTCGCCCCACTGGGCGGCGCTGGCATTGGGCCTGGGCGCCGGCGCCATCGCCCAGGTGATCGTGGAGGTCGGGGCCTATCTGATACGCAAGGCGCGCGAGGCCGGCCGTCCCTCCCTGTCGCCGCTGACACTGGCCGGCGCAGCCGCCGGCGTGGCCGTGATGTACGCCACCGCCTTCCTGGTGCAGGTCTGATGGCGCCGCGGGCGCGGGGCGGCTACGAGGCCGCCATGGCGCCTTCCTCGATCCGCTTCAGCACCCGCCGCAAGGTCCGCTTCGCCGACTGCGATCCCGCCGGCATCGTCTTCTACCCCCGCTACTTCGAGATGCTGAACGGCGCGGTGGAGGACTGGTTCGAGGACATCGGCTTCCCCTTCGCCGAAACCCACGTGCACGGGCGCATGGCCACCCCCGTCCGCGCCATCGAAGCCGAATTCCTCCGCTCCAGCCGGCTCGGCGAGACGCTGGACCTCCACATCGAGCTGCTCGAGGTCGGCCGCACCTCTGCCAGCATGGCGGGCCTGTTCACCTGCACCGGGGAGGAGCGCTTCCGCGCCCGCTTCACCATGGTGCACATCGACCTCGCCTCCCATTCGCCCCAGCCGTGGCCGGACGCACTGAGGGCGGCGATGACCGGCTCAGGCGGCTGAGAAGGCGGCGAGCGTCTGGCCGGCGATGATCACCTGCTGCACCTCCGACGCGCCCTCGTAGATGCGCAGCGCCCGAATGTCCCGGTAAAGCCGTTCCAGCGTCGAGCCGACGACAACGCCCGCCCCGCCCATGATCTGCACCGCCGCGTCGATCACCTCCTGCGCCGCCTCGGTGGCGAACAGCTTGGCCATCGCCGCCTCCCGCGTGACCCGCCCGCCCGCCACATCCTTCGTCCAGGCGGCGCGGTAGACGAGCAGGGCGGCGGCATCCACCGCCAGTGCCATTTCAGCGATTTTCCCCTGCACCAGCTGCAGCTTCGCCATGGGGCCGCCGAACAGCTCACGCGTAGAGGCCCGCGCCAGCGCCTCGTCCAGCGCGCGGCGCGCCATGCCCAGCGCCGCGGCCCCGACGGTCGGGCGGAACACGTCCAGCGTGGCCATGGCGATGCGGAACCCCTCGCCCTCCTCACCGATGCGCGCGGAGGCGAGGACGCGGCAGCCGTCGAACCGCAGCGTCGCGAGCGGATGGGGGGAGGCGACCTCGATGCGCTCGGCGACGGCGAAGCCCGGTGCGTCGGGCTCGACGAGGAAGGCGGTGATCCCCTTCGCCCCCGCCTCGCCGGTGCGGGCGAAAACCACATAGGCGTCGGCGATGCCGCCGTTGGAGATCCAGGTCTTGGTCCCGTCCAGTCGGTAGCCGTCGCCGTCACGCCGCGCGGTGGTGATCATCGCCGCCACGTCCGACCCAGCCTCCGGTTCGGAGAGGGCGAAGGCGGGGATCGCCTCCCCCCGCGCGACCCGGGGCAGGAGCGCCCGCTTCTGCGCCTCCGAGCCGAACAGGGTGACCGCGCCCGACCCCAGCCCCTGCATGGCGAAGGCGAAGTCCGCCAGCGCCCCCGCCTGCGCCAGATGCTCGCGCGCCAGGCATAGGGCGCGGACATCGAGCTCCGGCGTCTCTCCTCCGTAAGCGCGCGGCACGCACAGGCGCAGGACGCCTTCCTCGCCCAGGCGGCGAACGAGGGCGCGGCAGGCGTCTTCCACCTCGGTTTGGGCGTGGGCGATAACGCCCAAGGCTGGGGCGTAGGCGCCGAGGTGCTGCGCCAACTGGCGGTGGCGGTCCTCGAAGAACGGCCAGCCGAGGTAGGTGCGGTCAGCCATGGGCGCGGTGGGTGGTTCGAGACGCGCTGCTGGCGCAACGCTCCTGACCATGACGAAAAATTGTGAGGCTCAAGTCGTTCGTCATCCTGAGGAGCCCTCCGCAGGAGGGCGTCTCGAAGGACGCACCGGCGGCGCCGTCGCTCATCACCGCCCCTCGAACACCGGCTTCGTCTTGGCCGCGAACGCCCGGTACGCCGCCTCGAAATCCGCTGTCTGCATGCATAAAGCCTGGGCCTGCGCCTCCGCTTCCAGCGCCTGCTCCAGGCTCATCGACCACTCCTGGTTCAGCATGGTCTTGGTCATCATGTGCGCGAACCTCGGCCCCGAGGCGATCTCCCGCGCCAGCGCCTCCGCCTCGCCCGCCACGTCTTCGACCACGCGGTTGTAGAACCCCCACGCCAGCCCCTCCTCGGCGCTCATCGCGCGGCCGGTGAACAGCAGCTCCGAAGCCCGCCCCTGCCCGATGATCCGGGGCAAGATGGCGCAGGCGCCCATGTCGCAGCCCGCCAGTCCCACCCGCACGAACAGGAACGCGGTCCTTGCCAAGGGCGCCGCCAGCCGCAGGTCCGAGGCCATGGCGACAATCGCGCCCGCACCCGCGCACACGCCCTCCACCGCCGCGATCACCGGCTGGGGGCAGGCGCGCATGGCCTTGACCAAGTCCCCTGTCATGCGCGTGAAGGCCAGGAGGTCCCGCGAATCCATCGCCGTGAGCGGGCCGATGATCTCGTGCACGTCCCCGCCCGAGCAGAAGTTGCCGCCGGCGCCGGAGACCACCACCGCCTTGACCTCGCGCTGGTAGGCGAGGCCTCGGAAGTAGTCCCGCAGCTCCGCGTAGGACTCGAAGGTGAGCGGGTTCTTCCGTTCCGGCCTATCGAGCGTGACGAAAGCGATCCCGGCCCGCTCCTCCAGTCGGAAATGCCGCGGCGGGCTCAGCCGCTCTGCTGGAGCAAATGGCGGCGCACCTGTTCCAGCACCCCCGCCGCCTGCGCCAGGCTCCGCGGGTCCAGCTCCGCCAGCAGCTCGTTCACCCATGAAACATGCTCCTGCGCCATCTGCTTGAACAGCGCCAGCCCCTCGGGCGTCAGCGCCACATGGGCGATGCGGCGGTCGGCCTCGTCGGCCTTGCGCTCCACCAGCCCCTCGCGCTCCAGCCGCTGGACCAGGCCGGTGACGTTTCCGCCGGTGACCAGCAGCTTTCGGGTCAGCTCGCCCATGCGCAGCCCGTTCGGCGCGGCGAACAACTGGGCCATCAGGTCGAAGCGGGCGAGCGAGGCGCCGTGGCGCTCGCGCAGGCGCGCGGCGATCTCGCGCTCCATGGCGGAAACAGCGCCGAAGGCGCGGAACCAGAAGCGCAGCCGCTCGCGGCCGTCGGCGTCATGGGTCTGATCGGTCATGGGGTCTGGCCTCCCGCCGCGGCGCGGGCGGCGTTGCGGTAGAGCTGGTCGCGGCCGGCGCGGTACTGGGCCGGCCAGGCGATGTCGGCATAGCCGAGTTCGGCGGCGGCATGCTTGGCCCAGTAGGGGTCGGCGAGGTGCGGCCGCGCCAGGCAACAGAGGTCCGCGCGACCCGAGACCAGGATCGAGTTGACGTGGTCGGGCTCGAAGATGTTGCCCACGGCCATGGTCGCCACCCCGCCCTCGTTGCGGATCAGGTCGGAATAGGGCGTCTGGAACATGCGCCCGTAGACGGGGCGGCCGTCCTTGGTGGTCTGACCGGCGGAGACGTCGATCAGGTCGGCGCCGGCGTCGGAAAAGGCGCGGCCGATGGCGACGGAGTCGGCCCCGCTGAGGCCGCCGTTGTCGAGCCAGTCAGTGGCCGAGATGCGCACCGAGATCGGCTTGTCCTCCGGCCAGGCGGCGCGGATGGCTCCGAACACCTCGAGCGGAAAGCGCAGGCGGTTCTCCAGCGAGCCGCCGTAGGCGTCGGCGCGGCGGTTCATCACCGGCGTCAGGAACGACGACAGCAGATAGCCGTGGGCGGCGTGCAGTTCGAGCATGTCGAAGCCGACCAGCTTGGCCAGTTCCACGCTGTTCACATAGGCGGCGATCACCTCGTCCATGTCGGAGCGGGTCATGGCGCGGGGAATGGGGTTGACCGGCTGCCAAGGGTCGGAGGTGGGGCCGATCACCTCCCATCCCTGCTCCAGCGGCTCGTCGTCGAAGGCGGCTTCCCATGGAACCTTGGTGGAGGCCTTCACCCCCGCGTGACCGAGCTGCAGGCAGAACCTGGCCGAGGTCTGGGCGTGGACGTAGTCGACGATCCGCCGCCAGGCCCGCGCCTGGTCTTCATTCCAGATGCCGGTGCAGCCGGGCGTGATCTGGCCGCGCGGCTCCACGTCGGTCATCTCGGTGTAGATCAGCCCCGCCCCGCCCTGGGCGCGCGAGCCGTAGTGGACCAGGTGGAAGTCGTCGGGGACACCGTCCACGGCCGAATACATGCACATCGGCGAGACCACCACGCGGTTGGCCAGTTCCAGCCCGCGCAGACGATAGGGCGTGAACATCGGCGGGGTGGGCGGGCCGTTGCGGCCTTCCTCGCCCGCGAACCAACGCTCCACCCCCTCCAGCCAGTCGCGGTCGCGCAGGCGCAGGTTCTCGTGGCTGACCCGCTGGCTGCGGGTGAGCAGGGAGTAGGCGAACTGCACGGGGGGGAAGGGCAGGTAGCGGTCGAGATGCTCGAACCACTCGGTGGAATTGCGCGCGGCGTTCTGGAGCTTGAGGTATTCCAGTTCACGTACCGCCTGATACCGCTCCAGAGCGCCCGTCAGGCTCGGCTCGTCGCGCAGCGCCGAGACCAGTTCGATCGCGTCCTCCAGCGCCAGCTTGGTGCCCGAGCCGATTGAGAAGTGCGCCGTGTGCGCCGCGTCCCCCATCAAGACCAGCTTGTCCTTGAACCAGCGCCCGCAGGCGATGCGCTGGAAGTTCAGCCAAGCCGAGCCGCGCAGGTGCCGCGCGTTGCTCATCAGCGAATGGCCGCCGAGATGCTCCGCGAACAGCCTTTCGCAGACGGCGATCGACTCGTCCTGGCTCATGCGGCCGAAGCCGAACGCTTCCCAGGTGTCGGGCGCGCATTCGACGATGAAGGTCGAGGTGTCGCCGTCGAACTTGTAGGCATGGGCCCAGACCCAGCCGTGCTCGGTCTGCTCGAAGGCGAACAGGAAGGCGTCGAAGGTCTGGTGCGTGCCGTACCAGACATACTTGTTGGTCCGGGTCTCGACCGTGGGAGCGAACTGCTCGGGAAAGGCGTTGCGGGCGAGGCTGTTCACGCCGTCGGCGGCCACCACCAGGTCGGCGTCCATCACCGAGGCGAGGTCCGCGATCTCCGTCTCGTAAGCCACCTCCACCCCTAGCTTGGCGGCGCGCTCTTGGAGGATGTTCAGCAGCCGCTTGCGGGCGATGCCGATGAAGCCGTGGCCGCCGGAGCGCACCCGCTCGCCCCGGATGCGAACCTCGATGTCGTCCCAATGGGCGAAGCTCTCGGCGATCCGCCGCGCCGACTTGGGATCGGCCTTGGTCAGGTTCTCCACCGTCTGGTCGGAGAACACCACGCCCCAGCCGAAGGTGTCGTCGGGCCGGTTGCGCTCGAACACCCGCACCCGGCACGCTGGGTCGGCCAGCTTCATCAGGATCCCGACGTAGAGCCCAGCGGCGCCGCCCCCGATCACGTTCATGGAGGCGATATGCGCCATCAGCGGCAGTTTACACGTAAACTGCTTGACCGCAAGCCGCCGAGCGGCGACGTTGCCCCGATGCAGGTGCTGCAACCGAACGGCTGGCCGCGCCCGAAGGGCTATGCCAACGGTGTCGTCGCCGAAGGCCGGGTGGTGGTGCTGGCCGGCATGATCGGCTGGAATGCGGAAGAGCGGTTCGAGAGCGACGACCTCGTGGAACAGGTGCGCCAGGCGCTTGCCAACATCCGCGTCCTGCTCGGGGAAGCCGGCGCGAGGCCCGAGCACCTGGCGCGGCTCACTTGGTACCTGGTGGACATGGACGGCTTCCGCGCGCGCGGCCGCGAAATCGGCGTCGCCTATCGTGAGGTGCTTGGCCGCGACTTTCCCCCCATGGCGGCGGTCGGCGTAACCTCGCTGGTGGAAGCCCGCGCCAAGGTCGAGATCGAGGCCACGGCGGTGATCCCGTTCGCGGAGGGGCGATGAGCGAGACCGACATCTACCAAGGCGTGGCTTGGGACCCGGGGTCGATCAGCTACGGTTCATACCTGAAGCTGCCCGAGCTGCTCGGTTTGCAGCAGCCCTTGAGCGCCGAGCACGACGAAGTGCTGTTCATCGTCATCCACCAGGCCAAGGAGCTGTGGCTGAAGCTCTGCCTGCACGAACTGGAGGCGGCGCGGCGGCAGGTGCGGGCGGACGAGCTGGAGCCGGCGTTCAAGATGATGTCGCGGGTGGCACGCATCCAGGCGCAGATGATCCAGTCCTGGGAGATACTGGCCACCATGACGCCGTCGGACTACTCGCGCTTCCGCGGCAAACTTGGCGCCAGCTCCGGCTTCCAATCGCACCAGTACCGCCTGCTGGAGTTCGTTTTAGGCGCGAAGAACCCGGCCATGCTGCGCCCGCACGAAGCCTCGCCGCAGGTGCATGCGGCGCTGCTGACGGCCCTGCGCGAGCCCAGCCTCTATGACGAAAGCCTGCGCCTGCTGGCCCGGCGCGGCTTCGCGGTCCCGGCGGAGAAGCTGGAGCGGGACTGGTCGGAGCCTTACCACGCCAGCCCCGAAGTCGAGGCGGCCTGGCTGGAGGTCTACCGCGATCCCGAGGAGCACTGGGACCTCTATGAGCTGGCCGAGAAGCTGGTGGACCTCGAATACCGCCTCCAGCAGTGGCGCTTCGTCCACCTGAAAACCGTCGAACGGATCATCGGCTTCAAGCGCGGCACCGGCGGCTCGGCAGGCGCGGCCTACCTCGCCAAGGTGCTGGAGAAGGGCTTCTTCCCCGAACTCCTCAGCCTCAGGACCTCGATCTGATGGCCAACCTCACCCGCCGGACGGCGGCGTCGTCGCTGCTGTGGATAGCCGTGGCGGGATCGGCCAAGGCGCAGCCCAGCGGCTTCCTGATCATCAACGCGCGTGTCGTCGACGGAACCGGCGCGCCGGCGCGCGACGCCGCCGTCCGGGTCCGCGGCGGACGCGTGACGGAGGTTGGGGCGCTGAAGCCCGCATCAGGCGAAGAGGTCGTGGACGCCAGGGGGCTGGTGCTGGCGCCGGGGTTCATCGACAGCCACAGCCACCACGACCGCGGCCTGGCGGAGCATCCCGACGCGGCGGCGGCGGTAAGCCAGGGGATCACCACCATAGTGGTCGGCCAGGACGGCTCGTCGGAGACGCCGCTCGCGAACTTCTTCACCGGGTATGACCGCAAGCCGGCGGCGCTGAACCTAGCTTCCTACAGCGGCCACAACACCGTCCGCGCCCGGGTCATGGGCGCCGACTATAAGCGCGAGGCGCGGCCGGGCGAGATCGCCGCCATGGCGCGCCTGGTGGAGCAGGACATGGCGGCGGGCGCGCTCGGCCTGTCCACCGGACTGGAATACGACCCCGGAATCTACTCCTCCAAGGCCGAAGTGCTGGAGCTGGCCCGGGCCGTGGCGCCCCATGGCGGCCGCTACATCAGCCACATCCGCAGCGAGGACGTGCGCCTGTGGGAGGCGCTGGACGAGGCTGTGAACATCGGCCGCGCCACCCGCATGCCCGTGCAGGTCTCGCACATGAAGCTGGCGATGGTGGACTGGTGGGGCCAGGCGCCGCGCTACCTCCAGGCGCTGGAGCGGGCGCGGGCGGCGGGGGTGAGGGTCACCGGCGACGTCTACCCGTACGAGTTCTGGCAGAGCGACCTGGCGGTGCTGTTCCCCAAGCGCGACTGGGGCAACCACGCCAGCGCCGCCTTCGCGCTGAAGAGCTTGGCCCCGGCCGACAAGATCTGGCTGTCGGGATTTCCTCCGGACCCGTCGCTGGTGGGCATGACGGTGGCGCAGGTGGCGGCCAAACGTGGGACCGATCCGGTGCGCACCCTGATGGACCTCACCGCCGAGGCCGACGCCAAGGGCCAGGACTCCGGCATCATCGCCGAAAGCATGGCCCCCAAGGACACCGCCGCCCTGATCGCCTGGCCCCAGGCTGCGATCTGCTCGGACGGCATGCTCCAGGATCGCCACCCGCGTGGCGCCGGCGCCTTCACCAAGGTGCTGCGCCTGTATGTGCGCGAGCAGAAGCGGCTGACGCTGGAGCACGCGGTTCACAAAATGACCGGCCTGCCCGCTGCCAATTTAGGCCTGAAGGACCGCGGCTTGATCCGGCCCGTCGCATGGGCCGATCTCGTGCTGTTCGACCCCGCCACAGTCTCGGACCGCGCCACCATCGAGCAACCCGGCGCCCTTTCCGTCGGCATCGCCCAAGTGTGGGCCAACGGCCGCCCCGTTTGGCGCGACGGCCGCCCCACCGGCGAACGCCCCGGCCAAGCGATCCGGCGCGCGGCGCCCTGACGCAGGCGGCCCCGGCATTTCGGTGTTAGCTTGACTTAGGCGCGCGCGGCGCTCTTTTGGGCCGCAACGTCGGGGGTAAGGCGTTGATTTCGGTCACTCGGGTTCTGAAAGCCCTGGCGGTCAGCATCCTGCTTGGGCTGTCCGCATTCGCCACGGCCAAGCTGGACATCCTGGGCCTGGAGTCCGCCTCCGACCGGCTGGCCGACCAAGTCTACCAGCGCATCGGCGCCGCCGACTACGGCCCCGGCCGCAAGGGCCAGCGCGAGGTCAGCGTCGTTTATCTCGACGAAAGCTCGGTCGAGAATCTCAAAGGCTTCGGCTGGACCCGCTTCCCGCCCACCTTCGAGCAGCAATCCACGATGCTGGACGACGTGCTCAACGCCGGCGGCGCGCCCCCGGCCGCGGTGTTCCTCGACTACGTCTACATGGGCCAGGGCGGCCCCGCCGACGGCTTCGACGGCTTCCTGCAGACCATCGCCGGCGCCACCCGCGCCTCCGCCTGGAGCGGCAAGCCCGGCTGCACCGCCGACCCGCTGATCAAGGTCGCCTGCATCGTCCAGGCCGGCGGCGTGCCGGTGATCGTCGCCCGCCCTTCACCCGCCGACCTGGAGCTGTTCACCGACGTCCAGCGCGCCCTCGACCGCGTCGCCGTGCTGGCCCCGGCGCTGGTGGCGGAAGACGCCTACCCGATGCTCACCGCCTACGATTTCACGCCCCCGAAGGCCGCCAGGCTCGGCGTCCACGGCTTCGACGTCTCTCCCGCCATGGCGCTCTATGCCGCCTACTGCGTCCGCCGCGCCGACGGCTGCGGCCTCGCCCAGTTCCGCGACCTGCGCGCCCGCGCCAGGGCCGCTCTGGCCGGCGCTCGCACCGCGTCCCCGGCGCTCGAAAAGGTGTTCGACGCCCCGCTCGACGTGGTCTGGGGCTCGCGCCCCGACCCCGCCTACCTGTCGATGACCGAGGCGGTCAGCGGCGAGGCCCCCCACTGCCGCCGCGCCGCCACGGGCTGGCGCGAGCGCCTGGTCGACCAGCTGGTCGGCATCCGCGGCCCCGGCCAGGGCGCCCGCCAGGAATGCCCCTACACGCTGAGCCTCGGCTACGACCGCATGGTCTCGGGCGCGGGGCTCGAATCCAAGGACCTGGAGCGCCTGCTCGCCGGCAAGCTGGTGATGCTCGGCGGCCACTTCCGCGCCTCCTCCGACTGGGTCGACTCCCCCGTCCACGGCCAGGTGCCGGGCGTGCAGTTCCACGCGATGGCCCTCGACAACCTGATCGAGACCGGCGCCGAATACCGCCGCAACGCCTCCAGCATGTTCGACTCCGACTTCCTCGAGAGCCTGCTGATCTCCGCGCTCGCCTTCTGCGGCGTGCTGGCGGTGATGGCCCGCAACACCCTGCTCGACGAGGCGATCGCGTCCGGCATGGAGCCCCGCCTGCGCTCCACGGTTTACGGGCCGCTCTACATCCTGCTGTTCGGCGCCTCGCTCGGCATCGTCGCGCTGGCCACCTTCGCCGGAGTCGCCTACGCCCACCGCTCGCCGATCAACTGGATCGGCATCGCCGGCGTGACCCTGGGCTTCCTGTTCTACGCCACGCGCCAGACCCTGCCCGCCGATATCTGCGGCTCGCTGGAGAAGGTGCCGATCGTCCGGCGGGGGCTCGCCTACGGCCGCCTCTGCTTTTCCTCGATGCGCTTCGAAGAAGACCGTATACGCCCGCCGCGCCGCCGACCGTCTTCGTCGCCACCCGCTTCACCTCCTCCCGAACCCGTTCAGGATGCCTCCCATGCTCAAGCCTAGCCTCCTCGCCCTCGTCCTGCTGGCCCTCCCTCTCGCCGCCGCCGCCCAGAGCAACGGCAGCGTGGTCAAGGCCCTGCGGCCCCAGCTGCGCACCTTTGACGCCAAGGGCCAGCCCCTCGGCCAGATCAAGGCGACCGACCTGAAGCTCCCCGCCCCGATCGTGGCCATGGGCATGGGCAACAGCGTCGGCGTCAACGTCGGCGGCAAGACCGTCTACCTGCGCGGCCTCGACGTGCAGACCGACAAGGCCCGCGCCCAGTGCGCCCCGGTGCAGATGGCCGCCCGCGCCAAGGGCAGCGCCTACGCCGCCTCCAACATGGGCCTCGGCGGCGCCGCCGACTGCAAAAGGCCCGGCCAATGACCACGCTCCGCAAATCCGCCGCGCTGGCCGGAGCCGCCCTGGTCGCCTTCGCCGGTGTCCAGCCCGCCGCGGCGTTCCCCAAGCTCCCCGGTGGAAGCGCGAGCGGCGGCTCCGGCGGCTTCTCCGTCTCCGGCAAGCCCGGCCCGTTCATCAAGCAGATCTCAAACCGCCCGCTCGACCAGGCCCAGGCCGGCGCCGGCTCGCTCGGCCTCTCGTCCGACGCGATCAACCGGGGCGAATTCCAGGCCGCGCGCCTGCGCTTGCCCCAGACCGAAGCCAAGGTGAAGGCGCTGCTCGACCGCATCGAAGCCAACTGGCCCTACGCCAAGACCGCCCCGGTCAAGGTGATGATCCTCGGCGTCGACTACTACAGCGCCCAAGCGCTCCCGGATGGTTCGATCATGGTCGGCTTCGGCCTGCTCGACCGCGCCCAGTCCGACGATGAACTCGCCTTCGTGCTCTCACACGAGCTCGGCCACATCCGCCTCGGCCACTTCGCCAAAGGCGTGCAGCTGAACCGCCAGCGTGATGCCGCCAGCAAGCTCGGCCAGATCTACGTGATCGCGTCGGCCGCCAACGACGTGCGCAACGGGGGCCTGGGCGCGGTCAACTCGGCCGTCGACAGCGCCAGCCGCCGCGCCTCGGCCACCAACGACCTGCTCCACTTCGTCACCGACGTGATGGTCGCCCCCGCCTGGTCCCGCGCGCAGGAGGACGAGGCCGACGCGCTTGGCTTCGACCTCGCCAACCTCGCCCCCTATTCCGCCGAGAGTGCTTCCGCCCGCGTGTTCGACACCATCCAGGCCGACGAGGAAAAGCGCGGCGCCATGGCCGAGGCCCTGCAGTCCAAGCTGAAGGCCGAACTCGGCCAGGCCGTCAGCGCCGGCGCCGCCCAGACCATCCTGACCGGCGGCGCCTCCACCGAGGGCCTGAAGCAGAGCCTGCTGCGCGGGGCCGGCCGCGTGGCGCTGGGCGTCGCCGCCTCCAGCGAGGGCGGCCCCAAGCACCGCTCGCCCGAGGCCCGCAAGAAGGGCGTCGCCGACTACTCCGCCGAGGCCTACCCGTCAGGCCTGCCGCTGCGCGACGAGCAGACCGCCTGGCTGCAGCAGATTCGCTCCACCCCCGAGTACCGCGACGCCAAGGTGGCGGTGGCGGCGGTGGCCCAGGCGATGAAGCTCCGCGCCGACGGAGACTACCCCGGCGCCGAGGCCCAGATCGGTCAGGCCCTGCGCACCTCCTTCCGCGCCGCCCCGATGGTGATCAACGAGGCCGCCCGGATCCGCGACGACATGGGCGACTCCGCCCGCGCCGACGCCCTGTTCATGCAGGCGCACCAGAGCCCCGACCAGACGGTAGACGGTTACCAGGACCACGTGCGCATGCTGTTCCGCACTGGCCAGTACGACCGCGCCAACCAGGTCATCGACGAGGGCGTCCGCCGCTTCGGCAATGACGACAAGCCGTTCCTGTCGCTCCAGGTCGCGGTCGCCGACAAGCAGGGCAAGCCCGAAGTCCGCGAACGCCACCTGAAGCGCTGCCGCGGCCTAGGCGATCCCAACCTGAAGAAGGATTGCGACCTTGCCGCCGGCAGCAAGGGCGAGGAGGGGCCCAAGGCGCCGAGGCTGAACATCAAGTCCCTGCCCGTGGCGATACCGGGCCTGCCGTTCTGATCGAGCGAACGGCGCCTTCAGGGTTCGGCGCCGCGCAGGACGGACTCGACCATGGTCACGGCGCGGCCGCGGATCAGCACGCGCTCCCCTTTGACCTCGCAGTCCAGGTCGCCCCCGCGACCGGGATAGGCCTGATGGCAGCGGAGCGCACTGCGTCCGAGCCGGGCGGCGAACAAGGGCGCCAGGATGCAGTGGGCCGAGCCGGTGGTCGGGTCCTCGGGAATGCCGAAACTGGGGGCGAAGAAGCGGCTGACCACGTCGTAGGGCGAGTGCGTATCCGCCGGCGCCGTGATCAGCAGGCTGCCCTGCTCATAAACGCCATCGGACGCGACCGCCCGGATTAGGGAAAGGTCGGGCCTGAACCCGCGCACCGCGGCTTCGTCCTCCAGCACGGCGGTGAGGTAGAGCCGCCCGGCCCAGACCTCCGCCCGCCGCCCGTCCAGCGCCTTCTCCAGCCCTGCCGGAGGCTCGATGCGGCGTGGTGGGTGGGCGGGGAAGTCCAGCTGATAGGCCTCGCCGACCCGCCTGACGGTCAAAGGGCCGGCATGGCGGCTGTCGAAGGTGATCTGTTCAGCCTCCAGCCCCAGTTCCGAAAACAGCACGTGGGCCGCGGCCAGGGTGGCGTGGCCGCACAGCGGCGCCTCCTTGGCCGGCGTGAACCAGCGCAGGCCGAAGGCGGCGCGCTCGCCGGTGCGCAGGAGGAAGGAGGTCTCCGCCTGGTTGTTCTCCGCCGCCAGCGCCTGCATCCACGCCTCGTCCGGCCAACGGTCGAACGGCTCCACGACGCACGCGGGATTGCCCATGAACGGCCTGGCGGCGAAGGCGTCGACGGTCCATTGGCGCACTGTCAGGTCCTCCTCATCGGCCAGCCATGGTCGAGCGGCCCGTGTCCCCGCCCGAGGCCGGGGGCGCGCCGGATCGCCTCCGCAGTATAGGCCCAGGCGCGCGCCACCGCCTCGGTAAGCGGCAGCCCCTGCGCCATGCCGGCGGCGCAGGCCGATGCCAGGGTGCAGCCGGTGCCGTGGGTGTGGCGGGTGTCGATCCGCGGCCCCTCGAACAGGGTCTCGCCCTCTGGAGTGAGCAGCAGGTCGATCACCCGCTCCCCCGGCAGATGCCCCCCCTTCATCAGCACGGCCCTCGCGCCTTGGCGGAGCAGGACTTCGCCCGCGCGCCGCTGATCGTCCAGGGAGCGGACGGGCAGCCCGGTCAGCGCCTCGGCTTCGGGTGCGTTGGGCGTCAGCAGCGCCGATTGAGGCACTAGGGCGGAGCGCACCGCCGCCACCGCCGCCTCGGCCAGCAGCGGCTCCCCGCCCTTGGCGACCATCACCGGATCAATCACCGCCGGAACCGCCGCGTCGCCGATCAGCCGAGCTGACAGTTCCACCGCGCCGGCGTCTCCAAGCATGCCGGTCTTGATAACGTCGGCGCCGATATCGTCGAGCACCGCCCGCGCCTGCGCCTCGATGACATCGAGCGGCACGGGATGCACGCCAAAGACTCCCAGCGTGTTCTGCACCGTCACCGCCGTGATCGCCGTGGCGGCGTAGGCGCCCAAGGCCGTTATCGCCTTGATGTCTGCCTGGATGCCCGCCCCGCCGCCGGAGTCGGAGCCGGCGATGATCAGGACGCGGCCAATGGGCGGGGAAGCAGGCACGGCCTGCTCTAGCGGCCTCAGAGGGCCAGCGCGAGCCTCAAAGGCCTAGGTGTATTGCTTCACGTGCATATATCTGTTAAGCGATATATAATGTACACGATACTGAACGCTTTAGCCGAGCCGCACCGCCTGACCGTTTTGGAGATGCTGCGAGAGGGCGAGCGCCCGGCGGGCGACTTCGTGCAGGCGCTGCCGATCAGTCAGCCTGCAGTGTCGAAGCACTTGGCGGTGCTGCGCGAGGCGGGGCTCGTCAGCGTGCGCAAGGAGGCGCAGCGCCGGCTCTATCGCCTCAACCCCGCGCCGCTGGTCGAGCTCGACGCCTGGCTGGCGCCGTTCCGCGCCTTCTGGGAGGAGCGGCTGGACGCGCTTGAACGGCATCTTGATCGGGAGGTCTGACCTTGCCCCACGACCTTGTCGCCGCCTTCAGGGCCGCCGGCGCGGAAGGCCGCCCGGCCGAGCTGAGCCTGACGCGTCGCTTCCGCCATCCGCCAGAGAAGGTGTGGGCGGCGCTGGTCACTCCTGAGCGTCTGGAGGCGTGGCTCGGCGCCGAGTGGCTGGGCAAGCGGGGGCCGCTGCGCGAGGGCGGGCCATTTGACTACCGCTTCGCCAACACGGAGATGGCGAGCCGCGGGCGGGTGCTGCGGCTCGAGCCGCCGCGGCTGCTGGAGCACAGCTGGTTCGAGAACATCCCGCCCGGCGCAGTTGTGCGCTGGGAGGTGGAGCCGGAGGGCGCCGGTTCGCGGCTGACGCTGACCCAGCGGTTCCTCCAGCCTGACGACGCCGCCCGCAACGCCGCGGGCTGGACAGAGCTGCTGCGCCGGCTGGAGGCGGAACTGGACGGCGGCGACTTCGGCGCCTGGTCGCCCGGCGATTGGCGGGCGCTGCGGGACGAGTACGCCGACCGGCTGGGCGAGGAGGCGGTGCGGGACGGCCGCGTCGTCCAGGCGGACGGCGGGCAGGCGCTCCGCTTCGTGCGCATCCTGCGCCAGCCACCGGAGGCGGTGTGGGCGGTGCTTACCAATCCCGGCGCCACGCCGCGCTGGATGCAGGCGGACGTGCAGCTGGAGCCGAGGCCGGGCGGCGTGTTCGAGTTGAAGTTTCACAGCCTCGATTTCGCGTTTCAAGGCCGGGTCGAGGCGTACGAGCCGCCGAGCCGCTTCGCCTTCGCCTGGCCCGACGACAGCGGCGGCGAGTCGGTGGTCGACATCAGCCTGGAGCCGCACCCCTTCGGCTGCCGCCTCACCCTGACCGAGGCGGGGCTGAAGCGCGGCGACCTAGTCGACCATGCCGGCGGCTGGCATTGGCACCTGGATGCGCTGGAACGGGCGCTGAAGGACGAGACGGTAGCGCCGAACAAGGCGCGGGTGGGGGCGCTGGAGGCGGTCTACAAGGCGACCCTGCTGGAGAGCGAAGGATGATCCGGATCAGGCTGACCAGCATCTGCGTGCCCGACCAGGAGCGGGCGGAGGCGTTCTACGCCGGCAAACTTGGGTTCCAGGTGAAGCGGAACATCCATATGGGGCCGGTGCGGGCGCCTGCGGCAACCTGATCATGCTCTACGCGCCGACCAGCGCCGCCTGAACCTTCAGCGCCTGGACAGTTTCGCGCACGTCGTGGACGCGCAGCACCGAAGCACCGTGGCGGGCGCACCAGAGCGCCAGCGCCAGCGAGCCGCCGAGGCGGTCGGCCGGGTCGTCGGCGGTGGGATCGATGGCCTGGATCGAACGCTTGCGGCTGACGCCCAGCACCAGCGGGAAACCGAGCTCGGCCAGGGTGGGCAGGTTCCGCAGGAGCGCAAGGTTGTGCGCCAGTGTCTTGCCAAAACCGATGCCGGGGTCGAGCCGGATAGCCTCGCGTCGCACGCCTGCGGCCATCGCCGCCTCGGCGCGACCAGCGAGGAAATCGCGCACTTCCCTCATCACATCCTCGTAGCGCGGAGCGTCCTGCATGGTGCGCGGTTCGCCCTGCATGTGCATCAGCACGACGTCACAGCCGAGTTCCGCTGCCATGACAGGACTGGCGGGGGCGTGACGCAAGGCGGTGACGTCGTTCCAGATCGAGGCTCCCGCCGCCATCGCCGCACGCGCCGCTTCGGGCTTCATGGTGTCGATCGAAACCGCGATGGCGCTCTCGCGCCGCACCGCCTCGATCACCGGCAGCACCCGCGCCAGCTCTTCCTGAACGGAAACCGGCGCCGCGCCCGGGCGCGTGCTCTCGCCGCCGATGTCGAGGATGTCGGCGCCTTCGGCAATCAGTCGCCGGGCCTGGGCCACTGCAGCGTCGGCATCGAGAAAGAAACCGCCGTCGGAGAAGCTGTCGGGGGTGACGTTCACCACCCCCATGACCAGCGGGCGGCTCACGCCGGCTGGGCGCCGGGCTCGGCTTCAGGGACCGGATGGGTGATTGGCACCGCGACCTTCGGCGGGGGCGGGGCTTCGTCGGGGTTCTCGCGGGTGGGCGGGATGCCCTGGAGCACCTTGATGATCTCGTCGCCCGAGAGGGTCTCGTATTCGAGCAGGGCCTTGGCGAGCGTGTGCAGGTCGTCGTGGCGTTCGGTAAGGATGCGGCGAGCCTCCTCGAAGCCGGTCTGGATCAGGCCGCGCACCTCGGCGTCGATCTTCTTGGCGGTCTCCTCGGAGACGTTCTGGGTGCGCGAGACGCTGTGGCCGAGGAACACCTCCTCCTGGTTCTCGCCGTAGGCGACCACGCCCAACTCGTCGGAGAAGCCCCAGCGGGTGACCATGGCGCGGGCCAGCTTGGTGGCCTGCTCGATGTCGGAGGCCGCGCCGGAGGTAACCTTGTCCTTGCCGAAGATGATCTCCTCGGCCACCCGGCCGCCGTAGAGGATGGCCAGGCGCGAGGTCATCTGCTCGTAGCTCATCGACAGCTTGTCGGACTCCGGCAGCTGCATGACCATGCCCAGCGCGCGGCCCCGGGGAATGATCGTGGCCTTGTGCACCGGGTCGGTGGAGGGGACGGTCAGCGCCACCAGGGCGTGGCCGCCCTCGTGGTAGGCGGTCAGGCGCTTCTCCTCCTCGCTCATCGCCATCGAGCGGCGCTCGGCGCCCATCAGCACCTTGTCCTTGGCCTCCTCGAAATCGGGCTGGGTGACCATGCGGCGGTTCTTGCGCGCGGCCAGCAAGGCCGCTTCGTTGACCAGGTTGGCGAGGTCGGCGCCGCTGAAGCCGGGGGTGCCCCGCGCGATGGTTTTGACGTTGACGTCGGCGGCCAGAGGCACGTTCTTCATGTGGACGCGCAGGATGTGCTCGCGGCCGTTGATGTCGGGGTTGGGCACCACGACCTGGCGGTCGAAGCGGCCGGGGCGCAGCAGGGCGGGGTCGAGCACGTCCGGCCGGTTAGTTGCGGCGATCAGGATGATGCCTTCGTTGGCTTCGAAGCCATCCATTTCGACCAGTAGCTGGTTCAGCGTCTGCTCCCGCTCGTCGTTGCCGCCGCCCAGGCCCGCGCCGCGGTGGCGCCCCACCGCGTCGATCTCGTCGATGAAGATGATGCAGGGGGCGTTCTTCTTGGCCTGCTCGAACATGTCGCGCACACGGCTGGCGCCGACGCCGACGAACATCTCGACGAAGTCCGAGCCCGAGATGGTGAAGAACGGCACGCCCGCCTCGCCGGCGATGGCGCGCGCTAGCAGCGTCTTGCCGGTGCCCGGAGGCCCGATCAGCAGGGCGCCCTTGGGGATCTTGCCGCCCAGGCGCTGGAACTTGGCGGGATCCTTCAGAAAATCGACGATCTCGTGGAGCTCTTCCTTGGCCTCGTCCACGCCGGCGACGTCGTCGAAGGTGACGCGGTTCTTGTTCTCGGTCAGCAGCCGCGCCTTGGAGCGGCCGAATCCCATGGCGCCGCGCGCCCCGCCCTGCATCTGGCGCATGAAGAAGATCCAGATGCCGACCAGCAGCAGGATCGGCAGCAGGTTCAGCAGGATGCCGACGAAGATGTTCTGGCCGGCCGGCTTGACCTCGATGTCCGCGCCCTTGGACTCCAGGCGCCGGATCAGCTCCTCCTGGTCGGTGGGGGTGACGACGTTGAATGACTTGCCGGCCTTGTCGGTGGCTTGGACGGAGGCGCCGTGGATCACCACCTTGCGGATGGCGCCCTGGTCGGCCTGGCGCAGCAGTTGGGAATAGGTGACGGGCTGGTTGGCGGCGGTCTTCTGGCCGTTCTGGAGTACGCTCCAGAGGCCGACCATCACCACCGCAATAACGCCCCAGATCGCCAGGTGCCGCAGGTTCATGCCGAAACGCCTCTTCACTTAACCCCCCCAAGATAGGGCGCAAACCGCCCCCGCGCCATGCGCCGCGGATACGGCTTCGGCCTCTGTGCGGATGAGCCCGAGCGCCCCCGCCAGCCGGGTGGCGACGAGCGGCCGCACCCGCACGCCCGGAACCTCTGCAAGGAGCGGGCAAGTCACGGTCTCCGCGCCGTTCACCAAGACCGGCAGCGTCGGACGGGCGGCGGCGGGAATGCAGCGCAGAGCGTCCCGCTGCGCCTTCGGCAGCCGCGCGGCCCGGCCCTTGAGCGGCATGACGCACCATCCTTCGTCCTGGCAGGCAACCTCGAACCTTCCGTCCCAGACCCCCGCTCGCCCCGGCGCCAGCTCCAGACGCGGCGAGCCGCTCCGCGCGTATTCCCCGGCGTCACGGCAGATCAGCACGTCCTTGCCTGCCTCGATCCGGGCGCCTGCCAAGGTGGCGGTGAAGCGGTCGCCACACCTCAACCTATCGCGCAGGTTCGTAAGCCGATCCGAACGCGGCAGCCGCGCGACGCCCGAAGCGCAGACCAGCGCCGCTTTGAGCGGCGGATCGTCTGAGCCATGCAAGGCTTCGCGGCCGAACGTCATCACGACGGCAGCATCCACCCCATTACTGAATTTTCCCCATAGGTCCCGGCGAAGTCCGGAACCCAAGCTCAGCCGCTGGCCGATGTCATCCCGCTCCGGATCTAGTCGAGGGTCGCCGGGGAGAGCGGAGGAGAGGGCGGCGCGAGCCCGGCTTCTGCCGTAGCGGAGGTCCTCGTTCGCGGGGTCTTCGATCCAGTTCCATTCCTTCTCACGGAGCCGCTTCCGAATTTCATCACGGGAAAGGTTCAGCAGCGGGCGGAAGTGGAAGAGGTCGCGGCCCTGCGGCCAGACCGGCGAGGGCGCCCACTCGCTCAAGCCGCCGAGGGTGGAGCCCTCGGCCCGCATCAGGTCCGACTCCCGCACGTCGTTGGCGGTGTGGCCCAGGAGGATCGCGCCCGCGCCGGCCTCACGCGCCGCCTCCGCCATCAAGGTGAGGCGTGCCGTCCTTGCGGCGGCCGGTAGGCCTGTAACGGGCTTTTCGCCGGTCCAGGGCAGTAGGCGGAAATCCGCGCCGAGTTCAGCGGCGACGGCGCGCGCCTGCTCGGCCCAGGCGCTGCTCTGCGGCTGCAGGCGATGGTCCACGTGCAGGGCCAGCAGAGGGCGCTCGCACGTCTCTGCCCAGAGCCTCGCCGCCAGCAGCAGGAACAGGGAATCGCCGCCGCCCGAATATGCGACGGCCACAGGCGCCGCAGAGGTGCGGTCGAGCCGTAGGTCGAAGGAGGCAAGGATGGAGTCGGGGACTTCGGGCAGCGCCCGCGTCAGGCGCACTTAGCCTCAGTACGGGCGGCGGCGGCGCGGTCGGAGACGCTCTTGGGCGCCTTTGGATAGCGCTTCTTGAACTCGCCGAGCGTGCGGCAGGCGTCCTTGGGCTTCTCCAGGGCGATCAGCGAGCGGGCCAGCTTGACCACGGCGTTGGGCGCCCACGGCGTTTGCGGCCAGCCGCGGATGGCGCCGATGTAGGCGGTGGCGGCGTCGGCGTAGGCGTTCTGCACGAACAGCGCCTCGCCCAGCCAGTAACGGGCCTCTGGCGCCTGCTCCGCCTCGGGGAAGCGCTCGATGAACTCCTGGAAAGCGGCGGACGCGGCCGGGTAGCTCTCGGCCAGCAGCAGCCGCTTGGCTTGGGCGAAAGCCTCCGCTGGATCGTCGGCGGGCGGACCGGCCTCCTCCGGTCCGGCCGCGCCGGGCGCCGGCTCGACGGCGGGACGGGCGGCGGCTTCGAGAGCCAGCAGGCGTTGGTTCAGATCCTCCAGCCGGGCGCGGGTCTCCTGGTCCGCACGCGCGGCGCGGTCCGCCGCGCGCTCGACGCCGCCGCGCTGCTCCTGCGCGGCTTGGCGCGCCAATTGGACGTCGCGGGTCAGGCCGTCGACCTGGCCGTTGAGGGTCTGGACGGCGGCTTCCAGGTCGTCCAGCCGACGACGGGCGGTGATCACGTCAGGGTCTGGGTCGCCGACGATGCGCACCTGCACCGCATCGCCCGACTGGCGCGCCTGCACGACGATGTCGCGCAGCTGGCGCACCAGCTTCTCCAGCCGCTCCATGCGTGCGTTCAGCGCCTTGGCGTCCTGGGCCGCGGCGGGGCCGGCGAGGGAGACGGCGAGCGCCCCGGCAAGCAGCAGTCGAAGGGGGAGGCGAAGGCTCATGCGCGAAGGTGTCCATCCGCCGGCGACGAAATTGCGGCGGAGCTTACCCGAAGGCGCTCCGCCGCGTCATTGGTCAGGGCCGCGTCCCCGATACGATGGCGGTGTGGCCGTTGCGGTTGCGGGCGTGCGCCTCGTCCGAGGTTCCGGGATCGACGGGCCGCTCCTTGCCGTAGGAGACGGTGGTCATCCGGCCCGGAGAGACTCCGCGGCTGGTCAGGTATTCCATGACGGACTGGGCGCGGCGGTTGCCCAGCGCGAAGTTGTATTCGCGGGTGCCGCGTTCGTCGGCGTTGCCTTCGATGCGGATACGCACTTGATTGTAACGGGCGAGCCAGGCGGCCTGGCTGTCCAGGATCGGCCGGGCGTCGGCGCGGATGTCGGAGCGGTCGTAGTCGAAGTAGACGCGGTCGCCGACGTTTTGCACGAATTCCTGCTCGGTACCGGGACGGGCCGGGCCGGAGAAGCGCTGGGCGTCGGGGTCGGTGAAGCGCTCGTCCACCGCGCCCGGCGCGCCGGGGACGGCCGCGCCGGCGGCGCCAGCGCCGGCTCCGGGACCGGCCCGGTTCTTGTGGGCGCAGCCGGACGCGGCGGCGGCCAGCGCCATCACGGCCAAGACTGAGGCGGTCCTGAACTTCATCTGCATCGAGGGTCTCCTTGGTCTGGTCGCCGCCAGCATGGCGGATGGGGAGGGGGTCGTGTCTGACAATCGCGTGAGGCCGGTTTGGTTCATCCCAGCAGGGGCGACCACGCCGGGTCGGACGCGGCGTGGGGGTAGGGGACGGGGCGCAGCACGCGTCCGGTCACGTCCACCATCCACAGGCGCGGACCCTCGGAGGTGTCGCGCTGGAACATCAGCACGCGGCCGTTCGGGGCCCAGGTCGGACCTTCCTCCAGGCTGCTGGAGGTGAGGGTCCGCTCGCCCGAGCCGTCGGGACGCATCACGCCGATCTGGAAGCGGCCGCCGACCTGCTTGGTGAAGGCTATGAAGTCGCCCTTGGGACTCCACACCGGGTTGGTGTAGCGGCCCGAGCCGAAGGAGGCGCGCCGCACGTTCGCGCCGTTGGCGTCCATCACATAGAGCTGGGGAGAGCCGCCGCGGTCGGAGTTGAACACGATCCGCTGGCCGTCCGGCGAATAGGACGGCGAGGTGTCGATCGCCGGCCCGCCCACGATCCGCCGCGAGGTGCGGGTGCGCAGGTCCATCTCATAGATGTCGCTGTTGCCGCTCGTGGCGAGCGAGAAGATCACGCGCCGCCCATCGGGGGCGAAGCGGGGGGCAAACACCTGGCCCGGGAATTCGCCGATGGTTTCCTGGCGGCCGGTCTCGATGTTGAACACGTAGATGGCCGAGCCCGAGGGCTTGAGCGCCATGTAGGTGATCTCCTGCGCCACCGGCGAGAAGCGCGGATTGAGCACCACGTAGGAGCCGTCGGTGAGGAACGAGGGGTTGGCGCCGTCCTGGTCCATGATCGCCAGGCGTTTTTCGCGGTTCACCTTCTTGCCGCTCTCGGCGACAAAGACGACGCGGGTGTCGAAGTAGCCCTTCTCGCCTGTCAGCCGCTCGTAGACGGCGTCGGAGATCTTGTGGGCGGTGCGCCGCCAGTTGTCGGGCGTGGAGGTGAACTGGGCCCCGACCAGCTGCTGACCCGAGGCCACGTCCCACAGACGGAAATCAACGCGCAGCCGCCCGTCCGGATCGATGCTGGCGGCGCCCTGCAGCATCGCCTCGGCGCCGACGGACCGCCAGGCGCCGAACGCCGGCTCCACCGCCAGATCGCCGACCGGCGGCAGCCGGGCCGGATCGAGCGGCCGGAACAGGCCCGAGCGGTCGAGGTTGGCGGAGATCACCCGGGTGATGTCCCCGCCCTGCTGACCGCCGCCGAAGGTGGGGATGGCGATCGGCATCGGCCGCAGGTTGGCCTCGTTGATGTCGATCTCGATCTGCGCGCGCGCAGGGGCAGGCGCGGCGGCGATCGTCGCCGCGCTCAGCAGCATCAGCACCCAGACGGCGAACCAGCGCATGGTTTGGACGGACTCCTTGGCGCGCGAAGGGAATGGCACAATGGGGCGACAGTAGGTCAAGGGCCGCCGCACGTCAGCGGCACGCCCGCTTCGCGTTGAAGTTCAGCGTGATCGGCTGGCCGGCGGCGAGGTCCAACGGCACGTCGGTGAAGGGGGCGGCGCGGGCGATGGCGGAGACGGCGCGAGCGGCGGCGACGTCGACGACCTCGGCGGACGCTCCGGACTTGCTCACCACCTGCGGGCGGCCTGCCAGCCCGCCGCTGGAGGTGAGCACCACGCGCACCCGCACCACCACGCTGGCGCCTCCGGCGACCACACAGTTGGGGTTCCAGGCGCGCACCACCCGCGCCTGCATGCCCGCGAAATCGCCGGGGCCGAGCGTGCGGGCGGGCGCCTCGCGCGTCTCCGGGCCCCGCTCGGGCTGCGGGGGGCCCTGGCGCGGCGCGGCGGGGCGGGCGGCGCGGGCGGGTCTGGCGCGGGCGACGCTGGCCGCCAGCTGGTCGAGATCAAAGTCGTCGCGCGGCGTGGGCTTCGCCTGCGGCCGGGCCTGGGGCTGCGGCGGCTGGGGCTTCGGCGGCGCGGGCTTGGGCGTTGGCTGCGGCTTGGGTGGCGCCGGTGCGGGCTTCGGCGCCGGCTGCGGCTTGGGCGGAGGCGGCGCGGGCCTTGGCGGCGGAGGGGCTGGCGCCGGCGGCGGAGGCGGGCGCGCGACCTCCGGCTCGGGCGCCGGTTCGGGGACGGTGGCGGGCGCGGGTTCGGGGGCCTCGACCATCGGCGGCGGGGCGGGTTCGCCGCCGGTGATCAGCTCGACCGGCACCACCTCCGGCGGCTTCACCTCCTCGGCCATGCGGCTGAGGTTCAGGGCGACCAGCACGGCCATGCCCAGGTGCAGCAGCGCAGAGCCGAACAGGGCGGGGGCGAGGCTGGTCCGCTCAGTGCGCGGCATCGCTAGCGCGCCTCCGCCGCCTCGCGCGCGCCGGAGGACGGCCCGCCGGTGTCGGTGACCAGGCCGATGGAGGTGAAGCCCGAGGTCGACAGCGAGGCCATCACCCGCGCCACCACCTCATAGGGCGCCTTGCCGTCGGCGCGGACGTAGACGGGCTTGTCGGTGGCGCGGGCGGCGATCGCCCGCATGCGGGGGGCCAGCTGCGCGAAGGGCGTCTCGGTCTCCTGGATGAACACGCGGCCGTCGGCGCGGACGCTGACGAACAGCGGCTCCGACGGCTCGTTCATTGCCCCAGCCTCGGTCTTGGGCAGCTCCACCGGTACGCCGGCGGTGAGCAGGGGGGCGGAGACCATGAAGATGATCAGCAGCACCAGCATCACGTCCACCAGCGGGGTGACGTTGATCTCGGCCAGGGCGCTGCGCCGGCCGCGACGGCGGCGGCCGCGGCGGCCGAGCGCGAACGGGTCGTTGATCGAGGCGGCCATTCGCGGTCAGCTCCCCGCCACCCGCCGCGCCACGGCGGTGGAGAGGTCGTCGGCGAAGCCTTCCAGGCGGGCGCCGTACTTGGCCGCGTCGGTCGAGAACTTGTTGTAGAAGATGTAGGCGGGGATGGCGGCGGCCAGGCCCACGGCGGTGGCGAACAGGGCCTCGGCGATCGAGGGGGCGACCACCGACAGGTTGGTGTTCTTCTGCACCGCGATGGCCTGGAAGGCGTGCATGATGCCCCAGACGGTGCCGAACAGGCCGATGAACGGCGAGGCGGTGGCGACGATGGCGAGCGAGCCGAGCCCCTCCTCGATGCGCTGGGTCTCGCGGGCGATGATCGAGTCGAGCACCCGGTCGATGCGCGCGATCAGCAGGCCTCCCTGAGCCTCGGCCTTGGCGCGGGAGTCGCGCCATTCGCGCAGCGCCGCCTGCAGCATGCGCGGCAGGGCGTGGCGCGGGCGCTCCCCGGCCTGGGCGGCGATGTCCTCAAGCGAGCGGCCGGAGGCGACCTCGTCCTCGAAGGCCACGGCCTGGCGGTTCAGGGCCCCAATGCGCAGGAACTTGTCGAGGATCACCGCCCACGACCACAGCGAGGCCAGCGCCAGCAGCGTCAGCACCGCCTTCACCACCCAGTCGGCGCGCAGGAAGATGGCGAGCGCGGAGAAGTCGTCGGCGCCGAGCGCCCCGTGAGGGATCAGGTCCATGCGCGGGTCCGTAGCCGATTTGCGGTTGGCGGGCCTAGGCTTGGCGCGCGCCTGCGGTCAAATCATGACGCAGGTTTGAACACCGCCCGCAGCCGCTCGGCCACGTCGGAGGGCGGGCGCGCCGGGCGGCCGTCGCCGCGCACGAAGACGATCTCGACCTCGCCGCGCGCCAGCACCTTCACGGAGCGCTCCACCTGCTGGCGCACGACCATCTTGGGCCCTTCGAAGCGGGCGAGGCTGGAGCGGACCACCAGGGCGTCGTCGATCCTGGCGGGCTTCAGGTATTCGATGCCGATGCGGCGGACGACGAACACCAGCGGAACCTCGCGCGAGTGCAGCTCGGAGTGGCTGACGCCCGCCAGGCGGACGAGGTCGGTGCGGCCGCGTTCGAAGTAGCGCAGGTAATTGGCGTGATAGACGATGCCGGAGGCGTCGGTGTCCTCGTAATAGACGCGGATGGGCAGGAGGTGGGCGCCGTCCTCGATACGGCCGGCGTAGGGTTCGTCGGCCATCTAGTTGCCTGCCTCAAACAGCCCCGGCTGGCCGGGTTTCTGCGGCGGAGGCGTCAAGCCGAGGTGGCCGTAGGCCTTGGCGCAGGCCATGCGGCCGCGCGGGGTGCGCTGGATGAAGCCTTGCTGGAGGAGGAAGGGTTCGATCACGTCCTCCACGGCGTCACGGGCTTCGGCGATGGCGTAGGAGAGGGTGTCGGCGCCGGCGGGGCCGCCGCCGTAGTTGTCGATCAGGGCGCGCAGGTAGCGGCGGTCGAGCGAGTCGAGGCCGGCTTCGTCAACTTCGAGGCGGGCCAGGGCGCGGGCGGCTTCCTGGCGGTCGACCACGGCGGCGCCTTCGCTGGCGGCGAAGTCGCGGACGCGGCGCAGGAGGCGGCCGGCGACGCGAGGGGTGCCGCGCGAGCGGGCGGCGATCTCGGCGGCCCCTTCAGGCGTGAGGTCCACGGGGAGCTTGCGGGAGAGGGCCTGGAGGATGGTCTGGAGCTCGGCGGGGGAATAGAACTCCAGTCGCAGGGGGATGCCGAAACGGTCGCGCAGCGGGGTGGCGAGCAGGCCCGCGCGGGTGGTGGCGGCGACCAGGGTGAACGGGGCGAGGTCGATGCGGATCGAGCGGGCCGAGGGGCCCTCTCCGATGACCAGGTCGAGGACGTGGTCCTCCATGGCGGGGTAGAGGATCTCCTCGACTGCGGGAGGGAGGCGGTGGATTTCGTCGATGAACAGGACGTCGCGGGGCTCGAGGTTGGTGAGGATGGCGGCGAGGTCGCCGGCCTTCATCAGCACCGGGCCGGAGGTGGCGCGGAAGCCGACGCCGAGCTCGCGCGCGACGATCTGGGCCAGGGTGGTCTTGCCGAGGCCGGGGGGGCCGAACAGGAGGACGTGGTCGAGGGCCTCGGCGCGGGCGCGGGCGGCGTCGATGAACACCTTGAGGTTGCCCTTGGCCTGCTCCTGGCCGACGAACTCGGCCAGGGTTTGGGGGCGGAGGGCGCGGTCCTGAGCCTCGGCAGGGGCGGGTTCCCCGGAGAGGAGGCGGCTCAACGCCCCAGCTCCTGCAGCGACGCCTTGATCAGGGCGGGGAGTTCGGCGTCGGGCAGGCGAAGCGCGGCGTGCTCGACGGCGCGGCGGGCGACGACCTCGGCCACGCCCAGGCTCATCAGGGCGGCGACGGCTTCGCCGGCGGCCGTCGGCGCGGGCGGCGGGGCGGCGCTCTGGGCCGGGGCGGCGGCGAAGGGCCCTTCGCTGATCGGCTTGTCCTTCAGTTCCACGACGATGCGCTGGGCGAGCTTGGGGCCGACGCCGGAGGCGCGGCCGACGGAGGCCTTGTCCTCGCGGGCGACGGCGGCGGCGAGGTCGGCGGGGGGGAGGACGTCGAGCACGGAAAGGGCGGCCTTGGGGCCGACGCCCTGGACGCCCTGGAGGAGGACGAAGGCGCGGCGCTCCTCGCGGCTCAGGAAGCCGTAGAGGCGGGCGCCGGCCTGCTCGCTGACCTGGGTCTCGACGTGGACCACGGTCTCCTCGCCGGGCGGGGGCAGGCGCGAGAGGGTGCGGGCGCCGCAGCGGACCACGTAGCCGACGCCGCCGACGTCGATCAGGGCGTCCTCCTCGGCGACCTCGGCGACCACGCCGCGCAGGCGGCCGATCACGCGGCGTCCCCGAGCCTGCGCAGGCGGCGGTGGTGGGCGTGGGTGATGGCGACGGCGAGCGCGTCGGCGGCGTCGGCGGTGGCGTCGCCGCAGGCGGGCAGCAGGCGGCGGACCATGAAGGCGACCTGGGCCTTGTCGGCCGAGCCGGTCCCGACTACCGCCTTCTTGACCACCAGGGCGGCGTACTCGGCCACGGGCAGGCGGGCGCAGGCGGGGGCCAGCATGGCGGCGGCGCGGGCGTGGCCTAGCTTGAGGGTGGAGGCGCCGTTGGCGGTGACGAAGGTCTCCTCGATGGCGGCCTCATGCGGGGCGTGGGCGGCGATGACGGCGGCCACCTCCTGAAAGATGGCGTGGAGGCGTTCGGACAGCGGCGCGGCCTCGGGCGCGCGGATCACGCCGTGGGCGACGTGGGAGAGCCGGGCGCCCTCGACCGCCACCACGCCCCAGCCGGTGCGGCGCAGGCCGGGGTCGAGGCCGAGGATGCGAATCGCGGTGGGCATGCCTTCCGCGACTTTGCCCGCGGCGGCGGCGGGTGGGAAGCACGTGCAGTTCGTGCGCCAAAATGGTTAGAGGCTCGAGCTCGGGTGGCGGCGAGAAGCCGCCCGCGCGGCCGCGGGTTCCGGTCCAGGGCTCATGTGTTCACGTCACCGAGCCTTGGCGGGGCAAGCCGGCGGCCAAGTCTCGCGTCCCAGCCGCGCCAGGAAGAACTCCCCAGAGCTGGCCGGCCCCGTGTCGCGCGCGAACAGCAGGGTCCGTCCGCTGGGCGACAGGGCCGGGCCCACCTCCATGGCCGCGCTGTTGACGTCCGGCCCCAGCCGGGTTCGAGGCGCCCACCCCCGTCCGGTCTTGCGGGTTTCATACAAATCGCCATCGGCCATCACGATCAGCCGCTCGCCGTCCGGCAAAGGCAGCGGCTCGTAGTCGTCCCCCGGGCCGTTCACCCGCGGCCCCAGGTTCTCCACCCGCCAGCCCGCGGCGCGGGCTCGCGCGCGCCAGATGTCGGTTCCCCCCTGGCCGCCCGGCCGGTCGGAGCCGAAGTATAGCCAGCCGTCGGACGACAGCCGGGGGAACCACTCCTGCCCGGGCGAATTGACCGGCTCCGGCAGCCGCTCGGGCTGGCCCCAGCGCCCGTCTTGCCCGCGCCGCACCCGCCAGATGTCGAGCTCCCCCTGCTTCACCCCCGCCTCTGAGCGGGTGGAGATGAAGTAGAGCCCCCGCCCGTTCGGGGTGAACCAGGGGTCGGCCTCCGCTCCGTCGCCGGCGAAGGCGGCGGGTTCGGGCTCGCTCCAGCCGCCAGGGCCGCAGCGGCTGCGCAGGATCCGCCAGCCGCGGAACGCCTTGGAGCTGCGCACCAGGTAGAGGTCGCCCGTGAGCGGGTCGAAGGCGGCATGGGACTCGAACAGCGGCGAGGATATCCCCGGCGGCGCCCACCGCTCCGCCCCGGTCCAGGCGCCGAGCAGCAGCGCCGCCAGCGCCGACAGCATTACCGCCCCTTGGCCTTCCACGACTTCACCGCCGCCATGGTGTTGTCCACGTGCTTGTCGGCCTTGAGCGAGGTGTATTCGTAAACCACCGTCCCGTTCGGCGCGATCACGTAGGAGGTGCGGTCGGCGTACTCGGGCTTGATCTTCAGCACCGCGTCGTAGGCCTTGGTGATGCGCCCGTCCTGGTCCGACGCCACGGCGAACTTGGAGCGGCACTCCGAGACGGAGAACTTCTGCAGCTTGCCGATGTCGTCGCGCGACACCCCGATCACCGTCGCCCCCTGCTTCTTGAAGTCGTCGGTGGCTTCGGCGAACAGGTGCGCCTCCACCGTGCAGCCGGGAGTGAAGGCGGCGGGGTAGAAGTAGAGCACCACCGGCCCCTTCTTCAGCTGGTCCGACAGGTCGAAGGTGAAGGCCTTGCCCCCCAGCGCCGCCTGGGTGGTGAAGTCCGGCGCCTTGGCCCCCGGCTTCAGCGCCGCCTGGGCCCCGCCCCCCGCCAGCGCCACACCCAGCGCCGCCATGATGATCCGCTTCATCGGTCTCTCCGATCGTGAACCGCCATAGGCGCGCAAGACGCGGCTGCGATCAAGCCGCCGCCGGCGCCGGCGCGATCGACTCGCCGGCGTCCAGCTTGCGCCGGAACACCAGCCTCAGGAAGACTAGGCTCACCACGGCTTGCAGCGTGATCGACAGCAGCGACAGCCGCCAGAAATCCTCCAGCGTGACGTTCGGCCGCCCCGCCAGCCACAGCGCCGGCAGCACGAAGCTGGCCATCCGGGTGGCGGCGCTGAGGAACGCCGGCCGGGTGTCGCCCAGCGCCTGGAACATGGCCGAGCACACGAACACCAGCCCATTCCCCACGAAGTTCCAGCTGATCATGCCCAGGTAGCCCGCCGCCACCGCCGCCGCCGCCGCGTCCGAGGTGAACGGCGCCACCAGCGCGCGCGGGTTCCACTGGCACAGCAGGGTCAACGCCAGCATCACCCCGCAGCTGATCACGGCGGCGTCGCGGAAAGTCCGCCGCACCCGCCCGGCCTTGCCCGCGCCGAAGTTCTGCCCGGCGATCGGCGCGGCGGCGAAGGCCACCGCCATGGCCGGCACGAAGATCGCCTGCATCACCCGCGAGCCGACGCCGAACCCCGCCTGCGCCTGCGGCCCGAATCCGCGGATCACCCAGAACACCACGCTGACCACGATGAACAGCATCAGGAACTCGCCCGCCGCCGGCAGGCCGATCACCACGATCCGCCGCCACACCGCCAGCCGGGGCTTAAGCTCGGCCCCCGTGACCCGGATCATGTCCTGCACCCGCGGGAAGATCACCAGCAGGGCCGCGAACGCGATCGCCACCGAGATCGAGCTGGCCAGCCCCGCCCCGGCCACGCCCAGCGGAACGCCCGTGCCCCAGCCCGCGATCAGCACCGGCGCCAGCACGGCGTTGAGGATCACCGACCCGGTCTGCGCCAGCATGGTCGGCCGCACCACCCCGCAGGCCCGCAGCGCCGCCCCCACCGCCGCCATCGGAAAGGTGATCGCCAGCGACGGCAGGAACGCGAACAGATACGCCCGCCCCGCCGCCGCCGCGCCCGGGCTGGCCCCCAGCCCGCCCATCGCCGCCCCCGCCAGGCCATAGCCCAGCACCAGCGTCAGCGCCGCCGCCGCCAGCCCCATGCCCATCGCCTGGTTGAACACCAGCCGCGCGTCGGCGGGGTCCTTGCGCCCCACCGCCTGGGCGATCAGCGCCAGCGACCCGATCGCCACCACCTGGCTCAGCCCCAGCACCAGGAAGAAGCTGTTCCCCGCCGCGCTCACCCCCGCGATGGCGTCGGAGCCCAGCCGCGAGACGAAGTAGAGGTCGATCAGGAAGTAGAGCGTCTGGACGATCAGCCCGACGGCGATGAACCCGGCCATGCCGGCCAGGTGCCGGGTGATCGAGCCTTCGGTGAGATCGCGCATGTGAGGCCCCCGAAGCGCAACCTGCCTTGGCCGGGGCGTGCTGGCAACGCGGCGCGGCGCG
The DNA here is from genome assembly GCA_036388855.1 of Caulobacteraceae bacterium. Classification (GTDB taxonomy): domain Bacteria; phylum Pseudomonadota; class Alphaproteobacteria; order Caulobacterales; family Caulobacteraceae; genus DASVRA01. The sequence continues at coordinate 50,959 of DASVRA010000028.1, read as the reverse complement.
GCTTGATGCGAGGGGCGCGGGCGTGAGCTGCCAGGCTACATTGATGAAGAATCGTTCTGACCGTTGTTCGCGAGGCGCGGACTTGGGGAATGGGTAAGCTGTCCCCGTTTCCCGTTTCACCCCTGGTTTCGCCCCAGTCGCACCACCTCGTAGGCCCGCGGCGCCGCGCCCACAGCCGCCACGGAAGGTGATCGCGAGCTGCCAGGGGGTGACCAAAAAGTAATTAGGCGGCCATCGTTCGCTCAGCTAGGTTGTCTGACAACATAGAATTTTGTTGATCCTTTTTGAAAGAGGGAATCCTGTGGTTGACTCCCGAACCTCCCACAAAACAATCGATCAACCTGAACATCGAAGTCTAGGGTCTGGCCATCGCCGCCGTAACAACTGGCTGCAAGCTGTTGCCCTAGCCCTGCTATGCTCTGCGTCGATTGACCCTGCACGGGCGGCCTCCTACCCACAACAATGGCGTCTTCAGGAAGTCCAATTGATGAAAGACGGGGAGGTTTCTGGTTTAGCCTCCGCGCTTATAAACAAGGGCCATATCCAAGAAGTCTCGGCCTTGGGGTTGGCGAATTCCGCCACTGCTAGTCCGGTCCGCAATTCAACTATCTTTGAGGCCGCTTCTCTCAGCAAGCCAGTGGTCGCTTACGCCGTCATGAAGTTGGTGGACTCCGGCCGCCTCCGCCTCGACAGCACTATCGCCGATTACGCCGAGGGCGGTGTGCTGGCCGCTGATCCGCGGTGGAAGCGCATTACGGTGCGCATGTTGCTGTCGCACCAGTCTGGTCTGCCCAATGAACTCCACCCTCGTGACCAACTGGCGATCGCATTCGAACCGGGCTCGCAGTTCAGTTACTCCGGCGTCGGCTATTCCTTCCTGCAGAAGGCGATCGAATCCACAACCAAGCTTCCGTTCGAAGCCTACGTCGAGGCGGCGGTTTTCCGGCCGCTGGGGATGAAGGACAGCAGTTTCGAGTGGCGGCAGGACTATGAAGACCGCAAGGCGACCGGACACGACAACGTCGGGCGCCCTACCAGCCGGCGCAAACCAGAGGCGGCGAAGGCGCCTTCCAGTCTTCACACCACCGCGAGGGATTATGCAGCGTTCCTCCGCGCCGTTCTTCTAGGTGAAGGTCTTTCGCAAGCTTCGCACAGGGAGATGCTCCGCCCGCAGGTTCCGGCGCCCGAGAACTGCGTCGTCTGTGTTGGCAAGACCCCCGGCGTACGTTCCGAGAACCTCTCATGGGCGCTTGGCTGGGGCGTGGAAAAGCGTCCATCAAGTGATCTGATCTTCCATTGGGGGGAAAACAATGGTGACTTCCAGGCGTTCGTCATTGGGGATGTGAAGCGACGAGACGGGCTGGTCATATTGACCAATAGCGGAAACGGCCTCTCGATCGTTCCGGCCCTAGTGAAGACCAAGTTTGCTGGAGAGCACCCTGCTTTTAAGTGGATGGGCTATGACCCTTACGACTCCCCCGCAAGGGCTGTACAGCGCCGGATTTTGGCGCTTGACGCCGAGAAGGTTCTAAGGGGCGCACCATCGCTGACAGAGAGTCAGTGGAACCGTATCGGATACCAGTTGCTCGCCAGGGGCCGGCCGGAAGACGCCATTCGCGTGTTTTCGTTCAATGCCGCCACCTTCGCGAACTCGGCGAACGCCCATGACAGCCTGGGTGAAGCCTACCTTGCCGCGGGCAGAAAACCGGAAGCGCTGAAAAGCTATCAACGCTCGCTGGCCCTCGATCCCCACAATGAAAATGCCCGTAGCGTCATAGCCAAATTGACCGAAGAGCCGGTCCAATGAGGCGTGACACATCAATCTCATCGGCCGGTCGCCACGGGCGGCTCTCCGTGGAAAACCTGCTTCGGGCCTTATCCGTTTGGCTGTTACTCTTTGCGATCTTCCCCGTCTCGCAGGCGCGAGCGCTTACGCCCCAGCCGATTTCCGGCAGTTGGATTGGCGGGCTTGATGATTCTGGAAAGCGGACTCTATCCGTGTCGCTGGAACCGGCGCCAGAAGGGGTGCGGTTAAATCTTTGGCAGAAGACCGGAGATCCGTACTCGACTGTTCTAACCGCCAACACAATTGTGGACGGGCGGATCGAACTGCGAAGTGCGGATGGGGCGCGTCTTGTCGCAAACCCTGAGGCCGACGGCGCCGTCCGTGGCGAGGTCTCGCTGCCGGTAAACAACATCGGCGGAAAGGTTCTTCTGGTGCGTCGCGGCGACGGCCGGGATGCGGCCGCGCGTTACGAGCGGATTTGGCGAGACGGGTTTTTAGGGCCTGAGTCCTATGCTGCGCTCGCTGGCGAGGCGGCGCGGCGGCGGGACACTGGGTCGGCGTTGCTCTGGCTGCAGCGGGGGCGCGGGGCGAAGCGCCCGTTGAACGATGCGCTGCTGTTCTCCGGCGCCGAGCTGGACGACGCCCGCCGGGACCCGCGATTCGCCGCCCTGACGCATGACCCTGTCGCCGCTCATCCGGAACTCAGCCAGCAAACCTATCGCGTCCGCATCGATCGTGGCGTGCGCGTGCCGATGCGCGACGGCGCGCGATTGGTGGCCGATATCTACCGGCCGGACGTGGCCGGGCGCTTTCCCGTCGTCCTGATCCGCACGCCCTATAACCGCGGTCCCGACATACCGCCCGGCGGAGTGGATCACCTTGCTCCACGCGGTTACGTGGTGATCATCCAGTCGGTTCGTGGCCGCGATGGAAGCGAAGGGGCCTTTGAGCCGTGGCTGAACGAGCGCCGCGACGGCTACGACAGCGTCGATTGGGCGAGCCGGCAGGAATGGTCCGACGGCAACGTCGGCATGATGGGTCTGAGTTATCTCGGCCAGGCTCAGTGGCAGGCGGCCGTGGAGGCCCACCCTGCCCTGAAGGCGATCATCCCCGAGGTGTCAGGGACCGACAGTTTCCTAGATACGCCCTACGACCACGGAATCCTGAGGCTGAGCCTTCTGCAGTGGGCGCGCGGCATGATCCCGGCGCAACAGGGCCAGGTCCTGCCCCCGCTCGACGACAAGGTTCTGACCAGGCTGCCGCTTTCCAGCCTGGACCGTTCCTATGTCGGCCAGACGATGCCGGTCTGGCAGCGCCTGCTGGACCTCGACACGGCGGAGAAATGGGACTCTTCGAACTTCCTGGCGGACCTGCGCAAGGTTCACATCCCGGTCCTGGGCATCAGCGGCTGGTGGGACGCCGAGGCTAACTCCACAATACGTAACTATCGCGCCATGCGGGACCTGGGCCGGGAAAACCAGTGGCTTATCTTTGGCCCTTGGGAGCACGTGTGGAATGAATCCACGAAGCTGAAAGACCTGGATTATGGACCCAGTGCGGTCATAGATTTCAAATCGTTGACGGTCCGGTGGTTCGACCAGTGGCTGAAGCACAAAGCCGTCAACATGAACGACGTGCCCAAGGCGCAGATCTTCATAACCGGCAGCAACCAGTGGCGCACTTTCACAGACTGGCCGGCGCCCGAAGCCCGCCCGCTTGACTTCTATCTATCCTATGGCGGCGAGGGCTGCGCGGCCACTGGCGGAAAGCTGCTGCGACGCGTGTCAGCCCGGTGCGGCCAAACCGGCAGCTACGTCTACGACCCCGCCTCGGTCACTCCAGAAGGCAACGGGTTGATCCCTGAGACCACAACCGCGCTGCACATCGACCCAAAGGCGGGCGATATGTTGATCTACGAAAGTGAGCCGTTCGAGTCCGCCACCACACTCGCCGCACCGGGGGCCCTTGACCTCTGGTTTTCAACTTCAGCACACGATGCCGATTTCTTCGTTCTTGTTTTCGACCGGGATCCATCCGGTGTCGCTCGAGCGCTGAGCGGTCCCGGCAAGATGCGGATGAGTTACCGAGGCGGGTGGTCCAAGCCGCGCCCGCTCACGCCAAACAAGATCTACAACACCGAATTCGAACTGCGGCCGTTCGCGCACCGTTTCGAGAGGGGCCATCGTCTCGGGATCGTCATCCGCAGCGAGTGGTTTCCCAGCTTCGTCAGAAACCTCAACACTGGCGAACCGATCAAAGATGCGGTTCGCATGGAGACGGGCCGAGAAACGATTTTCGGCGATCCGCGGCGCCCAAGCCGGCTGAGGCTTTGGGTGCTTGATGAGGATCGGGAACCTGGCGCCGGCTGATCAGCCGTTTTGCGCGGACGGCGCATGTGGGCGTTTCGCCATGATCGGCGGGCAGCGCCCGGTAAGCTCATCCCCATGGGCCACGCCAAAACCCACGTCCACCTGTGTCGTTCCGCTTAAACAGGCGAAAAGAACATATTGCCAACCGGAACAAACCGTGCACAATGGCGCTCTTCCCACGGCGGGCGGCGATAAGGCTTCCCCGGCGGCGGCGGGAATCGGCATAAGGGAGGCTGGCATGGGCGGAGCGGTGTTGCGGCTGGTGGGCAGGGACGATCAGGACAAGCAGCGGGCGCTGGAGTCGGCGCTGACGCAGATCGACCGGGCTTTCGGCAAGGGCTCGGTGATGAAGCTGGGCGACAAGGGCAAGATCGTCGAGATCGAGTCCGTCTCCACCGGCTCGCTCGGCCTCGACCTCGCGTTGGGCATCGGCGGCCTGCCCAAGGGGCGGGTGGTCGAGATCTTCGGCCCCGAAAGCTCGGGCAAGACCACGCTCGCCCTGCACGTGGTGGCCCAGGTGCAGATGGCCGGCGGCACCGGCGCCTTTATCGACGCCGAGCACGCGCTCGACCCCTCCTACGCCCACAAGCTGGGGGTGAACCTCGACGACCTGCTGGTCTCGCAGCCCGACACCGGCGAGCAGGCGCTGGAGATCACCGACACCCTGGTGCGCTCGGGCGCGGTGGACGTGATCGTGATCGACTCGGTGGCCGCGCTGACCCCGCGCGCCGAGATCGAGGGCGAGATGGGCGACAGCCTGCCGGGCCTGCAGGCGCGGCTGATGAGCCAGGCGCTGCGCAAGCTCACCGCCTCGATCTCCAAGTCCAAGACCCTGGTGATCTTCATCAACCAGATCCGCCACAAGATCGGGGTGATGTACGGCTCGCCCGAGACCACCACCGGGGGCAACGCGCTGAAGTTCTACGCCTCGGTGCGCCTGGACATCCGCCGCATCGGCTCGGTGAAGCTGCGCGACGAGGTGGTCGGCAACAACGTCAAGGTGAAGGTGGTCAAGAACAAGGTCGCCCCGCCGTTCCGCGAGGTCGAGTTCGACATCATGTACGGCCAGGGCATCTCCAAGCTGGGCGAGATCGTCGACCTCGGGGTCAAGGCCGGGGTGGTGGAGAAGTCCGGCTCCTGGTTCTCCTACGGCTCCCAGCGCATCGGCCAAGGCCGCGACAACGCCCGCGAGTTCCTCAAGGCCAACCCCGACATCGCCGCCGAGATCGAGCAGGCGGTGCGCAAGAACGCCGGCCTGATCGTCGAGGAACTGCTGGTCGGCCCGTCCGAAGGCGACGAGTAGGGCCACAGTTAGAGCGGCGGCCGGGACAGCCGGGGAGTCATCCCCGCCCGACCGCCCCGGCGTCACCCCGCCGGCCGCCGCTCTTTCCCCAGGGCCGGCTCATCCGCCAAGGGGTCGCCGCCGAGGCTGTGCCCCCGGCGGACCAACGCGCCGGATTCAGGCGCGCTCGGGCTGTCTTGGGAAAGGGTCCGGCTTGGAGCGGGCGAAGAGATTCGAACTCTCGACCCCAACCTTGGCAAGGTTGTGCTCTACCACTGAGCTACGCCCGCGCTCCGGCGAGCGGCGGATATGGCAAACCGGGCCGCGATTGGCAAGCGCGCGCGGCGCGGCGCTTACCGGCCCAGGCGCGTGGGCTTCATGCGGCGCTTGTTGACGTGGGCCTTCGGGGGCGGGCCGGTCTCCTCGGGCAGTTCGCCGCGGAAGTAGAAGCGCTGCCACGCCTCCTTCAGCGTCGTCGGATTGCCCTTCTGGATGCCGGCGTTGAACGCGGCCCGCTGGCGGTGCCAGGCGTCGTACTGCTCGCGGAACGGAACGTCGGAGTCCATCGAGCGCAGCACCGGCTCGAACCGGGCGACCTCCTTGTCCTGCTGCAGGGTGATGAAGCAGAACGGCTCGTTCTTCTCGAACCGCACCCGCCCGGGCCGAGTGAAGATCCAGTTCATGGTGAAGGGGAAGGGCAGCCAGTCGGTCTCGATCAGGCCCATCAGCGGCTGGATGCCGTCCTTGACATGGTTGGGCGGCCCCATGGCCCACATCGACCAGCCGGGCGGGGTGCGGAACAGGTAGCCGGGGTGGAAGGTCAGCACGCCGTTGGAGAAGTGCGAGGTGACGAAGTCGTGCTCGGGCCCCTGCCGGTCGGTGCGGATGGTGATGTCCTCCCGGTATGGGCCGCCGCTCCACTCGGCGGTGAAGCCGACGGGGCAGAGGATGTCCCAGCCGGTCGAGTTGGCCATGGTCAGCGGCAGGCAGCGGTAGGGGTGGCGCTCGGAGAAGCGGTCCATCCACTGGCGCTGGGGCTTGCCCGGCGCGAGCTCGGGCGGGCGCGAGACGGTGGCGAAGCACTCGATCTGGAACGGCGGGGCGGAGGCGGGTGCGTGGCTCACGGCGCGCAACTCCTAGCGGGGCGACGGCGGGAGCGGCAAGCCTTGCGAACGCGGGCGCGCTCTTGCAGACGCACGCGATGCCCGCCACGTCGAAAGACCTGTTCGCTTTTTTCGACGCGCACGGCATCGCTCACCGCACCAAGGAGCACCCGGCGGTGTTCCGGGTCGGCGAGGGGCTCGACATCAAGGCGTCCATGCCCGGAGGCCACACCAAGAACCTGTTCCTGAAGGACCGGAACGGCCAGCTGTGGCTAATCTCGGCGCTGGGCGAGACGCAGATCGACCTGAAGGCGCTGCCCAGGGTCATTGGGTCGGGCCGCCTGTCGTTCGGCTCGCCCGAGCTACTGGAGCAGGCGCTGGGGGTGACCGCCGGCTCGGTCACGGCCTTCGCCCTGATCAACGACACGGATCGGCGGGTGCGGTTCGTGCTCGACCGGGCGCTGCTGGAGCACGATCCAGTGAACTTCCACCCGCTGGTCAACACCGCCACCACGGCGGTGCCGATCGAAGGCTTCTTCCGCTTCCTTTCGGCACTGAACGTGGAGCCCCTGATCGTCGACTTCGCCGAGGTCCGCGCGTCCGCCTAAGCCCGTCGTTACGCGCCGGCCAGAGCCGGGCTCGCTCCGCTTGATCCCGCCACCCGCATGGGCGACACAGCCGGCCCGCCGCAGGACCTCACCGCTTTTGCTCCGCCGCCTCTACCACGGGACCATGGCGCTGGCCGCGAGCCGGCGGGCGCCGTGGTGGCTGGCCGTGGTGTCGTTCGCCGAGAGTTCGGTGTTCCCCATCCCTCCGGACGTGATGCTTGCGCCCATGGTGCTGGCCCGGCCGGAGCGCGCCTGGCGCTATGCGGCCATCTGCACCCTGGCTTCCGTGCTCGGGGGGATCGCCGGCTATGCGATCGGATATTTCGCCGGAGACATCGGCAGGCAGCTCTTGGCCCTGCTCGGCCATCGCGAGGGGCTGGAGGCGTTCCGCGAATGGTATGACCGGTGGGGCCTATGGGTGATCCTGATCAAGGGTGCCACGCCAATCCCCTATAAACTGGTGACCATCACTTCGGGGCTCGCGGCGTTCAGCTTCCCGGTGTTCATGGCCGCTTCCGTGGCGACTCGGTCGGCGCGATTTTTCCTAGTCGCCTTCGTGATCAAGCGCTTCGGGCCGGCGCTGCTGCCGGTGATCGAGCGGCGGCTCTACACCGCTGCGGCGATCGCCCTGGCGCTGCTGGTCGGCGGCTTCCTCCTGGTGAAGCTGTTGGGCTAGGGTGGCGGCGATGAAGGAACCGGTGGCCCTGCTGCTCGCCCGCTGGCCGGTGGTCGCGGCGCTCGCCTCGGCCGCCATGCTGGCCATCGCCCACGGCTTCCAGTCCATAGGCGGCCTGGAGCCCTGCCTCCTGTGCCTGCGCCAGCGCGAGGTCTACTGGGCCGCGCTGGCCGTCGGCGTGGCTGCGGTGGCCGTTGATCGCGTTTACCACCGCGTCTGGCTCTGCCGCCTGTTCAGCGCGGCCCTTGCCGTGATCTTCCTGGTCGGGGCAGGCGTCGCCGCCTATCACGCGGGCGCCGAGTGGAAGTGGTGGCCGGGGCCCGACGCCTGCGCCGCCGCGAGCGGAGGCGCCACCGCCGACGCCATGGCCGCGGCCCTGGGCGGGGCGAAGGTCGAGGCGCCGCGTTGCGACGAGGCGGCCTGGGTGTTCCTGGGGCTGTCCATGGCCGGATGGAACGCGGTCGCCTCGCTGGTGCTGGCGGGTCTCAGCGCCTGGGCCGCGCTCCAGCCCCGCTACCTGCGCCAGCTGCCGCCACAGCGCCTGCCGGAGACCGCCTGATGCGCGGCCATCGCCCCACCCCGCCCCGTCCCGGCCTCGGCGCCATGCGCCGCCGGCGCGAGGAGATGCTGCGCGTCGACCACGCCGGCGAGTTGGCGGCCGTCTACATCTACCGGGGCCAGCGGGCGGTGCTCGGCCAAGCGCCGGGCAGGGCCGCCCTGGCCGCGGAGCTCGACGAAATGGAGCAGGGCGAAGCCGCCCACCTCGCCGCCTTCGACAAACTGCTCACCCGCGAGCGGGCGCGCCCAAGCGCGCTGGCGCCCGTCTGGCGCGCCGCCGGCTTTGCGCTCGGCGCCGCCACCGCTCTGATGGGCGAGCGCGCCGCCCACGCCTGCACCGACGCGGTCGAGGACGTGATCGAGAAGCACTACGCCGGCCAGATCGCCGAGCTGAAGGACCGCGAGCCGGAACTGGCGGGCCGGCTGGAACAGTTCCGCGCCGACGAACTGGCGCACCAGGACTACGCGGTCGAGGGCGGCGCCCGTAAAACTCCGGGCTATCGCCTGCTGTCCGGCGTCATTCGCGCCGGCTGCCGAGCCGCCATCAAGGTGGCGGAGCGGGTCTAGGCCGCCTCGGCCGCCAGCACCCGCGCCACGGCGTTGACCACCGCGCCGATGCGCAGCGCCGCCTGGATCTGGATGTTGGAGACGTTGCGCTTGCGCAGCTCCGCCTCGTGCGACTCCAGGCACATGCCGCAGCCGTTGATGGCCGAGACCGCCAGGCTCCAAAGCTCGAAATCGGCCTTCTCCACACCTGGATTGGCAAGGATGTTCATCCGCAGGCGCGCGGGCAAGGTGCGGTAGTCCGGATTGTTCAGCAGGTGGAGCGAACGATAGTAGACGTTGTTCATCCCCATGATCGCCGCGGCCGCCTTGGCCGCGGTCGCCGCTCCCGGCGCCAAACCGCCGGCCTCGGCCGCCGAGGCGATGGAGTTGATCGTCTGCTTCTCGCCCACCGCATGGGCCGAGGCCAGGAAGCAGCCCCATTTCTGCTGGTCGCTCAGCACCGTCTCGTTGGCGAGCGAGGACAGGTTCAGGCTCAGGTCCTTGGCGTAGGCGGGCAGCACCTCGCGCAGCGCGTCGAGCGACATGGGCATCTCCGGGATGAGGTGAGGTTCGAGCCCGGAAGCGGCTGGGCCGCCGCAGGGGGGAGATCGGCGGCCTCGGCTGGGGAGGGGAGGCGCCGCTTCCGGGCTCTACTCGGGGACGGCGCTTAGGCCGCCTTCAACACTTCTCCGCCGACCGCGCGGTTGCAGGGGCAGAGTTCGTCGGTCTGCAGAGCGTCGAGAACCCGCAGGGTGTCCTGGGGGTTCCGCCCCACGTTTAAATTGGTGACGTAGACGTGCTGGACGGTTCCGTGCGGGTCCACCACGAAGGTGGCGCGCTGGGCCACGCCGGCTTCCGGGTCAAGCACGCCCAGCGCCTGGGCGAACCGGGCCGAGCTGTCGGCGAAGTTCCAGATGGCCAGGTTGTGCAGGTCCGGGTGCTCGCGCCGCCAGCCGAGCTTGGAATGCTCGTTGTCGGTGGAGCCGCCCATGACCACCGCGTCGCGATCCTCGAACTCGCGGTTCAGCCTGGCGAACTCGGCGATCTCGGTCGGGCAGACGAAGGTGAAGTCCTTGGGGTAGAAGAAGATCACCTTCCACTTGCCCGGGAAGGAGTCCTGGGTGATGTCCTCGAAGGCGCTCTCGCCGCGCTCCTCGTGGCGCATGAACCCGGGCTTCACGCCCACGACCTTGAAGTTCGGCAGCTTCTCTCCGACGCCCAGCATCGTTGTCTCCTGGAATGGGTGAATGGCTCGCCGAGCAACCCGGCTGAGCGGGCATATAGGTCCAGCCGTTGTATTGTTCAAATCGAACATTTTTGCGTAATCGATAGAATTTATCTATATTGCGCTGATGCTTCCGTCGGTCCGGCAACTGCAGTACCTGAAGCTCCTGGCCGAACACGGCTCGTTCAGCCGGGCCGCGGAAGCGGCGGCCGTCACCCAACCCACCCTTTCGGCCGGCATCCAGGAGCTGGAGCGGACGCTGGGCGCGCCGGTGGTGGAGCGGGCCCGCTCCGGTGCGATCCTGACCGAGGCTGGCCGCCAGGCGGTCGACCGCGCCGGCGTCATCCTCGGCCAGCTGGAAGAACTGGTGCAGGCCGCCCGCAGCGCCGGCCAACCGCTGTCCGGGCGGTTCCGCCTCGGCGTGATCCCGACCATCGCGCCTTACCTGCTGCCAAAGGCCCTGCCGCTGCTGCGAGAGCGGTTCCCGCGCCTTCGCCTTTACTTGCGCGAGGACCTCAGCCACCGGCTGGTCGCGTCATTACGGTCGGGCGCCTTGGACGCGGCCCTGATCGCCTTGCCCTATGACCTGACCGGCCTGCGCAGCGCCCATGTCGGCGACGACGATCTGATGGCGCTCGTGCCGGCGGGCCATAGGCTGGCGGCGTCGGAACGGATCACGCCGCAGGCGCTGGAGGACGAGGGGCTGATCCTGCTGGAAGGCGGCCATTGCCTGCGGGAACACGCGCTGGCGGCATGCGGGCTCGGCCCGCCGAGCCTTTCCGAGGAAGCTTTCGCAGCCACTTCGCTGCAGACGCTGGTGCAGATGGTGGGCTCTGGGCTGGGGGTGTCGCTGGCGCCGGCGATGGCGGTGGAGGCGGGGCTGGCGCGGGACGCGCCGGTCAGCGTGCGGCCCCTGGCGGCGGAACATCCCAGCCGCGAGATCGTGGTCGTCTGGCGCGCCGGGTCAGCGCGCAAGGCGGAAGCGGAGCTGCTGACGGACGCCTTCCGCGAGGCGGCACAGGCCGGTCGTCCTGCTCCAGAGGAGCCGCGCAAAGGAGGGCCGCACAGCCAAAATCGACGTGAAGGCGGCCAACCCCGCCGCCGCCAGCGCCCTTGATGCGGTTCGGCCTGTCCCCATATCGGCGCCGAGGGCGCGGCGAAGCTGCGCCACGGCGTGGAGGCCGCCATCCGCCTCCTTGAGTAACAACTGATCGACCGGGGACGGATCATCGGCAGGCGCTCGACGAGGCCTCAAGCGTCCGTCCGCCACAAGGGAGAACGAGAAGACCCATGAGCAAGATCATCGGCATCGACCTCGGCACCACCAATTCGTGCGTGGCGATCATGGACGGCAAGGCGCCGAAGGTGATCGAGAACGCCGAGGGCTCGCGCACCACCCCTTCGGTGGTGGCCATCCAGGAGGACGGCGAGCGGCTGGTCGGCCAGCCGGCGCGGCGCCAGGCGGTGACCAACCCGGCCAACACCCTGTTCGCCATCAAACGCCTGATCGGGCGCAACTTCGACGATCCGGTGGTGGCCAAGGACAAGGGCATGGTGCCCTACGACATCGTGCGCGGCCCCAGCGGCGACGCCTGGGTGCGGGCGCACGGCAAGGACTATTCGCCCCAGCAGATCAGCGCCTTCATCCTGCAGAAGATGAAGGAAGCGGCCGAGGCGCACCTGGGCGAAAAGGTCGAGAAGGCGGTGATCACCGTCCCGGCCTACTTCAACGACGCCCAGCGCCAAGCGACCAAGGACGCCGGCAAGATCGCGGGCCTCGAAGTTCTGCGGATCATCAACGAGCCGACCGCCGCGGCGCTGGCCTACGGGCTGGAGAAGAACGAGGGCAAGAAGATCGTCGTCTACGACCTGGGCGGCGGCACCTTCGACGTCTCGATCCTGGAGATCGGCGACGGCGTGTTCGAGGTGAAGGCCACCAACGGCGACACCTTCCTGGGTGGCGAGGACTTCGACCTGCGGATCGTCGACTACCTGGCCGACGAGTTCAAGAAGGAGCAGGGCGTCGATCTGAGGAACGATAAGCTGGCCCTGCAGCGGCTGAAGGAAGAGGCGGAGAAGGCCAAGAAGGAACTCTCCAGCGTGCCCCAGTACGAGGTCAACCTGCCGTTCATCAGCATGAACGCCTCGGGCCCGCTGCACCTGAACGTCAAGCTCTCGCGCGCCAAGCTGGAGGCCCTGGTCGAAGACCTGGTCGCGCGCACCATCGGCCCATGCGAGCAGGCGCTGAAGGACGCGGGCCTGAAGAAGACCGACATCGACGAGGTGATCCTGGTCGGCGGCCAGACCCGCATGCCCAAGGTGGCCGAGGCGGTGAAGGAGTTCTTCGGCCGCGAGCCGCACAAGGGCGTCAACCCTGACGAGGTCGTGGCGCTGGGCGCCGCCATTCAGGGCGGGGTGCTGCAGGGCGACGTCAAGGACGTGCTGCTGCTGGACGTGACCCCTCTGACGCTCGGCATCGAGACGCTGGGCGGGGTGTTCACGCCCCTGATCGAGCGTAACACCACCATCCCGACCAAGCGCAGCCAGGTGTTCTCGACCGCGGACGACAACCAATCGGCGGTGACCATCCGGGTGTTCCAGGGCGAGCGGAAGATGGCGTCCGACAACAAGATGTTGGGCCAGTTCGACCTCGTCGGCATTCCGCCGGCCCCGCGCGGCATCCCTCAGGTGGAGGTCACCTTCGACATCGACGCCAACGGCATCGTCCACGTCACCGCCAAGGACAAGGCCACCAACAAGGAGCAGTCGATCCGCATCCAGGCCAACGGCGGCCTCTCGGACTCCGACATCGACCAGATGGTCAAGGACGCCGCCGCCCACGCCGAGGAGGACCGCAAGCGCAAGGAGCTGGTCGAGGCCAGGAACCAGGCCGACGCCCTGATCCACTCGACGGAAAAGGCGCTGGCCGAGCACGGCGACAAGGTCGCGGCCGAGAAGCCGGCGATCGAAGCGGCCATCGCGGAGCTGAAATCGGCCAACGAAGGCGAGGATGTCGAGGCGATCAAGGCCAAGACCAACGAGTTGGCCCAGGCCTCGATGAAGCTCGGCCAGGCCATGTACGAAGCCGCCCAGGCGCAAGCGGGCGGCGACGGCTCGGGCGCTTCGGAGGCGTCCAACGACGAAGGCGTGGTCGACGCCGAGTTCGAGGAAGTCGACGAGGACAAGAAGCGGGCGTGAGCCCAGCGGCTCCTCCTCTGCCAGGCGGCGGGGGAGGAGCCGACCCGCACAAATCGTCGCATTGCTTAATCAGGTCAGCGTCATGAGCTTGTCACACGGCTGCGCCGCACCCACGTCTACGGCGCAGGTCGGGTGGAACGGGGTACACGCGCAATGACGGTCGCCGCGCGCGATTACTACGAAGTCCTGGGGGTCGAGCGGGGCGTCTCGCCCGATGACCTGAAGAAGGCCTTCCGGAAGGCGGCAATGGAGTGCCACCCCGACCGTCACGGCGGCTGCAAGGACGCCGAGGCCAAGTTCAAGGAATTGAACCAGGCCTACGCCGTCCTGTCGGATCCCAACAAGCGCGCCGCCTACGACCGCTTCGGCCACGCCGGCGTCGAAGGCATGAACGGGAATGGCGCCGGTTTCCACGACATCCACGACATCTTCTCGGAAGTGTTCGGCGACGCCTTCGGCGACATGTTCGGCGGCGGCCGGCGCCGCCAGCAGGGGCCGCGCCGAGGCCAGGACCTGCGATACGACCTGGAGATCAGCCTGGAGCAGGCCTTCGCCGGCGCCACGGTCGAGATCAAGGTGCCCGTCGCGCTGAGCTGCGAGACCTGCCACGGCTCGGGCGCCAAGCCGGGCTCCGAGCCCCAGACCTGCCGCAGCTGCAACGGCTCGGGCAGCGTGCGCCAGGCCAACGGTTTCTTCCAGATCGAGCGCACCTGCCCCCGTTGCGGCGGCGCCGGCCGTGTGGTCACCGACCCCTGCGCCGCCTGCCACGGCCAGGGCCAGGTGCGCCGCGAGCGCAAGCTCGAGGTCAAAATCCCCCCCGGCGTCGACGACGGCGCCCGCATCCGCCTCTCCGGCGAAGGCAACGCCGGCGAACGCGGCGGCCCGCGCGGCGACCTCTATATCTTCCTGGCGGTCAAGCCGCACGAGCTGTTCGAGCGCGATGGCCTGGACCTGCTCTGCACCGTTCCTGTCCCCATGTGCGTCGCCGCGCTCGGCGGCGAAATCGAGGCCCCCTGCCTGAAGGGCGGCCCCGGCTGCGACGGGCAATGCCGCATCCCGGTGCATGTCCCCGAAGGCGCCCAGACCGGCCACAAGCTGCGCCTGAAGGGCCGCGGCATGCCCTCATTGCGCGGCCGCGAGCGCGGCGATCTGCTGGTCGAGCTGTTCGTCGAGACCCCCACGCGGCTGAACGCCCGTCAAAAGGCGCTGATGGCCGAACTCGCCGGCTCCTGCGGCGACAAGCACCACCCCCGCGCCTCCGGCTTCATGGGCAAGGCGAAGCGGTTCTGGGAAGAGGTGACCGGGGCGGAAGAGCGGGTCTGATCCCCAGCTTCGATCCCCGTTAGGGTTTAAGACTCGCCCGCTCCGGACTAGCGTCGGCTGGTGAGCTCAGCCGCAACCACCCCGGCCATTCCCGCCGACGCCTCGCCCGTCATGGCGCAGTTCTTCGCGGCCAAGGCGCGCCAGCCCGACGCGCTGGTGTTCTTCCGCATGGGGGATTTCTACGAACTGTTCTTCGAGGACGCGGCGCGCGCGGCCCAGGCGCTCGGCATCGCGTTGACGCACCGGGGCACGCACGCGGGCGAGCCGATCCCGATGGCTGGGGTGCCGGTACACGCAGCCGAAGCCTACCTAGCCAAGCTGATCCGGGCGGGGTTCAAGGTCGCCGTCTGCGAGCAGATGGAGGATCCGGCCGAAGCGCGAAAGCGCGGCTCCAAGTCGGTGGTGCGGCGCGAGGTCACCCGGGTGGTGACGCCCGGCACCCTGACCGAAGACGGGTTGCTCGACGCTCGGGGCGCCAACCGGCTGGCGGCGGTCGCGGTGCGGGCCGGTCAGGCAGCGGTGGCGGCTGTCGAGGTCTCCACCGGCGAGGTCGAATGCTGGGTGGTGGCCCGCGAGGACCTAGGCGCGGCCCTCTCGGCCCTGTCGCCCTCGGAGACCCTGGTCCCCGACCGCCTGTTCGCCGACGCAGAGCTGGCCCAGGCGCTGAAGACCTGCGGCGGGCTGGTGCAGCCGATGCCGTCGGCCACGGCGGAACCGGCGGCCTCGGAGGCGCGGCTGAAGCGGCTCTATGGCGTGGAGACGCTGGACGGCTTCGGTCAGCTGACGGGAGCGGAGGTCTCGGCTCTCGGCCTGATCGCCGCGCACCTGGAGGCCACCCAGGCCGGGCGGCTCCCCGCGCTCCGCCCGCCCAGGCGTGCTGGCCAGGCGGACGTCATGTCCATCGACCCCGCCACCCGCGCGAGCCTGGAGATTGAGCGCAGCACGTCCGGCGCCCGGGAGGGCTCGCTGCTGGGCGTGATCGACCGCACCGTCACCTCGGGCGGCGCGCGGCTGCTGGCGGCGCGGCTGTCGCGCCCGCTGCTCGACCCGGACCGGATCAGCCAGCGGCTGGATGCGGTCGGCTGGTTTGTCGAGCGCCGGCCGCTGCGCGAGCGGCTGCGCGCGGCGCTGAAAGGCTCGCCGGACATGGCGCGGGCGCTGTCTCGCCTGGCGCTCGGGCGCGGCGGGCCGCGCGACCTCGGCGCCTTGCGCGACGGGCTGATGGCGGGGCGGCTGCTCGGCCGGCTGGTCGCGGGCGAAACGGAGTTGCTCGGACGGCCGCCCTTCGAGATCGGCAAGGCGATCAAGGCGCTCGACGCCGCCGCGTATCCGGAGCTGTTCGCCTTCCAGGCGCGGCTGGAGCGCGGACTCGGGCCCGATCTGCCGATGAACCCCCGCGACGGCGGCTTCACCGCTCCCGGCGTGCGGCCGGAGCTGGATGCGGCGCGGACGCTGCGCGACGACAGCCGTAAGGTCATCGCCGAGCTGGAGGCCCGGCTGCAACGGGAGAGCGGGGTTCCTTTACGAGTAAAACACAACGCGGTGCTGGGCTACTTCCTCGAGACCTCGGCCAGGCAGGCAGAGCCTCTGACGAAGCCGCCGCTCAGTGCGACGTTCATCCACCGCCAGACCCTGGCCAATCAGGTGCGCTTCACCACCGTTGAGCTGGCCGAACTCGACGCCCGCATCGCCCAGGCGGGTGAGCGGGCGCTGGCGATCGAACTGGAAGCCTTCGAGGCTTGGCGGGAGGAGGCGCGAGGGCTCGCCGGTGAAATCCAGGCCGCCGCCGAGGCGCTGGCCCGGCTCGACGTGGCCGCGGGTTTGGCCGAGTGGGCTGAGGAGGCGCAGGCCGTGCGGCCCGAGGTGGACGAAAGCCTCGCTTTCGAGGCCGAGGCCGCCCGTCACCCCGTGGTGGAGGCGGCGGTCAAGCGCGCGGGCGAACCCTTCACCCCCAACGACTGCCGCCTCGACGGCGCGGGCGGAAGCGCGGCGCGGCTGGCGATCGTCACCGGGCCGAATATGGCCGGCAAATCCACGTATCTTCGCCAGAACGCGCTCCTCGCGGTGCTGGCCCAGGCCGGCTGCTTCGTGCCCGCCAGACGCCTGCGGCTGGGCGTGGTCGACCGGCTGTTCAGCCGCGTGGGCGCGGCCGACGACCTGGCGCGCGGCCGCTCCACCTTTATGGCCGAGATGGTCGAGACCGCCGCCATCCTCACCCAGGCCACCCCGCGTTCGCTGGTGATCCTCGACGAGATCGGCCGCGGCACCGCCACCTACGACGGCCTGGCGATCGCCTGGGCCTGCGCCGAGGCCTTGCACGACGCCAACCGCTGCCGCGCCCTGTTCGCCACCCACTACCATGAGCTGGCGCGGCTGGAGGGCCGCCTCGCCCACGTCTGCAACCTCTCGCTCCGCGCCAAGGAGTGGAACGGCGATCTAGTCTTCCTGCACGAAGCCCGCCCCGGCCCAGCCGACCGCTCCTACGGAGTCCAGGTGGCCAAGCTGGCCGGCGTGCCCCCTCCCGTGGTCGCCCGCGCGCGCGAAGTGCTCCAACGGCTGGAAGCCGATCCTTCCTCGCCGGCGCGGCTGGACGACCTCCCGCTGTTCGCCCTGCCCCTCGCCACTAAGCCGGGAGTGGGCGAGCCTAGCGCGGCCGAACGCGAACTGATCGCGCTCGACCTCGACGGCATGAGCCCGCGCGAGGCGCTGGACGTGCTCTACCGGCTCAAGGCCCTGCTATCCTGAGCCGCTGACGGTTACACTGAGGCATGGCCCGCCCGCCGCGCACGCCGCCGCTGCCAGACCCGCTGACCGCGATCGATGGTCAGGGTCTGCGCGCGGCGCTCACCGCCGCCTTCCGCGCCGCTGAAGGCAACGAGGCCGAGCAGCGGCGCCTCGCCCTGGCGATCCTCAAGGACGCCCTGAATATCGGGCGCGCGGAGGCGGAGCGGCGCCTGGCTAGCCACGGCGGCCTGGCGGCGGCCCAGGCGCTGTCGGCTACGGCCGACGCCGTAGTCCAGGCGCTCCACGCCTTCACCACGCTGCACGTCGCGCGCGCCAGCAACCCCACGGAGGGCGAGCGCCTGGCGCTGGTCGCGGTCGGTGGCTACGGCCGCGGCGCCCTCGCGCCCTACTCCGACATCGATCTGCTGTTCCTGCGCGCCTACAAGCAGAGCCCCCACACCGAGAGCGTGGCCGAATACATGCTCTACGTCCTGTGGGACCTGAGCCTGAAGGTCGGTCACGCCTCGCGCACGGTCGAGGAATGCCTCAAGCTCGCCGACGCCAACCATACGGTGAAAACATCGCTGGTGGACGCCCGCCCGCTGGCCGGCGACGAGCGGCTGTTCCGCGACCTCCGCCGTGCCTTCCGCGCTCATGCGGCGGGGGACGGCCCGGCCTTTGTCGCGGCCAAGCTTGCCGAACGTGACGGCCGCCACGCCCGCGCGGGCGCTTCTCGTTATCTCGTCGAGCCGAACGTCAAGGAGAGTAAGGGCGGCCTGCGCGACCTCCACGTCCTCCTCTGGATCGCCGGCTATCTCCACCCGGACGGCGACAAGGGGCCGGACATGCGGCGGCGGCTGAAGGGCTTCGACCGGCGCGAAATCGCCGCCCTCTGGCTCGCCGCGGATTTCCTCTGGGCCGCCCGCTCGCACCTGCATTTCGCCGCCGGGCGGGCGCAGGAGAAGCTGACCTTTGAGTGGCAGCCGGAGATCGCTCGGCGCATGGGGTTCGGCGACGGCGGCCCCGGCGCGGTCAAGCGCCTGATGCGGCGCTACTTCCACACCGCGCGCGAGGTCGGCGCCCTGACCCGCGCCCTCTGCGCCCAGCTTGAGGCGGAGCGGGCCAAGGCGCGGCCGGAAGGACTATCCCGCTTCCTGCCGCGGATCGGAGACGGCTCGGTGCGGCTGGCGCCGGGTTTCCGCGAACGCGTCGGGCGGCTGGACGTGGACGGCGACAGAGTATTCCGGCGTGATCCGGCCAACCTGGTCCGGCTGTTCCAGCTTGCCGACCGCCACGACCTCGACCTGCATCCGCACGCGCTGACCTCGGCGCGCCGCAACCTCCCACTGATGCGGGGCGAGGCGCGGCGAAATCCGGCGGCGGTCGCGGCCTTCCTCGACATCCTGATGCGAGGACGAAACCCCTACCGGGCGCTGTCGCTGATGAACGAAAGCGGGGTCCTCGGCCGGTTCATCCCAGAGTTTGGCCGTATCGTCGGCGAAAGCCAGTTCGACCGCCATCACGCCTATACCGTGGACGAGCACACCCTCCAGGCGGTGAGCGTCATGGCCGATCTGGCGCGGGGCCGCCTCGCCGACGAGCACCCGCTGGCGGTGAAGCTAATCCGCGAGATCGCCGACCGCGAGGCCATGTTCCTGGCCATGCTGCTGCACGACGTAGGTAAGGGACGGCTGGGCGGCCAGGAGGAGGCTGGCGCGAAGGCGGCGCGCACCGCCTGCCTGCGGCTGGGGCTGTCGCCCGAGCGGGCGGAACTGGTCGCCTGGCTGGTGGGCCACCACCTGCTGATGTCGGAGACGGCGCAGAAGCGGGACCTGTCGGACCCGCGCACGATCGAACGCTTCGCCGCCGCCGTGGCTGGGGGCGAGCGGCTGCGGATGCTGCTGGTGCTGACAGTGGCCGACATCCGTTCCGTGGCGCCCGGCGTCTGGAACGGCTGGAAAGGACAGCTGCTGCGGGAACTTTACACCTCAACCGACACCCTGCTCCGCGGCGGCGGTGAAGGGGAGATGCACGGCCGGGCCGAACGCGAGTTGCGCCGGCGGGCCAGCCTGATCGCCCGGTCGGAAGAGACCGGCGCCGCAGCCGAGGCGGGTCCGGGACCTGGCGGCAGCACGACCGAAATCGCCGTGGCGGTCCATGACCGTCCGGGCCTGTTCGCGGACCTGGCGGCGGCGCTCGCCGCTTACGGCGCCGAGGTCGTCGGAGCCGAGGCGCACACGACGGCGGCGGGACAGGTGCTCGACTTGTTTCAGGTGCAGGACGCCGCGGGGCAGCCGTTCCCGTTCGACGCAAGGCCGGGGCGCGCCTCCATCCTGGAGGCGCTGGAGGAGGCGGCGCGGGGACGGCCGCCGCGCCTGGAAACCCGGCGACGCAGCCTTGGAGCGCGCAGCCGCGCCAGCGCCTATGTCCAAATCGACCAGCAGGCTTCCCGCCGCTCCACCGTGGTCGAGGCATCCGGCGGCGACCGGCCGGGCCTCCTGACCGACTTGGCTCGCGCCATCGCCTCCGAGGGCTTGTCGATCCGGTCCGCCCATATCTCCAGCTATGGCGACCGGGTCTCGGATGTTTTTTATGTGCAAACAGACGTGGGCGCGCGGATCCCGCCCGAGGGCGCGGAAGCCTTGCGCCGAAGCCTGCTACAGGTCCTGAGCCGCGAGGCGGCGAAGGCGCACGAGCCCGCCGGAGCAGCCTGACTACTTGCCCGTGGCCGCCGTCGCGATGCGGCCGGAGGAGGGGCGGCCCGCCAGCCCGTGTTTGGGGTTGATGACCACGCGCAGCGTCTGCTGCGGGCCCATGGCCGCCTCGGCCTTGGGACCTTGGGTGAACTGGATGCGCCGGACCCTGGCGAGCAGCTTCTTGCCGCCCTTGCGTGCGGCCACGCCCACGACCGCCTCGGCGGCGACATAGGCCGCGTCGGCGTAGACGGCTTCCGAGCCGGGCACGACATCCGGGGCGTCGAAGGGGATGAGGCGACCCGCCGCGCGCGAAGCTTGCAGGCTGGCCTGCGCCATCCGCCGCAGCAGCGCGTTGGCGTTCATCGCCTGCAGCCGCAGCGAGCCCGCCGCGCCCGCGACCGCCGCGGGGGCGCCGCCGGGGCTGGAGCGAGCGAACAGGGTCACGCCGCCGAGCCGGGTGGCGCGCAGCACCGGCTGGCCCATGTCGTTGCGGAAGATGATGTCGCCGCGTGGGGCCGGCGAGGCGCGCAGCACCCAGACCTCGGTCGAGCCCTGGAACTTGAGCAGCGGCGTGCCGGTCGACTTGTCCAGCACGAAGGTCTGGCCGTCGGCGGAGATGTAGCGGGCGACGGGCGGGGTCGGCGCGCGGCGGTCGTCCTGCGGGGCCTTGCTGAACAGGGCCTCACGCAGCGTCGTGGAGTGGGCGAGCGCGGGGGTGGGGGGCGCCAAGCCCAGCGCAGCCGCCGAGAGCGCGAGCGCGCCGGCGCCGGAAACAACCCCGCTGCTGACCATGACCTTCGAAATGCCGGTCGATCGGGGCGAATTTGGGACGCGGGTGCGGCGGCAATACTGTCGCGGGCTTGCGTTTTGCTTATGCCGCGGCGCAAAATCGTGGCTCACGCGCAACACCGGGGCCGCCCCATGACTCAAACCGATCCGGCCGGGCCGGAGCCCACCCGCGGAGGCGGGCCGGACGGGCGGGTGGTGATCAAGAAATACGCCAACCGGCGGCTCTACAACACCGCCACCAGCTCCTACGTCACCTTGGAGCACCTGGCCCAGATGGTGCGCGAGGGTGTGGATTTCGTCGTCTACGACGCCAAGACCAACGAGGACATCACCCGGCAGGTGCTGGGCCAGATCATCTTCGACGAGGAGAGCCGGGGCCAAAACCTGCTTCCGCTGCAGTTCCTGCGACAGCTGATCCGCTTCTACGGCGACTCCATGCAGGCCTTTTTACCAAGCTACCTGGAGCTCTCTTTGGACAGCTTCGCGCGCCAGCAGGAGCGGATGCAGACGGAGCTGGGGGCGGGCGTCGGCGGGCGCGACGCGCTGGAGTTCTATCAGAACCAGGTGCGCCAGAACCTTGCCCTGTTCGACCGGGCGATGAAGATGTTCACCCCGTTTCCCGCCGCGGGCGCAGCGACTCCCGCGCCGGCCGCCTCACCGGCCGCGCGCGAGCCGGTCCCTTCGCCCTCCGACACCGCGCTGGCCGAAATGCGGACGCAGCTGAACCAGATGCAGAAGCGGCTGGAGGAACTCGCCGCCAAGAGCTGAGCGCGTGGAGCCGCCGTTAACCGGCTTCGGCCAAGCTGGTGCGGCATGACCGATCCCCTGGATCCCATCCGCCCGCCCGGGCCCGAGAAGCGCGCACGCGAGCGCCGCTCCGGCGACCGCCGCGCCACGCCGGCGCTGGAGCATCGGCCGGCGTTGCCGGTTGTGGTCGAAGCAGCCCCGCCGCCCGCCCCCGACCCGCTCGAGCCGGCGGACCCCACCACCGCCTTCGCCGCTCAGCTGCTCGGCCAGCCGGGGCAGAAGCGGGGCCTGCGGGGCGGACCGGAGACGCTGGAGCGGGCCCGGGAGGCTTACCTCGGCGCGGAGTGGCTCGGGCCGAAGGACCGGCGCATCCCGCGCGGCAAGGCGGCCAAGACCGAGGCCTAAGCGCGGCGCCGCCCTTGCTGGGGCCGCTTCATGATCGGTTTACCTTGCCGCCAATGGACGCCGCTCCTGACCAGGACGTTCGACATCTGTGTCGCCGTGCTGATCTTCACGGTGTTCAGCTGAGGCGCGCGCCGCCTTCGAGGTCGATGTCGCGCCGGGCCGAGACGATGCTGACGATGAAGCCGGCCAGCACGTCCAGCAGCACCATCAGGGTGATCAGGAAGAACACCGAGGTGGCGAACGACCGCAGCAGCAGGAACTCGACCAGGCAGGCGACGAACAGGATCATCGACAGCGAGTGGTTGATGATCGCCGCGCGCCGGCTGGTGGTGGATTTCAGCAGCTCGATGAACAGGATCACCAGCGATCCCGCCAGCAGCAGGTCGCCCGTGGTCACGTCCCAGCTGCCGCCGGAGGTCATGGGAACGGAGAAGGCGTGGCTGGCGAGTTCCGTCCCCGCGTCCGCGCTCTGCAGCCCGCCGCGCAGGGCCAGCGCCAGCAGATTGTAGGCCAGCACCGGCAGGATCAGCAGCGGTATCGCGGCCAGCATGAACGCCCCCCCGGCTATGGCTAAGCTCAAGCTAGCGCGTTTGGCCGGTTTGCCAACCTAGGCTTCGGTCACCTCGCCGGGGAGACGCCCCCGCCGGATCAGCCACATCACGCCTATGAGGTCCCCCAGCGACACCCAAAGTCGGCGCAGGTTGGAATACTTGGACACGCCCGCGCCGCGCGGGCGATGGTTCACGTCCATGTATTCGGCGCGGAACCCTTCCCGTTGCGTCAGCGCGGGAATGTAGCGGTGCATGTGGTCGAAGTAGGGGAAGCGCAGGAACACCTCGCGCCGGAACGCCTTGAGCCCGCAGCCGGTGTCGTCGGCGTCGTCCTTGAGCAGGCGCTTGCGCACGCCGTTGCCGACGCGCGAGCCCACGCGCTTGGACCAGGTGTCGCGCCGTTTCGCTCGGCGCCCACCCACAAGCGCCGTCCCAGGCCCTGCCGCCAGCAGCCGGTCCACCAGCTTCGGCCCGTCAGCGGGATCGTTCTGGCCGTCGCCGTCCAGCGTGACGATGATCTCCCCCCGAGAGGCGTGAACGCCGGTGGAGACGGCCCGGCTCTGGCCGGCGTTCCTGCCGTGCGACAGCACCCGCAGGCGCGGCAACTCCTCCCGGAGCGCCAGCAGGGCGGCGGGGGTGCCGTCGCGGCTAGCGTCGTCGACGAACACCATCTCATAGTCCCGGCCTTCGAAGGCGGCGGCGATCTCGCGCGCGAGCGCGGCGACGTTGCCGGCCTCGTCGAACACGGGGACTACCACGGAGATCTGGGGCGACATGGACGGTTCTTAGCTGGGTTTCGGCCGCCGTGGCAGTGCGTGGGCCGTTGACGCGGGCGAGGCGTGCGCCAAGGTCGCGCCGTGAACGATCCCGACCGCCTGATCCTGGTTGGCCGCGTGGCCGGCGCCTTCGGTGTGCAAGGTGAGTTGCGTATCACCGCCTACGGCGACGACCCGCGGGCGCTGCTCAGCTATCGCCGCCTGCTGCGGCAGGACGGCTTACCGGCCTTGACGCTGACCTCCGGACGCGCGGTCAAGGGCGCCCTCATTGGGCGTGCCCAGGAGGTCCCCGACCGCGACGCGGCCCAAGCTTTGCGCGGCCTGCGCCTGTTTGTGCCCCGCGGCGCCCTGCCGCCTCCCGAGGAGGACGAATTCTACTTGGCCGACTTGATCGGCAGCGAGGCGCGCACGCCGGAAGGGGAGCGGCTGGGCCGGGTGAGCGCCGTGCACGACTTCGGCGCGGGCGACGTGCTGGAGATCGACCCTGACGAGGGGCCAACCTGGATGCTGCCCTTCACGCGGGAGGCCGTGCCCGAGGTGCGGCCGGCCGAGGGTTGGCTAACCGCTGTCCGCCCAGAGGAAACCGAGTGAGGCGCCCCGGCGGGACTTGTTAACGTAAAAAACCTCGGCTCCGTGCGCCGGAGCCGTTGACGGCTTATATACCGTGTGTCCCCATATGTCGTCTAGCACGGCTCACTGAGCCACTAGATGTAGCTTGCGGAAGGCGGCGATTCAGTCCCCCGTAGGCGGCTCGGACAGGGGTGGAGGAACGGATGATCGGGGCCAGCGAAGCCAAGCAGACGGTGCGCCAGGCGCGGTTTTCCACCCCACCCAAGGACGCGCGCCCGCAGCTAACCCTGGTGCGCAAGGTCGAGGTCGACCGCGAGCGCGACAAGCTGCTCACGGATTTCGGCAAGACCACCCTGGAGGACCGTTACCTGCTGGCCGGCGAAAGCTACCAGGACATGTTCGCCCGCGTCGCCACCGCCTACGCCGACGACGCCGACCACGCTCAGCGGGTTTACGACTACATGTCCAGGCTCTGGTTCATGCCGGCCACGCCGGTGCTGTCGAACGGCGGTGCGGCGCGCGGCCTGCCGATCTCCTGCTTCCTGAACTCCGTGGGTGATTCGCTCGAGGACATCGTCGACACCTGGAACGAGAACGTCTGGCTGGCGTCGAACGGCGGCGGCATCGGCACCTATTGGGGCGGGGTGCGCTCCATCGGTGAGAAGGTGAAGGGCGCGGGCCAGACCAGCGGCATCATCCCCTTCATCCGCGTGATGGACTCGCTCACCCTCGCCATCAGCCAGGGCTCCTTGCGGCGCGGCTCTGCGGCCGTCTACCTCGACATCCATCACCCGGAGGTCGAGGAGTTCCTTGAGATCCGCAAAGCCTCCGGCGACTTCAACCGCAAGAGCCTGAACCTCCACCACGGCTTGTCGATCACAGACGAGTTCATGGAGGCCGTGCGCGACGGCGCCATGTTCGCCCTGCGCTCGCCCAAGACTGGCGAGGCCGTGCGCGAGGTGGACGCCCGTTCGCTCTGGCAGAAGGTACTGGAGATCCGCCTGCAGACCGGCGAGCCCTACCTGATCTTCGCCGACACGGTGAACCGGGCGCTGCCGCAGCACCAGCGCGAGTTGGGGCTGAAGGTGCGCCAGTCCAACCTGTGCAGCGAGATCATGCTGCACACCGGCGCCGACCACTTAGGCAAGGACCGCACCGCGGTCTGCTGCCTCTCTTCGGTCAACGCCGAGAAGTTCCTGGAATGGCGCGACGAGCCCCGCTTTATCGAGGACGTGATGCGCTTCCTCGACAACGTGCTGCAGGACTTCATCGCCAATGCCCCCCCCGCCATGGCCGACGCGGTCTACTCCGCCACCCGCGAGCGTTCGGTGGGGCTGGGGCTGATGGGTTTCCACTCCTTCCTTCAGAGCCAGAACGTTCCCTTCGAGTCGGCCCTGGCCAAGTCATGGAACATGCGCCTGTTCAAGCACCTGCGCCGCGAGGCCGACAAGGCCAGTCGGGTGCTAGCGCAGGAACGGGGCCCCTGCCCCGACGCCGAAGAGCTCGGCGTTATGGAAAGGTTCACCCATAAACTGGCCATCGCCCCTACCGCTTCGATTTCCATCATCTGCGGCGGCACGAGCGCGGGCATCGAGCCAATCCCCGCCAACATCTACACCCACAAGACCCTGTCCGGCTCCTTCGCGGTGAAGAACCCCTACCTCGAGCGGCTGCTGGACCAGACCGGCCACAACACGCCCGAGGTGTGGAACTCGATCCTGGAGCACGAGGGCTCGGTGCAGCACCTCGACTTCATCAGCCCGGAGGACAAGGACGTCTACAAGACCGCGTTCGAGCTAGACCAGCGCTGGGTCGTGGAGCTGGCCGCCGACCGTACGCCTGAGATCTGTCAGTCTCAGTCTCTGAACATCTTCCTGCCGGGCGACGTCGACAAATGGGACCTGCACATGCTGCACTGGCAAGCGTGGGAGCGGGGGTGCAAGTCGCTCTACTACCTGCGCTCCAAGTCGGTGCAGCGCGCCTCCTACGCGGGCGCCGAGGCCAAAGGCGAGGTGGAGGCGTCGGCGCTGGCCGCGGCACGCACCGACTACGACGAGTGCCTCGCCTGCCAATAGGCCGCGGCGGCTCCGACGACCTCGGCGCCTCCGCCTACTCCAGGAACGCCCGACCGAACGCGCCAGAAACCGGCTGCAACAGGTAGGAGAGCACCGTGCGCGCGCCCGCGTCGATCATCACTTCGGCGTTCATGCCGGGCGTGACCTTGGCCTCGCGCACCTTGCGCAGCTCGCTCTCGGGCACTTCCACGCGCGCCTCGTAGTAAGGAGCCACGCCAGGCTCTTGCGGCGTTATGGCGTCGGCCGAGACGTAGACCACCTTCCCGTGCAGCCGCGGGGTGGTCTGCACGTTCAGGCCGCTCAGGCGCACCACTGCGCGAGCGCCGACCCGCACCCGGTCGACATCCTGGGTCTTGACATTGGCGCGCACCACCAGCTTC
Organism: Caulobacteraceae bacterium; assembly: GCA_036388855.1. Lineage (GTDB taxonomy): Bacteria > Pseudomonadota > Alphaproteobacteria > Caulobacterales > Caulobacteraceae > DASVRA01. Next base: position 24,572 of record DASVRA010000028.1, on the reverse strand, counting down.
TCGCTCGGCACCAACTCCAGGATCGGCTCGCCCGGGCGGACCACCGATCCGACCGAGTTGACCGCGCGCTCCAGCACGATGCCGTCGGATGGGGCCGTTATGCTGGTGCGCTCGACCACCAGCCGCTGGGTGGCGATGCGGTCATCGAGTTCGAACAGACTGGACTGCAGCTCCTGCAGCCGCTTGGCGTCCTCGCGCTGCATGTCCTGGTCAATGGTGATCATCCGCAGGCGGCTCTCGGTCATCTGCACACGCGCCTGGTTGATCGAGGAAGTGGTGGTGCCGATGGCCCCCTGCAGGTCGGCGGCGGAACGCTGCAACGCCAGGATGCGCGTGCGGGTCGTGAGGCCCTGGTCGTAGAGCTTCTCCAGGCTGTCGGCCTCAAGCTTGATCAGCCGGGCCTGCTCGATCTGGCCCTTCCGCTGATCCTCAAGGCCGACGACCTGGGCCTGCAGCCGGGTGATGCCCTCGGCCAGCACCGCTTTTTCCGAGTCCCGCGCCGAGCGGCGGCTGGCCAGCAGCGACTCATTGGCGCGCATGGCCTGGGCGGTGGAGGGGTCGTTGGCGCGGACCAGCACCTCGGCCGGCCACGGGATGCGCGCCCAGCCGGCGCGCTCGGCCTGCAGCATGGCCTGCTCGATCAGCAGCAGCCGGCGCTGTTCCTCCAGCAGCTGGAGCGCCAGGGCGGGGGTGCGGTCGTCCAGCTTGATCAGCAGTTGGCCGGCGCGCACCTTGTCTCCTTTGTTGACCAGCAGCCGCTCGACCGTGCCGCCGTCCAGATGCTGGATCACCGTGCGGGTGCCCTGCGCCTCTATTCGGCCGGGCGCGACCGAACCGCGGTTGATCGGGATCATCGCGGCGAACACGATGGTGGCGATGAAGGCGGCGACGATGATCACCGTGGCGCCCAGCACGATCCGGTTGCCCGAAGAGAAGAAACTCTTGGGTCGGATCTCCTCCTCTTCCCCGGGCTCGGGCGACGGTTGGGCGACCTGCGGCAGGCCCGGCTCGTTGGAGGCGACCAGGCGGGGGAAGCGGGAAGGGTTGTCGGGGGCGCTCATGAGGGCGTGGTGCTGACCGCGGGCTTGCCGGTGATGGAGGGCAGGATCTCCTTGACCGGGCCGAAGCGGGCCAGGCGCCCGCCGTTCATCACCGCCACATAGTCAAACCCGACCAGTTCGGAAGGCTTGTGGCTGACCAAAATCACGGTTCTCCCGCGACGTTTCAACTCACGCAACAGGTTCCAGGTGGACGCCTCCCCCTCCGCGTCCATGGAGGCGAACGGCTCGTCCAGGATGTAGATCTTCGGGTCGCCATAGACCGCGCGCGCCAACCCGATCCGCGCCCTTTGGCCTCCAGACAGCTGTCCGCCGGCGTCGCCGACGTCAGTGTCGTAGCCCTTGCCCAGGCGGGTGACCATGTCGTGCGCCCCGGCGAGCTTGGCCGCCTCGATCACGCCCTCGTCGTCGGCGGGGCCGAAGCGGCGGATGGTTTCGGCCACCGTGCCCTGCATCAGGTGCACCGATTGCGGCAGAAAGCCGATGTGCCGGCCGAGCTTCTCGCGCGCCCATTGCCTGGCGTCGGCGCCGTCGAAGCGCACCACGCCCCCGGCCAGCGGCACCGCGCCCGCGATCGCGCGCGCCATGGTGGTCTTGCCCGAGCCGGAGGGCCCGACCACGCCGATGAACGCGCCCGCCGGCGCCTCGAAGCTGACGCCCTGCACCAGCACCGCACTACGGTTGGCGGTGGTGACCGCCACCCCCTCGAGCTTCAGCGCGCCGGTGGGCGCCGGCAGCTCGGTGCGCTCGGCATGCGCGACGTCGTGCTCCCGCACTAGCTCGGCCAAATTGCCCCAGGACAGCCGCGCCGCCGAGATCGTGCGCCAGGCTGTCACCGCCTGGTCGATCGGGCCGAGCGCGCGCGCGCCGATGATCGAGGAGGCGAACATGGCGCCGGCCGTCACCTTCTGGTCCAGCACCAGCCAGGCCGCCACGGCCAGCGACAGGATCTGCAGCGAGATGCGCAGGCCCTTGACCATGGAGCTGGTCACCCCGGTCTTGGCCGCGGCCATGTTGTTGGTTTCCGAGGCCGAGCGCGCCACCCCGGCCCAACGGCCGAGCGCGTTCTTGGAAAAGCCCATCGATTCCACCGCGTCGGCGGCCTGGAAGATGTCCTCGGCGATCCGCTGGGCCTTCTGGTTCTGCACCACCGACTGCTTGGCCAGTTTTCGCCCCACGCCTTGGTTGGCGACCACCGCGATCATGATCAGCACCGCGAACAGCAGCGAAATCGAGCCCAGCAGCCAGGACAGCATGAACAGGGCGACGATGAAGATCGGCGTCCACGGCAGGTCCATCAGCGCGATCGCGCTGGGGCCGGTGAGGAAGGCGCGCACGGTGTCGAGGTCGGTGGAGAAGCTGGAGCGGCCGAACATCCGCTGGCTCAGCGAGCGCTCGTAGGCGCCGAGGAACGCGCGCTCGCGCACCTGCCGGTCGATCTCCAGCGCCATCTCGCCCATCAGCCGGCCGCGCAGGAAGTCCAGCGCCGACAGCACCAGCATCAGGAACAGCGCGATGACTGTAAGCCAGAATAGTGTGGAGCGGCTCTCCGACGACAGCACGAAATCGTAGACGTGCAGCATGAACACCGGCTGGACCAGCGCCAGCAGGTTGGTCATGAACGACACCACGATGGCCGCGGTGAGCAGCCGACGCACGGGCCGACGGTCCAACAGAACCTTCTGCGGCTCCGCTCCAGGGGCGGCTCTGGCGGTGGTGGTCAGGGACATGCGGAGGCGGGCGCTCGGGCGGCTTCGGGCGTATGTAGCGCTTGGCCGGCCCGGCGGCAGCCCTTAAGCCCGCAACGGCCCGGAATATCAAGGCGCCGCGGCCCCCTGCGACCTTAGGGAGCAGCCGGGGCGGCGGCGCTCACCACCGGTTAACCGGCGCTGTGGCCTGATCGGCCCGAGGCCCGAACCGCTTGACCCAACCCCTCCCCGCCGCCGCCCCGCTTGACCTGGCCGAGCCGGTCAGGGCGGGATCGCGCGCGCGCGCGGCCCTGTTCAAGCGCTTGGCCGACGTGGTCTGCCTGCCCGCCAGCCGGGTGAATACCTTCGAGCGTAGCGTCACCGCCGATCTGCTGGTCGACATGCTGCGCGACGCGGACCAAGGCGAGCGCGAGCGGGTCGCGCGCCGGCTGGCGCGGCTGACGGAAATCCCGCCCCCGCTGCTGCGGCTGCTGCTGAACGATGTGCTCGAGGTGGCGCGCCCGCTGCTGGAGGAGTGCACCGCGCTCGGCGACGCCGACCTCGTCGACTGCATCCGCCGCGCCGGCGCCGACCACCGCCGGCTGATCGCCATGCGCCGGGGCTTGAGTGAACTGGTGTGCGAGGCGCTGGTCGAACCGATGGAGTCGACCGTGGTGGAGCCGCTGCTGCGCAACGGCGAAGCGCGGCTGGCCCCCGAAACGGTCCACAGGCTGCTCGCCGCCTCGCGCGACCACGCGCCCTACGCCACGCTGCTGCTGAAGCGGCACGAGCTGCGCCCGCACCACGCCTACACCCTGTTCTGGTGGGCGCCGCCCGAGGCGCGCCGCACCATCCTCCAGCGCTTCGCGGTCTCGCGCGAGGTTCTCCAGGACGCTGCCGGCGACGTGTTCGCCATGGCCGCCAATGAAGGCTGGTCCGACCCGGTCGCGCGCAAGGCGTTGCAGTTCATTGAGCGGCGCCAGCGCAACCGCATGGCCATCGAGAAGAGCCCCTTCGCCAGCCTCGACGACGCCTGCGCCGCCGCCGAGCGCGGCATGAACCGCGAACTGGCCGAGGAGGTCGGCTACCTCTCTGGCGTCAAGCCCACCACCGCGGCCAAGATCTTCACCGATCCCGGCGGCGAGGGAGTCGCCATCCTGTGCAAGGCCACCGGCCTGCCCCGAGAGGCGGTGCGCCAGCTCTGGCGCGGGCTGCGCCGCCCGGAGGTCACCGCGTCGGGCGAACTGCACCCTTCGCTGGAGCGGGTGCTGATCACCTACGACATGCTGGCGGTGGACCGTGCCCAGACGGTGCTGCGCTACTGGAACTGGTCCCTCTCCTCGGCCCTGAACCCCGCCCTGCTGCGTGCCATCCGCTCGGGCGACGCGGACGGCGACGGGGGCCTCGGCTCGCCCCAGCGCGCGGCGGCGCTGGCGCTTGGACCGGAACTCGGCGGCTGAGGTAAGTTGGCTAGGGCGGGTTAAGCTCGCTTGGCGGTTGTTTCGCCCAACCTCGGCCATTATGACCGCGCCTCATGACGGCCTGAAAGTCCGCGGGGGCGGACCGACGGCAAGGGGCGAGGCGCATGCAGGACAAGCCGGAACTGATCGAAATGACGGCCGAGATCGTGGCCGCCTACGTGGGCGCCAACACGGTGCAGGCCGGCGAGCTGCCGGGGCTGATCCAGAGCGTGCACCGGGCGCTGAGCGGCGTCATCGGCGGCGAGGCCGCGGCCCCGGACGCCCCGCGCGAACCGGCCGTGCCGGTGAAGAAGTCGATCACGCCCGAGTACCTGATCTGCCTGGAGGACGGGCGCAAGTTCAAGTCGCTCAAGCGCCACCTGCGCACCAAGTACAACATGAGCCCCGAAGACTACCGCGCCAAATGGGGCCTCCCGAAGGACTACCCGATGGTGGCGCCCACCTACGCCAAGGCCCGCTCCGACCTTGCCAAGCAGATGGGCCTGGGCCAGGGCGGCCGTCCGGCCTCGGCCGGGGCCGGCTGATCAACGGCCGGCGGCGAGGCCGTCAAGCGCGTCGACGAAGGTCTGGATCGGGTTCAGCCCGGCGCCTTCGACGCGGAGCGCTCGCGCGGCCGTCGCTTGGGCTCCTGCCGTGAGGCTCCCGATCGCGTTTGAGATACGCGGTCCGTCGGCGCGGTCGCTGCGCAGCGAGAGGCCCGCGCCCGCGCGCTCGAGCGCCTGCATGTTGAGCAGCTGGTCGAGGTTGCCGCATATCCCCAGCACCGGCCGGCCCTCCAGCAGCGCCTGGTTGGCCGTCGGCGCCCCGCCGTTACAGACCACGAGCTCCGCCCGCGCCGCCGCCGCGCGGCCGGGCAGGTAATCGGCCGCGAACAGGCCCTCCGCCGGCGCGGGCGCCGCCCTGCCGGCTGTGGCGGCGATCACAGTGTAGCCCTGCTCCCGGAGGGCCGAGACGGCCGCCTGAAGGCTCAGGATGTCGCCTGAACTGCCGAGCGTGCAGTAGGCTAAGGGCCGGTCGGCCGGCAGGCTGTCCCACCATGGCGGCGGCGGCGCGGGCGGCTCCCAGTTCAACGGCCCCATGAACCTCCGCGTCTCCGACGGGCGGACATCCGGATGCAGGGACGGGAAGTCGGCGTAGAGCGTCAGGTCCGCCTCGGTGAAGGCGCGGCGGATGTCGGGGCCGATGTCCACCCCGCGCCGCGCCAACACCGCGGCTATGGGCTCTGCGTGCCGGCGCATCAGCCGCGGCCACGCCAGCCGGAACAGCGCTCGTCCGGCCCACGGCGGCATTCGCTTGAGACCGCCCAGCGGCGGTGGCTTGGGCCGCCACGGCCGGTCCGGATCCCAGTAGGCGTTGCTGATCGACACGTAGGGAACACCCGCCGTCCGCGCGCTCGCCGCCAGCGAGAGGCGGAAATCCCCCACCACCACGTCCGGCCGCGCCGCCTCGATCAGCCGCAGGTCCTCGACGATTTGGTTCTCCAGCCGGGCCTCGGTGTGGAGCCGCCGCCCGTCCGCCAGCCGGGCGTTGAACTCCTCCGGCGACTGGCTCGCCAGGGGCCTGGAGGCCACGCCCGCGGGCGCGAAGCGGTGGTAGCGCTCCGGGCAGGCGACCACCGCCTCGAACCGCTCCGCCGGCAACGCCCCCGCGAGCGCGAAGGGCCGCCCCACGTGCGCCAGGGTCACGCCCTCGCCGAAGAACAGGACGCGCCGGCGCACGGCCTCAGCCGCCCTTCGCCCGCTCCGCCGCCCAGATGGCGAAGGCGTAGTCGAGCGCGATTTCCTTCAGGAAGTCGAAGCGGCCCGAAGCGCCGCCGTGCCCAGCTTCCATGTTCATCTTCAGGAGGACCGGCGCGTCCGAGGTGGTGTGCTCGCGCAGGCTGGCGACCCACTTGGCCGGCTCCCAATAGGTGACGCGCGGGTCCGACAGGCCGGAGGTGGCGAGGATGGCGGGGTAGGGGCGGGGGCCCACGTTGTCGTAGGGGCTGTAGGCGGCGATCCGGTCATAGGCGTCCGGGTCGTGCACCGGGTCGCCCCACTCGGGCCACTCGGGCGGGGTGAGCGGCAGGTCGAGGTCGCTCATGGTGTTGAGCACGTCCACGAACGGCACCGCCGCGATGATCCCGGCGAACAGCTCGGGCCGCAGGTTGGCGACCGCGCCCATCAGCATCCCTCCCGCCGAGCCGCCGTAGGCGACGATACGGCCCGGCCGCGTGTAACCCTGGCCGACCAGCGCCTCGGCGCAGGCGATGAAGTCGGTGAAGGTGTTGGGTTTCTTCTCCTTGCGCCCGTCCAGGAACCAGCCCCAGCCCTTCTCCGAGCCGCCGCGCACGTGCGCCGTGGCCCAGACCCAGCCGCGGTCCACCAGCGACAGGTTCCGGATCGAGAAGTGCGGCTCCATCGGAATGCCGTAGGCGCCGTAGCCGTAGAGCAGCAGCGGCGCCGAGCCGTCGAGCGGCGTGTCCCTGAGCATCAGCACCGTGACCGGGACCTCGGCACCGTCCGGGGCGCGGGCGAACAGGCGGCGGGTGACGTAGCGGGCGGGGTCGTGGCCGGAGGGCACTTCCTGGGTCTTGCGCAGGCTCCGTTCGCGGGTGGCCATGTCGTAGTCCCACCACTGCCGGGGCGTGGTCGGCGATTGGTAGACGAAGCGCAGGGTCGAGGCGCCGAACTCGAACCCCGGCTCCATCGACAGCGCGTAGGCGTCCTCGTCAAAGGCGATCTCGTGCTCCGACAGGTCCTCCTTGCGGGTGACGACGATGCGGTTGTTGGCGTCCACCCGCTCGATCCGCGCCAGCCAGTCCTTAAAAGCGGCGAAACCGGCGATGAATCGCCCCTGCTGGTGAGGGACGAAGTCGCGCCAGGTCGCCCGCGACGGGTCCGCCTCCTCGGCGAACACCAGCTTGAAGTCGACCGCTCCATCCGCGTTGGTGCGGATGACGAAGCGGTCGCGCCAGTGGTCAATGTCATAGCGCACCCCCTCTTCGCGCCGCTGCACCAAGCGAGGCGCCGCCGCGGGATCGGCGGAGGGAATCAGCCGAGCGTCACTGGTCTCTTGGTTGCCCGAGGTGATCACCACGTAAGCCTCCGACGAGGTGCGGTGGACGCCCAGGAACATGCCCTTGTCCGGCTCCTCGTAGACCAGCGCGTCGTCGGCCGGCCCTCCGCGGGCGGGACGGCGGAACACCTTGGCTGGCCGCGCCTCCTCATCGCGCCAGATCCAGTAGAGCCACCGCCCGTCGGCGGAGAATGTGAAGTCCCCCGAAGCGCTTTCGGCGGGCTGCCCCACGCGTTCGCCAGTGGCGAGGTCGCGGACGTGGACGCGGTTCACCTCCGAACCCTGTTCGTCCGCGGCCCAGGCGTAGAGCCCGTGGTCCGGGCTGTGCTCGGCATGGGCCACGGCGAAGTAGGGCTTGCCCCGGCTCTCCGCCTCCTCGTCCAACAGGACCTGCTCGCCGCTGTCGGCCCCGCGCGGCCGGCGCGCATGCACCGGATGCTGAGCGCCCGTATCGAACCGCACGTAGTAGTCCCACGGCCCGTCGGGCGCCGGCACGGAGGCGTCGTCCTCCTTGATGCGCCCGCGCATCTCGGCGAACAGCTGCTCCTGCAGCGCCTTGGTCTCCTTCAGGACCCTTTCGGTGTAGGCGTTCTCGGCCTGCAGATGTTCACGGATGTCGCCGCGCAACGCCTTCGGGTCGCGCAACACCTCGCGCCAGTTCTCGTCCTTCATCCAGGCGTAGTCGTCCGTGCGCGTCCGCCCAAGTTGCTCGATCGTGCGCGGCTCCTTGCGGGCGGCGGGCGGCTTGGGCGCATCGGTCATGAGGCCGTCTTGGCCGCGCCTTGCCGTCGCCGCAAGGCTCGGCCAAATCCCGCCGGAAAGGAGCGTGCATGGCCCTGGACCTGACGGTCGCGCTGATCGGCGCGACGGTGGAGCTGAGCCAGCCCATCGGCGGCGGCCTGCGCACCGTGGGCGCGGGGTTCCTGGTGCAGGCGCCCACGCCCGATGGCCGCCCGCGCGTGGTGCTGGTCACCGCCAACCATGTGCTGAACAACATGCCCGCCGAGGCGATGCGGGTCGGCTGGCGCGCGCAGCTGCCCGGCGGCGAATGGAAGTACCGTCCCGGCGACGTCCGCATCCGGACGGCCGGACAGCCGCTGTGGACCAGGCATCCGGACAAGGACGTGGCGGTGATGGCGATCACTGCCCCGCCCGAGTTCGCCCGCGCCGCCATCCCCCTGTCGTGGCTGGCTGACGAGACCTCCTTCGACCGCTACGGAGTAGGCCCCGGCGACGAGATGATGGCGCTGGGCTTCCCCGAAGGCCTCTCCTCAAACAAAGCCGGATTCCCGATCCTGAGGGTCGGCCGGCTGGCCTCCTACCCGCTGTCGCCGGTCAGCCAGTTCCCGAGCTTCCTGCTGGATTTCCGCGTCTTCCGCGGCAACTCCGGCGGCCCGGTGTTCCTGACCAGCGGGCTCAGGCGCGGCCCCAGCGCGCCCTCCGACAACCCGCCCCAGCTGGTCGCCGGCGTGCTGGCCCAGCAAACCACCGTGGGCGAGGAGAAGCTCGACATCGGCATCGTGCTGCACGCGGTCTGGGTGCGGCAGGCCATCGCCCTGCTCGACCGCGCCGCGGCCCCGCCCCAGCCGCCGCCCAGTCCCCCGGCGGCGCCCGCGGATGTCAGGCCGTCTGAAACTTCAGCGCGCCGCCGTTGATGCAGTAGCGCAGGCCGGTGGGCTTGGGCCCGTCGGGGAACACGTGCCCCTGGTGGCCGCCGCAACTGGCGCAGTGAACCTCGGTGCGCGCCATGAACAGGCTGGAGTCCTTCTTCGTCCCCAGCGCCTGGCGGCTGATCGGCGTCCAGAACGAGGGCCAGCCGGTGCCGCTTTCGAACTTCGCCGCCGAGGAGAACAGCGGCCAGCCGCAGGCGGCGCATTTGAACACCCCCTTGCGCTTCTCCTTGTTCAGCGGGCTGGTCCAAGGCGCCTCGGTGCCGTGCCCGCGCAGGATTTTGTACTGCACAGGCGTGAGCGCCTGTTTCCACTCCGCCTCGGTCTTGGTCACCGGGTAAGCCATTTCGCGCCTCGTTGCGTCCTCGATATAGGCTTACGCGCCGGCGCCCGCCACGGATGAGCACCCCCGTTCCAATTGACCTAGAGGACCGCCCGGCTAGTGTGCCGCCGCGCCGGCCCGCCCCCATATGGAGGGCGGGCCGGACCGTTTCCGGCGAGCGAAAGGCGGGGCCATGGCTGAGTACGACGTCGTCATCATCGGCGGGGGCCCCGGCGGCTACAACGCGGCGATCCGGGCGGGCCAGCTGGGGCTGAAGACCGCCTGTGTGGAGAGCCGCGGGACGCTGGGCGGCACCTGCCTGAACGTCGGCTGCATGCCGTCCAAGGCGCTGCTGCACGCCTCGGAGATGTTCGCGGCGGCGTCGGGCGAGTTCGCCAAGCTCGGCATCGAGGTGCAGCCGAAGCTGAACCTGCCGCAGATGATGAAGCAAAAGGACGACTCGGTCGGCCAGCTGACCAAGGGGATCGAGTTCCTGTTCAAGAAGAACAAGGTCGATTGGATCAAGGGCAAGGGCCGCATCGCTGGGGTCGGCAAGGTCATGATCGCGGGCGAGGGCGGCGAGAGCGAACTGCGGACGAAGAATATCGTGATCGCCACCGGCTCGGTGCCGTCGACACTGCCGGGTGTGGAGGTGGACCAGAAACGGATCGTCGACTCCACCGGCGCCTTGTCGTTGCCGGAAGTGCCGAAACATCTGGTGGTGATCGGCGCGGGCGTGATCGGGCTGGAGCTGGGATCGGTGTGGCGGCGGCTGGGGGCGGAGGTCACCGTGGTCGAATACCTCGACCGCATCACCCCTGGCCTGGACGAGGAGACGGCCAAGGCGCTGCAGCGGGCGCTGACCAAGCAAGGCTTCAAGTTCCAGCTGGGGGCGAAGGTCACCGGCGCGGCGGCGTCTGGCAGCGGCGTGGAGCTGACCTGGGAGCCGGTGAAGGGCGGGGGCGCGCAAATCATTTCCGCCGACTACGTACTGCTGGCCATCGGGCGGCGGCCCTATGCCGAAGGTCTGGGGCTGGAGAGCGTGGGGATCACGCCCGACAAGCGCGGCTTCATCGAAACCGACCACCTGCGCACCTCGGCTGACGGCGTCTGGGCGATCGGCGACGTCACCCACGGGCCGATGTTGGCGCACAAGGCGGAGGAGGAGGCGGTGGCCTGCATCGAGCTGATCGCGGGCAAGGCCGGGCACGTGAACTACGACGTGATCCCGAGCGTGATCTACACCTCGCCCGAGGTGGCGATTGTCGGCGCGAGCGAGGAGGAGCTGAAGACCAGGGGCGTCGCCTACAAGGCCGGCAAGTTCCCGTTCACCGCCAACAGCCGGGCCAGGATCAACCATGAGACCGAGGGCTTCGTGAAGGTGCTGGCGGACGCCAAGACGGACCGGGTGCTGGGCGTGCACATGATCGGGCCGCAGGTGTCGGAGATGATCGGCGAGTACTGCGTGGCCATGGAGTTTTCCGCGGCTTCCGAGGACGTGGCGCGCACCTGCCACCCCCACCCCACCCGCTCCGAAGCGCTGCGCCAGGCGGCGATGGGCGTGGAGGGCTGGACCATGCAGGCCTGAGGGCTACTCCTCGCCTGCCTCGGCGCGGGCGAACTCAGCCGAGAGCGTCTGGTAGAACCCGGCGCGGGCCTGGGCTTGGGTGTCGGCGTCCTGCCCCTCGGAGGCCACGGGCTCCACCGGGTCCGGATTGATCGCCCAAGGGAAGCCACGGGGCGGCAGGCCCTGGTGGGCGGCCAGCATGAAGCGGCGCCAGATAGCGGCGGGCAGGTCTCCGCCCTTCAGCCGGTTCATCGGCGCGCCGTCGTCGTTGCCGACCCAGACGCCTGCGGCCCAGTCGGGGGTGAAGCCGATGAACCAGGCGTCGCGGTAGCGCTGGCTGGTGCCGGTCTTGCCGGCGGCGGGGCGGCCGATCGCGGCGGCGCGGCCAGTGCCGCGCTGGATGACGCCCTGGAGCATGGCGGTCATCTGCTGGGCGGCGAAGGGGTCGTAGACCTTGGGCGGTGCGGTGTAGGGGCGGCGGAAGATCGGCTCGCCGGAAGAGGTGGTGATCTCCTCGATCAGGAAGGGTTGCACGCGCAGGCCCTGGCGCTGGAACACTTGGTAGGCGCTGGTCAGCTCCAAGAGGTTCACCTCGTAGGCTCCGAGGGCCAGCGAGCCCTGCGGGTCGTCCGGCAGGCTGCGGATGCCGAAGCGCCGCGCCAGGTTCGCCACTTCCCCGACGCCGACCTCGCGCGCCAGGCGTACCGAGACGGTGTTGATAGACTTGGCGAGCGCGTCCTGAACCGTCACCGGCCCGCGATAGCCGCCGCCGTAGTTCTCCGGGCTCCAGCGGCCGAGGCGCACCGGGGCGTCGGTGCGGATGTCGAGCGGGCGCACGCCGTGCTCGACCGCGGCGGCGAAGACGAAAGCCTTGAAGGCCGACCCCGGCTGGCGCTGGGCCTGGACCGCGCGATTGAAGGCGCTGAAGCGGTGGTCGGCGCCGCCCACCAGCGCGCGGATGCCCCCGTCTGGCGAGAAGGCCACCAGCGCCGCCTGGCGGGCGCCGGCGCGGCGGCCCTCGCCCACGAGGGCGCGGCGGACGATCAGCGCGGCGGTGGTCTGCAAGCCGGGGTCGACGGAGGTGCGCACGATCAGGTCGGGGGCGCGGTCGTTGGCGATCTCCAGCGCCTGGGCCTGGGCGAGGTCGAGCACCCAGCCGAAGTCCTCGTTGGTCTCGGAATCCGGGGCGAGCTTCGGCGGATGCGCCAGCGCCTCGCGCAGCTGCTCGGGCGTGATCCAGCCCTCCTCCAGCATCCGGCGCAGCACCAGGCGCGAGCGGGTCAGCGCGGCGGGGAGGTCGCGGGCGGGCGACAGGCGCGAGGGGGCCTTGGGCAAGGCGGCGAGCAGGGCGGCTTCGGAAAGGGTGAGCGCGCCCGCGGGCTTGCCGAAGTAGGTGGTGGCGGCGGCGTCGACGCCGTAGGCGTTGGCGCCGAAGAAGATGCGGTTGAGGTAGAGCTCCAGCACCTGGTCCTTGGTCAGGCGCTTCTCCAGTTCCACCGCCAGCAGCGCCTCCTGCACCTTGCGGCGCAGCGACCGCTCGGGCTTGAGGAAAAGGGTGCGGGCCAGCTGCTGGGTCAGGGTGGAGCCGCCTTGGACCACGTCACCGGCCTGGACATTGGCGCGGGCGGCGCGCGCCACGCCGACCCAATCGACGGCGCCGTGTTCGTAGAAGCGGTGGTCCTCCACGGCCAAAAAGGCGCGCGGCACGTAGGGCGGCAGGCCGTTCAGCAGCACCTTGCGGCCGTGCTTGGGCCCGCGCACGGCGATCACCTGGCCATGGCGGTCGAGGAAGGTGATGCCCGGCACGGCGTTGATCGAATAGAGCCGGGCGTTGTCGGGGATCTTCGGCAGGCCGCGCAGGTAGGTGAGGTAGATCAGGCCCCCCGCGCCCCAGGCAAAGGCGAGCGCGGCGAACAGGCCCAGGGTCACGTCGCGCAGGATGCGCCAGAATTTCTTCGGCGGGCGGCGCAGGTCGGCGCGGAAGGTTCCTTCCGGCGGCTGCGGCGATTCGGGGGTGGGACGGGCCACGGCTTGAGGGTGTCGTTAACGGCGCGGCGGGTCTAGGAGGGCGCCATGACGGGCGAGCCCTTCTGGCGCACCAAGACCCTGGCTGAGATGACTCCGGCTGAGTGGGAAAGCCTGTGCGACGGCTGCGGCCTGTGCTGCCTGATCAGGTTCGAGGACGAGGACACGGGCGAGATCATCCCCACACGGGTGGCGTGCCGCCTGTTCGACGACGGGGCCTGCCGCTGCAAGGACTATGCTAGCCGCAAGGCCGTCGTGCCCGACTGCTTGAAGCTGACGCCGGGCAATGTGGCCGAGCTGCCCTGGATGCCGAAGAGCTGCGCCTACCGCCGCCTGCACGAGGGGCGGGACCTGGCGTGGTGGCACCCGCTGGTCTCGGGCGATCCGGAGAGCGTGCACCGCGCAGGCGTGTCGGTGCGGGGTTGGACCGTGCCGGAGGAGTCGCTCGAGTGCGAGGAGGACGCGATCGACCACGCCGCGCCGGAATTGTTGAAGGAGCGCGGACGCTCCAGGCCTCCCCTGCTAGCAGGGGCTGCGCAGCGGTCGCCGCAGGCGAGCGATCGCCGATTGTTTGGCGATCTCAGCGAAGAAGGCCCAAAGGGCAGGGAGGCCCCGCAGCTGCCGGGCGAGGGCGCGAAAGGGCGACCGGCACTTGCCCCCCAGGAACCACGCCTGCGCGTGGTTTTCACCCCCCGCAGTCGGAGGGGGCCTAGGTAAGGCTGCACCTACGTCATTGCGGCGCTTTGCCCCAGTCGGGACTCCCTTGAGCACGTGCGGTTGCCAACCGGGACTCCAAGCTCTTCTAATGCGCCGGCAGGTCAGGATTTTTTCTTGGCGGGGGGAATCGCATGGCCTTGTTTTCCACACGAGGGCGGCTGACGGGCGCGCCATTGGGCGAATTTATCGAGGGCGACGACGACAGCGACTATCTGATCGGCACCCAGGACGCCGACACCATCCGCAGTGGCGCGGGAAACGACACGCTGATTGGCCTCGAAGGGGCCGACAAGCTGGTCGGAGGCAAAGGCAATGACGTCTTCAGAGGTGATCAAGGCGACGATACCTTCGCCGGCGGCGCGGGTGACGACGTGGCTACTTTGTACGTTCCGAGCGCCCAAAAGCTGGACCTCTCCGGGTTCGTTCCCGGAGCCACGACCATTCTCGACGATTTACATGGCGGCGCGGACAAGCTGATCAGCATTGAGCGCATCAACGTATACGCCTCCAGCGGCAACGATGTGATCACGGGCTGCGTGACCCGCAATCGTATTGATACTGGAGGAGGAAATGACCGGATTGACGGCGCGGGCGGGAACGACACCATCGATGACTACAGAGGGAATTCGACTCTGATCGGCGGTGTCGGCGACGATCTGATTACCGTCTCCGACGACTTCGATTGGGCCGACAACCAGGCTCACGGCGGTCACGATCAGATCGACGGCGGCGCAGGATTGGATGCCTTGTGCCTCTATTGGCAGGCGCTCACGGGCGAAGTGACTCTAACCTGGAGCGGAGGGCGGGCGCATGCGTCCTCGGCAGATGGAGCCTTCACCGTCGACACCGTTCGGGTGGAAAACATCAAGGTGCTGACTCAGGGCGCAACCGTGACCCTGAACGGCGGCCAAGGTGATGACACTCTGAGCGCAGGTTCGGGGGCTAACCAGATCGACGGCGGCGGCGGGAACGACCTGCTTTCGGGACTCGGAAGCCTCGACGGCGGCGACGGAAACGACACCCTGCAGAGCTATGGAGGCAACGATTCCGTAAGCGGCGGCGCCGGCGCGGACACCTACGCCGTGTACGCTGGTTCCTATAACGGGGGCGGCGTCAGCGTCGATTTCTCGGCCTTCGATATCTCAGGCGGCGATCAGACAGTGTCGGATTTTGGCGGCGGAACCGACAGCCTGACAGGCATAGAGGCGGTGCAGGTCGAGACCGGGCAAGGCAACGACACTCTGATCGGCTCCGCCGGCGACGACCGGTTGTACGACAGCCACGGCACTGACGTGATCGACGCCGGCGCCGGCGATGACCTGGTCGGCATCACCGATTGGAACTGGTGGCCGGACTGGAGCGGCATGATCACCGATGACAACGACACGATCAGCGGCGGATCGGGCGCGGACACCCTGTCGCTGGCCAGCTTGCGCGACACCAGGTTTTATCAGCGCGCACCGGGTTTCGTGGTCGATCTGGCGCACGGGCTGCTTTCCAGCGACTATACCAAGCCGGATACGATTTCCGGGTTCGAGCACGCGATTGGTGGAACCGCCGGCGACACGATCACCGGAGCGGCGATCGGCGAAACGCTGGAAGGCGCCGGCGGTGACGACATCATCCTCGGCGGCCGTGGCGATGACGTCATCGGGGGCGGCGCGGGCGCGGACCGGTTGAACGGCGGCGCGGGCGCCGATCGGTTCGTATACCTCGCGCTGGACGACTCGAGCGCGGACGCCGCGGACCGGGTTGTCGGGCTGGACAGCGGGGACCAGATCGACCTTCGCGCGATCGACGCCGATGTCGCCCTCGCGGGAGACCAGGCATTCCACCTCAACGCCGGAGCCTCGCGCTTCAGCGACGCGCACGACAATGGCGAACTGATTCTCCGCTACGACTCAGGGAGGGACGTCACCTACATCAAGGCTGACGTAGACGGCGACAACGTGGCTGACTTGGTCATCACCCTCGACGGCAAGCATAAGGATTTTGCCGCGTTCGTGCTGTGAGCGGCGATAGCCAAGCGGCGGGGCGTTAGGCCGCGGCTGGGTCGTTGGCGAGGATGGATTCGGCGGCGGCTAGCTTCGCGAGCGGGCGCACGCCTTCCTCGATCGGGCCGAGCTCCGGCAGCTTCTTGCCCTCGTGCTCCACCGCCAGGTCCTCGAAGCGGCGGGCCTGGGTCATCACCTGGCTTTCCAGCGAGCCGACGAACTTGTTGTAGGCCCCTACAGCCGCGCCGAGCGAACGGCCCACGCTCGCGGCGTGCTCACCCATGGTGGCCAATCGCTTGTAGAGCTCGCGCCCCAGGGCCGCGACCTTGTCGGCGTTGGCCGCCTGCTCCTCCGCCCGCCAGCCGTAGGCCACCGCCTTGCACAGCGCGAACAGGGTGGTGGGGGTGACGATCACCACCTTGCGCTCCATCGCCTCGGTCAGCAGCTCGGGGTGGCGGTCGAGCGCCACCGCCAGGAAACCATCGCCGGGCACGAACATGGCGACCAGGTCGGGGCTGCGCTCGAACTGGCTCTGGTAGGCCTTGCCCGATAGGCCGCGCACGTGTTCGCGCAGGCTGTTCACGTAGCGGACCAGGCAGGCGTCGCGGTGGCCCTCCTCCAGGCACTCCTGCGCCTCCAGGAAAGCGTTCAGCGAGACCTTGGCGTCGATCACCAGGTTGCCGCCGCCCGGCAGGCGCACCACCACATCGGGGCGCCGACGGCCTTCATCAGTGTCGGTGGAGGCCTGCTCGACGAAATCGAAGTGCCGTTGCAGCCCCGCCATCTCCAGCACGTTGCGCAGCACCTGCTCGCCCCAGCGGCCCTGCACGCCCGCGCCCCGGCGCAGCGCCTGCGACAGCTTTTGCGCCTCGGCCTGGGTGGCGGCCGAGGCGCTCATCAGCTGCTTGAGCTGCTCCTGCAGGCCGCCGGCCTGTTCCGCCCGCGCCGTCTCGATCGCCTGCACCTGCTCCTGGAACTTGGCCAGGGTGTCGGAGACCGGCTTCAGCTGCGCCTCCAGCCGCGCCTGGGCCAGCTGGTTCTGGGCGTGGAACTTCTCGTCGGCCCGCTGGACCAGCTGCTCGGCCACCGCCTGGGCCGATTGCTGGGCCTGGACGCGCATGAACTCGGCGGTGGCGGCTTGGCTGTCCTCCAGGTGGCGCACCCGCTCGCGCGCCACGCCAAGCTCCGCCTCCAGCCCCGCCGCGCGCCGCCGCTCCCCATCCAGCGCGCGGAACAGGCCAAAGACGGTGATCAGCGCCAGGGCCGCCACGGCGGCGCAGGCGAGAGCGAGGAGAACGGCAGTGTTCATGCTCCGTTCGTAGCTGGATTCCCCTCCCGCCGGAAGTCACCGCGGAGGCGGCAAAGACGGCTTGCTCAGCCGAGCACGCAAGCCGCCAGGCCGCTCTCGCGCACGTCCCCCGCGCCCGCCCGAATGCGGCGCGAGCGGCGCTTCACGTAGGGCCCTGGCGCGGCCGCGCGCCACTTGCGCGGGCTGGGCAGGATCGCCGCCAGCCGCGCGGCCTCTGTGTCGGTCAACTCGTCGGCGTCCTTGCGGAACCACTTCCGCGCCGCCGCCTGCGCGCCGTACACGCCCGGCCCCCACTCGGCGACGTTGACATAGACCTCCATGATCCGCCGCTTGCCCCAGACCGCCTCGATCAATGCGGTGAAGTAGACCTCCACCCCCTTCCTCAGCCATGAGCGCTGCGGCCACAGGAAAGCGTTCTTGGCCGTCTGCTGGCTGATGGTGGAGCCGCCGCGCACCTTACCCGGCCGCTTCTGGTTGCTCTCCATCGCCTTCTCCAAGGCCTCGACGTCAAAGCCCCTGTGCCGGCAGAAGCGCGCGTCCTCCGCCGCGATCAGGGCGCGCACGAGCGTCGGCGACACCTTCTCGACCGGCCGCCAGCGGTAGTTCATCCCCTCGCCCTGCGCCGCGCGGATCAGCATCAGCGGCGTGGCCGGCGGCGGAACGAAGCGGTAGACCGCCACCCACAGCAGCGGCAGCACGAACACCAGGAAGAACGCCAGCGCGAACAGTTTGCCGAGCAGCCCGCCGCGCCTGGGAGGCGGCGAATAGCGCGAGTAGGTGGGCGGCGGACGGCGGGCCATTCGTCGGGTTTCCGGCGCCGAGCCGGTCCGGTCAATCGGCGGCGGCGGAATGAACCAACCGGCCGCTCGCGCGATTCACCTGTGGCGCCGGGCGAGCACCGCGACGGTCTTTACTTGCGCCTCCAGTTCGGCGATTGCTGCCGCCGAAAACGACCCAAGGCCCGCGGACGCGGGCCGCTGACGAGGACGACGCATGGCCGCGAAGGTTTCCGGGGGGAAGGGCAAGTACAATCTCGGGCAGAACGCCGACATCAACGTCACGCCCTTCGTCGACGTGATGCTGGTGCTGCTGATCATCTTCATGGTGTCCGCGCCGCTGGCCACGCTGGCCATCAAGGTGGACCTGCCGCCGCCGGTGGCCACCGACAACCCGCCGCCGGACCCGACCTTCATCTCCATCCTCAAGACCGGCCAGCTGCAGATCAGCGGCCGTCCCACCTCGTTGGAGACATTGGATGTCGATTTGACCGCCAAGCTCCAGGTGGCCCAGCCCAAGAACGAGACCATCCTGATCCGCGCCGACCGAGACGTGCGCTACGGCGACTTCATGGCCGTGGTGAACCGCCTCCAGTACGACGGCTACTACAAGGTCGCGCTGATCAGCGAAGAGGCCCGCCCCGGCGAGGCCTGATCCCTCAGAACCATCGGACGAAATGGCCGGATCTCGCGTCCGGCCATTTTCGTATGCGCTACCAGGGGATTTCCGCGCCCGTGTAGTCGAGGAAGCGGTGGACGCCGGTCCCTCGCGCCGCCTCCACCACGTCCGCCAGCCCGCGCACGCTGGTCTCCACGTCGAGCGGCGCGTTCGGCCCGCCGATCTCGGTGCGAACCCAGCCCGGGTGCAGCGACAGCACCGTCAGCCTCTCCTGCGTATGCCGCGCGGCGAAGCTGCGGCTGAACGAGTTCAGCGCCGCCTTGGTCGCGCTGTAGAGTTCCGCGTGCTCGCTGGTCTTGTCCGCAACGCTGCCCAGCCGCGAGGTCATGAAGGCGACCACGCCCGTGCGCGGGCGCACGTGCCCAGCCAGCATCTCCGCCGTGCGCACCGGCCCCAGCGCGTTGGTCTCGAACAGGGCCCACATCTCGGCGTCTGACACGTTCGCCACCCGCTTGCCCGGCGGATTGCCCATGCCGGCATTGAGGAACAGCAGGTCGAAAACCTCGTCCGCGAGCGCCTCGTCCAGCGCCGCCGCGGTCTCGGTCCTGGTCACGTCCAGCGGCTCAATCCGGGTCTTGCCGCCCAGCGCCAGCTGGCCGAGCTCGGGCGCGCGCGCCGGGTCTCGCACCGTGGCCAGCACTTCCCAGCCGCGGCGGGCGAACTCTTCGACCAGGCCAAGGCCCAGGCCGCGGGAGGCGCCGACGATCAGGGCCTTGGGCATCTCGTCTCCTTCAGCAGTCGGGGCAGCCGTCCAGCGCCGCCCCCTCGACCTGCAGGGTGGCGTGGCGGATGCCGAAGCGGGCGCGGATCTCGCCCAGCGTCTCGGACAGGAAGGCCCCGTCGGCGCCGGCCTCGCGCACCAGGTGCGCGGTCAGCGCCGTCTCGGTGGCCGAGGTGTTCCAGACATGCAGGTCGTGCACCGCGCTCACGCCGGGCAGCCCCCCCAGGAACCGCTGCACCGCCGTGATGTCGATCCCGGCCGGCGCGGTGTCCATCGCCAGGTCGGTGGACTCGCGCAGCAGCCCCCAGGTCCCCGCCAGGATCACCGCCACGATCCCAAGGCTCACTAATGGGTCGATCCACGTCAGCCCCGTTGCCAGGATGATCAGACCCGCGATCGCCACCCCCAGCGACACGCCCGCGTCCGCCGCCATGTGCAGGAAGGCGCCGCGCTGGTTCACGTCCGTCCCGCGGCCGCGGAAGAACAGCATGGCGGTGGCGAAGTTGATCACGAATCCGGCCGCCGCCACCGCGATCACCACCCGCGCCTCCACGGGGCGAGGCTCGAGCAACCGCTGCCCCGCCTCCAGCGCGATGGCGCCGCAGGCGACCGCCAGCAGCACCGCGTTGGCCAGCGCCGCCAGGATCGTGGCCTTGCCGAAGCCGTAGGTCCGCCGCGCCGTCCCCCGCCGCCGCGCCAGCCACGCCGCTCCGCCCGCCAGGGCCAGGCCCAGCACGTCCGAAAGGTTATGCCCGGCGTCGGCAAGGAGCGCGGTGGAGTTGGACCACAGCCCGAATCCCGCCTCCGTCGCCACGAACACCAGGTTCAGCCCGATCGCGGCCGCATAGCGCCAGTCGCCGCCCTCCAGGTGGAGGGGACCGTGACCATGGTGGTGATGGCCGTGGCGGCTGTGGGCGTGCGCGCTCATTGCAGGACCAGGATGGCGACGGCGAGCAGACACAGCATCACGCCCAGGATCAGGCTGTCGTAGCGTTCCAGCAGGCCGAGCCGCAAGCGCTCGGCGCCTAGCAGAGCCAGCAGGGTGAACAGCAGCATCCCGGCCGCCGTAGCCAGCAGCAGCGCCGCGCTCAGCAGCGTGAACGCGCCCCAGCCGTAGGCGGCGCCGGAAAGGTAGACCGGCAGGAACGCCTCGCACGGCGACAGGGTGAGCATCAGCACCAGGCTGCCCATCGCCGCCCCATCCGACGCGAACCGCCGCCCACGCCCCGGCGGCGGAGCCGCCCCGGCATGGGCGTGCGCGGGCGCGCCCGCCAATGTGCGCAGGACATAGAAGCCACCCAGCAACAGCAGCACGCCGGCCGCCAGCGCCGGCAGCACCTCGGCGAACCGCCGGTGGATCTCGATCCCCAGCGTCACCACGCCCAGCCCCAGCACGATGGTGAAGGCGACGTGCGCCAGCCCCGCCAGCCCCGCCACCGCCAGGGTGCGCCCCCGGCTCCAGCCCTGCGCCCGCCCGACCAGCACGAACGGCAGCCAGTGCGTCGGCAGAGCCGCGTGGAGGAAGGCCACGGCGAACCCGGTCCCCAGGATCGAGGCGAGCAGGGTGTCGGTCACAGGGGCATGCCGCCGCGGAACATCGCTCCGCCTATAGCTCGTTATATTGTAACACGCGAGCCCCGATCCGCGCCTTCGCCGAACCCAAGCTCGCGCCGCAGCTCCGCCGCCGTAACGCCCCTCTCGCGGATGTCCCGCAGCGTCTCCGCCGTATCCCGCTTGGCGTAGCGCTTGCCGTCCGGCCGCAGCAGCAGCCGATGGTGGCGGTAAGCCGGCGTCGCCAGCCCGAGCAGCGCCTGCAACAGCCGCTGCACGTGCGCCGCCTCGAACAAGTCATTGCCCCGGATCACATGGGTGACTCCCTGCAGCGCGTCGTCCACCACCACCGCCAGGTGATAGGCCACCCCCAGGTCCTTGCGCGCCAGGATTACGTCGCCCTCCCGTTCCGGCTCCGCTTGAACGACCCCCTGTTCGCCGCGCGACCCCTCCCCTTCTTCCACAAACGTCAGGCCGCCCCAGCCGCCCAGCCGCCGCCGCGCCGCCTCCATCGATAGCCGCCAGGCGAACGCCTCCCCCGCCGCCAGCCGCCGCGTCTCCTCGTCAGGCGGCAGAGGACCACCGGCGAACGGCGCCTGCTCGACCCCATGCGGCGCCTGGCCGATCCCGTCCATCAGCTCCTTGCGGGTGCGGAAGCACCGGTAGAGCACGCCTATCTCCCGCAGCCGCTCCAGCGTCGCGTGGTAGCCGCCGAGGTGCTCCGACTGCCGCCGCACCGGCTGCTCCCATTTGATCCCAAGCCATGCCAGGTCCTCGTAAATCCCCGCCTCGAATTCGGGCCGGCAACGCCCGGCGTCGATGTCCTCGATGCGCAGCAGGAACCGCCCGCCCGCTGCCCGCGCCGCCTCGAACGCGGTCAGCGCCGAAAAGGCGTGGCCCCGGTGCAGCAGGCCCGTGGGCGAGGGAGCGAAGCGGGTGACGAACATCGTCCTCTCATACCAGACGGGCCGCCGCCTGCCGAAGGACGGGAGCTTTTTCAGCCGCTTACCTGCGCTCGGCACGTCCTTGACGCGCGGGGTGCGCGCCTATAGGTAACGCCGCGACCAAGCCGGGGGCTGAGGCGGCGACGCCTTGGCCCCTCTTTCGCGTAATCCATGCCCGATCCGGACCACCGACCGCCTGGGGCGCTCGACAGCCTCGAGGCCCGGCTCGACGCTTTCGAGGCGGACCGGGCCAGGCCCAAGGGCGGGCTGCTCGGCGGCCTGGCCGGCGGCGAGGGCCAGATGGCCGGCGGCTGGCGCATGGTCTGGGAGGTCGTCAGCGGCTTCCTCGGCGGCGCCGCCATTGGCTGGCTGGTCGACCGGTTCGCCGGGACCGCGCCCTGGGGCGTGGTCGGCGGGCTGGTGATCGGCTCGGCCGTGGCCGTGTTCATGGCCGCCCGCACCGCGGCCGCCTTGGCCGCGAAGTCGCTGGCGCAACATCCGGCCCCCACCGTGGCGGGCGACGACGAGGACTGAGAGAAGGACCGACGAGCCGATGGCCGCCATCGACCCGATGCACCAGTTCCACATCAAGAAGATCGTGGAGATCCCGCCGATCGACACGCCGCTGGGCGCGCTCGACCTGTCGATCACCAACTCGGTGCTGACCATGATGATCGGCGCGGCGCTGATCTGCCTGTGGTTCCTGGTCACCGCGCGCGGCCAGGTGGTGCCAAGCCGCGCCCAGGCGCTGGGCGAGGGCCTCTACAACATCGTCGACCGCACCCTGGTCTCCCCGATCATCGGCGAGAAGGGCCGCCCCTACATCCCGTTCGTGTTCACCATCTTCATGGTGGTGCTGTTCTTCAACATGATCGGGCTGATCTTCAACCTCGGCAACGTGGCGGGCCAGTACTATTCCTTCACCGCCACCGCCCAGCTCGCGGTGACGGCGACGCTGGCGGTGCTGACCTTTCTCACCGTCATCGCCATCGGCTTCTGGAAGAACGGCTTGAAGTTCTTCAGCTTGTTCGTCCCCAAGGGCGTACCCTGGTGGATGCTGCCGATGATGGTGCTGATCGAGCTGATCTCCTTCATGGTGCGGCCGCTGACCCTGGCCATGCGGTTGTTCGGCAACATGATCGGCGGCCACGTGGTGATGAATATCTTCGCCAGCTTCGTCGTCGGCCTGGGCGTGTTCGCCCTGACCACCGGCGGCATGGCCTACCTGGGCCTGCTCGGTTCGGCGGTCAGCTTCGGCATGGTCGTGGCGCTGACCGCGCTGGAGCTGATCGTGGCCTTCCTGCAGGCCTTCGTGTTCGCCGCCCTGACCTCGGTCTACCTCAACGAAGTCGTCAACCTCGGGCACGGCCACTGAGCCGGACCCTTCCTCCTCCATCCAACCCTCGGAGCTTCTGAAAACAATGGATCCCGTTTCCGCGAAATACATCGGCGCCGGCCTGGCGACCATGGGCCTGATCGGCGCCGGCGCCGGCCTGGGCGCCCTGTTCGGCGGCTACCTGCAAGGTGCGCTGCGCAACCCCTCGGCCGCCGCCAGCCAGCAGCCGATGCTGTTCCTGGGCATCGCGCTCACCGAAGCGCTGGGCATCTTCGCCCTGGTGCTGGCCTTCATCATCCTGTTCGTGAAGGTCGGCTAAGCAGGTGATGGCGCCCGCGCCCGAGCACGCCCCTTCGGGGGCCGAGCACACCACCGCGACCACCGAAGCCGCCGGCCACGAAGGCGGCTCGGGCGGCCTGCCCCAGTTCGACCCGACCTGGTGGGCGGGCCAGGCGGTGTGGCTGCTGATCATCTTCGCGGTGCTGTTCGTGCTGATGAAGACGGTGTTCGTGCCGCGCGTGGGCGGGACCATCGTCAGGCGCGAAGAGACCATCGCCGGCGACATCGCCGAGGCCCGCCGGCTGAAGGCGGTCGCGGAGGCGCAAGCCGCCGAAGCCGCCGCCGAAACCGGCCAGGCTCGGGCCCGGGCTCAGAAAACCGCCGCCGAAGCCAAGGCCCGCGTCAAGGCCGAGGCCCAACAGCGCCAGGCGGCGGAAGAGGCGCGGCTGGCCGAAACCATGGCCTCCGCCGAGGCCGGCATCCGCCAGGCGCGCGAACAGGCGATGGCCAGCGTTCGCGGCATCGCCGCCGAGACCGCCCAGGCCATCGTCGAGAAGCTGTCCGGCCGCCCCGCCTCCACCGAAGAGGTGGACCGGGCGCTGGCGGCGCGCGCTTAAGGACCACCGACGTGAACGAGCTTCTCACCAACGCCGAGTTCTGGGTCGGCCTGGCGCTGCTGATCTTCATCGGCCTGCTGGTCTGGCTCGGCGTGCACAAGAAGGCCGCCTCCGCGCTGGACGCCCAGGGCGATGCGATCCGCCGCGAGTTGGCGCAGGCCGAGCGGCTGCGCACCGAGGCCGAGGCCCTGCTCGCCTCCATCCGCACGGAGCGCGAGGAGGCGGAACGCACCGCCGCCCAGATGCTCGCCAACGCCGAGAGCGAGGCCCGCCGCATCGAAACCGAGGCCCACGCCCGCCTCGAAGAGCAGATCCAGCGCCAGGGCGAGCTCGCCCAGCGCAAGATCGCGCTGGCCGAAGCCCAGGCGATGGCCGAGGTCAAGGCCGCCGCCGCCGACCTCGCCGCCGAAGCCGCCGCCGGCGTGCTGTCGGCCCGCCTCTCGGGGGCCGAGTCCGACCCGCTGGTCGACCGCTCCATCACCGAGATCCCCGCCAAGCTGAGCTGAGCCGCACGCCCCTCCCGCTCGCCTTGCGGCGCGCTCCTCCCCCGCCAGCGGGGGAGGCCCTGTGAGTCTGGAAGCCCCTGCTCGATCCGGCTGACAACTCGGGCCGCCGCGGCGCCTCTCAAACCGCCAAGCCGTTGAACCCTCACCCGAACCCGACCGCGCGCTCGCGGCGAAACAGGGGGAAAACCCCGGACTTATCCCCCTGCCTTCCGCCTGCCCCATACTCCTGCTCACGACTTCCGGCGTGGGAGGGGGCAGGGCCCGCACCTTTGCCG
>DASVRA010000027.1:0-43240 GCA_036388855.1 Caulobacteraceae bacterium | reverse complement strand
TAACCCCCGCCGGCCTGCCGCCCGGCTCGCTGGGCCGGGCTCCCCGTTCGACCGCACTCCCGGCGGCAAAGGTGCGGGCCCTGCCCCCTCCCACGCCGGAAGTCGTGAGCAGGAGTATGGGGCAGGCGGAAGGCAGGGGGATAAGTCCGGGGTTTTCCCCCTGTTTCACCGCGAGCGCGCGGTCGGCTTCGGGTGAGGGTTCAACGGCTTGGCGGTTGGAGAGGCGCTTTAGGCGCGCAAGTTATCAGCCGGATTGGGACATCGTCTCCCTCGCCTTCTTGGGGAGGGAGACGGGGAGGCTCGCCTTGGCCGCCCGGCGCTTGCCATGGGGGCGGGCGTGGTGATGATGCACGGCTTCAAGGAGGGCTGCGGATGGTGCGGGCGTTGGCGTTCTGGGTGTGCCTGGCGCTCGCGGGGGCGCTGGCCTGGTTCGCTTCCCAGACGCCGGCGCCGAGGGGGGTCGATGCGCCGGCCGGCGCCTTTTCGGCGGCGCGGGCCATGGCCGACGTGGGGGCGATCGCGCGCAGGCCTCACCCGATCGGCTCGGCCGAGCACGCGCGGGTGCGCGACCACCTGGTGCGGCGGCTCACCGGCATGGGGCTGGAGGTGGTGACCCAGGAGGCCACCGTCGTCGACGGCGGCGAGCGCGGTGGCGAGCGGCGGGTCGGGCTGGGCGAGGTGGTCAACATCGTCGCCACCCTGCCCGGGCGTGACCGGGTGAGCCCGGCGGTGGCGCTGATGAGCCACTACGACTCCGTGCCGGGCTCCCCGGGCGCGGCCGACGACGGGGCCGGCGTGGCGGCGAGCCTGGAGATCGCGCGCGCGCTCAAGGCCGGGCCGCAGCCGCTACGCGACGTGGTGCTGGTGATCACCGACGGGGAGGAGACCGGCCTGTTCGGCGCCCGGGCCTATTTCGACGGGCACCCGATGGCGCGCCAGACCGGGGCGGTGGTGAACCTGGAGGCGCGCGGCGGCGGCGGGCGGGTGTTCATGTTCCAGACCAGCCCGAAGAACGGCGAGCTGATCCGGCTGTTCGCGCGCACGGCGGTGAACCCGACCTCCACCTCGCTGGCGGTGTTCCTGTATTCGATCATGCCCAACGACACCGACTTTACCGTGGCGCTGGAACACGGGAAGATCGGGTTGAACTACGCCTTCATCGGCCGGCAGTTCGACTACCACGCCGCCAGCGCCACGCCCGGGAACCTGGACCAGGGAGCGCTGCAGCACATGGGCGAGCAGGCGCTGGCGGGGGTGCGGGCGCTGGCCGACGCGCGGCGGCTGCCCAAGCCGGCGGCGGACGCGGTCTATGCGGACCTGCTGGGAGGGCCGATCCTCGCCTATCCGGCGGCGGTTGGGTGGCTGGTGCTGGCGGCGGGCGCGGTCCTGGGCCTGGCGGCGGTGGGGCGGGTGGCGGCGCGGCGGCGCATCCGGCTGCTGGACCTCGCCGCCGGGCTCGCGGCCTTCCTCTACCTCGGCGTGGTGACGGCGGCGGCCTTCATCCTGATCCGCCAGGCCACCGGCGTGCCGTTCGGCTTCACCGAGGACCGGCCGCTGCTGGCCCGCTTCCCCCATTTTGAAAGCGCCTTGGCCGCCGCCGGGCTGGCCGCGGCCCTGCTCGTCTTCTTCGGACTGCAGAAGGGGCGCTCGCGGGTGGTCGCCGCGATCCTGGCGGCGCTGGTTGGCGGCGGCGGCGCGGCCTTGGGCGCGCCGCCGCTGCAGGCGCTGATCCTGGGGGGAGCGGGAGCGGTGCTGGCGCTCGTCGCCTTCGGACGGCCGCGTCAGGGCTGGCCGGTCTGGGCGGCGTTCATGCTGATGGCGGCCATAGGAGGCGCGGCACTGCAGGCGCTGGCCCCAGCGACCGCCTTCATCGTGCAATGGCCGCTGCTGGCGGGCGCCGCGGCCGCGGCGGTCGCCGCCTTCGCGGCCAAGGGCCGGGTGGACCATCCGGCCAGCCTGCTGGCGGCGCTGTCAGTGGGCGTCCCCATGCTGGCCCAGCTGATCTACACCGCGCACCCGGTGGCGCTGGGGGTGGGCGCCGCCATTCCCGCCGCGCCCGCGGCTTTCGTGCCTGTGGCGGCGGTGGTGCTGTTTCCGCTGCTGTGGCTGGCGGGGGGCAAGCGGCTGACGGCGGCGCTGGGGGTGCTCGCGGCATTGGCGGCGGCGGGCCTAGCGCTGTTCATCCGCTTCACCGACGCGGCCTCCCCTCGCCTGCCCCGGGCGACCCAGGCCATCTATGTGACCGAGCCGCAGGCCGGCCGCGCCTGGCGCGCCACCAGCCTGGAGCAGCTGGACCCCTGGACGGCCGCGGCGCTGCGGGCGGACGGCGGCACGCCCCGGCCCGGGGCGCTGGAGCCGCTGATGCGCGAGGGCTATCTGGCCCAGGCCACGCCGGTCCCGGCGGCGGCGGCGCAGGTGGGGGTGGACCAGGACCGCACTGGACGCGTGACGGTCACGGTGCGCCCGCCGCCCGGCGCGCGCGAGTTGCGGCTTCTGCTCAGGTCGAGCACGCCGGTGCACAACGCGGCGGTGAACGGACGGCCGGTGATCCTGTTCGCCCGCGAGGGCGAGGCGGCGCGGATCACGGCCTTCAATCCCAAGAACGGCGTGGAGCTCAGCTTCACGCCGCAGGGCAAAGGCGCGGTGGAGGGCCGCTACGCCGCGATCCTGGACGGCTGGCCGGCGGCGGCCGCGCCCCTACCGGCCCGGCCCGGCGACAGCATGGCGTGGGACAAGTCGGATTCCACGGCGGTGACGGGGACGATAGCGGCGCGGTGGTGACGGCTGCGGCGCCGCCTCCCGCCGGCTTTCCCACGAGAGCAGTATCTAGTCGCGCTCGGTCAGCTTCAGGATCACGGCGCGCTCGCGGTCGTCGAACACGTCGGGCGCCATCCAGGCCTCGCTTTTAAGCTCCAGCAGCAGCTCCTGCCGGGCGGGGAGCGGCCGCTCTATGGTGACGCTCTCGCCGGCGAAGACCACCCCGGCGAACACCTCCTCGCCGTCGAGCGCCACGGAGACTTCGTTGCGCAGGTAGGCGCCGTTGTAGTGGGGGTTGCGCAGCACCGCCTTGATCACCCTGGCCTTGCCGGCGGGCTCGACCAGCAGCGCCAGCGTCCGCGTGGTCCAGCCGTCGCCGGCGAGGCGGCCGTCGAGCAGCTGGAGGTTGGGGCGGACCAGCTCAGCCAAGGGCGGCCTCCAGCACCTGGTCGAAGGCGCGCGAGAACGCTTCGGGCGAGGCGGAGCCCTCGATCTCGGCGCGGGCGTCGCGTTGCACCCGCGCCCACAGCGCCGCGTCCCCGTGCAGCTCGATGCAGCGGGCGGCGAAGTCCTCGGGGTCGACGGCGGCGGCGAGAAACGGCGTCAGCTCGGGCGAGGGCGCCAGCTGGTCGGCCAGGTTGCGGGTGATGACGCAGGGGATGTCCAGTGTCATGGCGTGCTGCACCTTGTGCGGCATGCCGGCGGCCAGACGCGTGGGCGCCACGAACACCCGGTGCTGGTCGAATACCGGTGCGAGCTCGGCGACCTGACCCAGCACCAGGGCGCGGGCCGTCACCTCCTCGGGCAGGGTCAGGCCCTCGCGCACGTGGCCGACGAAGGTCAGGTGGGCCTGCGGCAGCCGCGCCTGGATGCGCGGCAGTATCTCGCCGCAGAACCAGACCAGCGAGTCCATGTTGGGGGCGTAGCTCTCATGGATGGCGCCGCAGAAGACGAAACCGTGGCGCGACTCGAACGGCGGGCTCTGGCGCCGCTCCAACTCGAAGCGGTGGCCGAGCACGCCGACCTTCTGGCTCTCGAGGGCCGCGGACGCCAGCTCCGCCTCCTGCGGATTGACGCAGAGGATTTCGTCAAAGTCGGCGGCCGGGTCGAGTTCGCCGCGCACCGCCTCCAGCGCCCGGGGATCGCCCTGCAGCTCCGACGGCCCCTGTCCGGGAAAGGCGTTGCGCAGCGACGCCAGCGCCTCGGTGTCGGCCACCAGCCGCCGCCCCGGCCCCTTGCGCCGCCAGGCCAGCAGCTCGGACCTCAGATTGGCGATGTTGTGGGTGCGGCTGACCCAGACCAGGTCCAGCGCCGGTCCCAGCTCCTCCAGCAGCTTCGCCAATGGCGTGGAGGGGAGGTAGCGGATGTCCACCTGCCCCTGGTAGCGCTCGAGAAAGCGGCCGTCGCCCGGGCGAGGCTGGCCGGCGAGGATGGTCAGGCGCCAGCCCCGGCGCAGGAACTCCTGCACCACGTCCTCGGAGCGGGCGAAGCCGGAGCCGTAGAGGCGGCTGGGGACCAGGTCCTCGATCATCAGGGCCAGCCGCCCCGCCTTGCCGCCCAGGCGGAAGGCGGCGCCGGAGAGGTCGAACGGCTCGGTGGGCGCGCCGATTTCAGGAAGTTCGCGGCGATGCTTGGCCATGAACTTCCCCTTGTTGGCGTACATGCGGAAGTAGGAGATCTCCTTGGGCCTCCCCTTGGAGAAGGTGCCGTATTCGTAGTGGGTCAGCCACGCCTGGGGCAGGTAGCGGACGCGCCAGCCTGCCTGGCGCAGGCGCAGGCACAGGTCGGTGTCCTCGAAGTAGCCGGGGCTGAACCGCTCGTCGAACGGGCCCACACGCTCCCAGGCCTCGCGCCGCACCGCGAGCGCGCAGCCGGAGACGTAGTCGACGTCACGGGGAAGGTTCAGCGGTTCCTGCTCGGGCCGGTCGCCGCGCCCGAAGCCGGCGGTGCCGCCGTTGGCGAACAGCACGCCGCCGGCCTCCTGCACCCGCCCGTCGGGCAGCACGATCTTGGGCCCGGCCGCGCCGATCGCCGCGTCCGTCTCCAGCGCCTCGGCCAGCTGGGCCAGCATGCCGGGGCCGAGCTCGATGTCGTTGTTCATGAACACCAGCACCGGCGCGGTGGCGCGCTCCGCTCCTAGGTTGCAGGCGAGCGTGTAGCCGAGCGGCTCATCGGCGCGGACGTAGACGATGCCTGGGAACAGCTCGGGCAGCTCAAGGGTGCGGTCGGTGGAGCCGTTGTCCACCACGATCACCTCGGCGGGGCAGGCGCTCCCCTCGCCGTATTCCGCCGCCAGCCGCGCCAGCAGGGCGGCGGTGAAGGCGAAGTGGTCCAGCACGGGGATGACCAGCGACACCCGCGGCCGGCTCACCGCCAGGTTCGGCCGCAGCGGCGCCAGCAGCGCCTGGTGGGCGGCGAGCGCGGCGCGCTTTTCGAAGCCGGCCTTGGCGTATTTCTCGGGGGTGGCGACTTCGAGCAGCGGCTGGCTGGCGCGAAGGCCCCTGGCGTAGCCGGCATGGAGGAAGTGCTCGAGCGGGTTGACTAGCCCAAGCGCCGCCATCTCGGCGTGCACCTGGGGGTTTTCCTCAAGGTAATAGCGGGGGTCGAAGTAGGGGTTGGGCGCCAGGTTCAGCGAGGCGAGGTTGCCGAGCCAGTGGTCCACGGGCGAGGCGAACCAGCCCATGGCGATCTCGTCCGCCGCCTCGGGGTGCTGTTCGACGTAGAACTCGGCGTCGAAGTCGGGGATCGGCGAGAAGCCTTCGCGCACGCCGATGTCGAGGAAGTGCTGCAGGGCCGAGCGGTGGCGGTGGTGGGCCTCCGAGCCGACCGCCAGGGCCTCGCCATAACGGGCGCGGTACCATTCCTCGTCGAACAGGGGCGTGCCGTGCAGGCCCTGCACGTGGCCGTCCATCAGGTAGTGGCGCAGCAGGGCGCGCTTGTCGGCTTCGGCCGAGCCGGTGCGGGCGCGGTAGAAGCGGAAGGAGAATAGCGGGCCGGCGCGCTCGAAGCGGTCGATGTTGAACAGGAAGGCGAGGTAAAAGGCGCCGTAGTTGTGCCGCAGCGCGTTGAGCTGGGCGTTGGTCATCGGCTTTTCGCCGATGCCGGCGCGCAGGCCGGCGAAATGCTCGTTGCGAAACAGCCAGTTGGGGGCGGCGTTGCGCTCCAGCCCCGTGGTCAGGAAGTCGTATTCGATCGGCGTGCGTCCGCCCCGGTTCGAATAGTTGCTGCGCGCGTCGTAGATGGCCCAGTCGAAGAAGGGGTTGGGCGAGGGGAAGGCACGGTCCTGCTGGCGGCCCAGATACCAGCCGAGGTAGTCGAACTCCGGATCGTCGCCGGCGGCGAGCGCCAGCATCGGGTCGTTGCGGCGCAGCCACTCGGGATCGAGCTTCAGCAGCGGATTGGCGGCTGCGTACTTGCGGTAGTTGCCCCGCAGCTTCTCGTCCACCCGCGCCGCCTCAGCCATGCGCGGCCTCGGCCGGTTGGCGCAGCGCGGCGGCGATCTCCTCGGCGATGTGCGCCAGCCTCGGCCCCCGCGCCAGCCGCCCGCCCGCGATGGGGTCATCCTCGAAGGCGAGCGCCGCCCGCTGCGCCCGCGAGGCGACGTAGTCGGCCGCGACCTTGTGGTTGCCGGCGCCGAAGCGCCCCGCCGCGCGCGCCAGCATCGCCTCGTCGAGCGTGAGCTTATCGGTCTGCAGGTCCGGCTCGCGGGCGACCCGCTCGGCGGCCGCCTGCTGCACCCGCTTCAGCAGCTCGGTGTCGAGCGGACGCCCGCCCTTGCGCAGCAGCCGCGCCGCCCTCCGTATGAGCTCCACCTCGTTGGCCCCCGGCGTGACGTTGAGGCTCCGCGGCGGCTTGCCGAAGGCTTCGGCATAGTCCGCGAGGCCGACGCGGGCGAGAAAGTCGGCGAACAGCCGCTCGCCCGTGGTCTCGCCGCAGACCACCGCCACGTTGAGGCTCTCGCGTCCGAACACATGACCCCACCGCGCCAGCAGCTGGGTAAAGTCGAAGCGGGGATTGTAGAGGCTGGCCAGGGCGTATTCCTCAAAGGTCCCAAGGGCGGAGCCCATCCTCACCTGCTGGGCGTAGGTGGAGGCGATCAGCTCGTCCTGCCGGCGCAGGTAGATAAGCACCCTCACCCGCCTATCGCCCAACCCCTCGCGCAGCCGCCGCACCTGCGCCAGCTCCAGGAACTCCAGCTCCTCGGAGGAGACGATGGCGTTCCGCGCCCCCTCCAGCTCCGCCGCCAGCGCCGCCAAACCGCCCGCCGCCGGCGCGAAGCGCGGCTTGCCCAGCAACTCATAGCCCAGGTTGTGGTGGCCGCCGCCGGTGGAGCCGGCTCGGGGCCACAAGTACCCCGCCGCCGCCAGAGCCTCCTTGTTGCGGATTAGGAAGTTCTGCAGCGAGGAGGTGCCGGTCTTGTGCAGGCCGATGTGCAGGTAGAGCGTCACGCCGCGCCCTCCCTGGCCTTGGCCAGGAGCTCGCGCGTGGCGATCAGCTGGCGCTGCATGGTCTGCATCCGGACGGGCGCGGCCGGCCGGCGCAGCAACGTCTCGGGGACTCCGGGGTCGGCGATCAGGTCATAGCTCTCGAAGCCGACCGTGGTCGTGCCGGCCCGCGCCCGTTCCTCCAGGTCCGTACCGCAAACCGCCAGGCTGCTCATGTAGGCGGGGTTGCCGATCACCTCCGCGAAGTCGGCGTAGCGCTGCACGCCCTTGCGCTTGCGCGAGACGAAGCGGCGCGACGAGCAGCCCACCAGCACCTGGTCCCCTTCGAACATCAGGCCGCGAAGGTAGCCCTTCAGCGGCCGCGCCGTCACCTCGCCGCCGCGCCAGACGGCGATCTGCTCGTCGTGTGAGCTCAGGCACCAGACGGCCTCGCCCGCCGAGGTGACCGTGTGCGGCTGCTTCAGGCCGGGGATAAGCACATCGAAATCGTCCAGGAACCAGCAGCCGCCGCTGGCTGTGCCGGTCTCCGGAGGGATCTTGTGCGAGCAGGCCAGCGCCCGCTCGCCCACGAAGGCCAGCGAGTTGATGTGCAGGAACGGCTCGTCGATCGGGTATTCCCAGAACAGGCTGACGGCGTAGTCGCCGAGCGCGATCTTGAGGATCTTGTTGTTGCCGGAAGAGCAGCAGAACAGAAAGCCATCGCGCTCGTGCAGGGAGTGAAGGTCGGCGAAGCGCTCGCTGCGCACCACCCGGCGCAGGCTGAGGTCGGCGTTCAGGAACACCACCCGCGGCTGGCCCGACTGGACGGCCAGCGCCAAGCCACCGTCGCCGAGCCGCACCAGGCCGGTGACGCCGGAGTCGGAATCGGGGTCGATGAAGCCCGCGCAGTCGACCAGCGCCACCGGATCAGGCAGCGACAGGTCCAGCAGCGCCAGGGAGAACTGCGAATTGTAAAGCCCGACGTTGCAGAAGGACATCAGCACGCGCATGCGGCGGGTGGCTCCATCTGCGCCATTGGGAACGGCCGCGGGCCGCCAGCGCTGGCCGGACGCCGCGCACGCGGGCGTGAATAGCAAGGCCCCTGCCCGCTGCAAACCGGCGGCGGCTTCCGCCGGGGCCGCCGCTGGGCTAGCCAAGCGGCCGTGGCCCCGATTACCCCCGTCATCATGTCCGGCGGCGCCGGCTCTCGCCTGTGGCCGCTGTCGCGCCAAGCCGCGCCCAAGCAGCTGCATGCGCTTCTGGGCGAGCGGTCGCTCTTGCGCGAAACGCTCGACCGTCTGGCATCGGCGCCGCAGGTGTTCGGACAACCGGTGGTGGTGTGCAACGCCACGCACGAGCAGGCGGTACGCGCGCAGTTCGACGGCCTCGATCCCGCCCCGCGCCTGATCCTTGAGCCGGTCGGCCGCAACACCGCCGCCTGCGCCGCCATCGCCGCTGGCTGGGCCGCCGAGCGCATCGGCCGCGAGGCGCTGGTGCTGCTCGCCCCCGCCGACCACCTGATCGCCTCCGCCGGCGCTTTCGCTGGCGCCGTCAGCCGCGCTGTTCCTGCCGCGAGAGAAGGACAGCTGGTCACGCTGGGCGTTCGCCCCACCCATCCCGAGACCGGCTACGGCTACATCCGCCTGGGCCCGCCGCTCGGCGGAATCTTCGAAGCGGCCGAGTTCGTGGAGAAGCCCGACGCCGCCACCGCCGAACGCTACCTCGCCCACGGCGGCTACCTGTGGAACGCCGGCTACTTCCTGTTCCGCGCCGACAGGATGCTGGAGGAAATGGCGCGGCTGCAGCCGGAGATCGCCGCCCGCGCGGCGGAGGCGCTGCGGCTTGGCCGGGCAACCGAAGGGGCCGTGGCGCTAGATGCGGAAGCCTTCGCCGCCGCCCCCTCGGACTCTGTCGATTACGCGGTGATGGAGAAGACCGGGCGGGTGGCGGTCGCGCCGCTGGAGACCGGATGGAGCGACGTGGGCTCATGGGCGGCGGTGTGGGAGGCGCTGGCGAAAGACGGCGCGGGCAACGCCTTGTCCGGCGATGTGCTCGCCCTCGACGCGAGCGGCTGCCTGATCCGGTCGGAAGGCCCCACGGTGGCGGTCTGCGGCGCCCGCGATCTTGTGGTGATCGCGACGGGCGACGCCGTTCTGGTGGTTCCGCGGGACCAGAGCCAGAGGGTCAAGGCGGTGGTGGAACAGCTCAAGGGGCGCGGCCGGGGCGACCTGCTCTAGGCGCGCCGCAGCTCCGTCTCGGGGCGGCCGAACACATCGACGGACGCCAAGCGTTCGCGCAGCCAACCCGTCAGCTCCCCCTCCGAGGGCGGCTCGGCCACCAGCAGGCGCTCGCGCACCGCTTCCGGCAGCAGTGCCCGCACCGTCTCCCCAGCCGCAGGCTCGGTGAGCAGGAGGGCGTCGTAGTCCGCCGCCGATTTCGCCAGGAAAGCCGGGATGTCGCACAGGTGCGGCGCGGAGAGGCATTCGACACCGCTCCGCTCCAGGGCTTCAGCCGAGGTGCGGCGGCGCAGGTCCAGGGGCAACAGCGTGGGTTTTCCGCCCAGCGCGCGCGCACCCTGTAGAACTCCTGCTTCGGCAGAGCCTTCTGCCGGCATTTTCATGCTCAACAGCAAGACACGGAACAGCACGTCCCGGTCCTTTTCCAGGTCCGGCCGGTCACCGACCTCGCGGCGGCCGCCGTAGAGGTCGCGCCACTTGCGCTTGAACTTGGGCCGGTTGACCTCCTGGTAGCGCTTGGCGCCTTCGGCCTTGTCCACGCCCGCGGTCTGGCCCTCGTAGTGGAACACCTCGGCGGTCGGGACATAGACGACGCGCCGGCCGCTCGCGCGCACCTTCATGGCGAAGTCGGTGTCCTCGAAATAGGCGGGGGCGAACTCCGGGCTGAAGCCGCCGAGTTCGCGCCAGACCGCGCGCGGGACCGCGATGGCGGCGCCGGAGACGTAGTCGGCGTCGCGCGCATAGCGCCACGCAGGCTCGTCGGGCTCGGCGCCGCGGCCGGCGTTCCAGGGGTCGCCCGAGCCCCAAACGATGCCGCCGGCTTCCTGCAACCGGCCGTCGGGGTAGATCAGCTTGGCGCCGGCCAGGCCGACACGTTCGCCCTCCAGCGCCGCCAGCAGTTCATCGAGCCAGCCGGCGGTCACCTCGGTGTCGTTGTTGAGGAACACCAGGTGTTCGCCCTGGGCTTGCTCCGCCCCGTGATTGCACGCGGCGACGAAGCCCTGGGCGCGGGCGTGACGCACGACCCGCAAGCCGGAGACGATCTCCTCGATCCGCGCGGTCTCGTCGGAGGAGCCGTCGTCGACCAGCACCACCTCGAAGCTGGCACGCACCGGGGCGAACAGCAGGGCGGCGAGACCCAGGTGCGTGACCTCGAACTTGCCGTGCGCCGGGATGATCACCGACGCGCGCGGCCGGTCCGGCTGGGGCATGGCCAGCCGCGGGTAGACGGGGCGTTTGCGCGGGCCGGCCAGCACCTCCTGATGCAGGTCGAGCAGCGGCGGGGGTTGCTCGCCGGCTCGCCGGCGACGCGTCCAGGCGCGGAAGGCGCGCAGATGCTGGGCGCGGGCGGGGGAGGACTCCGGACTCAGCGGCGGCTGGGCGTGCAGCTGCAGCACCGGCCAGCGGGCGTGGAAGGCGGCGGTGCGGCGGTTGACCTGGAACAGCACCGCCTGGGTCTCCGCCTCGCGCACCTGGATCAGGTGCGGCCGGCCGTCCAGCCATTCGCGCGGGATCGGCAGGCGGGCGTCGAACTTGCCTTCCTTCGGCTTGATCCGGTGGCGTTCGGAGAGGCGGCCGTCGACGCAGAACCGCAGGTCCAGCCGCGGAAGCTCGCGCTCACCGGCGCGGCCTGCCAGGCGCACCACGCTGGCCCGCTCCAGCCCCGCCTTGGACAGGGCGACGAGGGGCTGGCGCCTGAACGACAGCGCCGCCTCCAGCGCGCCGGCGTAGCCCAGCACCCGCGCCACCAGCCGCCGCTCGCGCCCGTCCAGCAGGTGGTCGGGCAAGGGCGCGCGCAGCCGCGTCATCGCGGCCGGGCCGGCGCCTGAGCGCGCCTGTTTCAGTTCCGCCTGCGGCAGGCGCGCCCAGGACCAGTCGGTGCGGGTCTCCCCCTCCGCCGGGCCGAGCGCCGGCCGTCCGAGCCAAACCTTGCCTTCAGGGTCTCCGGCGCGGCGCGCGCACGCGATTTCCAGCCGCGCCGCCTTCGGGCCTGTCTCGAAGTCGACGCAGAGGTCCGGCGCTTCCCCCTCCTGACGTTCGGGCAGGCGGCGGCGGATGGTGTCGAGGTGCCGGCCTTCGCGGTCGCGGACCAGCAGCACCAGATCGGCGCCGGTCCCTTCCACCGCCGCCGCCAACTGCAGGCGGTAGCGGCGGCGCGGCTGGACCGGCGTGGCGGCGCCGGTGAACGGGTCGCGGAAGGCCACGGCCACCGGCTCGCGCGCGGGCTTGAGCGTCTCCAGCAGGTAGAGGCCATCGCCTCGGCCGCCGAAATCGAGGCCGAAGCGCAGCCCCTGCCCCGGCTCCGCGAGGGCCCAGGGGGTGCGGGCGTTGCCGGGGTGGTCGATCAGGTTCAGGCCGATGTCGCGGCCGAAGCGCCCCCAGACCGCGTCGACTTCGATCGCCAGGCCAGACTCGTCCTGCACCAGGCAGACGTCGTCGTCCTCGGCCCCGGCGTAGACGATCTCCAGCGCGCCGGCGGGGTGGGTCAGCGCCTGGATCAGCCGGGGCGCCATCTCAGGCGGCGATCAGCGCGTCGCCCGAGTGGCTGTAGCGGGCGGCCACCTCTTCCCAGAGCAGGAGGTCGTCGGCGTTGGCGGTGAGCAGCTGCTCCCACATCGCTTCGCCCAGCTCCGCCCGCACGCGGCGCAGGCGTTCCGACAGGGTGGCGCCGCCCCTCAGCACATTGGCCTTGGCCCCGAAGGCCCGGAACTCGGGGAAGTAGCCGCGCAGGTAGATCTCCATCCGCGTCATCGACTGGGTGAAGTCCTCGACCAGCCCCACGAACGGCAGCTCGTCCAGCGCCCGCAGCGCCCGCTGGAGTTCAGGCTCGCCGCCGCCGACGCCGCGGGCCAGCCGCCCGGTTTGGAAGTTGCGGCACTGGCGCTCGCGCCCCGCCAGACGCTTGCGCAGGTAGCCGGCGAAGTCGGTGGATTTGGCCAGGCGGGAGCCGCGGGTGTCGGCGCCCTGGCGGCGCTCGAATTCGTAGGCCGAGTGGATGCGGTCGATCGGATGGCGCACGAAGATCACCGGCGCCGCCGCCACCCCCGCCAGCCGCGGCGGCGGCAGGAGCGCCGTATGGGAGGACATCGCCCGCACCGTCGGATGAGCGGCCAGCCAGGCCTCCACCTCGGCCACGTTGGAGCGGCCGGCGCTGAATTCGGCCTTGCCCCAGCCCTCGCCGAAGTTGGCCTGCAGCACCTCGTCCACGGAAGTGCCGGCGTTCTTGAACAGGTGGTAGTGCAGCACCACGGCGCGCGGCTCACCGTCCCGGCGCGCGGCGGGCTGGGCTGGGGCCACGGTGTAGACCGCCGGGGCGGTGGAGAGCGGCGGCAAGCGGCGGACACGGCCGAACAGCATCTGGGCGTCGTTCAGCCGCGCGCGCAGGCCCTGGGCCCGGCGCTCCAGTCTGCGCCGGGGGCCGCGCCGCCAGCCGCGCAGCAGCTCGAAGGTGTCCTCCACCAGGGCGGGGACGAGGCGCTCGCCCTCGTCCTCCTCCGGCGCCGGCTGGTCGTGATGGGAGCGGTCGATGAATTCGAGCAGTTCGGAGGCGGCGACGTCGTCCAGGGGTGTGCGGCCGAGCGCCACGGCCAGCTGGTCCATGGCGCGGCGGGGGGCGTGAATCAGGTCGTCGAAATCGAGGGCGGCGTCGACGGTGACCTGCGCCAGCGGGCGCAGGTTGTAGGCCAGCCAGGCCCGCAGCGCCGGCCAGCGGCCGAGGCCCCGCGTCGCCTTCAGGGAGGCGGCGACGGCCAGCGGCTGGCGGAAGGCGACGACGTGCTGGACCCGGAAGCCCTCGGCCTCGAAGGCGGCCTGCCAGAAGGCGGGGAACAGGGAGATGCGGGGATCCTTGCAGACGATGCGCTGGGCGTCGGGGCGCCAGCTCTCGCGGATCGCAGCACGCGCCTGCTGCAGCCACTCGGCCGACAGGTGCGCCAGGATGCCGGCCTCGGCCTCCTCCACCGTGGCGGCGGGCTGGGTGAGCAGCGGGATGTGGTCCCAGCTCCAGCCCAGAGTCTCGATCATCGCCTCGTTGAGCTCGACGATGCGGGTGGGCTGCCAGAAGCCGCGCGGGTTCTCGGGGCCGGCCTCGGCCAGCAGCTGGGGCTGGGAGTAGCCGAGGAAGCTCATGGCGCGCGAGGCCGCGGCCGTGCCCGAGCGGTGCATGCCCGAGATCAGCACGGCCTCGCGGGTCGCGGGCGGCGGCGCGGCGGGGTCGTGCAGGGTCATCGGGCCTCCGCTCCCCACTAGGCGAGCGCGCACCGGCCGCGCAAGGCTTAAGCGATCAGTCCCGCATAGGGCGCCACGCCGGCGCTTTCGGGGAACACCACCGTGTCCAGCGCCTGCCGGTTCAGGCCGAACTGACCGGCCAGCGCCGCCTTGAACAGGGCGCGGGTGTCGAGCGTGGGCGTCAGGTCGCGGTCCTCGTAAAGCCGGGCGAGCCCGGGCCAGTCGCCGATCGTGCCGCCGCGCCTGAGCCCACCGCCGGCGACGAAGGCGGCCGAAGCGGTGCCGTGGTCGGTGCCCCGGGTGCCGTTGACGCGGGCGGTGCGGCCGAACTCGGTGACGAAGATCACCGTGGTGTCGGCCCAGGCTGGGCCAAGCCCCAGCTTGAGGCCGGCCAGGGTGTTGTCGAGCGTTTCCAGCCGCAGGGCCAGCGAGCCTTCGCCAGCTCCCTGGATCGCGTGGGTGTCGAAGCCGTAGAGCGACATCGCCACCAGGGAGGGGCCGTTGGGCGCGGCCACGAGCCTTCCGGTGGCGCGTCCCAGCGCTTCGGCGTCCTGCGGCCGCAGCCGGCCCTTGGCCGCGCCGCTCGCCATGTCGCCTCCGGATTCGGCCGCGTCGGCGGCGACTTCCGCGGTTTCAAGACCGGCGGTCAGCGCTGGGCCCAGCACCGGATCGCCGGCATAAAGGTCCATCAGGATGTCGGTCAGCTTGGCGTCGCGGGTGTTCTGGCCGCCCGGGTTCCAGGAGCTGGTCTGGGCCTTGCCGTAAAGCAGCAGCGGGGTCTGGTCGCCGACGGCGATGGCGGTGGTTTTCCGATCACGGCCAATGACCTGCAGGGTGCGGTTCATCCAGCCGGTGGAGACTCGGTGCGCCCCCGCGCCGCCGTTCTCCAGCACGTCCTGCGCCTGGAAGTGTGAGCGCGCGCGGTCGGGCGTGGCGACCGCAGGCGCGATCCGCGCCTCGCCTGCGCCCACGAA
This sequence comes from Caulobacteraceae bacterium, assembly GCA_036388855.1. GTDB lineage: Bacteria > Pseudomonadota > Alphaproteobacteria > Caulobacterales > Caulobacteraceae > DASVRA01. Next base: position 28,621 of record DASVRA010000027.1, on the reverse strand, counting down.
GGTGTGCAGGTTGTTGAGCTTGGGGTGCAGGCCGAGCGCCTGGTCGAGCTTCAGCGCCCCTTGCGGCGCGCCGAAGGGGGCGATGGCGACGTCGCCGCGCAGCGCCCGGTATTGCGGGTCGCCCACGGGCGGGACCGCGGACATGCCGTCCATGCCGCCGCGCAGAACGACCACGATGAGCTTCCCGCGTGCGGCGGCGCCTTCGGAGGCGGCGTAGGCCACATGGCCGAGGAAGCTCAGGGAAGCGCCGCCGGCGGCGGTGCGCAGCAGCTGGCGGCGGGAAAGGGCGAGCGCGCTCATCGGCGTTGGAACTCCGGGGACAGAAGCACGAGGGACACGGCGCGCTCGGGCGTCTCGGCGCGCGCCAACCCTTCGAGGGTGCGCGGGCGCAGCAGCGGGCCCAGCGCCTGCTGGGCCAGCTGGCGCGGGTCGGCGCGCAGCGAGGCGCGCGCGACCATGGCGCGGGTCACGTCCATGCGGTCGATGATCTCGGTGGGCGCCGACCAGCTGGAGGCGTCGTCGGGCCATCCCTTGGGAGCGGGCGCGGCGAAGGGGCGCTGGCCGAGCTTGGTCAACAGGTTCAGCACCTCGCGCGGCTTGTCGGGCTGGTCGTCAAGCGCACGCCAGCCGGAGACCACGAATTCGTAGGGCGTCTTGAACTTGCGCTGTGTCGGCTCCCAGGCCTCGGGCGAGTCCACCAATGTCTCGGCCAGCCGGTCGAGCCGGCCGCGGCTGGCGCGGAACGAGCCCGCCAGCCGCTCGACCAGCGCCGGCGGCGGCTCGTCGGCGACGAAGTGGACGGCGACCTTGCGGGCTATGTGGCGGGCGGTCCCCGGGTGCGCGGCGAGGTCCTTCAGCACGGCTACCGCCTGACCCTGGCCGGTGTCGGGGTAGGTGCGGCCCATGATCGTGCGCGCGCCCGGCTCATGGGCGTTGGCGCGATAGAGGAAGGGCTGCGCGCCGGCCCCGTCCTTGATCCGCGGGGTGCTCCAGCCGGTCAGCGCCTTGGCGAATTCGGTGACGTCGGCCTGGGTGTAACCGGCGTCGACCCCAACGGTGTGCAGCTCCAGGATTTCGCGGGCCAGGTTCTCGTTCAACCCGCGCCGCCCGCCGCCCGCGGGGCTGTTCGGCCCGGTCGAGGGCGACTGGTTCAGGTAGATCAGCATCGCGGGGTGGCGCGTGCCGGCGATCAGCATGTCCTCGAAGCGGCCGAAGGCGTGCGGCCGGATCGCCTCGCGCTCGAACGGCCCGATAACCGCGGCGGCGGCGCCCCTGGTGCGCGAGACGGTGAAGTGGTTGGCCCAGAACAACGCCCATCGCTCGGCGAAGGCGGCATCGGTGGTGGCGGCGAGGCGTGCTCGCGCGGCGATTTCCTCGAACTCCCCGTCGCGCAGAACCTCCTGCTTGGCCTCGCGCCGGACGGCCTTGCTGTCGTCCTTGTTCGCCCTCTTCGCCTGCTGCTTGATCGTTTGGTATTGTTCATAGGCGTCAAGCATTTCCGCTGACGACTTCAGCTGCCCTGGCGGCTGCGGCGCTCCGCCGGAACGGATTTGCGCCTTGAGGTAGCCTTTGGGATCGGCGGCGGCGCGGGCCATCTCGCCCGGGCGGGCGCCCAGGCCGAAACGGGTCACCGCGATGGCGGCGCGCAGATCGAGGGATGACGACACTCTGAAACGCTCCGGACCGGCCCCTCCGCTTGCACGCGCGAGGGCACAGCTTCCGTCGCAGCCTTCCGCGGCAATCTCAGGGCAGGCGCAGCACCGCAGGGGCGGCGCTCGCGCCGCCGTGCGAATCGGGCCTGGCCAGGCGGTAGACCAGCGCCGGGCGCGAGGGCGAGTGCACGCCGATCAGCGCCAGGGCCTCCCGCATCCGTTCGGCTCCGCTTTCAAAGGAGAAGCGCCGCCGGGCCGTCTCCAGGCTGTTTCGCGCCAGACGCTCCCACAGCTCCCGGTCCCGCGTCAGCGCCTCGATGGCGTCGAGCCATTCCGCCGGAGTGTGTGCGACCAGGCAGTCGTGGCCGTGGGCCAGCCCCGTCCCTTCCGCCGCCACCGGCGAAAGCACCGCCGGCACGCCCCGCGCCAAGGCCTCGATCACCTTGCCCTTCAGCCCCGCTCCCGCCGCCAGCGGCGCCACGAAGACACGGGCAGAGGCGAACACCTCATCCAGATCAGCCACATAGCCGAGCACGCTGATGTTGGGCGCCTCTAGCCCCAGCACCTCCGGTGGCGGCTTGGAGCCCACCACCTTCAGCCGCACCTGCGGCAGCCGCTCGGCCAGGTCCGGCATCACCTCGGCGGCGAAGCGCTTCACCGCCTCCGCGTTCGGCGGATGGCCGAAGCCGCCCAGGAACATCAGCCCGTCCGTGCCTTCGAACGTGCCGATCGGCGCCTCGCGCGTCTCCACCACCCAGGGCGCCAGGGCCACCTTCGCCTGCCCCAGGGTGTGGCTCTCGACCACCGCCGCCTCGACCTCCGAATAGGTCAGGGTGAGGTCCGCCGCTGCGATCGCCGCCAATTCAGCCTCGCGGGTCGCAGCCGCCCGCTCGACGGTAAAGCCGGGGGTCCCCGCGGTTGCCTCCCGCGCCTCGCGCAGGAAGTGCAGGTCGGCGAGGTTCAGCACCAGCTTCGGCCTTTCGGGCAAATCGGCGAGCGCCTCCTGCACCAGCCGAGCTACCTTGTGGCGAACGACGAACAGCAGGTCGTAGTCCTGATCCTGCGCGCGCAGAAAGGCGTCGAAGCCTTTGACGAACGGCGCGTAATGGCACTCCACCCCCGCGCGCTCCAGCGCAATGGTGTGGCGGTCCATCCATGCCAGGTTCTTGGGCAGGAAGTCGACCTTGGCGCCGGCCGCCTGGAGCATGCGCATCTCCTGGAAGGCCGCGTAGCCGCCCGCGTCCATATCGATTGTCGGGGCCTCCTGGTCGACGAACAGCACGCGCAGCGCCGCATGCCGCTCGCGCATTGCCGGCGCGGCGAACACCGGCGCCCAACGGCCCTTGAATGCGGTCAGCTCGGCGGCGACAGGCGGCTCGGGAGCCTCGCACCCCTTCAGCCGCCACATCTCGGCGGTCGGCGCATACAGCACCCGCCGGCCCGCCTGCCGCAGCCGCAGCGCCAAGTCGGCCTCGGCCAGCGCCGCATCGGCGAAAGCGCCGTCGAACCCGCCGCTAGCCGCCCACGCCTCGCGCGACACCATCAGCGGCCGCGCCACGTCCACCGGCCGCACGAAGCCGAACCGCGGGTCGCGCGGGTTGCCGCCCCGCCCCAGCAGCTCGACCTCGCCCTTGCGGCCGACAAAAGCGCCGGCAGAGGCCATGCGGCCGTCCAGCTCGATCAGCTTGGGCCCAGCCGCCCCGACACCCTCGAAGTTATCGAACACCGCCCGCAGCTCATCCAGCCACCCCGCCACCGGCTCCCATCCCGGCTCCAGCAGCACCAGATGCAGGGCGTCGCCTTCCCATCCGTCGTCGCCCAGGACCCGGACGCCCTTCGCCAGCTCCCGCAGGCCGGCGGCCCCCGCCTCCTCGGCGCCCGCGACCGCGACCTCCATCGGCGTTCGGTTGGCGGCAAACAGCAGGCCCGCCAGGCTCAGCCAGAGGGTCTCCAGGTCCGCCGCACCGCGGAGCAGCACGCGCACGGCGCCTGCCGCGCCTTGCGGGAAGTTCAACTCGAACAGCTCCGCCCGCCCGGTGCGCCCGGCTTCCAGCGCCCGCGACAGCCGGTCCAGGTCGGGGAGCGGCTCGCCCGCCTCAGCCCGCGCCATCCAAGCGCGGTAAGCCGCCAGCTGCCGCCCCTCGGCGTCGCCGCTGCGGTTGTGGGCCAGAGTGGCGCGCAGCGGCGAGACCACCACCTGCGGCTCCGGCGCGGCCTCTGCCGCCGGGGCGGGGCGTGACTGGAACCTGATCCCTCGCGCCTCCTGCAGCCCCGCCCCCGCTTCCAACAGCAGCGAAACCTCGTGCGGCGCGCCATCGGTCAGCGCCTCCGGCAACGGCAAGGCGGCGCGCTCCACCGTCAGCCGCTCGCGCAGCGCCTGTTTGGCCCGTCCCACCGCCTCCGCCGGCAGCTCAAGCGCCGCCTCTCCGTCCGCAGCCGGCGCCAGGCGGGGATCGGCCACGAACAGGAAGCTGTCCTCCCCGCCCAGCGAGCCGCCCTTGCGCACGCCGATCGCCAGCCCCGCCGCCCCCTGCGGCGCCTCGAACTCGGCCGTGACCGCGTCATAGCCCTCTCGGCCGCGCCCGCCCCTAGCCTCGCCCGCCACCGGTCGGCTCAGCTCCTCGATCAGCTCGCCCTGCGGCCCCAGCAGCTGCAGCAGCAGTTCGGCCCGGCATCGGTGCGTCGCGGCCAAGAGTTCGAAGCGATAGGAGGCGCCCGGCGTGACGGGTGTGGCTCCCCCCGCCGGATCGATGAACCACAGCACCGTCACCGCCTCGCCCGTGGTGCGCGCATACCAGGTGTCGAGTTCGGGGATCGACCAGGCCTCGCCAAAGTTCACCCCCACCCGCGCGTCGCGCCCGCCGCCGGTCAGCTTCCACGCAGGCCCTCCCCGGCGGGGCGCGTCGAGCAGGTTCAGCCCCGCTAGCGCCGCCTGCCCTCGCCGCTCCGCCGCCAAAGGATGGCGGGCGCCCGTCTCGTCGGTGACGCCGTAGCTCGCCGGCGCTCCCGGCCGCGCGGCATAGACCACCTCCAGCACGCCCGGATCGCGATAGGTGAAGGCGATCGGCGCCGCGGGCTTGGCCCCCGCGCTCCGCGCCTCCGCCTCTCCCCGTCGCAGCCTGTCGCCGAAAACCACCTGGACGCCTCGCTCGCTCGCGCCCTCATAGGCGGGGCGGGGACGGGCGCCAAATCACCGGCGCGGGAGCCGCTCCCAAGATGAACGATTATTCATGGGTCATAAGCTTGCCGGGGGGGCGAAGCCGGCGGATAACGGAGGCTTGGGAATCCGTAGGGGAAGACGGATGCACGACCTGGGCGAAGCGCTGCTGAACACGGTGGCCGCCATGTCGGCCGCTTCCTTCGGCTATTTCGGCGTCACGCTGAAGGAAGATCCCGCGCGCGCCGCCAAACCCGAACCGGCCGTGGTCCGCCGCGTTCCAGCTCCCGCCGCTCCGCGTCAAGCCGTCGCGGTGCGCCGCCCCAGCCCGGCCGCGGCCGAACCCTGCCCTGACGAGGTGCTGGTCAAGACCTGACGCTACTCTGCAAGCGTTTTCGGCATCGCCCTTTGCGGCTCCGCTTTGATTCGTTAGCATCACCTTAATGCGCGCGGGCTCGGGCCGGCCGGCGCAGCGTTCGTCCGTTCGCGCCCAGGGCCGCCGTCATGAAGCCCAAGCGCCGTCCGCCGCTGAACCTGTCGCAGCCCGTGGCGCCGGACGCCGCGCCCGACAACGACCTGGATCTGCCGGCGATGGAACGTACGCGCGAGGAGCTTTCCACCACATGGCTGCGCCGGGCCACCGCGCAACCCGCTCTGGAGGACGAATCTGGCGCCGCCTCGCCCGAACCCGAGGCCGCCGATCCCGCCGAGCCGGTCCATCAGCCGAGCCTCGACGACGCCTCTTCGCCCGGCGCCACCGCTCCGCCGCCCGTTCCCACCGCGCCCGCCCGGCCGCCGCAGGACAACGTGCGCATCATTTACGGGCTGGCCGGTCTGGCTTCGCTGCTGTGGGCCGCGCTGGCGGTGTTCGCCTACGGCTATCAGCGGCCGCTGTCCGGCATCGACTACCTGCCGTTCCAGACCGCCGTGTTCATCGTCCTGACCCTGGCGCCGATCGGTTTCATCTGGATCTTCGCCTACGGCCTGCGCCAGACCGGCCGAATCGCCGCCGAAGTCGCCCGGGCCCAGGCGCTCTCGCGCACCATGCTCCAGCCGGCCGCGATCGCCGCCACAGAGACCGGGTCGGTGCTCCAGACCGTTCGCGGTGAGATCGAGGCCGCCACTCAGGCCGCCGCCCACGCCCGCGAACAACTCACCGCCCTGCGCCAGGCTCTCTCCGAGGAAACCGCGCGCCTGAGTGAAGCCGCCGACCTCTCCGCCCACACCGCCGCCACCCTCGGCGATGCGCTCGGCCAGGAACGCCGCGAACTCGGGGCTCTGTCCGAACGCCTCGACGTCCAGGCGTCGGCCCTGAGCGATTCCGTCGCCCGCCAGGCCCGCGTCGTCTCCGAAGCGTCCGACCTTGCCCAGGCCCAGATCGGCGAGGCCGAAGCGGCGCTCGCCGCGCGCGCCGCAGACCTCGCCGCCGCCGCTGGGCAGGCATCGGACGCCGCGCGCATCGCCAGCGACGATCTCAGCCGCCAGGTCATGCGGCTGGAGACTGCCTCGGTCGGCGTGAGCGATCAGGTCCGGGCGGTCGAGGAGACCCTCACCCAGCAGCGCGCCTCATTGGTCGCCGTCGCCCATGGCCTGCGCGCCGACCACGAGGACTTCGCCGTCAGGCTGGAGGCCCAGCAGGCCCAGCTCTCCGAGCACATGCTGCACGCCCAGGCCGCCGCCACCGAAATGGCCGGCGCGACCGGCGAAGGTGTCGAGGCCGTGCGCGGGCTGGCGGACGAGGCGCTCGGCCGCTGCCGCGACCTCACCGAACTGCTGCGCCAGGAACGCGACCTCCTCGCGGCCGGCGCGCTCCAGTCGCTGGGCGCGGTGGCCGAGGCCGCCCGCTTCGAGCGTGAGGCGATGCAAGCCGAGGCGCAGAGCGGCGTCGACCTCATCTCCGGCAAACTTGGGGAGGCTCAGGCGCTCACCGCGCGGCACAGCGAACTCGCCCGCACCCGCATTGAGGAGCTAAGCGAAGCCTCGTTCGCCGCCGGCCAGCGCGCCGAGGCCGCCTACGAGGCCCGTGTCGAGGAGGCGCGCTCGCTGATTTCGAAATCGGCCGAACTGATCGACGACGCGGCCGCCGCCTCGGCCGGACGCATCGAAAAGGCCGCCGCCGACGCCCGCGCCACCCTGGCCGAGCTTCAGGGCGTGGTCGCCGAGTTCGAGGTGCGCGCCCAGCGCCTGCCCCAGGAAACCTCTGCCCAGGCCGCGGCGCTGCGCGAGACCCTGGCGCACAGCTTCGACAGCCTGCTCGACAGCGCCCGCAAAGCCGCCGAGGAGACCCAGGCGATCGACAAGGCCTTCCAGGAGCGCGTCCGCCACAACTACGAAATGCTCAGCGAGGCCGTGCGCCTGATGGGCGTGATCGGGCCTGCCTCGCGCCAAGCGCTGCGCAGCCAGATGGACGCCCAGCCCCCCGCCGCCGCACCGGCGGCGCCTCCAAGGGCCGAAGCGCCGGCCCCGCCGCCTGCCGTGGAGGCGCTGCCGCCCGAGCCGCAAGCGTCCGCTCCGGCGGCCCCCACGCCCAGAGCCGCCTCGCCTTCCGGACCGCCGCCACGCTTCGTTGCGCCGCGGCCGGCCAACGCGCCCGAAGCTGAAGCGCCCGCGCCAGTCGCCGGCCTGCGCCCGCGCCTGCGGCTGGCGCCGACCGAGAGCGACTCCGAGGTTTCCGCCCTGTTCGAGACCGCCGCCGCCAAGCCGGCGGCTCCGGCCGAGCCTTGGAACTGGCAGGATCTGCTCACCAACATGGACGACGGGTCCGCCGACGAGCAGCTGGCCGAACGCCTCATCGGCGAGATCGAGGACCTGGGCCTGAACGCCTCGGCCCTGCTGCCGCCCGCGCGGGTCGAGGAACTCGCCTCGGTGATCGGCTCGGGCGACGCCGATGGCTCGCGCCTGGTGATCCGCCACCTGGCGCCGGTCGCGGTGCGCAAGCTGTCGCGCCGCCTGCTGACCGACCGCCCGCTGCGCCTCCAGGCCGAGCGTTTCGTGCGCCAGTACGAAGCGTCTGTGGCCGACGCCGCCAAGAAGGACGTCCAGGCGATCGCGAGCCTGCTCGGCAACGATACTGGCCGAGCCTATCTGCTGTTCGACGCCGCCGCCGCCGATTTGGCCTGATGCGCCTTCGGGCGCGCGAGGAGTCCTGGCCCCTAGCCCGCCCCTTCGTCATCGCCCGCGGCGCCAAGTTCGAGGCGCGCGTGGTAGTGGCCGAACTGGAGCACGACGGCCGCCGAGGCCGAGGCGAATGCGTTCCCTACGCCCGCTACGGCGAAACCGTCGAAGGCGTGCTGGCGCGGATCGAGGAGGCGCGCCCGGCGATCGAGGGCGGCGCCGGACGCGAGGCGCTGCAGGCGTTGATGACGCCCGGTGCCGCCCGCAACGCGCTGGACTGCGCCCTCTGGGACCTGGAGGCGAAGACCGCCGGCCGCCCCGCCTGGGCGCTGGCCAACCTCCCCCAGCCCGCGCCGCTGAAAACCGCCTACACCATCTCCTGGGGCCCGCCCGAGGCGATGGCCGAGGCCGCCCGCGCTAACGCTCGCCGGCCGCTACTGAAGCTGAAGATCGGCGGCCCCGCCGACATAGACGCGGTCGCCGCCGTCCGCGCCGCCGCGCCCTCCACGCGGCTGGTCGTGGACGCGAACGAGTCCCTGACTTTCGCCGATCTCCGACGCCTCGCTTCCGAGTTCGCCCGCCTCAAGGTCCGCCTGCTCGAGCAGCCGTTGAAGGCCGGTGAGGACGAGGCGCTTGAGGGCTACGACAGTCCCCTCCCCCTCTGCGCCGACGAGAGCCTGCACACGCGGGCGGAACTCCCCGCCTGCGCCCGCCGCTACGCCGCGGTGAACATCAAGCTCGACAAGACCGGGGGCCTCACCGAAGCTCTCGCCCTCCGCGCCGCCGCTCGCGCGCGCGGGCTCCAGGTGATGGTCGGCAGCATGGTCGCCACCTCGCTGGCCGTTGCCCCCGCCATGCTGCTGGGCCAGGGCGCCGACTTGATCGACCTCGACGGCCCACTGCTGCTGGCCCGGGACCGCGAGCCCAGCCTCGCCCTGGCGGGCTCGATCCTGCAACCGCCCCCGCCGGAGCTCTGGGGATGAGCGACCGCCACTGGCTCACCCTCGCCGCCCTTGGCGGCGCGATGGCCGTAGCCGCCGGCGCGTTCGGCGCCCATGCCGCCCCCGGTTTGATCCAGAAGGCGTGGCTACAGACCGGCGGCGCCTACCAACTCATCCATGCGACCGCCGCCGTCGCCGCCGTCCTGCTCGCCCGGCAGACCGGCGCCCGCTTGCCCGCCCGCGCCGCGGCCCTGTTCGTCATCGGGGCTTCGTCTTCTCCAGCTCCCTTTACCTGATGGCCGCCGGAGCGCCGCGGATACTGGGAGCCGTCACCCCGATCGGCGGCATGCTGATGATCCTGGGCTGGCTGACCCTGGCCTTCGCCGCCGCCCGCGCCCGCTAAAGCCAATGCCGCGCTGGCGCCGCACGCGCCATAGGGGGTAAAGCCGCCGCATGGACCGCCAGTCGTTCGCCGCCGACGCCCAGGCCAAGGCCTCGCCCCGCCGGGCGCTGTACCCGGAGAACGAACCCTTCGCCTCGGGCTGGCTGCGCACCGGCTCGGCACACGAGGTCTATTACGAGGAATGCGGCCGGCGCGAGGGCAAGCCGGCGGTGATCCTCCACGGCGGCCCGGGCGGCGCCATCAACACCACCATGCGGCGCTTCTTCGACCCCGAACGCTGGCGGATGATGCTGTTCGATCAGCGCGGCTGCGGCCGCTCGCGCCCCAACGCCGAACTCGACGGCAACGACACCTGGGCGCTGGTCGAGGACATCGAGCGCCTGCGCCGCCACGTCGGCTGCGAGCGCTGGACCGTGTTCGGCGGCTCGTGGGGCTCCACACTTGCCTTGGCCTACGCCGCCACCCATCCCGAGCGGGTCGAGGGCCTGATCCTGCGCGGCGTCTTCCTGCTCACCCGCAAGGAACTGGAGTGGTTCTATCAGGAGGGCGGCGCCTCCATGCTTTTCCCCGACGCCTGGGAACGCTTCGCCGCCCCCATCCCCGCCGCCGAGCGGACCGACATGATCTCCGCCTACTACCGCCGCCTGACCGGTCCCGACCGTCGCGAACAGGCCCGCTGCGCCGCCGCCTGGAGCCAGTGGGAGGGCGACACCCTGTCGATCCGCGGCCCGGAAGCGCGGCCCGCCAAGTTCAATGAGCAGGACTTCGCCACCGCCTTCGCCCGCATCGAGTGCCACTACTTCAAGAACGGCGGCTTCTTCCCCTCCGATGGCTGGCTTCTGGGTCAGGCCGACCGCTTCCGCGATATTCCCGGCTGGATCGTCCAAGGCCGCTTCGACGTGGTCACCCCGATGGACGGGGCCTGGAAGCTCCACCAGGCCTGGCCCGAGGCCAAGTTCGAGGTGGTCTGGGACGCCGGCCACGCCTCCACCGAACCGGGCATCATCGACGCCCTAGTGCGGGCGGGCGACGAGGCGCTGGCGCTCTAGAGCAACGAACCCTTGCCGCTGGTGATTTCGGCGTAGCGGTGGACCTTGACGCACTGGACCAGGCCAAAGCCGACCATCACCGTCAGCATCACCGTACCGCCGTAGGAGAGTAGCGGCATCGGCACGCCCACCACCGGGGCCAGCCCCACGACCATGGCGCCGTTGATCAGCACGTAGAGCGCGAAGGTGGCGGTCACGCCGGCCGCGCTGAGGCGGCCGAAGTGGCTGTGAGCGACGGTGGCGACGCGCAGCGATATGGCGATGGCGGCGGCGAACAGCATCAGCACGAAGACGCAGCCGGCGAAGCCGAACTCCTCGGCCAGGGTGGCGAAGATGAAGTCGGTTTGCTTCTCGGGCAGGAAGTTGAGCTGGCTCTGGGTGCCAAGGCCGTAGCCCTTGCCGAGCAGGCCGCCGGAGCCCAGCGCGATCATCGACTGCAGGATATGGTAGCCGGCGCCGGAAGGGTCGGCCTCGGGGTTGAACAGCACGTCCACCCGGCTGCGTTGGTAGTCGTGCAGCACAAAGAAATACATCACCGGCGCGGCCACCGCGACTGCGGCGGCGCCGAGCGCGATCAGGCGCAGGCTGAGGCCCGCAAGGATGGTCATGGCGGTTCCGGTGAACAGGATCAGCAGCGCGGTGCCGAGGTCGGGCTGGTGGGCGACGAGCAGCGCCGGGACGGCGATGATGGCGGCGGGGATCAAGAGCCACCAGGACAGGTGCGCCTTCTCCGCCGAGCTTGAGTGGTAGAAGCGGGCCAGCGCCAGCACCACGGCGATCTTCATGATCTCCGAGGGCTGGAAGCTGACCGGGCCGAGCGACAGCCAGCGCTGGGCGCCCAGCCGCACGTCGCCGAACATCTCCACCGCCACGAGCAGGAGGATGCCGATGGCGTACACGGGATAAGCGGCGGCGAACCAGACCCTAAGGTCCACCACCGCCAGTACGATCATCATCACGAAGAACAGGGCGAAGCGCGTCAGGTGACCAGCGGCCCAAGGGGTCAGCGAGCTGCCGGCCACCGAATAAAGCATCAGCCCGCCGGTCACGGCGATCATCGCCAAGATCGCCGCCAAGCCCCAGTGGATGTTGGCCAGCTTGACGATCAGCCGATCGCGTTCGCCGGCCTGGGTCAGGGCGGTGGCGCTCATGCCGGCCGCCTCGGCGCCGCGGCCCGCGCCGGGCCAGCGGTGGGCGTGGGCGCGTTGGTGGGGTCGGGCGGGGCGGCGCCCTCGCCTTCGTCAGGGCCGGTGGGGGCGGCGTAGTTCGGTTCCTGCACCACGCGCTTCCTGATCTCCGGATCCTTCAGCAAGGCGATGCGCATGATCTCGCGCGCCTTGGGCGCCGCCACCGTCGCGCCGCCGCCGCCGCCGTGCTGGACGATGATGGCGCAGGCGTAGCGCGGCGCGTCATAGGGGGCGAAGGCGACGAACAGGTTGTGGTCCTTCAGCTTCCAGGCCACGCCCGCGCTCTTGCGCGAGCCGGCGCCATAGGCGCGCACCTGGGCGGTGCCGGTCTTGCCCGCCATCTTCACGGGCCCGAGCCCCAGCTGGCTCTGGCGGTAGGCGGTGCCCGAGACGTCGTTGGCCACCGCCGCCATGCCGGCGCGCACGATGTCGAGATGCGCCTTGGGCAGCGGCAGGTCGGGCACCGCCGAGCCGGCCGGCCGCTCCACCCCGCCCACCGACTTGATCAGCCGCGGCATCAGCGCCTTGCGCCCGTTGGCCAGGCGGGAGGCCATCACGCACAGCTGCAGCGCGTTGACGTTCAGATAGCCCTGGCCGATGGCGAACGACAGGGTCTCGCCCGGGTGCCACTTGGTGTCGTTCTTGAACGCCCTGGCCTTGTAGGCGCGGTTCGGCACCAGGCCCTTCTTCTGCCCCGGAATGCCGATGTCGAAGATCTCGCCGAAGCCGAGCTTGTGCGCGGTGGCCGCGATCAGGTCGGGCCCGGCCCGGTTGCACATTGCATAGAAATAGGTGTCGCAGGAGTTCTTGATCGCGTTGTGCATGTCCTGCGAGCCGTGCCGGCCCCAGCAGTGGAAGAACCGCCCGCCGTAGTGCAGGCCGCCGCCGCAGTTCACCCGCTCCTTCGGGTCAACGCCGGCGGCCAGGAGCGACAGCGCCGTGGTCATCTTGAAGGTCGAGCCCGGCGGATAGGTCCCCGACAACGCCTTGTCCAACAGAGGCTTGCGCTCGTAGTTGGCCAGCAGCCGGTACATCGAGGCCGGCATCCCGCGCACGAACATGTTGGCGTCGAAGGCCGGGGCGGAGGCCATGCACAGGATGTCGCCGGTATGGCAGTCCATCATCACGGCCGCGCCGGACTGGTCTCCGAACACCTCCAGCGCCCGGTTCTGGATGTCGGCGTCGAGCGTCAGCACCACGTCCTTTCCTGGGACCGAAGGGATGTCGCCGTCATCGGGCTCGCGCACCACCCGTCCGCGCGCGTCCACCTCGACCTTGTGCGCCCCGGCCTTGCCGCGCAGCTCCTTGTCGAGCGCCTTTTCAACGCCCTGCTTGCCGGTGCGGAAGCCCGGGTGCAGCAGCACCGGATCGGCCGGTTGCCCGCGCGGAACCTCCTCTTCCAGTTCCTCCTTGGTCAGCTTGCCGACGTAGCCGATCACATGGGCGAAGGCGCCGCCGAACGGATAGAGCCGCACCTCGCCCACCTCGGCGTTGACGCCGGGCAGTTCGGGCGCGCGCACGTTGATGCGGGAGAACTCCTCCCAGGTCAGGTCCTCCGCCAGGGAGAAGGGCACGAAGCGGGAGCTCTGCTTGAAGTCCCTGAGCAATGAAGCCTGCCGGTCCGGCGTCATCGGCACGAGTTGCGAGACGCGCTGGACCAGCACCTCCGGCTCGTCCACCTCGCCGCGCACGGCGAGCAGGCGGAAGTTCGGCCGGTTGCCGGCCAGCAACACGCCGTTGCGGTCGAGGATGCGGCCCCGCGGGGCCGGCTGGATGCGGAAGTTGAACTGGTTGTTGGCCGAGAGCAGCCGGAAACGGTCCGACTGGAACAGCTGAAGGTAAGCCAGCCGTCCGGCCAGGGCCGCGACGCCAAGCCCGGTGAAGCCGCCCATCAGCAGGGCGCGGCGGGTGAAGGCGCCCTGCTTCTGGTTCACCTCGCGGAACAGGATGGACGGTTCCTGGCTCATCGCGGCCTCAGCGGAACCTCACGTCGGCGTCTTCGAACCGCTCGATCAGCTGGTGCGCCAACGGGTAGAGCAGCAGGGTGGGCAGCAGCTGCAGGCCGGTGGCGAACAGATCGGGGCGGCTGCCGGAGTCCAGCATGGTCAGCAGATAGGCGGCGGCGAAGACGAGAACGCTCATCAGGCCGAACCATGACCAAAGCACGACTAGGCTCTGGCCGATCATCATGCTGCGCGCCAGCAGGATGAAACCAAAGCCGAACAGGATCGAGAAGCCCCACAGGCCGCTCGGCCCGCCCCAGAGGAAATCGAGAAACAGGCCCATCAGCAGCACCAGGAAAGGCGCGATCACCGAAGGCCGGATCATCGCCCAGGCAAACGCCGGCGCCAGCGGCCACACCGGCTCGGGCAGCTGCAGCCCGAACAGCCGCAGCGGCAGGGTGAACAGCACCGCCGCCGCCAGCGCGAGCAACATCGGCAGCACCAGCCAGCTCAAGGGGTCGAGCCGCTGCGCGCCCGGGAACCCCATCAGCGCCGCTCCCGCTGCTGGCGCAGGTAGGTGGTGTAGGGGATCGGGCCGCGCTTCTTCGGCGACGGCTTGGCCGCCGCAGGCTTCGGCTTGGCCGCGGGCTTCGGCCTCGAGGCCGGCGCGGCGGCAGTTCCGGCGGCCGGCGGGGGCGCGATGGTGCGCACGGTTTCGGCGGGGGTGGTCACCGTGCCGGTAAAGGCCGGCATCTCGCCCGTCTCCAGCGCCTTCGTGTTCACCAGCTGGCTGAAGTCCTCGAACTTCAGAACCCGAACGAAGTCGACGCCGGCCCGCTCGGCGAACAGCCGCACCCGCCACTGGCCGTCCAGCCCCTTGCCCGCCGTCCCCACCGGCAGCCCTCGCGGGAACACCCCGCCGTCGCCCGACGTCAGGATCAGGTCGCCTTCCTTGATCACGTCCTTGCCGCGCAGATAGGCCAGCTTCGGGTCGGGCCCGCCGTCGCCCGTCAGGATCGCCCGCGCGTCGGTCCGGTCCACCAGCACCGGCGTGCGGCTGGCCACGTCGCTCAGCAGCATCACCCGCGCCGCCCCGCGCGTGACGCCCACGACACGACCGACCAGCCCAGTCTCGCTCATCACCGGATGGCCGACCTTGACCCCCTGCTCGGCGCCCACGTCGATCAGTCGGCTCCTGGAGAACGGCCCGCGCGCATCGACCACCGCCCGCCCCGCCGCCATCGGGATCGGCGGCTCGGTGCGCAGGCCCATCACCGCCCGCAGCCGCGCGTTCTCATCGTTCAGCCGCACCACCTGGTCGCGCAGGTCCCCTGCCCGCTTCAGCTCCGCGCGCAGGCGCCGGTTGTCGCCGATGGCGAAGAAGTAGCCGCGCACATAACCGACCACGCCGCCGCCGAAGTGCACCGGCGCCGAGATCACCCGCCCCATCGGCTCCACCACCGCGTCGGTCCCCTCGCGCACCGCGCCGTAGGCGTCGTCGCGCAGGGTCTCGCGCCGGTCGCCGAGCAGCAGCACGGCGGCGATGATCGCGGCGATCACGACCGCGCCCCCCGCGACCCAGGCCAGCGGGAGCTTCAGATCCGACAGCGGACCAGATTGAAAGGACACGGTCTAATCCCGCCTGGAGGAGGGCCAGGCCCGGATCACATCATGGATGATTCCAGCACGCCCTTCATCCATTTCGGATGCTCGAGCACCTTGCCGCAGCCTAAAGCCACGCACGACAGCGGATCGTCCGCCACCGTCACCGGCAGCCCTGTGTGGTCCCTGATCTCCGAGTCCAGCCCGCGTAGCAGCGAGCCCCCTCCGGTCAGCATGATGCCCTTGTCGGCAATGTCGCTGGCCAGCTCCGGGGGAGTCGCTTCCAGCGCCACCTTCACCGCCTCGACGATCTGGCTCACCGGCTCGGCCAGCGCGTCGGCCACCTGCCGCTCGGTGATGCGCACCTCGCGCGGCACCCCCTGCATCAGGTCGCGGCCCTTGACCTCCAGCGTCAGGCCGTCCCCGTCCACCGGCTGGCGCGCGCTGCCGATCTCCTTCTTGATCCGCTCGGCGGTGGTCTCGCCGATCAGCAGGTTGTGGTGGCGGCGCATGTAGGAGATCAGGCTCTCGTCCATCTTGTCGCCCCCTACGCGGACCGAGCGCGAGTAGACGATCCCCGACAGCGACAGCACCGCCACCTCGGTGGTGCCCCCGCCGATGTCCACCACCATCGAGCCGGTCGGCTCATGGATCGGCAGCCCCGCCCCGATCGCCGCCGCCATCGGCTCGTCGATCAGCCCGACGCGCCGCGCGCCCGCGTTCAGGCAGGAGTCGTTGATCGCGCGCCGCTCCACCGCCGTGGCGCCCGAGGGCACGCAGCAGATCACCTTGGGGTTGGTGAAGCCCTTGCGGTTGTGGACCTTGCGGATGAAGTATTTGATCATCTCCTCGGCCACTTCGAAGTCGGCGATCACCCCGTCGCGCATGGGGCGGATGGCTTCCATGTGGCCGGGCGTGCGTCCCAGCATCATCTTGGCGTCCATGCCCACGGCGTGGACCAGCTTGCGCCCGCCCACGGTGCGCAGCGCCACCACCGAGGGCTCGTTCAGCACGATCCCCTTGCCCTTCATGTAGACGAGGGTGTTGGCGGTGCCGAGGTCGATGGCGATGTCGTTGGAGATCACGCCAAACAGGGAGCCGAGGAATCCGAACATGGGCGGGGGCTGTCTCGAAGAAGGCGGGGCGCTGGGCGCAGGGGAGCGTCCGCCGCCTATAGCCGAAGCGGCCGGGCCACGCACCCCCGGCGGCCGGCCGCGGCCTTCGGCGCGGACGTCCCCGCTTCGCTTATGCAGCGGGTGCGGTCAATCCCTCTCCCGTTCGGGAGAGAGTATGCGCGAGGCGCGCAGCGGGCTCCGCGGGTGAGGGCTGGTGCAGCGGACGAGAGCTCCCAACCCGCCGCACCTTTCCGCGAATTCACTAGGCGCAATGCTCAGCCTAAGTGATCTTCCCGCCGCCGCGCTGAGCGCGCGGCAAGGGGGAGCCGCATGACCAACCGCACCGCTCGCGCCCGCACGCTCGTCCTCGATCTCCGCCCCTGGCTCGCCTTGGCGCTGCTGACGCTCGCCGCCGCCGTTCTCGCCGCCCGCCCCGCCCGCGCCGCCGAAACCGCCATGCCCATCGAGATCATGATCGTCGGGGTCTTCCACATGTCCAACCCCGGCCACGATCAGTACAACGTCCAGGTCGACGATGTCCTCTCCCCCCGTCGCCAGTCCGAAATCGCCGGCGCCGTCCAGTCCCTAAGCCGCTTCCGCCCCACCGTGATAGCCGCCGAGTGGCCCGCCGAGACCGTCGCGGAACGCTACCCCAAGTACCAAGCCGGAACCCTGCCACCCTCGCGCAACGAGGTGGTCCAGCTGGCCTTCCGCCTGGCCAAGGCCAGCAACGCCCGCATGCTCGGGGTCGATGTCGATGGCGACTTCCCCTTCGATCCCGTCCAGGCCTACGCCAAGGCCCACGGCGGCGGCGCCTTGCTCGACGCCGCCGGGGCCGAGGTGCAGGCGCACGTCAAGGAACAGGAGCGCCACCTCGCCTCCGGCGGGATCGCCGCCGCGCTCCGCTACCTTAACGACCCGGTCCGGATCGCCACCGACAACGGCTTCTATCGCAGCACCCTGCGCATCGGCTCTGGCGCAGAGCAGCCAGGCGTCGACCTGCTCACCGCCTGGTATCGCCGCAACTTCCTGATCTGCGCCAACCTGATCCAGCATGCCCGCCCCGGCGACCGCATGGTGGTCTTCTATGGTTCGGGCCACGCCTTCCTGCTGCGCCAGTGCATCGCCGAAACCCCCGGCTTCCGCCTGGTGGAGGCAAACGCCTACCTTCCGCGCTGATCATCTCCTCGCCGTCCACGGCTCCCGCATGGTGGAAGTTCGCCTAGCCTTGAAGCCTGCCGCCGCCCCCCTTAGGCAAGCGGCGAATCTCTGGGAACCCATGGCCGAAGCTCGGATCATCGACGGCAAGGCCTTCGCCGCCGGCCTGCGCGAACGGGTCGGCGCCGAGGTGCGCGTGCTGGTCTCCGCCCATGGCGTCCAGCCTGGGCTGGCGGTGGTGCTGGTGGGCGAGGATCCCGCCAGCCAGGTCTACGTCCGCAGCAAAGGGGAGCAGTCGCTGGCGGCGGGGATGCACTCGGTGACCCACCGCCTGCCTGCGGGAACTTCCCCGGACGAACTGCTGGCCCTGGTGCGGGAACTGAACGCCGACCCGGCGATCCACGGCATCCTGGTCCAGCTCCCGCTGCCCGCGCACATCGACCCTGCCGCCGTGATCGCCGCCATAGACCCCGACAAGGACGTCGACGGCCTCACCGTCACCAATGCCGGACGCCTCGCCGCGGGCCTGCCCGCGCTGGTCCCCTGCACACCCCTCGGCTGCCAGATGCTGCTGGAGGACGCGCTGGGCGACCTTAGGGGCGCGCACGCGGTGGTGATCGGCCGCTCCAACTTGGTCGGTAAGCCGCTGGCCCAGCTGCTGCTGGGTAGCGACTGCACGGTCACCGTCGCGCATTCGCGCACCCGGGACCTGCCGGGGCTCTGCCGCACCGCCGACATCCTCTGCGCCGCCGTGGGCCGGCCCCAGATGGTCAAGGGCGGCTGGATCAAGCCCGGCGCAGCGGTGATCGACGTCGGCATCAACCGCGTCCCCGCCCGTGATCCGGAGGCCGCCGCGGCCGGCAAGACCCGGCTGGTCGGAGACGTGGACTTCGACGAGGCCAAAACCGTCGCCGGCTGGATCACGCCGGTGCCGGGAGGCGTGGGCCCGATGACGGTCGCCTGCCTGTTGCAGAACACCCTGACGGCGGCGAAGCGCGCCGTGGGGCTTCAGACCGCCTGAGCCGTCCAGGCCACAAGCCCGCCCAGCGCCTCCGCGGTGGCCGCGTCGAACGCAGCCACGATGGCGCTGACCCGGTTCTCAGCCGCCGGGCGGCGCACCTCGAACACCTGCTCGCCGAGCAGCCGCCGCTCGCGCACACCGCTCAGCCGCGCCCGCACCCTCACCACCACGGTGGGAGCCGCCTCCATCCCCTGCTCGTAGCGTGCCTCGAACGCCTCCACGTCCACCGCCAGCAGCGCGTTCGCCGCCACGCCCTGGCCGATCGAGGACAGCCGCGGCGCCCCGGCGGTACCCGCGAACGCCCGTTCCATCGACTCCTGGAACATCGCCTGCGCCGGCGTCACCCAGCGCGAAGCGGCGATGTAGGCCGCCTCCGTGCCGTTGACCGTCAGGATGCGGTCGCCCGCCGCCGCCCGCTCGAAGGTGATCGGCCCTCTCAGCACCTCGCCCTCGTGCGCCACAGCCCCGGCGGCGGCAGGCGCGGCCGCTCCCAACCGGTACATCTGCGCCGGGTCCTGCTTGGGAAACAGCGAGATGCAGCCTGTCAGCGCGACGGCCAGGGCGGCCGACGCCGCAGCTCGGAACAAGGTCTTTGCGGTCAAGGCTCTACCTCGATTTCCTTGGGCGAAGGCTTCATCACCAGCGACTTCGGGCTCTGCCGCGCCTCGCCGACCAGCGCGTTCAGCGACTCCGAGGTCTGGCGCAGGCTGGTCACCGCCTCGGTCAGCTGCGGCAGGCCGGTGGTGGCGAACTCCAGCGTCGGCTCCTCCAGCCGGGTGATGGTGGCCCGCGCGCTCTGGGCAGTGGTCTTCAGCTCGGCGGCGGTGTCGGCGAGATTGGCCAATGTCCGCTTGGCGTCGGTGTTCACCAGCGTGTTCGACGAGTTGGCCAGCCGGGTGATGCTGTCGGCGGTTCGTTCGATGCTGCGGATGGTCTCGTCGGCGTGGTCGAGCAGCGCCTTGCGCCGCCGCAGCTCGGCGGTGACGTCCTGGACGTTGTCGAGGGTCGAGCCCAGCGTCTGGATATTCCGGTCCGACAGCACCTTGTTGATCTGGTCGAGCGCCTGAACGGTCCGCTGCAGCACCGTGCCGCCGCCTTCCAGCAGGTCCGACAGCGCGCTCTTTTGGCTGCGGATCACCGGGATCTGCCCGTCCTTGACCGTGCTCATCAAGAGCGGCCGCGCCGGCGTGCCCGCGGTGATCTGGACGAAGTTGACCCCGGTGATCCCCTGCGGCTCCAGTTGCGCGTAGGAGTCCGTGCGCACCGGCACCCCGGCCCTGAGCCGCGCCCGCGCCAGCACCCGGTTCGGGTCCTTCGGGTCAAGGCTGATGTCGCTGATCTCGCCCACCCTGATGCCGTTGAAATGCACCTCTCCGCCTTGCGAGAGCCCACGCACAGGTCCAATGAAAGCAATGTCGTAGACATCGTACTTGCGGTTGAACGAGAACCCCGCCAGCCAGACGATGAAGGCCACCAGCCCCACCAGGATGGCGAGCGAGAGAGCCCCGACCAGCGCGTAATTGGCGTCGCGTTCCATTCAGCCCCTCCCCGCCCCCGCGTGATGCACGGCCCTGGCGGCCGAGCGGCCCCTGGGCCCGCCGAAGTACTCCTTGATCCAGGGGTGCTCCGACTTCTCCAGTTCCTGCACCGGCGCCGTCGACACCACCTTCTTGTCGGCGATCACCGCCACGCGGTCGCAGATCGTATACAGCGAATCGAGGTCGTGGGTGATCATGAACACGGTCAGGCCCAGCGTGCGCGACAGGTCGGCGATCAGTTCGTCGAAGGCCCCCGCGCTGATCGGGTCCAGTCCCGAGGTCGGCTCGTCAAGGAACAGCAGCTGCGGGTCGAGCGCTAGGGCGCGGGCCAGCGCCGCGCGCTTGATCATCCCGCCCGACAGCTCCGACGGCTTCAGCGCACCCGCGTGAGGCGGCAAACCCGCCAGCGCGATCTTCAGGTCCGCCAATTCGTCCACGGTATGACGCGACAGGTCAGCGTGCTCCCACATCGGCGCGGCCACGTTCTCCTTGACCGTCAGGTTGGAGAACAGCGCCCCCTGCTGGAACAGCACGCCCCAGCGGCGCTCGATCTGCTGCATCCGCCGCTCGGTCGCCTTCTCCAGGTTCTGGCCGAAGATGCGCACCGTGCCGCCATCGGGATCCTTCAGCCCGATCAGTGTGCGCAGCAGCACCGACTTGCCCGCGCCCGAGCCGCCCACCAGGCCCAGCACCTCACCGTTCTTCACCGTCAGGTCGAGGTTCTCGTGGATCACCCGGTCGCCAAAGCATGACCTCAGCCCCCGCACCACGATCGGCGCGCCGTCCTCGTCCAGAGGCGCTTCGGGCTCGGCCTCGCCGAACAGGCTCATACGTTCAGTTCCATGTAGATCAGGGCGAACACCGCATCGATCAGGATGATGGCGAAAATGGCGTGCACCACCGCCGCCGTCACCCGCCGCCCGAGCGAGTCCACGTCGCCGCCGACCTCCATGCCCTGGCGGCAGCCGATGGCGGCGACCACGATCGCCAGCACCGGCGCCTTGGACATGCCCACCCAGAAATGCTGGATCGGCACGTTGTCGTGCAGCCGCTGGATAAAGAAGGCCGGGCTGATGTCGAGCGCCGACCAGACCACCACCAGCCCCCCCGCCAGCCCGGCGAGGTTGGCGACGAACACCAGCAGCGGCACGGTCAGCAGCAGCGCGATGAACCGCGGCAGCACCAGCGCCTCAAACGGATCCACGCCCATGACCCGCATGGCGTCGACCTCCTCGTTCATCTTCATCGAGCCTATCTCGGCGGCGAAGGAGGAGGCCGAGCGGCCGGCCAGCAGCACCGCGGTGATCAGTATGCCGAACTCGCGCAGCACCGCGATGCCGATCAGCTCCACCGCGAACACCTGGGCCCCGAAGTCCGACAGCATGTTGGCGCCGATCAGCCCGACCACCGCGCCGATGAAGAAGGAGGTGGTGGCCACGATCGGCAGCGCGTCCAGCCCCGCGCGGTCCATCAGGCTGAACAGCGAGGCCATCCGCAGCCGCCGGGGGTTCACGACCGCGCGCGCGGTGGTCGCCACCAGCCGGCCGTTGAAGGCGGTGGTCTCATAGACGTCGAGCCCGATGTTCACCACGCCCCGGCCCAGCCGGTCGAGCACCTCCCAAGGCGAGCGCGGCCGGCGGCGAAGTGTGGGCTCCCGGGTGGAGGCCTCCTCCACCAAGTCGATCAGCTTGTTGGTGTCGGGACGGCAGACGATCCGCCCGCGCGGCAGCCGCGCGCCGCGCGCGGCGTCCCAGATGGCGTAGGCGCCGGAGGTGTCGCAGCGGCGGATGGCGCGGGCGTCGACCGCACCGACCTCGCCCGCGATCAGCGCCTGCTCGAGCCGCAGCTCCGTTCCCTGCAGCTGGGTCGCGGTCCAGTCGCCCGACAGCACCGCCAGCGGGCCGCCTTCGGTGGGTTCGATGGTGAAGTCGGCGGCCTGTTCCATGCCCGTCCGTGTGCAGCGCCCCTAGCCCCCTACACAAGCCGACGCGGCGAGTCAGGGCAAGTCATTGTGCACTGCACAATAAACTCATGTTACTAGCTGAGCTGTAGTGCCGAATCCGCCGGAGAGAGCCGGCTCCTTTGCCTGAGACGAGCTTTGCCGCGCCGGCGGATTTCGTGAGCGAGATTCACCACTTGTCTGACAAATGGTTGAAAAGCTGGGCCTGCCGCACCACCTGCCGGGATAACAAGCTCTGCGCTTGGAACCTTCTCGCGGTTGCACAGTTTCGCAGAAGGCTTGGTTTGTTCACATTGCAGGAGTCCTCAGTTGCACGACACGTCGCAGCGTTCGTACGCGCCCCGTCTCGCTCAAACCGTCGTGCAGCCGATCGCGCTTCGCAAGCGCGGATTCGACACCCTGATCTGCTTCTCCCACCTGCGTTGGGAGTTCGTGTTCCAGCGGCCCCAGCATCTGATGACCCGCTTCGCGCGCGGCCGCATGGTCGTGTTCTGGGAAGAGCCCATCGACGCAGAGGACGGCGTGGCGGACCTCCACGCCCGTCCCGATCCGAAAAGCAACGTGCTGATCGTCACGCCGCGCCTGCCCGCCGACCTCGCGCCCGATGCGCGTGAAAGCGCGCTGAGGGACCTGCTCGACGCCTTCTTGCAGGATCGAGCGGTCACCGAGCCGGTGGCTTGGTACTACACCCCGATGATGCTGCCGTTCAGCCGGCACATCGAGCCGTGCGTCACCGTCTACGACTGCATGGACGAGCTCAGCCATTTCAAGGGCGCGCCGCCCGAACTGATCCCGCTCGAGCGGGAGCTGATGGAGCGGGCCGACGTGGTGTTCACCGGCGGCTACAGCCTCTACGAGGCCAAGCGCGCCCTCCACCGCAACATCCACCCCTTCCCCTCCAGCGTCGACCGCGCCCACTTCGCCAAGGCGCGTGTGGACCAGGACGACCCCGCCGACCAAGCCGGTCTGCCGCGCCCGCGCCTGGGCTTCTACGGCGTGGTGGACGAGCGCATGGACCTGGCGCTGCTGGACGCCGTCGCCGCCGCGCGCCCCGAATGGCATCTCGCCATCGTCGGTCCGGTGGTGAAGATCAAGGACGCCCACCTGCCCCGGCGGGCGAACATCCACTACCTCGGCGGTAAGGATTATACCGAGCTGCCGCGCTACCTAGCCGGCTGGGATGTCGCCTTGATGCCCTTCGCCATCAACGACTCCACCAAGTTCATCAGCCCGACCAAGACGCCGGAATACCTCGCCGGCGGCAAACCGGTGGTCTCAACTCCGATCACCGACGTGATCCGCCACTACGGCGACCTGCAAGGCGTGAAGGTCGCGGCAATGGCTGAGGAATTCATCGCCGCCTGCGAGGCCGCGCTCGCCCTGCCGCGCGACACCGGCGCGCCGTGGATGAAGGAAGTCGACGCCACCCTGGCCGAGCTCTCCTGGGAGCAGACCTTCGCGCGCATGGCCGCCCAGATCGACCAGGCGGTCACCCGCCGCCGCGGCCCCTCCTTCAGCCTGGCCGCGCCCCAGGTGCGCCCTTCCAGCCGCAAGAAGGCCTTCGACTACCTGATCGTCGGCGCCGGCTTCGCCGGTTCCGTGCTGGCCGAGCGGCTGGCGCGCGGCTCGGGCAAGAAGGTGATGGTGGTCGACCGCCGCCCGCACTTCGGCGGCAACGCCTTCGACGTGAAGAACGACGCCGGAATCCTGTTCCACCAGTACGGCCCGCACATCTTCCACACCAACAGCCAGGAAATCGTCTCCTACCTGTCGCGCTTCACCAAGTGGCGCCAGTACGAGCACCGGGTGCTGGCCTGCGTGAACGGCATCCTGGTGCCGATGCCGATCAACCGCACCACGCTGAACACCCTGTACGGCCTGTCGCTCTCATCGGACGAGGAGGCCGAGGCCTTCCTCGAGAGCCGCGCCGAGCCGGTCGAGACCATCCGCACCTCCGAGGACGTGGTGATCTCCAAGGTCGGCCGCGAACTCTACGAACGCTTCTTCCGCGGCTACACCCGCAAGCAGTGGGGCATGGACCCGTCCGAGCTCGACAAATCGGTAACCTCGCGCGTGCCGACCCGCACCAACACCGACGACCGCTACTTCACCGACAGCTTCCAGGCGATGCCTTTGAACGGCTTCACCCACATGTTCGGCAACATGCTCGACCACCCCAACATCGAGGTGGTCACCGGCGTGGAGTTCGAGGACGTGCGCGACGACGCCGATTACGACCGGCTGATCTTCACCGGTCCGATCGACGAATACTTCGGCCACCGCTACGGCAAGCTGCCCTACCGCAGCCTCCAATTCGACCACCAGACCCTGGACCAGCCCTGGTTTCAGCCGGTGGCCGTGGTCAACTATCCGTCGGAAGAGACGCCCTACACACGGATCACCGAGTACAAGCACCTGACCGGCCAGAGCCACCCCAAGACCAGCATCACCTACGAGTACCCGAGCGCGGAGGGCGACCCCTACTATCCGATCCCCCGTCCGGAGAACCAAGCGCTGTTCAAGAAGTACGAGGCCCTGGCCCTTCAGACCCCGGAGGTGCAGTTCGTCGGCCGGCTAGGCACCTACCGCTACTACAACATGGACCAGGTGACCGGTCAGGCTCTGGCCACCTACCGCCGCATCGTCGAGCGCGAAGGCCGCGCCGCCGCCGCCACCTCGGCCGACCGCATTCAGGCGTTGGTAGGGGCGTAGGCAATACCGGGCGGCGCGCCCGCGCCGCCTTCTGCTCTCTCTGCGTCCTCAGGCTCGAGCGCTGTGCCGTCGTTTTGCGTCATCCTCGGGCTTGGCCCGAGAATCGGGCGTGACGTGCCTGCCATTGTTCCACGTGGAACAATTTGGCAACTCCGCCCAACCCCGCTCAAGCGTGGTGATGCCGGGCCGCACGGCTGCACCGTTTGACGGCACCCGAGCAGACGCTCCTTTTCGGAATGGACTTGGGCAACGCCGGTTTAACCGCATCATGAGAGCGTGCGCCTATGCTCTCCGCCGCCGCCATCGATGCCCCGCCGCCGGCGCCACGCCGCATCCGCCTGCTCGGCGGCGAGGTTGACCTGGTCACCGCCGCAGAGGTCATGGACTTCATCGCCGCCCGCGTCGCCTCCGGCCGCGGCGGAGTCGTAGCCAACCACAACCTCCACAGCCTCCACCTGCAGCGCCGCTCCGAGGGCATGCGCCGGTTCTACGAACTCGCCGACCTGATCGAGGCGGACTCGACGCCGATGATCGCCTGGGGAAAGCTGCTGGGCCTGCCGATCAGCCGCCGTCACCGCTGCACCTACCTCGACTGGCGCGAAGCCTTCTGGGCCCGGGCCGCTTCAAACGGCTGGCGGGTATTCTACCTGGGCGGCGCGCCGGGCGTGGCGGCCAAGGGCGCCGCGGCCGTGCGCGAACGCCAGCCCGGCGTGCGCATCGAAGTGAGCGACGGCTATTTCGATGCCGCGCCTGGCTCGGCGGACAACTGCGCCAGGCTTGAGCGGATCGCCGCGTTCGGAACCCAGGTCCTGCTGGTCGGAATGGGGATGCCGCGCCAGGAGCAGTGGATCCTGGACCACGCCGGCGCGCTTGCGGGCTATGTGGTGCTGCCGGTCGGGGCGGCCTTCGACTACGAAGCCGGGGCGGCGCCTACCCCACCCCGCTGGATGGGCGCGGTTGGCCTGGAATGGGCCTTCCGCTTCGCCAGCGAACCCAGGCGGCTCTTCACCCGTTACTTCCTGGAGCCCTGGAGCCTGATCCCGGCCGCCGCGCACGATATTCGCGCCGCCTGCGCCGGGCTCCGCTGACAAAAAGAACGCCCCGGAGATCATTCTCCGGGGCGTCATCCAAATGCCGAGAGCGTCAGCCCTCCGGCACGACGAAGCGGATTGGGATCGTCACGTTAGCGCCTCCGACGGGCGCTCCGTCACGTGTCTGCGGCCGCATCTTGAACAAACGAGACATCTTAAGCGCCGCGTCGCCAAAACCAAAATCGGCAGGACTTTCCGACACCACTGAACACGCTGACAATGTCCCTTGCTCAGTCACGGTACAACGGATCCGAGTTTCACCTGACTTACCGAGGTTTTGCGCCCGCGTCGGGTAATAACGTTCGAAGTCGGCGCCGCTCGGCCTCCGAATCCAGTCCGGGTTCGAGATCACCGCCGGTCGCGGCGCGGGCGCGGGCGTCGGCGCGGGCGGCGGCGTGATGATCCGCGGCGGAGCCGGGGGCACCGGCGGCGATGGCGGCGGCGGCGGCGGCACGAACAGCGGCGGCGGCGCTGGGACGTTGGCCGGCGGCGGCGGCGCGATCCGCGTGGGCGGCGGCGGCGGCGGCGGCGGCGGCGGCGCATCCGGCGGCGGCGGTGGAGGCGGGGGAGGAGGCGGCGGCGGCGGGATGGTCTTGCGCAGCTCCACCTTGGTCGCCGTGTCCGAGTAGTCGCGGTACTTGGGCTCGAACTTCACCTTCCAGAGGTAGAAGCCCAGCGCCGCGTGCACGACCGCCGCGATCAGGATGGCCGGCAGGAAGCGGCCCTTCCCCCTGCGGGGCGCGTTGTCGGCCGTCAGCGGGTCGTAGACGCTGTGCCGCTCTTCAGCCGGTTCGGGAGCTTGTTGCGGATCTGCCATGGGCTCACGAACTCGCTGGTGCGTTGCGGTCCAGGCCGATCAGAGCCACGCTGTAGAAGCCGTTGTCCTGCAGCATGTTCATCACGTCCATGAACGCTCCGTAGCGGGTGCTGTTGTCCCCGCGGATGTAGATCCGCTCCCGGGTCGGATCGCGCCGGCCGATGTTCTTCCTCAGGTCGTCGCCCATGTCGGCGAGCGTCGTGGGGAAGTCCCCGATGAAGATCCGTCCCGACTTCTGGATCGAGATGTAGACCGGTTTGGGCGGGTTCTCCGTGGGCTTGGCCACGGCCGGCGGCAGATCGACCTTCACCGACACGCTGGCCAGAGGCGCGGCCACCATGAAGATGATCAAGAGAACCAGCATCACGTCCACGAACGGGGTGACGTTGATGTCGTGGTTCTGCTCGATGTTGAAGCGGTCGCCCCCTGGTCCCGCAAGTTTTGCGGCCATGGACCTTAGGCTCCTTTGTCGAGCTGCCGGGAGAGCGCGTTCATCAGTTCGGCGACAAACCCTTCAGAGCGGGCGCCGTAGGCGGCGATCCGGGTCTGGAAGTAGTTGTAGAAGATCACCGACGGGATGGCCGCGAACAGCCCGATGCCGGTGGCCAGCAGCGCCTCGGCGATACCCGGGGCCACGACCGCCAGGTTGGTGGTGTTGGTGTTCGCGATGCCGATGAACGAGTTCATGATCCCATAGACGGTGCCGAACAGCCCGATGAAGGGGGCGTTCGAGCCGACCGAGGCCAGGAACTGCATGCCCGAGGACAGCCGCTTGGCCAGCTGGGCCTGGATGGCGTTCACCGCGGTGGAGGCGCGCAGGATGGTGGTGTCGCGGTGGGCGCCGTTCACTTGCAGCCCCGCCTGGCGGGACAGCTCGATCTCGGAGGTGGCGGCCGCGGCCATGTCGGCCAGCGGGTTACCCTCGAAGTCTTCCGAGGTGGCGATCCGGTTCATGTCGGTGATCGACCGGGCGCCACGGAAGGCCTCCAGGAAGCGGTCCGAGGTCTTGTTGAGGTTCATGAACTCGAAGATCTTGGTGATCAGCAGGGTCCACGACAGGATCGAGGCCAGCAGCAGGCCGATCATCACTGTCTTCACCACCGGGGTGGCGTCGAGGAACATGCCCACCGGGGTCAGCTGACCGCCGTGGCTCTGCTTCTCCATGGTCGGCGGGGCTTCGTCATCGCCGCCGGCTGGCGCGGGCGCGGCCGCGGGAGCAGGAGTCGAGGCCGCCGGAGCACCGGCCGCCGGAGCGCCGCCGCCACCGGCGCCGCCGGCGTCCTGGGCGAAGGCCGGCGCGGCCGTGATCAGCGCCATCGCGCCGATCAGGGCCAGGAGAGGGGTCTTTGTGTTTTTGTCGATCATCTGTCGCCAGTTCCTGATTGATCTAGCACGTGGGCCTAGGGCTCCGCGTACGGGCGTTTCCCCGAGTGTTAACTGTCCAGCCGCGAAATCGCTCCCGAAGGCTCGACCACGGCCCTAATTCGCGGCGCCCGACCCGCGCCCGCCTCTGAATCCGGCGTCGCAAGGAAGGCGCTTTCCTCGGCGCTTTCCGCCGGAGCGGAGGACGCCGGCCGCGCCCAAGGGGGGTGCGACGCTTTGTCCTTTGGCAACCGTCGCCGGTATCGTCAAGCGGCATCTTCCGTGGCGGGTTAAGGTTTACCGTCGCCCATCGGATCCTCAAAACGCCGCCCCCGGGCGTTTTTACCGCAGAGGCGCTACTCCATTTCGAAGAGGCTAAGTTGTGCGGCTGTTTGGATTGGCGAAAACCGGTTTGTGGCGCGCCTGCATTAGCGCAAGGCCATTCGGCGCGGGTTTCCCGTTTTTGCGGTAAGCGCTGGAAAGTGGTGCCTGGGGGCGGATTCGAACCACCGACACGCGGATTTTCAATCCGCTGCTCTACCAACTGAGCTACCCAGGCGCTGCCGGCTCCTCGCGGAGGCCGCGTCTATAGGTGAGCCCCCGGCGCCTGTCTAGGCGTCACTCGCCTCCGTCACGCCCGGTTTCAGACGCGTCGTCGTCGGTCTCGACCGCGGGCACGGCGTAGCGCCCCGTGAACCAGCGCTGCAGGTCGACGTCGGCGCAGCGCCGCGAGCAGAACGGACGATACTGCGGGTGGGAAGGCTTGCCACACATCGCGCACGGCGCGGGGATGTCGGGG
>DASVRA010000026.1:0-105603 GCA_036388855.1 Caulobacteraceae bacterium | reverse complement strand
CGCCTGCAGGTCCATACGCGCTTTCTCGTCCCTCTCCGCGGGCCAGCAGCCGGCGGTCCAAAATCAAACGGGGGTGCGACGCCGCACCCCCAGAATCGCGCGCCCGCCTTCTAGCGGTAGGGCGCGTCGAGTTCCAGGTTCATCGCGATCTCGCGCTCCCAGCGATCGCCGTTCGAGAGCAGCTTCTCCTTGTCGTAGAAGAGCTCCTCGCGCGTCTCGACCGAGAACTCGAAGTTCGGGCCTTCCACGATCGCGTCCACCGGGCACGCCTCCTGGCAGTAGCCGCAGTAGATGCACTTGGTCATGTCGATGTCGTAGCGGGTGGTGCGCCGGCTGCCGTCCGCGCGCGGCTCGGCCTCGATGGTGATGCAGTTGGCCGGGCAGATCGCCTCGCACAGCTTGCAGGCGATGCAGCGCTCCTCTCCGTTCGGATAGCGGCGCAGCGCGTGCTCGCCCCGGAACCGCGGCGACTGCGGGTTGCGCTCGAACGGGTAGTAGACCGTGTGCTTGGGCCGGGCCATGTATTTCACGGCCAGCCCGAAGGCGCCCATGAAGTCCATCAGCGCCGCGCCCCTCACGGCCTGGCCGATGCGGCCCATGAAGCTCATCACGCCACTCCCAGGTAATGCGGCGCGAACACGCGCCAGGCCGCGATCAGGACCACCGCCACCAGCGAGGTCGGCAGGAACACCTTCCACCCCAGCCGCATCAGCTGATCATAGCGGTAGCGCGGCACGATCGCCTTCACGATCGATACAAGGAAGAAGAAGAACACCACCTTCACCACGAAGACGGCGAGATAGAACAGGTTGGCCAGCGCGATTGGCCACCCAGCCATGAACTCAGTGGGGAAGCCCGGATGCCACCCGCCGAAGAACAGGATGGTGATCATCGCGCACATCAAGACGATGTTTGAATACTCCCCGATCTGGAACAGCAGGTAGGGGGTGGAGGAGTATTCCACCGCATAGCCGGCCACGAGCTCGGACTCGGCCTCCGGCAGGTCGAACGGCGGGCGATTGGTCTCCGCCAGGAACGAGATGAAGAAGATCACCGCCATCGGCAGCATGACGAAAATGGTCGGCAGGGCGAAGGCGTGCCAGTTCCAGATCCAGCCCTGCTGGTTGGCGACGATCTGGCTGAGGTTCATCGAACCGGCCAGCAGGATCACCGTGATCAGCACGAAGCCGATGGAGACCTCGTAGGAGACCATCTGCGCCGCCGACCTGAGCGAGCCCAGGAACGGGTATTTCGAGTTCGACGCCCAGCCGCCCATGATGATGCCGTAGACACCGAGCGAGCTGATCGCGAGCAGGAACAGCACCCCCACGTTGATGTCGCTGACCACCCAGCCCGGCGCGAACGGGATCACCGCCCATGCCCCGAACGCCAGGATGAAGGTCACCAGCGGGGCCAGCAGGAACACCGCCTTGTCCGCCCCGTCCGGGATGGTGATTTCCTTGAGCAGGAACTTCAGGAAGTCGGCGAACGACTGCAGCATGCCGAACGGGCCGACCACGTTCGGCCCTTTGCGCATCTGCACCGCGGCCCAGATCTTCCGGTCGGCCAGCAGCAGGAACGCAAGGCTCAGCAGCACCCCGATGGTGACCATCAGGATCCCGCCCAGCGTCGACAGGGTCCAGCCGTAGGGGCCGGCCCAAAAGGTGGTCCAGGCGGTGTTGTGGGCGGGCTCCATGATCTACTCCGCCGCCATGGCGTGCGCCCGACGGGAGCGCGCCAGGGCCGAGCACTCGGCCATGGTCACGCTGGCGCGCGCGATCGGGTTGGTCAGGTAGAAGTCTTCGATCCCGGAGACGAACGGCTGGTCGCCCACCTCGCCGTCCGCGCCAATCGCCCCAAGGTCGAACGATCCCGCCGTGGCCGCGCCCGGCGCATAGTCGATCTGACCGAAGGTCGGATGCTCGGCGAACAGGCGCGCGCGCAGCTGGTCTAGCGTGTCGTAGGGCAGCGTCGCCCCCAGCCGGTCCGAGAGCGCCCGCAGGATCGCCCAGTCCTCGCGCGCCTCGCCCTTGGGGAAGACCGCGCGGGCGGCCATCTGCACCCGCCCTTCCATGTTCACGTACAGGCCCGGCTTCTCCGTGTAGGCGGCGCCGGGCAGGATCACGTCCGCTCCGTGCGCGCCCCGGTCGCCGTGCGAACCCAGGTAGATCTTGAACGCGCCCGAGGCCGAGGTCTCGATCTCGTCGGCGCCCAGCAGGAACAGCACGTCGAGGGCGCCGGGCTTGAGCATCTCCACCGCGCTCATCCCGCCAGCGCGCGGCAGGAAGCCGAGGTCCAGCCCCCCCACCCGCGCGGCGGCCGTGTGCATCACGTTCCAGCCGTTCCAGCCGTCCTTCACCACCTCGAAGGTCTTCGCCAGCCCCGCGATCCGGCGCAGCAGCGCCCCGCCGTCAGGCCGCGCATAGGCCCCGGAACCGACGATGATCGCCGCCCGCTCGGCGCGCCGGAAGTGCGACACGAACGAGTGCTGCCCGCTTTCGATATCGCTGAGCGAGGCCGCGCCGGCCCCGATGTGGCTGTAGCCGTAGGTCAGGTCGAGCGCCTCGCCGACCACGCCCACCGCCGTGTCGCGCCGCAGCCAGGCCTGGCGCAGCCGCGCGTTCAGCACCGGCGCCTCCCAGCGCGGATTCGAGCCGACCAGCAGCACCGCGTCCGCCTGCTCCAGCCCCGCGAATGTGCTGTTGAACAGGTAGGACTCCCGCGCCCCGCCCAGCGCCGAGCCATCCTGGCGGCAGTCGAGGTTGGCCACGCCCAGCGCACCGAACAGGTCCAGCGCCGCCTTCATCGATTCGGCGTCCTGCAGGTCTCCGGCGATCACCCCGATCCGCTTCGGCGCCGCCGCCCGCAGCCGCGCGGCCACCGCCTCGAACGCCTCCGCCCAGGTGGCCGGCCGTAGCCGCCCGTCCACCCGCACGTACGGCCGGTCCAGCCGCTGGCGCATCAGGCCGTCGCAGGCGTAGCGGCTCTTGTCCGACAGCCACTCCTCGTTGATGTCCTCGTTCACCCGCGGCAGCACGCGCATCACTTCGGGCCCGCGCGCGTCCACCCGGATCGCCGCGCCCATGGCGTCCATCACATCCACCGAAGGCGTCTTCTTCAGCTCCCAGGGCCGGTAGTTAAACGCCCACGGCCGGTGCGTCAGCGCCCCCACCGGGCACAGGTCGTTGACGTTGCCTGACAGCTCCGACGACAGCGCGGTTTCCAGGTAGGTGGTGATCTCCGCGTCCTCGCCCCGCCCGATCATGCCGATCTCCGACATGCCGGCCACCTCGGTGATGAAGCGCACGCAGCGGGTGCACTGGATGCACCGGGTCATCACCGTCTTCACCAGCGGGCCCATGTGCTTCTCTTCCACCGCCCGCTTGTTCAGCAGGTAGCGGGTGTCGTCGCGGCCATAGCCCAGGGTCTCGTCCTGCAGGTCGCACTCCCCGCCCTGGTCGCAGATCGGGCAGTCGAGCGGGTGGTTGATCAGCAGGAACTCCAGCACCCCCTCGCGCGCCTTTTTGACCATCGGCGAGTTGGTGGTGATCTCCTGGCCTTCGCTGGCCGGCAGCGCGCACGAGGCCTGCGGCTTGGGCGGCCCCGGCTTCACCTCGACCAGGCACATGCGGCAGTTGCCGGCGATCGACAGCCGCTCGTGATAGCAGAAGCGCGGGATCTCCTCCCCCGCCAGCTCCGCCACCTGGAGCACCGTCATCCCAGGCTCGAACTCGACCTCGACGCCGTTGACCTTGGCTTTAGGCATGGGCGGCCCCAAACTCCTTGGCGACAGAGGATTTCAGACTCTGCAACCGTGAAGCAATTTTTTTCAATTCTCCACCCCAGTAATATCGTAACGCGACTGGATTATGATCAATGCCATGTTTAATCATGACATCGAATGCATCTTTGTTCTTACTATCCTCCTTAGCATCCCGCTCTATGATATCTTGGGGACTTAAACCTTCTGACGTAAGATATCTGGCGCGAATCAAGCTGTACAACGATGATGCTTTGTCTTTGTCTTCCTTGTCGTACTCCTTGTATTGCTGTATCTCTTCAGCTGTCGCTCCGCACGACTCAAGGGCGGAGATCATTTTCTGGTCCCAATCCGCAAATGATTTATCAGAATCAGCCTTTATTGCCAACTGCGCATGATCTACGACATCAGATAAAGTGATAATGTCGCTTTGATACATCGAAGAAAACTGCTGAGATCGCCTGTCTGTGCCTAATTCTCTCAACTGTAAGATTGTTGGAAAAAACAGCTCACAGCGATTAGCTACCATCCTAAGGGTATTGATCTGTTCCCATGAAAATTTCGACCTCGCCAGACGGACAACGTCGAGCTCATACACAGCTGAGCGAAAATCAAGGTAGTCGCGGACTGCCCCCTCGAGTAAAGTTTCCACGTGAGCCTGCCGCGACTGACCAAGCTGACGAGCAATATACACGAGTGAAGCCAGCGTGAGGCAAATTCCCACTATAGCAACTATACTGCTAACCGCAGCCCAACCTGTTGCGGTGAGACCCAAGAACATGTCTGGAGGCGAAGGAGCCATTCCCTACTCCGCCGCCATCAGCGTCGCGCCCTGCACGTGCGGCCGCCTCGCGCGGTAGCTCTCGATCCGCTCTTCCACCTCATGCCGGAAGTGCCGGAACAGCCCCTGGATCGGCCAAGCCGCCGCATCGCCCAGCGCGCAGATGGTGTGCCCCTCCACCTGGCTGGCCACGTCCAGCAGCAGGTCGATCTCGCCCGGTTCCGCCTCCCCGTTCGACATGCGCTCCATGGTGCGCCACATCCAGCCGGTGCCCTCGCGGCAGGGCGTGCACTGGCCGCAGCTCTCGTGCTTGTAGAAGTAGGCGATCCGGGTGATCGCCCGGACCAGGTCGGTGTCCTTGTCCATCACGATCACCGCCGCGGTGCCAAGCCCCGACTTCAGGTCGCGCAGCGCGTCGAAGTCCATCGGCAGGCTTTCGCACTGCTCGGCGGTGATCATCGCCACCGACGAGCCGCCCGGGATCACCGCCTTCAGGTTGCCCCACCCCCCGCGCACCCCACCGCAGTGGGCCTCGACCAGCTGGCGGAAGGGGATGCTCATCGCCTCTTCCACGTTGCACGGCCGCTCGACATGGCCGGAGATGCAGAACAGCTTGGTCCCGGTGTTGTTCGGCCGCCCGAAGCCCGCGAACCACTCCGCGCCCCGGCGGATGATCTCGCCCACCACCGCGATCGACTCGACGTTGTTCACCGTGGTCGGGCAGCCATACAGACCCGCACCCGCCGGGAAAGGCGGCTTCAGCCGCGGCTGGCCCTTCTTGCCCTCCAGGCTCTCCAGTAGCGCCGTCTCCTCGCCGCAGATGTAGGCCCCCGCGCCGTGGTGGACATAGATGTCAAAGTCCCAGCCGTTGACGTTGTCCTTGCCGATCAGATTGGCCTCGTAGGCCTGCTTGACCGCCGCCTCGAGCCGCTCGCGCTCCAGCACGTACTCGCCGCGGATGTAGACGTAACAGGCGTTCGCCTGCATCGCGTAGCTGGCGATCAGGCACCCCTCGATCAGCAGGTGCGGATCGTGGCGCATGATCTCCCGATCCTTGCAGGTCCCGGGCTCGGACTCGTCGGCGTTGACCACCAGGTAGTGCGGCCGCCCCGGCTTCACCTCCTTGGGCATGAACGACCACTTCAGCCCGGTGCCGAACCCCGCCCCGCCCCGCCCGCGCAGGCCGGAGTTCTTCACCTGGGCGATGATCCAGTCGCGCCCCAGCCCGATCATGTCGGGCACCGCGTTCCAGCACCCGCGCGCCTTCGCCCCCTCCAGCCCCCAGTCGTGGAGGCCGTAGAGGTTGGTGAAGATGCGGTCCTTGTCCTCGAGGATGCCGGGCATGCGGGGCGGAACGGAGCTCTAGAGTTTGCGGCGGCTCTGATAGGCGTTCCGCATCCGAAACGCCACCAGGATAAGCGCCCATCCGGCGACGGTGACGATGAGCGCGCCGATCTCCAGCGGCGAGCCGTGGCCCCAGCCGCGGTTGTAGTTGCCGACGGCGAACACCGCGCCGAGAATCACCAGCGCCACGCCGAGCCAGCGGATCCAGAACCAGCTGCTGTCCACCTTCTCCCGGTGCGCGCGGAGGCCCTCCTCGGTGATCTTCACCACGCCAACACCAACCTACCGCTCATCCCCGCGAAGGCGGGGATCCAGGTGTTTTTCGACCGCTGGAACAACAAAAAAGCCTGGGCTCCCGCTTTCGCGGGAGTGAGCGGTAGTGTGGGGGTCAAGCCGCCGGCTCCGGCGCGTTGGGCAGCCGCTCGATCTTCTGGGCGCGAGAGCCGTCGAACAGCGACGGCTCGGTCAGGCTGGTCAGCCCCCCGGCCGGCTCCGAAGAACGCCGCCCGGCGTAGCTCCCCGGCCGCGGCGTCTTCCCCGCGCGGAAGTCGTCGATGATCCCCGCCAGGCTCTCCGGCGTCAGGTCCTCGAAATAGTAGTCGTTGATCTGAGCCATCGGCGCGTTCACGCACGCCCCCAGGC
Source organism: Caulobacteraceae bacterium (assembly GCA_036388855.1). GTDB lineage: Bacteria > Pseudomonadota > Alphaproteobacteria > Caulobacterales > Caulobacteraceae > DASVRA01. The sequence goes on along the minus strand of DASVRA010000026.1, from coordinate 99,076 downwards.
ACTCGACCTCCTGCCAGGTGAACAGGCCGTCCGCGCTGACGTGGTCCTTGGGCCCGATCTTCTCCCGGCAGGTCTTCATCAGCTCGGTCGCGCCCCTGATCGCGCACGGCACGGTGCCGCAGACCTGGATCAGGGCGCGCGAGCCGACCGGCTCCAGCTGGAACATGGTGTAGAAGGTGACCACCTCCAGCACCCGGATCAGCGGCATCTCCAGCGCCTGGCTGAGCAGCCGCAGCGCCGGCTCCGGCACCCAGCCCTCCTGCTTCTGCACCAGCCACAGCAGCGGGATGATCGCCGACTGCCGGCGCCCTTCCGGATACTTCGACAGCCACCACTCCGCCTTCTCCGCCGTCTCGGGCGTGAAGGCGAAGGTGTCGGGCTGGTGCTTGGCAAGGCGGCGGACGGCCATATCCTACTCTTTCCCCCGGCGACGCTGTTCCTCATAGAAGTTATTGCAGATAGGATCACGCTTTTGCGCAAAGCCTGTAAGAGGGTCTGGGCCCGTTGTTAGGTCTGGCTCTGCATAAGCGAAAACAAAACGTAACGCTGTGACCTCGTAGAAATACTCGCGTTGTGTAGGCACCAATTCGGCAAAAGCGTCTGGTCGTTTGGCATTCTCCGTCACAACAAGCACATCGGATCCTCGTGAGGCTATTTTCCAGCTAAGCTCAATCTTATGGGCGCGATTTTGTGCGGCATATAAGCGAAAATAATCAAGCAGGGTCGGCTCCATGCCGCCCCAGCCGCAGGAAATGGACTGTGAGAGAAATTGTTTGGCTTTGGAGTCGCTAGAGGGAAAGGTGACGCCATCTCGGACAACCGGGGCCGCAATTGAATACGAGGGCAACAAAGCGCAAGACAACAGCGAGCATACCAATACAGCGCGCCTGTTGATCACCGGTCGATCTCCCCGAACACGATGTCCAGGCTCCCGAGGATCGCGCTGACGTCCGCCAGCATGTGCCCGCGGTTCATCCAGTCCATCGCCTGAAGGTGCGGGAACCCCGGCGCGCGGATCTTCGCCCGGTAGGGCTTGTTCGTCCCGTCGGCGACCAGATAGACGCCGAACTCGCCCTTGGGCGCCTCCAGGCAGGCGTAGACCTCGCCCGGCGGCACGTGGAAGCCCTCGGTAAACAGCTTGAAGTGGTGGATCAGCGCCTCCATCGAGCGCTTCATCTCGCCCCGGCGCGGCGGCGCCACCTTGCCGTCGTCGGTCATCACCGGCCCGGGCTCGGCCTTCAGCTTGTCCACGCACTGCAGCATGATGCGGATCGACTCCCGCATCTCCTGCATCCGGCACAGATACCGGTCGTAGCAGTCGCCGTTCTTGCCCAGCGGTATGTCGAACTCCAGCTCGTCGTAGCAGGCGTAGGGCTGGTTTCGCCGCAGGTCCCAGGCGATCCCCGACCCCCGCAGCATCACCCCCGAGAAGCCCCAGGCGATCGCCTGCTCGCGGCTGACCACGCCGATGTCGACGTTGCGCTGCTTGAAGATGCGGCTGCCGGTGATTAGCGTCTCGATCTCGTCGAGCACCTTGGGGAAGCATCCGCACCACTCCCCAATGTCGTCGATCAGGTCCGGCGGCAGGTCCTGGCGCACCCCGCCGGGCCGGATATAGTTGGCGTGCAGGCGCGAGCCCGAGGCGCGCTCGTAGAACACCATCAGCTTCTCGCGCTCTTCGAACCCCCACAGCGGCGGGGTCAGCGCGCCCACGTCCAGCGCCTGGGTGGTGACGTTGAGCAGGTGGTTCATGATCCGCCCGATCTCGTCGTACAGGACGCGGATCAGGACCGCCCGGCGCGGAACGTCCACACCCAACAGCTTCTCGATAGCCAGGCACCACGCGTGCTCCTGGTTCATCGGCGCCACGTAATCGAGCCGGTCGAAATACGGCACGTTCTGTAGGTAGGTGCGCGCCTCCATCAGCTTCTCGGTGCCGCGGTGCAGCAGCCCAATGTGCGGATCGACCCGCTCCACCACCTCCCCGTCCAGCTCCAGCACCAGCCGCAAAACCCCGTGCGCGGCAGGGTGTTGCGGGCCAAAGTTGATGGTGAACTTCCGCTCCGGCTGGGTGGAGTCGCCAGGGATGCTCTCCAGCGTCACCTCGCGCCGGCGGTCGCCCTCGTCCGAAATGGTGGTGTTGGAGACGTCAACCCGTCCCTCGGCCGGAGCCGCGGCCCCCGTCACGGCTTCACCTCGGCCTTCTCGTCGCCCGGCAGCTGGTAGGGATAGCCCTGCCCCGGCGGCTGGCGGCGGTCGCCTTCCCAGGGCGAGAGGAAGTCGAACTGGCGGAACTCCTGCACCAGCTTCACCGGCTCATAGACCACCCGCTTCAGCTCCTCGTCGTAGCGGACCTCGACGTAGCCGGTCATCGGGAAGTCCTTGCGCAGCGGATACCCCTCGAACCCGTAGTCGGTGAGCAGCCGCCGCAAATCGGGATGCCCCTCGAAGAAGATCCCGAACATGTCGAACGCCTCGCGCTCGAACCAGTCGGCCGACGGATACACCGACGCCACCGAAGGCACCGGCGTGTCCTCGTCCGTCTCGATCTTGATCCGGATGCGCTGGTTCTTGGTCAGCGACAGCAGGTGATAGACCACGTCGAACCGCAGCGGCCGGTCCGGGTAGTCCGCCCCGGCGATGTCCACCAACTGCTGGAACCGCCACTCCGGATGATCGCGCAGCTGCGTCAGCACCTCGACGATCCGGTGCGCCACCGCCTGCAGCGTAAGCTCGCCATAGGCGACCTTGAACGCCGTCACCCCGCCGGCGCTGTTCCCCTGGATGGAATGACCGAGCTGAGCCAGTTCTTCAGATGAAACCGGCCAGCTCATTGAGCAGCTTTCCTTGCGCCGCCGACCATGACCCGCCCTCGTCCTTCGACAAGCTCAGGATGAGGGCTAATGGACGACTGGCTCGCGCCGATGCCGCAGTAGAAAGCCTCACCCTGAGCCTGTCGAAGGGCGGGGCTTTCGGGCCAAGAACCGAGCCTCATCACCGCTCGATCCCCCCGGTGCGGCGGATCTTCTTCTGCAGCATCAGCACCCCGTACACGAGCGCCTCCGCCGTCGGCGGACATCCCGGCACATACACATCCACCGGCACGATCCGGTCGCACCCACGCACCACCGCATAGCTGTAGTGGTAATACCCCCCGCCGTTGGCGCACGACCCCATCGAGATCACGTAGCGCGGCTCGGGCATCTGGTCGTAGACCTTGCGCAGCGCCGGAGCCATCTTGTTGGTCAGGGTGCCGGCTACGATCATCACGTCCGACTGGCGCGGGCTGGCGCGCGGCGCGAACCCGAACCGCTCCAGGTCGTAGCGCGGCATCGACGCCTGCATCATCTCCACCGCGCAGCAGGCCAGGCCGAAGGTCATCCACATCAAGGAGCCCGTGCGCGCCCAGGTGACCACGTCGTCCAGCGAGGCGGTCAGGAAGCCCTTGTCGGCCAGTTCGTCGTTGGCGTGCTCGAAGAAGCCGTCATGCGTCTTCGGGTCGTACCCCTCGACGGTCGACCGCGCGGCGGTTCCGTAGGCCTGCACCTCCTTCGCCTCCGGCGCGATCACTCCCATTCCAGGGCTCCCTTCTTCCACTCGTAGACGAAGCCCACGGTGAGGACGCCGAGGAACAGCATCATCGACCAGAACGCGAATTCCATCTGCGCCTGCGGCAGCTTGAAGATGGAGACCGCCCACGGGAACAGGAAGGCCACCTCCAGGTCGAAGATGATGAACAGGATCGAGACCAGGTAGAACCGCACGTCGAATTTCATCCGCGCGTCATCGAAGGCGTTGAAGCCGCACTCGTAGGCGCTGTTCTTCTCCGGATCGGGATGCTTGGGCGCCAGCACCCACGCGCCGACGATGAAGGCCACGCCCAGCCCCGTCGCCAGCCCCATGAAGATGACGATCGGCAGATACTGGAGCAGGAACGCGTTCATCGGGGCCGCCGGGGGAGGACTCGACGGCCTTCTAGACCACGCCCGCGCCCGCTTCAAACGCGTTCGGGCGCTCTTGCCGCAATTGACACAGGGGAGCGCCGCGACCTATGTCACCGCCCTCGCGCGACCGGCCTTGGGCCCGTCGCATGGACGCGGGTGTAGCTCAGTTGGTTAGAGCGCCGGCCTGTCACGCCGGAGGTCGCGGGTTCGAGTCCCGTCACTCGCGCCACTTCAGGCGGCCGTTGCCGCCTTCATCCCTCGCACGAACGCTTCCACCGCCCCGCCGGCCGTAGCCGGATCGTTCAGGTGCGTGGCCGCCGCGCTCACCACCGCCGAACCCGAGATCGCCCCCGCCGCGCCCTCGGCCAGGGCGGTGCGCACGTGCTCAGGCGTCGAGATGCCGAAGCCCAGCATCGGCGGCGGCGCGTTAAGCGCGATCAAGCGATCGAACAGCCGGGCATGGTCGAGCCGCACCTGTTCGCCCGCGCCCGTCACCCCGCCCCGCGCGACGCAATAGACGTAGCCGGCCGACAGCCGCGCGATCCGCTCCAGCGCTGGGCCAGGGGTGTTGGGCGCGGCGATCAGCACCGGAGCTATGCCGTGGTCTCGCGCGGCGGCGGCGAACGGCTCCGCCTCCAGCGCGGGGACATCGGCGACCAAGACGCTGTCCAGACCCGCTTCGGCGCAGGCGCGGTAGAAGGCGCCCAAGCCCCGGGAAACCACCAGATTGGCGTAGGTCAGCACCCCTATCGGCAGCTCCGGATGACGCGCCCGCACCCGGCCGATCAGGTCCAGGCACGCCTGCACCGTCGCCCCCGCCGCCAGCGCCCTCTCCGCCGCCGCCTGGATCGTGGGACCGTCCGCGACCGGGTCGGAGAACGGGATGCCGAGTTCCAGCATGTCGGCGCCGCCCGCGATCGCCGCCTCGATCAGCCGCTCGCTCGCGGCGATGTCCGGATCGCCGATCACCAGGAAGGGGCAGAACGCCCCCTCCCCCGCCGCCCGCAGCCGGGCGAAGGCGCGGCGATACCGCTCCCCCGGCTCGTTGTTCAGGCGCTCTGCGGCTAGCGGCACAGCTGGTCCCCCAGGATCCGCCGCGCCTGCTCCATGTCCTTGTCGCCGCGCCCAGAGAGGTTGACGAGGATCGCCTCCGCCTCGCCCGCCTGCGCCAGCTTCAGCGCGTGCGCCAGCGCGTGCGCCGACTCGAAGGCGCAGACGATGCCCTCCGACCGCGCCAGCAGGACGAAGGCGTCCAGCGCCTCCTCGTCGGTGATGCCGAAGTATTCCGCCCGCCCGATCCGCTTCAGGTGCGCGTGCTCGGGCCCCACCGCCGGATAGTCGAGCCCCGCCGACACCGAATGGGTGTCGGAGATCTGCCCCTCCCCGTCCTGCAGCACATAGGTGTGGGCCCCGTGCAGCACGCCCTCACGTCCGCGTGCCAGGGTCGCCCCGTGCTCGCCGCTGTCGAGCCCCCGCCCCGCCGCCTCCACCCCGATCAGCCGCACCCCCTCGTCGGGCACGAAGTCGCTGAACATGCCCACCGCGTTCGACCCGCCCCCGACGCAGGCGACCACCGCGTCCGGCAGCCGCCCTGTCCGCTCCAGCATCTGCGCGCGCGCCTCGCGCCCGATCACCCGCTGGAACTCGCGCACCATCAGCGGGAAGGGATGCGGCCCCGCCGCGGTGCCGAGCAGGTAGTGGGTGTCCTCGAAGCTGGCGGTCCAGTCGCGCAGCGCCTCGTTCACTGCGTCCTTAAGCGTGCGTCCGCCGGCCTCCACCGGAACCACCTCCGCCCCCATCAGCCGCATGCGGAACACGTTGGGAGCCTGCCGCTCCACGTCCAGCGCGCCCATGTAGATGCGCGTCCTGAACCCCATCAGCGCCCCGGCCAGCGCCGTCGCCACACCGTGCTGCCCTGCCCCGGTCTCGGCGATCAGCCGGGTCTTGCCCATGCGCCTGGCGAGCAGCGCCTGGCCCAGCACCTGATTGGTCTTGTGCGCGCCCCCGTGCAGCAGGTCCTCGCGCTTCAGGTAGATCGCCGCCCCGCCGCCGAGGTTGCGGCACCGCGTCAACGGCGTCGGCCGCCCCGCATAGGTGGTGAGCAGCTCATGCAGCTCCGCCTGAAACGCCGCGTCCTCCTGCGCCGCCAGGAACGCCGCCTCCAGCTGCTCCAGCGCCGGCACGAGGATTTCCGGCACGAAGGCGCCGCCAAAGTCGCCGAACCGCCCATCCATCTTCATCACGCCGTCTCCTTCTCGCGCGCCGGCCCGCGCATAGCCGCGAACAGCGCCTCCAGCTTGGCCGAATCCTTCACCCCCGGCGCCGCCTCCACCCCCGAACTGACGTCCACCGCCCAAGGCCCTAGCGCCTGCGCTGCCGCCACATTGCCCGTGTTCAGCCCCCCCGCCAGCAGCCCGGAGCGCAGCTCCGGCCGCCCCCGCACCTTCTCCCAGTCGAACGCCTCGCCCGTCCCGCCGCTCCTGCCGCCCCGCGAGGTGTCGAACACCGTCCGGTCCGCCCCCTCCGCCGCCGGATGCACCGCGTCCGCGACCCCGCTGACGCTCCAAACCTCCACGCCCTCCGGCAGCCGCCGCCGCAGCCTTGCGATGTAAGCGACATCCTCCGCCCCGTGCAGCTGCACCGCTTTCAGTCCCAGCCGCTCCGCCGTTTCGGCCACTGCCTCGGCGGGCGCATCCCTGAACACGCCGACCAGCCCGAGCCCGTCGGCCGCATTGGCCAGCGCTTCGGCCTGTGGGATCCCCAAAGCGCGCAGGCTCTCCTCCACGAAGATGAGGCCCCCGAACGCGGCGCCCGCCTCCCGCGCCGCCGCGACATCTTCGGCACGCGTGAGGCCGCAAACCTTGGCGCGTCCGAAGACAAGAGCGCGAGCAGCTTGGCCGATGTCCGGCTGCTGCATCAGTGACGAGCCGACGAGGAACGCGTCCGCCACCTGGGCTAGGCGTTGCACGTCGGCGCGGGTCTCGATCCCCGACTCAGACACCACGGTCCTGCCAGGAGGAACCAGCGGCGCCAGCCGCTCCGTCACCTCCAGATCGATCTTCAGCGTGCGCAGGTCCCGGTTGTTGATGCCGATGACCTCCGCCGGAAGCCGCAGCGCGCGCTCCAGCTCCTCGCGCGTGTGCACCTCAACCAAGCAGTCCATGCCCAGCCTCTGGGCCTCCTCCAGACACGCCAGCGCCTCGGCGTCGTCCAGCACCGAGAGCATCAGCAGGGTCGCGTCGGCCCCATGCATCCGCGCCTCCGCCACCTGGTAAGGCGACAGCACGAAGTCCTTGCACAGCACCGGCGCCTCGGTCTCCCGCCGCACGGCGGCCAAGTCCTCGAACGACCCGCCGAAGTAGGGGCCGTCGGTCAGCACGCTCACCGCGTCCGCCACCCCGCGGTAGGCCCGCGCCACCGCCTTGGTGTCCAGGTCCGGCCGCAGCGCGCCCTTGGACGGCGAGGCCCGCTTCACCTCCAGCACGAACCGCGCCCCCGGCCGCGCCAACGCCGCCTTGAAGCTGCGCCGCGTCGGAGCCGCCCGCCGCCGCACCGCCTCGAAGGGCAACGCCGCCCGCCGCGCCGCGACCTGCTGGCGCTTGTCGGCGACGATGCGCCCGAGCACCCCTTCCGGCTCACGCATCGCCGAGCTCGCGCAGCGCCTGCAGCCGCTCGAACGGCGCCGCTTTGTCGATCAGCCCCCCGCCCAGCGCCGTCCCCTCGCGCACGTCCGCCGCCAATCCGGCGACGAACAGCAGCGCGCCGGTGTTCAGCGCCACCGCGTCCCGCTGCGCCCGCGTCGCCTGCCCTTTTAGGATCGCCTCCAGCACCATGGCGTTCTCTTCCGGCTCCCCGCCCTTCAGCGCCTCCAGCGGCGCCCGCTGCAGCCCTGCATCTTCGGGCGTGATCGGCATGGAGGAAGCCTGCCCCCCCTCGACCAGCATCGCCTCGGTCGGCCCGTGCAGCGCGATCTCATCCAGGCCAGAGCCGTGCACCACCAGGGCGCGCTGCGAACCCAGCAGCGCCAGCGCCCGCGCGGCCGGCTCGATCAGGTGCGGCTGGGCCACGCCCATGATCTGCACCGGCGGGCGGGCAGGGTTCAGCAGCGGGCCCAGGATGTTCATCACCGTGCGCACCCGGATGGCGCGGCGCACCGGTCCCGCGTGGCGCAGGCCCGGGTGGTATTGCGGCGCGAACAGGAAGCAGACCCCCGCCTCGTCCAGCCGCCGCCGCGACTGCTCGGCGGAGAGCCCCGTCGGCACGCCCAGTGCCGCCAGCACGTCGGCCGAGCCGCAGCGGGAGGAGATCGAGCGGTTGCCGTGCTTGGCGATCGGCAGCCCCGCCGCCGCCGCGGTAAAGGCCACGGCGGTGGAGACGTTGATCGTGTGCGCCCCGTCCCCTCCGGTGCCGCAACTGTCGGCGAACAGGTAGTCTGGCCGGGGGAAGGGCTCCGCCGCCGTCCGCAGCGCCGCCGCCGCCCCGGCAATCTCGGGCACGGTCTCGCCTTTCATCTTCAGCGCCACCAGAACCGCGGCGGTGACGGCGTCATCGAGATCGCCCCGCACCAGCGCGCCGAACAGCGCCTCCGCCTCGCCCTGCTCCAGATCGTGCCCGGCGCACAGCCGCTCCAGCAGGGCCGGCGGGTCGAGCGGCGGCTCGGCGGCGGCCGGTTCGGCGACCGGCAGATGGAGGAACTGGAGCATCGGGTGGTCCTGAAGGCGAAGGGGAAACGTCGGGGCAAAGAAAAAGGCCCGCCGGCGGCGGGCCTGGTTCAGGATGAGCGGGCTTTGGGTCCCGTCACTCCAACCAAGGCGGTGCCGCGGGCGCGGGTGCGCACCACCAGCTCCGCCAGGCCCAAACGCGCGCGGCCGCGACCGCGACAGTAGCGGCTCCAGGGACGGTGTGGGGGCGCAAGGCGTTCATCGGCTTCATCTTTCGCCGAACGCACGGGCGCGGTCAAGGATGCGCGTGGTGGGCGGCGAGGGGTTCGAACCCCCGACCCCCTCGGTGTAAACGAGGTGCTCTGACCAGCTGAGCTAGCCGCCCCGCGCGCTCCGGAACGCGCCGCTTCCTAGCGGAAGATCGGCTCCGCCGCCACCAGCGCTCAGCCGTTCAGCGAGCCCTTCAGGCCTTCGCCGATGCGGAAGCGGCAGGTGTTGGAGGCGGGGCGCTGGACCTGCTGGCCGGTCTTGGGGTTGCGCGCCGTGCCGGCCTTGCGCGCCACCGGCACGAAGGCGCCGAAGCCGACCAGGCGCACCTCCTCGCCGCGCTTCAGCGACTCCGTGATCACGCCGGTAAAGGCCTCCAGGGCCTCGCGCGCTTGCGTTTTGCTGAGGTTAGCCCGTTCGGAAATCGCGCTGACCAATTCGGCCTTCGTCATGCTCGCCTCCCACCTTCGGGCGACGACGCCCCCGCGCCAGTCCCGTGAACCCTCGCATTATGAAGAGCGGCCCCGCCGCGCGTCAAATGATCGGAGCGCCGAATCCGCGATTGTGAACAGCGCCCGGTGGATCAGGGGCGGGCCTGGAACACCTTCATGCCCGGCTCCGCGGCCAGAGCCAGCATCTCCGTGTCGCCCGAGCTGTCGCCGTAGGCGGCGGTCAGTTGCACGTCTTCCCCAAAGCGTTCGCGCAGGCGGCGGACCTTCTCCTGAGCGCGGCAGTTCTCGCCAAGGAAGGTGCCGGTCACTTCGCCGGTCTCGCTCACCACAAGCCTGGTGCCGAGGAGGGCGTCCGCGCCGAGCCGCCGGGCGAAGGGCTCCACCACGACGTCGGGGGTGGCGGTAACAATGACCAGGAGAGCGCCGTCCCTTTGGTGCTCGAGCCAGCGCGCCAGCGCATCGGGGCGCAGGAGCCGGTCGAAATGGAACTCGGCGAAGCGTTCGGCGCGGGCGCGGACCGCCTCCAACGGCTGGCCGCCGAGGAGATGCCGGGTCACCGTCTGCTTCAGCCGGCCGCGGTCGCGATGCACGAGGTAGGCGAGTGCCGGCGGCGCCAGCAACGGCAGGCGGGCCATCCAGCCCAGCCGCCCCACGGTCCACTTCAGGAAGGCGGCGTAGCTGTCCTCCACCGTCAGGGTGCCGTCGAAGTCGAAGGCGACGATCGGGCGGCCCTCGCCCTCATCACCCCTCTGGCGCGGCGGGGGCTCCTTCACCATCTAGCCGATCCTGCCAAGCCCTTGCCCCACCGCGACAACCGCCCTCAGGGTGCGTCGGAAAAACGCCTTGTGGTCCCCGCACGCTTCGGCGATTGTCAAGGATTAGACAAGGTGCGGCGCGTAACCTGCATGAGTCACGCCTTCGGGCCTGACCCCGCGCCGGTAGCCGGACGGGGCGGACCCACCGCCCGCTGAGTGAGAACGACGATGACCAAGGCCGCCAGCGGCGACGCGAAATCGACCCTCTACTGCTCCTTCTGCGGAAAGAGCCAGCACGAGGTGCGTAAGCTGATCGCGGGCCCCACCGTGTTCATCTGCGACGAGTGCGTCGAGCTTTGCATGGACATCATCCGCGAAGAGCACAAGATCGCCTTCGTCAAGTCCAAGGACGGCGTCCCGACCCCGAAGGAGATCCGCGAGGTCCTGGACGATTACGTGATCGGCCAGGAGCACGCCAAGAAGGTGCTCTCGGTGGCGGTGCACAACCACTACAAGCGCCTGAACCACGCGACCAAGAACAACGACGTCGAACTGGCCAAGTCCAACATCCTGCTGGCCGGCCCTACGGGATCGGGCAAGACGCTGCTGGCCCAGACCCTGGCGCGGATCATCGACGTGCCCTTCACCATGGCCGACGCCACGACCCTGACCGAGGCCGGTTATGTCGGCGAGGACGTCGAGAACATCGTGCTGAAGCTGCTGCAGTCGGCCGACTACAACGTCGAGCGGGCCCAGCGCGGCATCGTCTACATCGACGAAATCGACAAGATCAGCCGCAAGTCCGACAACCCCTCGATCACCCGCGACGTGTCGGGCGAGGGCGTGCAGCAGGCGCTGCTGAAGATCATGGAAGGCACCGTCGCCTCCGTGCCGCCCCAGGGCGGGCGCAAGCATCCCCAGCAGGAGTTCCTGCAGGTCGACACCACCAACATCCTGTTCATCTGCGGCGGCGCGTTCGCCGGCCTTGAGAAGATCATCTCCGCCAGGGGCCAGGGCGCGGGCATCGGCTTCGGCGCAAAGGTCGCCGACCCCGACGAGCGCCGCACCGGGGAGATCCTGCGCAAGGTCGAGCCCGAGGACCTGCTGAAGTTCGGCTTGATCCCCGAGTTCATCGGCCGCCTGCCGGTGATCGCCACGCTCGAGGACCTCGACGAAGAGGCCCTGGTGAAGATCCTGACCGAGCCCAAGAACGCCCTGGTCAAGCAGTACCAGCGCCTGTTCGAGATGGAGGACGTGGGCCTCACCTTCACCGACGACGCCCTCCATTGCATCGCCAAGAAGGCCATCGGCCGCAAGACCGGCGCGCGCGGCCTGCGCTCGATCCTGGAGGGCATCCTGCTCGACACCATGTTCGAGTTGCCCACCTACCAGGGCGTGGACGAGGTGGTGGTCAACGCCGAGGTGGTTGAGGGCCGCGCCCAGCCGCTGGTGATCTACGCCGAGCGCCGCGTCGACAAGGGCGGGGCGGCTTAAGGTCCCCTGCACTTCCGGCCTCGCAACAGGCGGGGATCGTGTGGCGCGAGCATCGGTTGTGCAGGCGCGCCATCCCCACTAAGGCCGCCGCCATGGCCGATCTCGCCCCGTTCCACATCGCCTTCGCTGTCGACGACCTGGAGGCGGCGCGCGCCTTCTACGGCCGAGTTCTGGGGTGCGCGGAGGGCCGCAGCGCCGAGAACTGGATCGATTTCGACCTCTACGGTCACCAGATCGTAGCCCACCGCATCGAGGGGGCGGAGCGCATCAGCGGGCGCAACCCGGTGGACGGCGACCAGGTGCCGGTGCCGCACTTCGGCGTAGTGCTTGACATGGAGGACTGGCGCACGCTGGCCGAGCGGCTCAAGGCGGCGGGCGTCGCGTTCGTGATCGAGCCGCACGTGCGCTTCGAGGGGCAGCCGGGAGAGCAGGCGACCATGTTCTTCCTTGATCCGGCGGGCAATGCGCTGGAGTTCAAGGCGTTCGCCGACAGGTCCCAGCTGTTCGCGCGCTAGGCGCCGATGTCGTTGTCCTTGGTTTCGCGCAGGAACAGGGCGCCCACGACCGCGGTGACCGCGGCCACGGATACGGGGTACCAGAGGCCGGCGTAGATGTTGCCCGTGGCGGCGGTGATGGCGAAGGAGGTGGTGGGCAGGAAGCCGCCGAACCAGCCGTTGCCGATGTGGTAGGGCAGGCTCATCGAGGTGTAGCGGATGCGGGTGGGGAACAGCTCCACCAGCATGGCCGCGATCGGGCCGTAGACCATGGTGACGTAGATCACCAGCAGGGTCAGGATCGCCACCACCAGGGGCTTGTTGGTCCGGGCTGGGTCAGCTTTGGCGGGGTAGCCGGCGGACTTCAGCAACCCACTTAGCTGTTTGCCCCAAGCCTCAGAGCGGGCGGTGAATTCCGCCTTTGGCAGGGCGCGGCCGTCGAAGCTCGGCAGGCTGGTTTGGCCGACCCTCACCTGCGCCAGCGCGCCCGGGGGCGCGGCGGCGTTGGCGTAGCTGACGCCCGCCTTGGCCAGCGCCGACTTGGCGATGTCGCAGGAGGAGGCGAAGGTGGTCTTGCCGACCGGGTCGAACTGGAAGGCGCAGTCGGCGGGATCGGCCACCACGGTCAGCGGGGCTGAGGCGGCGGCGGCGGCGAGTTGCGGGTTGGCGGCGGTGGTGAGCGCCTTGAACAGCGGGAAGTAGGTGAGCGCGGCCAACAGGCAGCCGGCCAGGATGATGCGCTTGCGCCCGATTTTGTCCGACAGCCAGCCGAACAGGACGAAGAAGGGCGTGCCTAGCAGCAGCGCCAGCGCCACCAGGGTGTTGGTGGTCGGGCCGTCGACCTTGAGCGTCCGCTCGAGGAAGAACAGGGCGTAGAACTGGCCCGTGTACCAGACCACCGCCTGGCCCATGGTGAGGCCAACCAGCGCCAGGATGACGATCTTCAGGTTGGGCCAGCGGGCGAAGGACTCCTTCAGCGGCTGCTTGGAGCCCCTGCCCTCCTCGACCATCTTCTGGAACACCGGGCTCTCGTTGAGTTTGAGGCGGATCCAAAGCGAGACGCCCAGCAGCACCACCGAGACCAGGAAGGGGATGCGCCAGCCCCAGGCGCCGAAGCTGTCTTCGCCGAGCGACTGGCGGGTGAGCAGGATGACCAGCAGGCTGAGGAACAAGCCGAGCGTGGCGGTGGTCTGGATCCAGCTGGTGTAGAAGCCGCGGCGACCCGCCGGCGCGTGCTCGGCCACATAGGTGGCGGCGCCGCCGTATTCGCCGCCGAGCGCCAGTCCCTGGACCAGGCGCATCAACACCAGCAGGACAGGCGCGGCGACGCCGATCTGCTCGTAGCTGGGCAGCAGGCCGACCACGAAGGTCGAGAGGCCCATCAGCGCCATGGTGACCAGAAAGGTGTTCTTGCGGCCCCAAAGGTCGCCCAAACGCCCGAACACCAGCGCGCCCAGCGGCCGCACCGCGAAACCCGCGGCGAACGCCAGCAGCGCCAGGATATAGCCGGTGGTCTCGTTGACGCCGGAGAAGAAGTGCTTGGTGATGAAGGTGGCGAGAGAGCCGTAGAGGTAGAAGTCGTACCACTCGAACACCGTGCCGACCGAAGAGCCGGCGATGACCAGGCGGTGGTTGGTGGCGGGTGCTGGCGTGGCTGTAGACATTCCGCCCTTTAAAGCCGTTCCCCCGGGAAGGGGAAAGGTGGCGGAACCGCGAACTTGGCCGTGGATTAGGTCTGCGTGGCGCGGGACCTGAAGACATACCAGTCGATGCGGGACTTCGCCGTGACCGCGGAGCCGTCGGACAAGGACTCGGTGGCGCCGTCGGAGCGGCTGCGGTTCGTAATCCAGAAGCATGCCGCGACGCGGCTGCACTACGACCTGCGGCTGGAATACCAGGGGGTGTTCCTGTCCTGGGCGGTGACGCGGGGGGCTTCACTCGATCCAGCGGACCGGCGCCTGGCGGTGGAGGTGGAGGACCATCCGCTGGCCTATGGCGACTTCGAGGGCACCATTCCCAAGGGGCAATACGGCGGCGGCACGGTGATGCTCTGGGACCGGGGCTACTGGGCGCCCGCGCCGGGGACCACAGTGGAGCAGGGGCTGAAGAAGGGCGACCTGAAGGTGGTGTTCGCCGGAGAACGGCTGAATGGCTCCTGGGTGCTGGTGCGCATGCCCCGGCGCGAGCGCGAGAAGCGCAACAACTGGCTGCTGATCAAGCACCGCGACGGCTTCGAGCGGCCGGGCGACAACGACGCGCTGCTGAACGAGAACGCCTTTTCCATCGCCTCGGGGCGGACGATGGAGGAAATCGCCGCAGGGACCGGCAAGGCGCCGACGCCGTTCATGACCGCCGTCCAGCCGACGGCGAACGCGGTGTGGAACTCCAACCGGGGCGAGGAAGACTCGGGCGAGGAGGTGGCGAAGGAGACCGGCGCGCCCAAGGCGCCTGCGTCGCAGCGGCCCAAGCCCCCAAGGCACGGGACGAAGGCCGCCGCGCTGCCGGACTTCGTGCCGCCGCAGCTATGCAAGCTGGTGGACCGGCCGCCGCAGGGCGAGGGCTGGGCGCACGAGATCAAGTTCGACGGCTACCGCCTTCAATTGCGTGTGGAAAAGGGGAAGGCGCGACTGCGCACGCGCAAGGGCCTGGATTGGACGGCGAAGTTCAAGGAGATCGCCGCCGATGGGGGCAAGCTCCCGGACGGGATTTACGACGGCGAGGCGGTGGCGCTGGACGGCGAGGGCCGGCCGGATTTCGCCGGGCTGCAGGACGCGCTCTCGACGGGCAAGACTGCGGGGTTGGTGTTCTACCTGTTCGACGCGCTCTACGCGGAAGAGGAGGATTTGATCGGGTTGCCGCTGACCGACCGGAAGGGGCGGCTGAAGGAGGTGCTGGAGAAGGCCCGCTCCCCGCGCCTACGCTACGTCGACCATTTCGTCACCGCGGGCGAGGCGGTGCTGCAGTCGGCCTGCCGGATGGACCTGGAGGGGATCATCTCCAAGCGGCTGGACGCTCCTTACGAGCCGGGGCGCGGCGGGTCGTGGACCAAGGCCAAGTGCCGCGGCGGCCAGGAGGTGGTGGTGGGCGGCTGGATGACCACCAACCAGACCTCGTTCCGCTCGCTGCTGGCTGGCGTCTACCGGGACGGACGGCTGGTCTATGTCGGCAAGGTCGGCACCGGCTACGGGCGCGAGAAGGTGGCAAAGCTGTTGCCGCGGCTGAAGGCGGTGGAGAGCGACAGCTCGCCGTTCGAAGCCGGCAAGCCGCCGCGCAAGAACGCCGACATCCATTGGGTGCGGCCGGAGCTGGTGGCGGAGATCGAGTTCGCCGGCTGGACCGGCGACGGCCATATCCGGCAGGCCAGCTTCAAGGGGCTGCGCGAGGACAAGAGCGCCAAGGAGGTCGTGCCGGAGACGGCGGAGGCGCGGGAGGAAACTGCGAAGCCGGCCCCGTCCGAGCCGAAGAAATCGTCCGCCAAGCCGGCGGCGCCGGTGCTGGCGGCGAAGGGATCGTCGGTGGTGCGGGGCGTGTCGATCTCCAACGCCGACAAGGTGTTGTGGCCGGCGCCGGAGACGGAGCCGCCGGTTAGCAAGATCGAGCTGGCGCGCTACCTCGAGAGCGTGGCGGAGTGGATGATGCCACACATCCGCGGACGGCCCTGTTCGCTGATCCGCTATCCCGATGGGATGAACGGCAAGCAGCGGTTCTTCCAGCGGCACATCGGGCGCGGCGCCTCGGCGCTCTACACTTCGGTGGACATCGGCGGGGACCGCGAGCCCTACATCCAGCTCGACACGCCCGAGGCGCTGATCGCGGCGGCGCAGAGCGGCTCGCTGGAATACCACCCGTGGAACTGCCGGCCGTTCGAGCCGGAGACCCCGGGGCGGTTCGTGTTCGACCTCGACCCCGCGCCGGAGGTGGGGTTCGAGGAGGTGATCCGAGGCGCGCTTGAGGTGAAGGAGCGGCTGGAAGCGCTGGGGCTCAACACCTTCTGCAAGACCACCGGCGGCAAGGGGCTGCACGTGGTCACGCCACTGAAGCCGTCGAAGGTGGACTGGCCGACGGGCAAGGCGTTCTGCCGCGAGCTGTGCGAGCGGATGGCGGCGGATAGCCCCGACCGCTACCTCGTAAACATGTCAAAAGCCAAGCGCACGGGTAAGATTTTCCTCGACTATCTGCGCAACGACCGGATGTCGACGGCAGTCTCCCCGTTCTCGCCCCGGGCGCGGCCGGGGGCGCCGGTGTCGATGCCTGTGGAGTGGTCGGCGGTGAAGAAGGGGCTGGACCCGATGAAATTCACCCTGCGCACGGCGGCCAAGCTGTTCGCCAGGAGCGGGGCGTGGGGGAACTACTGCGAAGCCGAGGCGTCGCTGCCGGACGCGATCAAGCGGCTGGAGGCGTCCGGACGCAAACGGGCGGCGTAAATTTCTTTGTCATCCGGCTACGGCCGAGCTGTCGGCCGATAAGGTCAGCGGATCGCCACCAAGGTCCCCTCGTCGGTGACCACATAGACATGGCCGGCGGCGGCAATGGGAGCCATGAGTATGGGACCGTTCACTTCGATGCGACCGGTCTGCGCGCCGGTGCGCGGGTCCAGGGCGATCACGTAGCCGTTGCTGCCGCCCACCAGGAGGCGGCCGGAGGCGAGGATGGGGCCGAAGTAGAGGGAGCGGTCCTTGGCCTTCGCGATCCCCTTGTTCAGGTCGGCGATCCAGTAGACCTGGCCGGTGGCGCGGGAAGCGCAGATCACTTCCCCGGCGCGGGAGACGACATAGACGACCTCGCCGGCGGGCCAGGGGGTGGTGATGGTGGCCACGGGAAGCGTCCAGCGGGGGGCGCCGGTGCGCAGGTCGACCGCGGCGAACACGCCCGAGTGGCTGCCGGCGTAGACGTCGCCGCCGGCCACAACTGGACGGCCTGCGATGGAGCGGATCTCCGACAGCGCGTTGGTCTGGTTGCCGCGCGACAGCGTCTGGTTCCACAGCACATTGCCGTTGGTCATGCGGAAGGCGACCAGCTCGCCCGAGCCGAAGGCGCCGACCACCGCGTCGCCGGTGATCACCGGCGCGGTGGCCTTGAGGATGCGCGCGGGCTCGGTGAGGGCTTGATAGCTCCAGTCCGGGCGGCCGGTGGCGGCGTCGTAGCTCTGGAACTGGTTGTCGAGATCGACGGCGAACACCCGTCCCCCGCCGGCGGCGGGCGCGTCGTGCACGGGCGCCAGGGTGCGGGTGCGCCAGACCACCGAGCCGTTGGCGGGGTTCAGCGCCTGCACCGCGCGGAAGCCGGAGGTGACGTAGAGCCGCCCGCCCTCGTAAGCCAGGCCGCCACCGAAGCCTTCGTTGTCGCGCGGCGCGCGGGCGGCGGCGTCCACCCGCCAGAGCTCGCGGCCGGTGGCGGCGTCGAAGGCTGAGACCTGGGCCTCGGCGTCCATGGTGAACACCTTGCCCTCGGCCACCACCGGGGTGGCGGTGATGTAGTGCTTGTTGTCGGACTCCTCGCCGATGCGGGCGCTCCAGCCGACCTGGAAGGACGCGCCGGCAGCGACGTTGTCGGTCCAGGCGTTCGGCGTTCCGCTGGGCTGCGGCCAGGACTCCACCGCCACCGGGTCGGGCAGGAAGAAGCTGGTCCCGCGCAGGTTCTCGGCCACGCTGACCTGCTGGTTGAAGGCGACCAGCGGGATCCGCTCGCCCCTGGTGGCGATCACCTTGTTGCCGCCGCCGCGGTTGAACGGGTTGAGGCTGGCGACGCGGTCGAGCGTGCCGCAGCCGGCAAGCCCCAGTCCCAGGAGCGTCGCGGCGAAAAGCGCGAGCGGACGGCGGGGCTGGATCACTGGGCGGCTCCGGAAGGGGCGGACTGGGCTTGAGGGGGTGACGCGGCGCCCGGCGGCAGGGGCGGCGCCGCGGCGGGACCGCGCGGCGCGGCGCGCATCTGCCGGGCGATGGCGGGGAGCTGGGCGGCCGTGCCGCTGTCGATCAGGGCGACCATGGCCTGGGCGCGCTCGCTCATGGCGTCGGGGACGCCCGGCGTGATCGGGATGATGGCGAAGTCCTCCCGCGCCTGGCGGACCTGGCCGGCCTGCAGCTTGGCCATCGCCAGCGCCTCGCGCGCGGCGGGGCGGAAGGGGCGGCCCTCGGCCAGCAGCGGCTGGAGACGCTCGGCGACCGCCGCGTAGGGCGCGGTGTCCATCAGCGCGAAGGCGGCCTTCAGGCGCGCGGCGTCCTCAAGGATCGGCTCGTTCGAGGCTTTTGCGGCCTTGTCGAACAAGGCCACCGCCTCCTGGGTGCGGTTCTGCTCGATTCGCACCGCGCCCTGGCTCATCAGCGCCAGGGCGTCGTAGGCGGGGGAGCTGAGCTTGGCGACATCGCCGAACTGGACGAAGGCCTTGTCGAGGTCGCCGCCTTGGGCGCTAGCCAGAGCCGTGGCGTAGGCTTCGGAGGCTTTGGCGGCGTCGCGGCGGCGCCATTCGCCGTAGCCCCACCAGGCGGCGGCGGCGAGCAGCGCCAGCACGACCGCGCCGATGATCCACGGCAGCGCCCGGGCCCCGAGGCTGCGGTAGCGCTCGGAACGCAGCCGCTCCTCGACCTCTTCGAGAAAATTGTCGGTCAAGCCTGGAAGCTCCGTCACCCCGCGCCCGAAGGCGGCGCGACCCTAGCGGCAAGGCCGCCCCGCCGCAACGCGCCGCTCCGGACGCAGTAGGCGCCGACCGCGGCAGGAAAACGGCGGCCCGGCCGCCGCCGGACGAGCCTCAGAACTCTTCCAGCGCGCGGGTGGCGACCAGGGCCACGGCCAGCACCGCCAGGCCCACCCCCATCCACAGCACCTCGGCGCTGTAGGGGAGATAGCTCGCGGCCTTCAGCTCGGGGGCCAAGGTGAAGCGCTGGCTGACGTCGGCCAGAAGCTCGCCGCCCAGCCCTTCCATCCGTTGCGTCAGTCCGGCCCCCAGCGTCTGGGCCGCGAAGATCAGGCCGCCGACCAAGCCGGCCGCGCCGATCATCATCCGGCGCATGGCCCAGCTGCGGTCGAGCTTGCTCTCCACCGCCTGGGCGAAGGCGTTCGCGTCCCCGAAGTGGGGGACCTCCGCGAACATCCGTTCGAGCCGCCGTTCGAAATCGTAATCAGCCATGGACCTGCCTCCCAGGCCGTTCCGGAACCGCCTCCAGGCGTCGCCGGAGTTTATCCAAACCACGTTTGACATGGGATTTGACCGTTCCCAAGGGGGTGTTCAACGCCTCGGCCGCCTCCGAGTGCGACAGCCCTCCACCGAAACACAAAGAGACGGACATCCGTTCAGCCGGCGAGAGCACTTTCATCGCCTCGTCCAGATCGACCCGCGTGTTGCTCTCCGATTCGTGGGAGGGCAGCGGCGTGTCCTCGGGCTCCAGGCCCAGGTCGAGCGACTTCGCCTTCTTCCAGCGCTTGATGTAGAGCCGCGCGGCGATCCGCTTGACCCAGCCGGCGAAGGCCCCCTCCCCCCGGAAATCCGCGATCGCCTCGAAGGCGGCGAGGAAGGCGTCCTGGGCCAGGTCGTCGGCGGTGGCCGGGTCGGCCCCCATCCGTCGCAGCAGGGCCCGGACCGCCGAGCCGTGCCGGCGGACCAGTTCGCCAAAGGCCTTGCGGTCTCCCGCCGCCGACAGGCTCGCCAACTCGACGTCGTGCAAGCCTGCCGGAGAGCGCGGGGATGGATTGCCCACCATGGTGGCCCTCTACTCTAAGGTCGCCGATCAGGCTTCGATCTTGCGGCGCGTGGCCATGTCGATCAGCGAGAAGGCCAGGTAAGCCAGGCCGACGAAGCCCGGGATGGCCGCGAAGGCCAGGCCGACGTACCAGCCGTCGCCGTCTTCCCAGCTGGCGAAGTAGCCGATGGTGACGAAAGCCAGCGCCACGGCGATCCAGATCACCGCGCGCCGCAGGTCGCGGGCGGGCGTATGGGCCGGACGGGCGTCGCGGGTGATCGCCTCGATCACCTCCGGCGGCAGCGGCTGGCCCCGCTCGATGGCGGCGCGGACGGTGCGCTGCACCTCCTCGCGTTCGCGGCTCTTGAAGTAACGCGGTACGACGACGATGGCGCCGATCACCACGAACAAGCTGATCGGGATCATGATCCCTTCCATGGCTGCATCCCCTTGGTTTCGAGTCTCTGGCGGAGCGTCTATCGCCCGCCTTCCGATAACAAGAGGGTTTGCGGCCGGGACGCAGATGCGAGGCGCGCGATTAAATATCGGTCACGCGCCCCGCCTAGGCCTCAGTTGGGCCCGCCCAGCGACCAGGTGACGCCGAAGGGGTCCCGGAGCTGGGCGTAGCGGTCACCCCAGAACATCAGCTGCAGCGGCATCACCACCTCGGCGCCGGCGTCGACCGCGCGCTCGTACCAGCGGTCCACGTCATAGACCTGGATGTGCAGGTTGTAGCCCTGCGCCTGGCGCAGCGGGCAGCCGTGTTCGGGGAAGGGGTCGCTCAGCATCACTGAGCCGCCGTTGACGTAGAGGTGCAGGTGGCAGATCTTGTCGCTGCCGGGCGCTGGCATGCGCGCGACCTCCTCCGCTCCGAATGCCTGCTTGTAGAACTCGGCCGCTGCGGCCGCGTCGGCGACGTTGAGGTAGGGGACCACCCCGCTCCTCACTTCCGGAGCGGCGGCGGGCTCGAATTCCAGGACGGTCGCGGTGGTGGTGGTCATGATCGTTCTCCCTTGGCTTGCGCCCGAAGGACGAACGGTGGGCGGTGGGGCCGACATCGCCCCACGAATTTCATCGGCTCATTCGACTGCGCTGTGGTCGAAGCTCAGCACGCGCGCGATGCGCCAGCCGTCAGGGCCAAGCCGCCAGACCTGGGTGAAGCGGGCGTGGCCGACCAGCTTTTCCGGCCCGTCGCCCTTGCGCTCGTAGAAGACGTGCTCGCCGTCCTCGAAGGCGCCGTAGCCGGGGATCGGCCACACGCGCAGGCTGCCCGGGACCAGCTCACGGCGCGAGCGCCAGGCGTCCGGCTTCTTCTTCGCCTCGCAATCCTTGGCGTACTGGGCGACGAAGGGCGCGGCCGAGGTCGTCACGAGGCCGCCCTTGTCGTGGTACATCTCGAAGTCCGGCGTCAGCATGGACGCCACCTTGGCCGGGTCGCAGCCGACGAAGAAGACCTGGAAGAACTCCGCGTCGCTCGCGGCGATCGCCGTTTTCAGCGCCTCACCCTCGGGCAGGACGACGGCGGGGGCCGCGGCGGCGAGGACGAGCGAAACGGCGAGGGCGGAAAACATGGGGGGCTCCGTCGATGCGGAGAGAGAGAGCGCCGCGGCGACCAGGCGGATGCGCGGCCCGGATTAAATCTCCGTCACCTCCGAAGGAAGCCGCGAGGCAATCCGCATCTTCAAGGCCGCGGCGACCGCCGCGCGCCGTCGCCTTCGGTCGTCCCCACCGGCCCGTTGAACAGCGTCCCGAAGAAGTCGCCCGGGTTCCACGTCGGCCGTTCGTGCGCGTCGGCGATTTCGCGGGCGATCTCGTAATTGACCCGCGCGAACCTGGCGCCGGCGGCGTAGTCGATCGGCTGGCTCAGGTCGTCGCTGGGGCGGTGGTAGCGGTCACGGCGGAAGGCGGCCGTGGCCTGCGCCCCGCCGTTCAGGTCGCCGGTCTTCAGGAACACCGCGGGAATCCCCTGCTCGACGAAGCGGTAGTGGTCGGAGCGGGTGAAGATGCCCTCCTCCGGCGTGGCGTCCGGCGTCACCTGCAGGCCCAGCCGCTGGGCCGCCCGCCGCACCGCCGGTCCCATGCTGGAGCGGTCGCCGCCGAAGGCGGTCACGTCGCGGAAGTCGTAGCTCAGGATCGGCATGTCGAGGTTGACGTCGCCGGCCAGGCTCGCCTTCGGCAGCGTCGGGTTGTGGGCAAAGTATTCCGAGCCGACCAGGCCCTTCTCCTCGGCCGTCACCGCCAGGAACAGCAGCGGCCGGCGCGGCGGGCGCCCACCTTCGGCGAAACCCCGGGCCGCCTCCAGCATGGTGGCGATGCCCGAGGCGTTGTCCATCGCCCCGTTGTTGATCGCATCGCCGTTGACCGGATTGGTGATCCCAAGGTGGTCGAGGTGCGCGCTCAGCACGATCACCTGGTCCTGCACCGCCGGGTCGGAGCCAGGCATCAGCCCGGCCACGTTGGCGCTCTCCATAGGTTTCAGTTCGGTCGTGAGCGCGACCTCCGCCGTCACCGGCAGGTCAAAGCGCGGCGGGTCTCCGGCCTTCTTCTCGGCGGCCGCCACGATCTTGGCCCAGGGGACCTTGGCCCCGGCGAACAGCTTCTCGGCGCCCTGCAGGCTGACGTTCGCCAGCGCCGGCGACCCCGGACCAGGGAAGTAGGCCTGCCCGTCGGCCCCGCGCCAGGTCATCGACCAGGAGCGCCAGGTGGATCGCGTCCGCTCGAAGGGGACCACCCGCTCGCGCGTCGGCGTCCAGACGGTGATCACGCCCACCGCCCCGCGCCGCGCCGCCTCCAGCCGCTTGCCGCGCCCGCCGTAGTGGGCCCGCTCCTCGCCGGGGATGGCCTTGGGCGCGCCGGCCAGCATCACGACGATCTTCCCCCGGACGTCCAGCCCCTTGTAGTCATCGCGCCCGAACGCCGGCGCCGCCACCCCGTACCCGACGAACACCAGGGGCGCCGACACTCTGGTCTCGCTCCCGAGCGGCGCCGCGGCCGGCACATAGTCCTGCCCAAACACCAGCGGCGTCGTGCGGCCGGAGCGGGCGCGCAGGGTCACGCCGCCTTCGCCCGCCGGGCGGTAGGCGGTCAGCGGCACGCGCTGGAGATAGGAGCCCGCGTCCCCCGCGGGTTTCAGACCCAGCTTGGCGAACTCGGCCGCCACGTAATTCGCCGCGATGTCGTAGCCGCGCGTGCCCGCCTCGCGGCCCTCCAGCAGGTCCGACGCCAGAAAGGCCATGTGCGCCCGGATCCGGTCCGGCGAAGGCTGGAACTCCGGCGCCGTCTCGGCCGACGCCAGGCCGCCGGCCATCAGGGAGGCGGCGACCGCCAGTGCGAGCACGCGCATGCTCAAACGCTCCATCCACGCCGGAGCGCGCCAAGCGCCCGAACTCGATGAGTTACAGCCATGCCCTCCGAGGCGCGGTCAAGCGGCGCTGGGAACTGTGCTACACGGGCCCATGCCCGCGCGCGCGCTGTTCGTCACCCGGCTCTACGAAGCCACCTTGGCCGAGGCGCCGGATTTCGCCGCCTTCAACGTCGAACTGGAAACCGCCTGCCGCGCCCTCGCGGCCGAAGACGCGGCGGGACGCGCCTGGTGCGCCCGGCACAACTACCCCGGCTACACCTCCTACGCCTCCCTGGATGATCTGCCCCAGCGCGACCCCGCCTTCGCCGAGCTGAAGCGGCGGCTGGACCGCCACGCCGCCCGCTTCGCCGATGAGGCATGGCTCGACCTCAAAGGCCGCCGTCTCAAGCTCGACAGCCTGTGGGTCAATTTGCTGCGCCCCGGCGGCGCCCACTCCGGCCACATACATCCGCACAGCGTCGTCTCCGGCACGGTCTACGTAGCCGTTCCCGAAGGCTCCGGCGCGCTGAAGCTGGAGGACCCGCGCCTGCCGCTGATGATGGCTGCTCCCCCGCGCCGCGCCGACGCGCCGGAGGAGGCGCGACCCTTCGTCTATGTGTCGCCCCAACCCGGCACGGTCCTGTTGTGGGAAAGCTGGCTGCGCCACGAGGTTGGCGCCGGCGTGAAGGCCCGCGGGCGGGGAAGTGAGCGGATCAGCGTCAGCTTCAACTACCGCTGGTAACTCCCTAGCTTTTAATACGAAAACAGCGGCGCTTGGGCGCCGCTGTTTCGTCCTCTGGAGGACGCGCCGGCCCGGCTGGGGAGGGGCGGGGCCGGGCCGGCGCGGGCGGGCCTTTAGCGGCCCGCGACCCGGCCGATCTGGAACGCGCCAGAGGCGGCGAGCCTCCCGGCGCCGGCTTTCGTCACGGCGCGCTGCACCGCGTCCTGGCGGCAGAGACGCGGCTCGTCGCTCAGGCCTTGGCGCTCCTGCGGGGCGCAGACCCGGCGCGCGGCGGTGTCGATCCGGACCATCAGGGTGCGCGCCCCGGCCTCCGAAGCGATGTCGAGGTCGGCGGTCCTGACCACGGCCGTGCGGCCGTTGGGCGCCAGCAGCTCCTGCGCGGCGCAGGGGGCGGCGGCGAAGGTGGACAGCGCCAGCGCGGAGGCGGCGAGGGGGAGGAACACGGTCTTCATTGGGTAGGCTCCTTGGGATGTTCGCCGGCGGCGAGGGGTTGAACTGACGTCCCTCTCCTCCCCCGTTCCCCCGCCGCCGTCGCGCCCGTTGAGACCGGTCCGCCCAATCTGGCGGCGAAGCCCGCGCGGCTGCGGCGAACCGCGCCGCCCGAGCGACGAAGGCTGACGCCATCCCCGCTTTCACGCGCTACATTGCCTCATCGGAACAACGGCGGAGCGCATGGCCGGATTTTTCAAATGGAAGCGGGGCGACCGCGAGGCCCTGCTGATGAGCCTTGGCCTGTGGGCCGTGGCTTATCTGCTGTTCCTGCTGCCGACCGTGGCCGAATACGGCTCGGTGGCGCTCTGGCGGGCGCAGCTGCTGATGCTCTGCATCATGGTGGCCCTGCCCCTGTCGCTGCCGGTCTATCTGGCGGTGCGCGCGGTGCAGGAGCTGCCGCGATGGCGCCAGGCGCTGGTCATCGCCGCCGCCGTCGCCTTCGCCACCATCGCCACCTCGCTCGCCGACAGCTGGTTCTTCGTCGACTTCTACCGCACGCACACCGACCAGGCGCTGAACCTCTGGCGGGTGACGGCCGGCAAT
The DNA here is from genome assembly GCA_036388855.1 of Caulobacteraceae bacterium. GTDB lineage: Bacteria > Pseudomonadota > Alphaproteobacteria > Caulobacterales > Caulobacteraceae > DASVRA01. Next base: position 74,216 of record DASVRA010000026.1, on the reverse strand, counting down.
GTGCTGATCTACGCCGGCGCCTACGGTCTCTACGCCGCGGCGCTGGCCCTGATCCTTTCCACCTACAAGATCCAGGACCGCGAGCGGCAGCTCTCCGAAGCCCGCGCCGCCGCCCATCAGGCGCAGCTGGCCGCGCTCCGCTTCCAGCTCAACCCGCACTTCCTGTTCAACACCCTGAACGCGATCTCCACCCTGATCGTCACCGGGCGCAACGGCGAGGCGGAGCTGATGATGCAGAAGCTGTCCGACTTCCTGCGCGCCTCCCTCTCCTCCGATCCCGACGGCTTCATCACGCTCGACGACGAACTCGCCACCATCCATGCCTACCTGGAGATCGAGAGCGTCCGCTTCGGCGAGCGGCTGGCGGTGGACTTCGCCTGCCCGACGCCGCTGCTCGATGCGCTGGTGCCGAGCTTCATCCTCCAGCCGCTGGTCGAGAACGCGATCAAGTACGCCGTCGCACCCTCGAAAGGCACGGTCACCATCCGCGTTGAGGCGGCCCACGACGGTGACGACCTGACCATCATGGTCGAGGACGACGGCCAGGCGTCGGACCGCGCCGCCACAAGGTCAGGCACCGGCGTGGGGCTCCACAACGTGCGTGCCCGGCTGGAGGCGCTGTTCGGCGCCCGCGGTTCGCTCGAGGCGACGCCGCGCGCCAAGGGCTTCCTCGCTGTGGTGCGGCTGCCGCTGACCCGCTCGATCGGTATTCGGAAGGCTGCCTGATGCGCGTGCTGCTGGTCGACGACGAACCCCTGGCGCTGGAGCGGCTGCAGGTCGCCTTCCGCGAAATCCCGGGAACGGAGGTGGTGGGGACCGCCTCGGACGGCGAGGCCGCGGGCCACAAGATCGCGGAGCTGAAGCCGGACCTGGTGATCCTCGACGTGCAGATGCCGGCGCTGACCGGGATGCAGCTGGCGGAGAGCCTGCCCGACGAGGCCCGGCCGGAGATCGTGTTCGTCACCGCCTTCGAGCACTACGCGCCCGACGCCTTCGCCGTCGAAGCGGCCGACTACCTGCTCAAGCCCGTGCGCTTCGACCGGCTGCGTCAGGCCGTCGAGCGCGCCCGCCGCCGCCGCGCCCTGCGCGAAGCCGAGGGCCGCGCCGCCGAACTGGAGACCGTGGTCGACGCGCTGCGCGGCCAGAGCCGCGCCCCCGCGCCGACGACCGCCTACGACCCCGAGATCTGGGCCCCCTCGCGCACCGGCCTGGTGCGGGTGCCGGTCGAGGCGATCGACTGGATCGAGGCGGCGCGCGACTACGTGCTGTTGCACACCTCCACCCGCAGCTGGATCGTGCGCGCGACCATGGGGGCTCTGGAAAAGCGCCTCGACTCGAACCTGCTCTTGCGGGTCCACCGCTCGGCCTTCGTGGCGCCGCGCGCGGTGGCCGAGGTGCGCCGTCCGGGCAAGGGGCTGCTCAGCCTGGTGCTGAATGACGGCGCCGAAATCCAGGTCGGCCCCAACTACACCCGCGCCGTGGCTAGGGCGCTGAAGCTGGAGGCGGAGGCGGCGGCCTAGCCCCTACCCTACTCGCCGCGCCCGCACCGGCCAGTGGCCGGGGTTGACCGTCAGCCCCGTCACCCGCCGGCCCGACCGCTCGAAGCGCAGCCGGTCTCGGCGCACGGTCTCCAGCACGAACTCGGTCGGCGAGACCGGCGTCAGCTCAACCCGCGCCCCTTTGGCGATGTAGAGGTTCTGCCGCTCCACCCCATAGGCCCACAGCCGCCCGCCCTCGCGCGCCACCGTCACCTCCACCTCCGGTGAAAAGGCGTAGCGGCCCGCCACCGCATCCATCTGCGCCTCGCTCAGGCGCACCGGCGCGCGCGTCTCCGGCGGGTCCAGCCGGGGCAGGCTCGACAGCACCGCGTCCCAGGCGGTCTCCGACGCCAGCAGGCCGAGGTCCACCTCCGAAATCCTGTCGTTCTCCACTTCGCCCGTGGTGACGGCGTAGAGCACGTCGCCGTCGTTGGTGGTCGCTAAAGGCTGGATCGCCCGCGCCATCGACATGTGCACCTGCTTGGCCAGCCGCTGCAGCGCCCACAGCGGCAGCTTCTGGTTGGTGACCACCAGCGTGATCGTGGTGTTTCCGCTCAGGCCCCCGCGCGCGGCCGGCTCGGGCGCCATCTTGCCGATTCGCGCCGCCAGCCGCTCGCCGATGGTCCCGCACCCGTCCGGGCCGGGCCGGTTGCAGCGCTGCACCCGGCCCTGCCGGTCCACTACACTGCCCAGCGCGTTGACCACGGTGAACACCGCCACCTTGGTGGGGCCGGCCTGGCGGACCGCACCGCCCTGGCCGGAGTAGACCCGGTCGTCGAAGTAGCCCCCCTGGGTGGCGAACCGCCCGGCCCCCTGCGCCCCCAGCGGAAACCAGCCCTCCCGCGCCGCGCGGAAGGCCGCGCGCCCGAGTTGGGCGTCTGGCGTGACGGTGGTGAACCTGCGCGGGCCGAGGTCGAAGATGATCGCGCCGGCCACGAAGGCGATGTTGGCCAGATCGCCTGGATCGCGGCGGGTGTCCTTGATCGCCTCCGCCACGCCCGCCGCCGCCGACAGGCCGTAGGACGAGCCGCCGGAGAACACGATCGCGTCGGTGAACGGCTCGTCGTAGGCCAGCCGCAGGGCGTCGGTGTTGATCGTGCCGGGGGCGCCGCCGCGCACGTCCACCGCCGCCATCACCGGCTTGGGGAAGTGGAACACCGTGGTCCCGGTCGGGCCCTCCGGATATTCGGCGATGCCGATCCTCACACCGGGGAAGTCGAACCGCAGCGCCGGCAGCGCCTCGTCCGCCGCGGCCGGAGTTCCGGCGTTCGGCGCGGCGCCTGCGGTCCCGGCCGATGCGAGCGCGAGCGCCGCCGCCGCCGCCGCCGCCGCCGCCGCCGCCGCCGCCAGCGCCGGAGCAAGCCGGCGCCTCACAGGTTCCGCCGCCAGAAGTCGGTGCCAGAGAAGGTCGCCCGGTGCGCCTGGCCGTTGATCATGGCGCTGAAGCTGACCCGCTCGGGCGACCAGTCGTCCTCGCCGAAGCGCCACACGCCGTCCGGCAGGGGCGTCAGCCGCTCGCTCCCCGCCCACAGCTCCGAGCCGCGCGCGTAGAACACGGTCGAGCCGTTCCAGGGGCTGTCGTTCTCGTATAGCCCCTCCAGCGCCTTCAGCCGCGGCGAGGCCGGGGTGAATCCCGTGGAGCCCGACGGCAGAAACTCCTCCGAGCCCCACCAGACCCGCGCCACCCGCTCGGCCTGCCGCGCGTAGGTGAAGCCGTGGCGGCTCCAGCGCGCGTGGTCGGCCACGAACGAGTCCTTGGCGTAGGGGATCAGCCGCGCCTCGCCCTCCGGCAGCACCAGCGCCAGACTGTCGGCGCCCGCCCGCACCTCGACCCGCTCGCCCCGCCGCGAGGTGAACACGCGCGCGTAATCGCCCGGCTTTTCCACCTTCTGCCGCGTCTCCGGCGGCTCGGGCAGCGCCCCGCCCGCCATCTCGGCGGCCAACAGGCGGCAGCCCCAGATGGTCACCTCGCGCGGGCGGTAGCCGGTCAGCCCGATGTTGCTGCTGGCGAAGATGCCCACCCCCGCCTCCGGGTCGATGGTCATCGACGAGCTGAACGCCACCATGCCGCCGGTGTGCTGGAGCAGCTTGCGCCCCTCCGCGTCGATGATCGCCAGCCCGTTGCCGTAGCGGGCCTTGGCCGCCCACCCTGGCGCCTCCGACGCCTGGTCGAGGTAGGTCCTGGCCCGCGCGTCCGACAGCAGCGGCGCCCCCTGCCCCCGCGACAGGTCGATCAGGTAGCGGACGTAGCGCGCCATGTCCGCCGCCGTGGCCGAGATGCAGCCGGCCGCGTCGTCGCTGTTGATCCAGTCGGCCGTCACCAGCCGCCCCGCGCGCGGGAACGGCCGGTCCTCGTAAAGGGGCGAATAGCCGGTGGCGTAGCGCGGCCGATCGGCCGAGGTGATCACCGGCACCGCCGCCGTCATCCCAAGAGGCGTCAGCACGCGGCGCTGGGTCACCTGCCCGAGCGGCCGCCCCTCCACCCGCTCGATCACCTTGCCCAGCAGGTAGTAGCCCGTGTTGCTGTAGCTCCACCGGCTCCCCGGCTCGTACCCCAGCCACAGCTTCCCATGCTCCGGAAACGCCGGCGCGTCTGCGGGCAGGCCGGAGACGTGGTTGAGCAGCTGGCGCACCGTCACCACCGGCTTGGCCGGCAGCGGCGCCTCGGGCACATAGCGCCGCACCGGCGCGTCCAGGTCAAGCTTCCCCTCCTGCGCCAGCTGGTTGCAGGTCAGCGCCACGAACGACTTGGAGATCGAACCGATCTGGAACAGGTGCGCCGGCCCGACCCGCTCGCGCCGGTCCAGGTCCGCCCAGCCCACCCGGATGAAGCCGGTGAACCCCTCGGAGTCCACCACCGCCAGCGTCATCCCCGGCAGGCCGTACTCCCGCACGTGCCGCTGCGCGTAGTCGGCGATCCGCCGCATCGCCTCCGCGTGCTTGCGCCGGTCGGTGACGTCGGTGTCCACCGGCGCCTCGCGCCCCTGCGCCGAAGCCGCCCCCGCCGCCAGGGCCAGCCCCGCCGCCCCTAAGAGCCCACGCCTGCCGATCTGCATCCGCCCCTCCCCGATAACGGGAGCTTAGTCGCGGCGGGGTTTGGCCGGAAAGGGGTTGGCGCACTAAATCATCGCCCATGCCCCCGCATCGCCTCTGCGTCGCGCCGATGATGGACTGGACCGACCGGCACTGCCGCGCCTTCCACCGCACGCTCACGCGCCGCGCCCGGCTCTACACCGAGATGCTCACCACCGGCGCTGTGCTGCACGGCGACCGCGACCGGCTGCTGGGCTTCGACCCGGTCGAGCACCCCGTCGCCCTCCAGCTCGGTGGCTCCGATCCCGCCGATCTGGCGCAGACTGCCCGTATCGGCGAGGCCGCCGGCTACGACGAGATCAACCTCAACGTCGGCTGCCCGTCGGACCGGGTGCAGTCCGGCCGCTTCGGCGCCTGCCTGATGCTGGAGCCCGGGCTGGTCGCGGAGTGCATGGCGGCGATGGCCGAGGCGGTCTCCATCCCCCTCACGGTCAAGTGCCGCATCGGCGTGGACGACCAGGAGCCGGAAGACAGCCTGTTCCGCCTCGTCGACGCCTGCGCCGCCGCCGGCGTCGCCACCTTCATCGTCCACGCCCGCAAGGCTTGGCTGAAGGGCCTCAGCCCGCGCGAGAACCGTGACATCCCTCCGCTCGACTACGCCCTCGTCCACCGCCTCAAGCGCGAACGCCCGCACCTGACCGTGGTGATCAACGGCGCCATCGCCTCCCTCGACCAGGCCGAACGGCACCTGGCTCAGGGCCTCGACGGGGTCATGCTCGGCCGCGCCGCCTACCATTCCCCCGCCATCCTGGGCGAAGCCGACCGCCGCCTGTTCGGCGAGCCCCACTCCGGCCTCACCCCCCGCCAGGCCGTCGAGCGCTTCCTCCCCTACATCGGCCGGCGCCTGTCCGAGGGCGTGAAGCTTTCCGCCATGACCCGCCACATGCTCGGCCTCTACGCCGGCCGCCCCGGCGCCCGCGCCTGGCGGCGCATCCTGACCACCGAGTCCCTCCGCCCCGGCGCGGGCGTCGAGGTGCTCCTGCGCGCGCTCGAAGCTGTGGAGCCGCCCGCCCAGGCCGCCGCCTGACCTTCCCCAACCCGGCGGATAAGTCAGGCCGCCGCGCCGCCTCTCCAACCGCTAAACCCTTGAACCCTCGGCCGAACCCGACCGCGCGCTCGCGGCGGAATAGGGGGAAAACCCCCGGCTTATCCACCCCCTCCGAGCCTCCTGCATACTGCTCCTCGCTCCCGCCGCGGGAGAGGGCGCTTTTGGATCCAGAGCCCGAAGCGGCGGCGGGGGGCCGGTTGTGCGGGAGTTGAGCCTGCGGGGAGCAAAACCGCAGGGCCGGACGCGAGGCGCGTATCTGCCTGCGGCGATCCGGCGTCAGGCGAGGCTTGGGCCGCAAGGCCTGGTCGCGCCTGTCCCGAGGCGTATCTCTGGCGCCTCGCCCGCCGGCCCCGTCCTCCAAGCGGAGGCGGGGCCGTCCAGGGGATCGCAAGCCTGGGCGGCGGATTGAGTCCAGCTGGGTCGACAACGCCCGTGGGGACTCCCCTCCGTCAAAACAGCCGCCGCGGAGCGTCAGCTCCCTGCCTTAAAGCGGGCGGGGCAGGCCTGCGCCGAAACCACATAATCTACGGTATCCGGGCCAGGCCCGGCGCTCCGCGGACCTCTCCACCTCATCCCGACAGGGAGGCACGGCGCGTGCGCGATTCTTCACATTTGGAAAGCCAGGCCCGGCGTGGGATGATCGGCCATGGGCTACACCCCCGAGGATCTGGCCATGGCCCGCCGCCACGTCGTGGAGGGCGAGGAGCGGGTGTCGCAGCAGCGCCAGCTGGTCGGACGGCTGGAGGAGCAGGGCGAGCCGACCGGCTCGGCCATCCGGCTGCTGGAAACCTTCGAGGTGTCGCTGGAGCAGATGCGCGAGCACCTCGTGGCTATCGAGGCGGACCTGCGCCGCTGAAGCCGCCCCTCGAGGCGGAACCGCTTTCCACGGCTTCGGTTGAGCATGAGGCGCGGCCCGCGCGCTCACGGACCGCCCATGCCCAAGAAGGACATCATCACCATCGGCGGCTCGGCCGGCAGCGGCCCGGTGCTCAAGCGGCTGGTCAGCGAGCTGCCGGCCGACCTGCCCGCCAGCGTGTTCGTCAGCACCCACGTGCCGTCCCAGGCGCCGGTGTTCCTGGCCGACATGCTCAAGAGCGCCTCGCGCCTGCCGGTGCTGGCCGCGGTGGACGGCCAGCCGGTGGAGCCCGGCAACATCTACGTCGCCGTGCCGGACCGGCACCTGCTGCTGATCGACGGCACTGTGCGGCTCGGCGAAGGGCCGCGCGAGAACCTGGTGCGCCCCTCGATCGACCCGATGATGCGCTCGGCCGCCCTGTTCTACGGCCCGCGCGCGGTGGGGGTGATCCTCACCGGCATGCTCAACGACGGCGCCGCGGGCCTGCACGCGATCAAGCGCAGGGGCGGCACCGCGGTGGTCCAGCACCCGGTCGACGCCTTCGAGCCTTCGATGCCGACCGCGGCGCTGGAGACGGTGCAGGCCGACCACGTGACCAGCGCCGACCAGCTCGCAGCCCTGCTGACCGAAATCGTCCGTACCGACGCGGGGCCGCCGCCAGAGGAGCATTCAGACAACCTGATCTTCGAGGTCGAGGTCGCCGCCGGCGCGCGCCTGGGCTCCGAGCAACTGCGCCGGTTCGCCGACCCAAGCCCGATTAGCTGCCCCGACTGCCACGGCGTTTTGTCGGAGGTGCGGGAAGGTCAGCCGCTGCGTTTCCGCTGCCAGATCGGCCACGCCTACACCGCCGAGGTGATGGCCGCCCATACCGGCGAGGTGGACGAGGCGATGCGCATCGCTATGCGGGTGATGGAGGAGCGGGTCACCCTCGTGGAGCGCATGGCCAAGGACGCCCGCGACACCGGCCGCAGCGCGGTTGCCGAGCTCTACGAGGGCCGCTCCTTGGAATACCGCCGCTACGCGACTGTGTTGCGCGACGCCGCCATCCTGGCGACGCGCATGCGCCGCCAGGTCCACGAGCAGGATATTTAGCGGCCGCGCTTCTGGATGAAGCGCGGGCGGGCTACATTGTCAGAACGAAGGCGGTAAATCCTGGTGACGGTACGGAACGGCGAGCTGAAACAACGCTCGCGAAGCAGCAAGCCGAAAAGCAAATCCAAACCGGTCGTGCCGGCTGCGGTGGTGGGCGTCGGCGTCTGCCTGGCCTCCCAGGCCTCGCTCGAGCTGCTGTTCGCCCACTTCCCGCCCCGGCTCGGCGCCGCCTACCTGATCGCCGTGCGCCAGCAGGACGGGCTCAGCGTTGACACTGTGGTCGAGGCGCTGCGGCGGCAGGGGCGCATGCCCGTGTCCATTCCGGGCGACGGCGAGCCGATCGAGGCGAACCACATCTACGTCGGCGGCCGCGACGCCCTGATTACCGTCCAGGGCGGCCGCGTCCGCTCCCACCCCGCCGAGGAGCCGATCGGCCAGCGCGGCGTGGTCGACTCGCTGCTGCTGTCGATATCGGAGAGCTACCACGAACGTTCGGTGGCGGTGATCCTGTCGGGCCTCGGCAGCGACGGCATCGCCGGCGTGGCGGCGACCAAGAGCTGCGGCGGCCTGGCCGTGGCCGAGCGCCGGGGCGAGGAGGAGCTCGCGACCGAAGCGGTCACCGCCGCCGGCATCGCCGACCTGCTGCTGCCGGTGGAGGAAATCCCCAGCCAGGTGGCCGGCTACGTCCGCAACCTGGTTCGCGTGGAGGAAGCCGGCGGCCTGGAGGCGCTGCAAAAGGAGGCCTCCACCCACCTCGCCCGCATCTCGACCATCCTGCGCAACGCCACCGGCAACGACTTCCACGGCTATAAGGAAAACACCTTCCTGCGCCGCGTCGCCCGCCGGATGCAGGTGGTCGGCGACGAGCACATCGAAGCCTACATCGAGCGCCTCCACGGCAACCCGCGCGAGGTTCAGCACCTTTTCCAGGACCTGCTGATCGGCGTCACCCAATTCTTCCGCGACCCGGCCGAGTTCGGGGTGCTGGAGCGCGAGGCGATCCCCGAGATCTTCAAAGGCAAGAAGCCCGAGGACCAAGTCCGGGTGTGGGTGGTCGGCTGCGCCACCGGCGAGGAGGCCTATTCCCTGGCCATCCTGCTGCGCGAGCAGATGGAGCGGCTGGACCGTCCGCCGCACGTCCAGATCTTCGCCACCGACCTGGACGCGCGCGCCCTGGCGATCGCCCGCGCCGGCCGCTACCCCGAAGGCGCACTCCAGCACCAGGTGTCCGCCGAGCGGCTGTCGCGCTGGTTCGTCAAGGAGGGGGCGACCTACACGGTCTCCAAACAGCTGCGCGAGATGTGCATCTTCTCGCCGCACAACGTGCTGAAGGACGCGCCCTTCTCGCGCATCGACCTGCTCTCCTGCCGCAACCTGCTGATCTACCTGAACGCCGATCTGCAGACCCGGGTGATCCCGATTTTCCACTTCTCGTTGAAGCAGGACGGCTACCTTTTCCTCGGCAACGCCGAGAACGTCACCAAGCACGCCAAGTTGTTCGCGCCCCTGGACCGCAAGAACCGGGTGTTCAAACGGCTGGAGACCAGCACCCGAATCCTGCCGGAGTTTCCGCTGGCTTCGGGCCCGCGGCGGCTCGGTGACGCCCACTTAGCCACCGCCCCCTGGCGCCGCTCGTCAGTCGCCGGCGTCGGCCGCCGCGCCGAACTGGTGGCCGAGCGCTACGCCCCCGCCTACGTGGTCGTCGACGAACAGGGCGACGTCCTGCACTTCTCCGGACGCACCGGGCGTTACCTGGAGCCCGCCGCCGGCGTGGCCACCCTGAACATCCTCGGCCTGGTCCACCGCGAACTGCGGCTGGACCTGCGCACCGCGCTGCACAAGGCCGCGACGCTCGGCGGGCCGGTCGAGACGCCCCGGGTCCAGCTGAACATCGACGGGCAGGTCACGGCGGTGAGCATCGTCGTGGAGCGGGTCGGCGGGGGGCAGGAGCCCACCACCATGGTGGTGATCTTCCAGGACGGCGGCGCCGTGCCCGATGGCCTGGTCGCGGGCGTCGAACACGGCCTGGTGAGCGACGAGCACGTGCAGCGCCTGGAGGGCGAGCTGCGGGTCACCAAGGACCGGCTGCAGGCCACCATTGAGGAGCTGGAAAGCACCAACGAGGAGCTGAAGTCCTCCAACGAGGAATACCAGTCGATCAACGAGGAGCTGCAGTCCGCCAACGAGGAGCTGGAGACCTCCCGCGAGGAGCTGCAGTCGATCAACGAGGAGCTGCAGACCGTCAACCACGAATTGGCCAACCGGGTCGCCGAGCTCGGCCGGACCCACAGTGATCTGCAGAACCTGTTCGAGAGCACCCAGATCGCCACGGTCTTCCTCGACAACGACCTGCGGGTGCGCAGCTTCACTCCGGCCGCAACCGAGACCTTCCACCTGCTGGACAGCGACATCGGCCGCCCCATCGGCCATATCGGCGCGCGCATCGAATACCCGGAGCTCCAGGAGGACGTGCGCAAGGTCATCCGCAGCCTGGCGCCGGTGCAGCGGGAAGTGACCGCCGAAGGCGACGCGCGCTACTTCGCTCGTGTGCTGCCCTACCGCAGCACCGAGAACGTGATCGCCGGGGCGGTGATCACCTTCCTCGACGTGACCGCCACCGCGCGCGCGGAGGCGGCGCTGCGGGCCAGCGAAGGCCGCCTGCGCCTGATCATGGAAGAGGCGCGCGACTACGCGATCTTCACCACCGACCCGGAAAATCGCGTCGAGAACTGGTTTCCGGGGGCGGAGGCGGTGTTCGGCTGGACCGCCGAGGAGGCCAAGGATCAGCTGGCGGACTTCATCTTCGTTCCGGAGGACCGCGCACGCGGGATTCCGGGTTTCGAATTCGACGAGGCTCGCCAGAACGGCTTCGCCCCCGATGTCCGCTGGCACCAGTGCAAGGACGGCTCCAGGGTATTCATCGAAGGCTCCACCCGGGCGCTGCGGGGGCCTGACGGCGCCTTCCGCGGCCTATTCAAGATCGGCCGCGACGTGACCGAGCGGCACCGCGCCGAGGAGCGCCAGAAGCTGCTGCTGGCCGAGCTCCAGCACCGGGTGCGCAACATCCTCACCGTGGTGCGCTCGGTGGCCAGCCGCACGGGCGAAAGCACCCAGGACGTCGACGACTTCCTCAGCCACTTCGACGGCCGCCTGGCCACCCTGGCTCGCACCCAGAGCGCGGTGACCCGCACCGAGGACGTGGCGGTGGACCTGGAGGAGCTGGTCCGCGACGAACTGCTCGCCGTGGCCGCCGACGAGGACCGCATCGAGGTGTCGGGGCCCTCGGTGCGCCTGCGCCAGCGCGCCGCCGAGAACCTGGCCCTGGCGGTGCACGAGCTGACCACCAACGCGGTCAAATACGGCGCCCTGTCCGCGCCCGACGGCCGCCTCACGGTGACGTGGAAGGTGCACAAGCCCAATGGCCACCAGTTGCTGTCCCTGCACTGGAAGGAAAGCGGCGTGCGCGCCATTGAAGCCAACCCCAAGCGGACCGGCTTCGGCCGCAGCCTGATCGAACGCGCCCTGCCCTACGAGCTGGGAGCCGACACCTCTCTGAAGTTCGCCGGCGGAGGTGTGCGCGCCACGATTGAGTTGCCGCTAACGGCCGATAACGCTGTGATCGAGTGAACAAGTGTTCAGAATGATCTCCAAGCTTAACCTATGAGGGGAAACTGGGGGGGGATACGTGTTCTACTGCGTCGGCAATGACCGATGACGACGAAGAAATGCCGCTAAGCGGAATCAAGGTGCTGGTGGTCGAGGACCAGTTCCTGATCGCCGACGACATCCAGAGGGCCGTCGGCGCTCTGGGCGGCGACGTGATCGGCCCCTTCCCCAACATCGACCGGGCCCGCGCGGCCCTCGCCGAGGAGAACGTCGGCCTGGCGCTGCTGGACGTGAACCTCGGCGGCGCCGACCGCGTCTTCCCACTCGCCGACGAGCTGGCCGCCCGCCACGTCCCCTTCATCTTCTCCACCGGCTACGACCGCTGGGTCCTGCCCCCCGCCCACCAGAACCGCCCCCGCCTGGAAAAGCCGGTCACCCCCGGAGCCCTGCGCGAGGCCGCGGTCAAGGCCCTCGCCGACGGAGCCGCCCAATGACCTTCGCCCATCTCCAGCCCGGCCTCGTTCTAGGCAGCCACCCCTTCCTGCGCCGCATGTCGGCGCTGGCCGCGCTCACCCAAGCCGACCGCGCCCTGATCGCCGCCCTGCCGCCCGCCCGCGAGCGCTACATGGCCGGCGAGGACCTGTTCGAGGAAGGCGCCGCCGTCGGCCAGGCCCGGATCATCGTCTCCGGCTGGGGCTGCCGCATGCGCCTGCTGCCCGACGGTCGCCGCCAGATCTTCATGATCCTGCTCCCCGGCGACGCCATCGGCCTGTGCGCCCGTCCCGAGCCGCTGGCCCTTTCCACCACCGTCGCCCTGACCCGCCTGGAAACCGTCGACGCCTCCTCGATCGCCGAGGCCATCGGCTCCGACAGCGCCGCCCACGCCGGCCTCTCCGCCGCCGTCAAGGTCTCCTCGGGCGTCGAGGAAGCGGGCCTGCTCGACCACATCACGCGCCTGGGCCGCCAGACCGCCTTCGAGCGCACCGCCCACCTGCTGCTCGAACTGCGCCACCGCTTGAACATTGCAGGCCTTGCCGACGGCCGCCGCTTCCCTCTCCCCCTGACGCAGGAGGTCCTCTCCGACGTGCTGGGCCTCTCGATCGTGCACGTGAACCGCACCATCCAGCAGCTCCGCCGCGAGAACCTGATCGTGCTACGCTCCGGCTCCGTCGAACTGATCAACCCCGAGCGCCTGGCCGAGATCGCCGCCTTCACCCCGCCCCTGGCCTCCGCCCGACCCCGCCGCGCCGCCAACGCCGATTCGTCCACAGCCTAACCAATGTGAATGCGGGGAACGGTTTGCTACCGCAAACTCCCCTCATGAGCCTGGCCTACAACCTAGCCCCCGCTCCCGAGCCAAGGGTACAGTTGGCCGTGCTCCGCTTCGGCGAGCTCTGGAAGATCCTCCACGCCGGCACCCCCTTCGGCCGCTTCTACGAACGCGAATCCGCCATCTGGGCCGCCGGCCGCCTCGCCCGCGACGCCGAACTCCAGGGCCACAAAGTCGAACTCCTGGTCCAGGACCCCACCGGCGAAGTCCGCCGCTGGTCCACCGCGTTCGCCTAGGGCTTCAGCACCACCTTCACGCAGCCGTCCTGCTTGTCCCGGAACTTCTGATACATCTCCGGCCCCCGCCCCAGCGGCTCCACGTGCGTGATCAGGAAGGTGGTGTCGATCTCGCCGGCGATGACCCGGGGCAGCAGATCTCCCATCCACTTGCGCACGTGGGTCTGGCCGGTCTTCACCGTCAGCCCCTTGTTCATCAGCGCCCCGAACGGCACACCGTTGAGGATGCCGCCGTAGACGCCCGGCACCGACAACACCCCGGCGGGGCGGCAGGCCATGATGGCTTCGCGCAGAGCATGCGGCCGGTCCGTCTCGAGCTTAAGGCCAGTCATCACCCGGTCGACCACGTCCATGATCCGGTTCGGCCCGTGCGCCTCGAGCCCTACGGAGTCGATGCACTTCTCCGGCCCCTTGCCGCCGGTCATCTCATTGAGGGTCTGGAGCACGTTGACCTCGTTACGGTCGATCACCTCCGCCCCCAGGCCGCGCGCCAGCGCCAGCCGCTCGGGTACGGAGTCGATGGCGATCACCCGCCGCGCGCCCAGGATCAGGGCGCTCTGGATCGAGAATAGGCCGACCGGGCCGCAGCCCCACACCGCCACCGTGTCGGTGGGCTTGATGTCGCACTGCACCGCGGCCTGCCAGCCCGTCGGCAGGATGTCGGTCAGGAACAGCAGCTGCTCGTCGGGCAGGTCCTCCGGCACCTTGACCACGGTGGTGGCGGCCCACGGCACGCGGATGTACTCGGCCTGGCCGCCCGCATAGCCGCCGGTCAGGTTGGAGTAGCCGAAGATCCCCGCCGTGGTGTGGCCGAAGAAGGCGGACGCCAGGGCGCTGTTGCGGTTGGTGCGCTCACAGGCGGAGTAGTTGCCCGCCCGGCACTGGTCACAGTCCTCGCAGGTGATCTGGAACGGGATGATCACCCGGTCGCCGACCTTCAGCCCGCCGCCCGCGCCGTTCGCCTGGCGGCCGACCTCGACCACCCGGCCCATGGTCTCATGGCCCATGACGTCGCCCTGGCACATGCCGGGCACGAACCCGTCCATCAAGTGCAGGTCTGAACCGCAGATGGCGCAGGAGGTGACCTGGATGATGGCGTCCTTGGAATCTTCGATGATCGGGTCCGGCACGCTCTCGCAGCGGATGTCCTTCTTGCCTTGCCAGCACAGCGCTTTCATGGCGGCTTCTCCTTAATCGACGCAGTTGCGCTGGACGTTGCTCATCCGCACGGCGGCCAGCACGTCGAGCGCGGTGATCAGCAGCACGGCCTTCAAGGCGAAGCGCGCGTTGTGGCGCTTGCGGTTCTGCGGAACCGAGGCGGCGCTGAGCACCGTGATATCGAGCACGTCGCCCGCGACGCGCGCCCATAGCGATTCCGCCTTGGTCGGATCGCCCGCCAGCCGGTAGCTGGTCGCCAGCTCCCGTGCTCCGAACAGGGTCCGGATCGCCAGATCGTTGCGCGGCAGCCCGAAGGTGCGCGCGACCGTCTTGGGAAATAACACGCCCCACATGCCAAGCCCGATGCCTCCCATCGCCAAGCCCAAGGCGATCGAAGGCGTGATTGCCGGCACGGCGCGCACCCGGTCGGTCGCGACCTGAAAGCTCTTGCCACCGCCCGTCGGGATGCGCAGGTGCGGCGAGCGGGAAAACCCCTTGAACTTCAGCCGCTCGGGCCAGTGCAGATTGTCGGGCATATGGAAACCGCGGCCGTTTCCGGCCCGGCCGAGGGTTTGGGAGGACATGGACACGGGAAGCTCCTTCGGGTCGCTCCCTCAAGACGGTCGAAAGCGGCAAGGGTTCCAGCTTTGCGTCAATCGACAATGCCGAGGCGGGCGAGCCGACCGGATTTGTACCCCCGCTAGCGCGCCAGCGGCCTCACCGCGGAGGTGGTGTCGAGGTAGATCAGGGCGTCGAACTGGTCGCTCAGGCGCGCTTGCAGGTAGTGGCTCTGGAGTTCTCCCTCGGGATGATAGATCACGCCGATTGCCCGCTGGGCCCTCGGCTGGTGCAGGGGGCCGCCCGCGCCCGCCTTGCGGATCAGCAGCAGCGTTCGGCGCAGCCCCAGGCCGCGCAGGAAGGCCGCATCGCTTTCGGGTCGCGCGGGGCTGACGGTCCTCAGTCGGCCCGGCTGCCCCCACTCCGACGCGGCGATCACGGTTCCGCCATGGGTCTGAAAGCCCACCAGATAGGCGTGGCCGCCGAACCGCTCGCGCATCAGCTGGCCGATGTTCAGCTCGCCCCGCCACTTCATCTCGGTGGCGCGGGCGTCGCCCACGTGCGAGTTGTGGGCCCAGATCGCCAGCTTGGGCGCGGGGTCGGTCCCGCCGCCGATGTGCTCGGCCAGCGCAGCGACGGTGTCGGTCATGTGTCGGTCGCGAACGTTCCAAGGCAGCACGCCGATGCTTTGGGCACGGTGGTATTGCTCGGCGCCGGCCACCACCGCGGCGTTCCTTTGCAGCGAGAGCCAAGCCTCCCTGGCCGCCGGATCGGCCGGGACCGGCCGAGCCCGGATCTCCGCCAGGGCGGCCTCCGCCGCGCGCTGGCAAGAGCCGCCTGGCCGCCGCACCGCCGCCTCATAGGCCTCGGGATTTGGGCGGTGGCGGGCGAAGCAGCGGTAATGACGGCGCATCCGTTCGGCGGCGGCGGGATCGGTTGCGGACAGGGTCGCCACCACAGCGTCGGCCGACTTGAACAGCCCGTAGAGGTCCATGCCGTAGACCCCCACCCGCCGTTCGGGCGGCTGCGCCAAGTTGTGCGCCCGCAGCTGCTCCAGGAAAGCCGCGAACTCGGCGTTGCGCCACATCCAGCGCGGGAACTTGCCGAACACCGTCAGCGCCTGCTCGGCGGTGGCGTCGCCGGGTTCGCCGCGGACGTAACGGTCGAGCCGCTCGGCGTCAGCCCAGTCCGCCTCCAGCACCACCGCGCCCAGCCGCCCCTCGCGCGCCAGCCGCAGGGTGATGCGCGCGCGTTCCTCGTAGAACTCGCGCGTGCCGTGGGTGGCCTCGCCCAGCAAGACGAAGCGCGCGCCGCCCATGTCGCCGATTAGGTGGTCATAGTCGGTCTCTGCGCCGGTGAGATGCGTGACGCCGGCCAGAGGCTCTGGAGCCGTCGCCTGCGGCGCGGCCGCCGTTCCGGCCAGGGTAAGAAACAGAGCCGCCAGCAAGGCGGCGATTGGAGGCGGACTCTTGAACGAAGGCACTGGACCAACTCTTGGCTCCCTTGCCAACCGCTGCGGAGCGGCGGTGTTCCGACTGCCCCGCTTGAACGGCTGGCCGTCGCGGCGGCAGGGTCCAATGGTGGGAATTGAGGCCGTCACCTCGTCGCTTACCCGACGCCGGTTCGCCGTGCTGACGCCGCTCGCCCTGCACGTGGCGGCCCAAACCGGAACCCCGGAACCTCACGGCGAGGCGCGGCGGCGGATGGTCTCGGAGATTTCACAGCTGATCGCAGCCGGCGCGGGGGGACCGCGCGAGCGCATCGGCCTCCTGGTGCTGGAGGTGATGCGGCGGCCCCCTCGTCATCTGTTCGTTCCGGAGAGCCTGCGCGCCCGCGCCTATGAGTCTTCAGCCCTGCCGATCGGCCACGGCGCCACCATCTCCCAGCCCTTCATCGTGGCGCTGATGACCGACCTGCTGGAGCCGCGCCCGACCGATGTGGTGCTCGAGGTCGGCACGGGCTCCGGTTACCAAGCGGCGGTGCTCTCGCCTCTGGTCCGGCAGGTATTCACGATCGAGATCATCGAAGCGCTTGCCGCGGAGGCGGCGGCGCGCCTCGCGGAGCTGGGATACGCCAACGTGACGGTGAGGTCCGGCGACGGCTACCTGGGCCTGCCCGAGCAGGCGCCTTTCGACAAGATCATCCTCACCGCCGGCGCCGAGCGCATCCCGCCGGCCCTGCTGGCGCAGCTGAAGCTAGGTGGGCGCATGGTCATTCCGCTGGGCAAGGCGGCCGAGCAGAAGTTGGCGGTGGTGGAAAAGGACGCCTCTGGCGGAATTCGCATTCGCCGCAAGATCGAGGTGAACTTCCTGGCTCTGATGCTTCCGAACGACAGCCGGCGGTAATCCCGTGGGC
Source organism: Caulobacteraceae bacterium (assembly GCA_036388855.1). Lineage (GTDB taxonomy): Bacteria > Pseudomonadota > Alphaproteobacteria > Caulobacterales > Caulobacteraceae > DASVRA01. Next base: position 57,346 of record DASVRA010000026.1, on the reverse strand, counting down.
TGCTCGAGCGTCAATCGGCGCCGCCGAAACGCTCGGTCCACTCGGCGATCTGCCCGTCTTCGATTTTCCGGAACAGAACCTGAGGCGCGCTGACGGGGCGGCCGGGCTTGAGGCAGGACAGCTCGGTCTTCCCATCGGCTGAAGGCCAGGACGGCGGATACTGCTCGCCCAAGGCCGCGGTGATCCTCTCTGCCGCGAAAGGGATCACCGGAGCGGAGACCCGCGCGAACAGGGCGGCCAGGTTGATCCCGGTGCGCACGATAACGGCGGCCCGCTCCGGGTCAGTCTTGATCGCGGTCCAGGGCGCCGCCTCCTGCAGGTATTCGTTCCCCAGCACCCAGAGCGCCCGCAGCTCCTGCGCCGCCTTGCGAAACTCCATGGCCTCCAGACAGGCGGTGAGGGCGCCGATCCGTTCGCCCACCTCTCCGTAAAGCCGCAGTTCCAGCTCGCTGGGCTCGCCACCCTCCGGCACACGGGCTTCAAAGCGGCTCTCGGTGAACTTAAGCACGCGGTTGACGAAGTTGCCGAGCACATCGGCCAGGTCCCGGTTCACGGCCGAGGCGAACTGTTCCCAAGTGAAGGCGGTATCGGAGCCCTCGGGGGCGTTGGCGGTAAGGTACCAGCGCCAGTAGTCGGGCGGCAAAAGCTCGAGCGCCGCGTCCATGAACACGCCGCGCTTCTGGGAGGTGGAGAACTTGCCGCCGTACCAGTTCAACCAGTTGAAGGCTTTAAGTACGTCGACCAGTTTCCACGGCTCGCCCGAGCCGATGATCGTCGCGGGAAAACTGACGGTGTGGAAGGCGACGTTGTCCTTGCCCATCACCTGGACGTAACGGACGTCTTGGGCGCCCCGGTCGAGCCGCCACCACCGTTCCCAGTCGCGCCCCTCTTGGGCGTCTGCCCATTCGCGCGTGGCGCCGATGTATTCAACGGGGGCGTCGAACCAGACGTAGAAGACCTTGTCCTCAAACCCCGGCCGGGGCAGCCCGCCCCTAGTCACGGGCACGCCCCAGGCAAGGTCGCGGGTGATGCCCCGGTCGATCAGCCCCTCGTCCAAGTGCTTATAGCCAATGGCGCGCGCCAGCGCTGGGAAGTCGGTTTTGGAGTCGAGCCACTGCCGCAACCGCCCCTCCAGTTTGGTCTGGAGCAGGTAGAGGTGCCTTGTCTCGCGGATTTCCAGATCAGTGGAGCCGGAGACGGTGGAATAGGGGTCGATGAGATCGGTGGGGTCGAGGAGCCGACCGCAGTTGTCGCACTGGTCGCCACGGGCGGGCCGATGCCGGCAGTGCGGACAGGTGCCCTCGACATACCGGTCGGGCAGGAAGCGCCGGTCGGCGACTGAAAAGATCATCCGGTCAAGCCGCTCCTCGATCAGGCCGTTGTCCTCCAGCACCTCGGCGAAATGCTGGGCCAGCGCCTTGTTCTGCGGCGAGGAGGAGCGGCCGAACCAGTCCCAGGACAGGCCGAACTCCCGCCCCACCCGGTGCTGCAGCTCGTGTTGTTCGGCGCAGTAGGTGAACACGTCCTGCCCGGCATCGGCCGCGGCCAACTCGGCCGGCGTGCCGTGCTCGTCCGTGGCGCAGATGTAGAGCACCTCGTGTCCCTGCGCCCGCTTGAACCGGGCGTAGACGTCGGCGGGCAACATCGAGCCCACCAAGTTCCCCAGGTGCTTGATCCCGTTGATGTACGGGAGGGCGGAGGTGATCAGGATACGGTCCATGGGGTCCAAGGCTGACGGCGGGGGTGCGCCATATAGAGGCGGCGAGGGTGCGGCGGAAGCACGGGTACGGCCGCCGCAATTGCAAGGACGCCCTCCCCTGCGGCATAAGCCGCCGGCGCCAGGCCGGTTTAGCTCAGCTGGTAGAGCAGCGGTTTTGTAAACCGAAGGTCGGGGGTTCGAGTCCCTCAACCGGCACCAAGGCATCCCGTTCCGAGAATCCACAGAGGTACGCTGGCAGCCGCTGAAATACGCCGACCAACTGATTCATTTACGCATTCTGCCTTTGGCTTCCGGCACTGAAGTCCGCCGGCGGACGGTGAGGTTCGCCACAATCCTGTTGCGGTGGGGGTAGGAGTGGGGGTATGCTCCTCTTCTACGTCTCACAGATACCCCCACCATGCCTCTTTCCGACCTTGCCATTCGGAATGCGAAGCCCCGACCGGCCCCTTACAAGCTCAGCGACTCGGGGGGCCTTTTCGTCCAGATCACCCCTTCGGGGGGCAAGCTGTGGCGACTCAAGTATCGCTTTCAAGGCAAGGAGAAACTTCTCAGCTTCGGCCCCTACCCCTCGGTTTCGCTTGCCGACGCAAGGGATCGGCGAGAGCACGCCAGGAAGCTACTCCAGCTCGGAAAGGATCCAGGCGTCGAGCGGAAGGAGCGCGAGTCTCATGCGAGAAGGGAGGCCTCAGAGACATTCCGTGTCTTGGCTGAGGAATTCATCGCAAGGGAGGAACAGAAAGCTAGGGCGCCGCACACAATTACGAAGCTCCGCTGGGTGCTCTTGGAGCTGGCCCGCCCTCTCCACCCACGGCCCATCCGGCAGATCACGCCGCAGCACGCGCTTGAGGTGCTGAAGGTGATCGAAGCGCGCGGGCTGAGGGAATCTGCCCGGCGGTGTCGCAGCAGCATGAGTCGCGTTTTCCGATACGCGATCATGACTGGAAGGGCCTCGGCGGATCCCACCTATGCTCTTCAAGGCGCACTCCTGGCGCCTGCGGTCACGCACCATGCCGCAATCATCGATCCTCGAGGTGTGGGCGAACTGATGCGGGCTATCAACGCGCTGGAAGGCAGTTTCGTGGTTCGAAACGCCCTCCAGCTGATGGCCCTATGTTATCCCCGGCCGGGAGAACTGCGGCAGGCGGAGTGGCCAGAATTTGATCTTCAGAAACGCATTTGGACAATTCCCGCAGAACGCATGAAGATGAGGCGGCCGCATGTGAACCCCTTGTCTCGCCAAGCTACGGAAGTGCTCGAACGGGTACGCCAAGTTACTGGAAAAGGCCGGCTTGTCTTTCCAGGCGCCAGGACGGCGAGCCGGCCCTTGAGTGAGAACACATTGAACGCGGCGCTCCGCCGCCTTGGCTACACAACCGAACAGATGAGTTCGCACGGCTTCAGGACAACCGCGAGCACCCTCATGAACGAGAGCGGACTGTGGAATCCAGACGCGATCGAACGCTCTCTTGCCCACGTCGACGGGAATGCGGTCAGGCAAGCCTATGCTCGAGGAGCCTATTGGGAAGAGCGGGTGTGCATGGCCCAGTGGTGGGCTGATTACCTCGACCAGCTTCGTGAGGGACTCAACATCCAGCCCACGTAGCTACCTTGTGGCCAGGGGCTCAGAGCCGACAGCCGGCCTCCAGGGGCTACGCACGGCGCGGCGAGTCACCCGATGATTTGCGCCATCCGCGGCCGGCAACTAGCGCTTCGTTGGCGGTGAAGCCGCCGGAGCTAGCCAGCCGAACGCAGCGAAAGCACGACAGCGGTTCAGACTTGGGAGCAGCTGACGTCATCTGAAGCGCGGAGGCAGGTGGCGCGGCATGGTGAGACGGAGGTCCGAGCCAGGCCGCGCGCGCAGTTCCTGCTTAGTTCTCAGGCCACTGATCTAGCGTTCCCAATCGAAACCTCGTCCGTAGCTGCGACGTTGAGGTGTTCATGACCGGGGAACGACCTACGGTCGATGACGCGGCCCCGGCTGCGGTTCCGGGCGGCGCACCCGCGCCGGCTTCACTGGTGGCGCGAATTTCGCTGCTGGTCGGCTTGGTGTTGCTCGGCCTGTCGCTCCTCCACGCCGTAACGGCCGTGTCCCCCCTCCTCTCCACGATCGAAGCCGACATCGGCCTGGGCGCGACGGGCGCCACCATTCTCGGCATGCTTCCGACCATCGCCTTTGGGGTTGCAGGTTTCACGGCAGCGGCGTTGTAGAGCAGCTGCTTCGGCGAGGACCCGAACGCAAAACCACTAGAACCAGAACGCCGCAGGTACAGGCGCGGCGCACCTAGCTCAAGCCGCACCAGCAACGCATTGTTCCCGACTTGGCTATTCGATTCGGGACAACATCGAAGACCTCCCTTGACCTGACGCATGGGTTCGCCGCGTTGAGGTCCACGGTTGTGGTGACTCAGAACAGCTCATCGCTGCCGCAGGCGTCAACCATCATGAGATGAAGAGCCGACCATCACCAATGCACCGCCCAGAGATGGCCGTGGCAAGCGCCCTTCATGTTGGCTGCTCGGTTTTGATTCAGCCCCTCGTCAGGAGAGTTCCCGTAGCTGGCTTGCGAGGCACCATGAGTGGCGTGGGGTTTTGGCTGCTTTTGCGCCAGTAACGGACATTGGGCTCTGCGCGGAAGGAGGACGTTCCGAGTCCACACGCATCCCAGCTCCTGGACGTCAGCTAAGGGTGCGGAACGGATCTGAGGTAGCCCCGCAAAGCCAGCACTCCTAGTGTCGCGTCCTTGTAGTTAAGACAGCGGCCTCCTAGTGACCTTCGATGCACGAACGATGGTTCACAGACGCGGCCGCAAACGGGCCATCCCCTATCCACCCGCCGCTGACCGCCGTCGAATTAATCACGCTGCAGCAGATACTCGATTTCGCTTCTAACCCGCTTAACGCCGGCAAGGAACTAATGCACTGTCTAGATGCGGCTGGTACTGTCGTCCATGACACCTCAACCGGCCATCAAGCGGCACCTCAGACTGAGTTGATGAACAAGGCCATCGAGGCCGGGAAGGGGGTGCGGCTCTGGCACAACCACCCTTCACAGGACTCACTCAGCCATCGCGACTGGTTATGTGCAGGTATTTCGGCAGATCTCGAGGTGCTCGCATTGAATGCGCGAGGCTCGATGTTCGTCGGTCGCGTAAAATTGTGGGATGACCGCCTACATGATCTACTGGAGTGGTTGCCTCGCCTCGGCGGCGATCTGAAGTTCTATATGTCGACCCTCGCTAAAGACCGACATCTGGACATCGATGCCGCTTGTGAACTCCCCAAATTCACCGGGCACGTTCTGAACTCCGGTTTGGCGAACTGCGGTCTGGTTCAGTATGGCTATTGTCTCCTGCCGCAGGACCAGAAGCTCATTCACCTGTTTTCCTTACTGAGCATCGTCGCTGACGGCCAATCCTTCGCCACCAGGGCGATTAATCAAAAACTGGGAGAGCAGGAACCCGACAGCGAATGAGGGAGGTAGCCAAAGAGTTTACTGAAGGGAGAAGAGCTTGACCTCACCAAACGCCATATTCGCTAATCGGGTTTCGTCTATCATACGATCTTCTCCGCGTGTGCGGCGGTCGGTGGAAGGCGCCAGACCGCAGTACGCTCCCACGCGTGGTCGGCGCGCGGAACTCGTAGCTGCCGGCCTTCAAGAGGCTCCGCACCGTCCCTCGACGAGTGCCACCCACCCGATCATTGCCGCCCCCGCGGCGACTATGCGCTAGTGGTCCTTGATCGTCGGGTTCGAGTTCGAGCGCCCGTAAGTGTCCGTGACTAACTGCCTGCTTTTGGCGCCGCGGTAGGAGCCTCCAGCGCCTCCGGCGCCGCGACTTTCCCTCACGGTAGTGCCCTAGGCTGAGAACCGCTGCCGCAAAATTGTTCTGGTGGGATCTGCAGTTTCGGCCTCTCCGCGCCTGTTTAGCTTGCGCGATCAAGCAGCTAGGGCCTAAGGTCGAATTCGGCCATAGCGGTCATGGGGTGCGCTGTACGGCTGAAAGGCTACTGGAAGCGCTAGGTGGTTCGGCCGTACCAGCCTATTGCAGGGCGAGCTAACGAGCGTTGACCTGCCACGCAACCGCATGATCACTGGCTTGACCAATGGGATGGAGGTGTCGGTATGGCGGTGAAGGTCACAGTGAAAAGCTTAAGGGGGTTCACGGCCAAGGAGGAAAACGTCTTCCGACTGTCGGGCATGCTTCTGGAAAAGGCACTCAATGACCCCGACTTCGAGCGAAGGGTGCTAGAGGCTCGATATACCCACTTGAGCTTCAGGCCCGCTTCAGACAAGCCGGTAGTCCAGAAGAAGCCTGCCGACATCGTAGCACTTATCGGTGCGGGTCTTGAGCGGGGCAGCTCAAAAGACAATGAACTCGACATCGCCATCGTTAAAGATGTCGACCGCAAACGGCCTAGCGTGGGCGGCAGCTATCCCGGGGTACTGCCATGGGAGACGGCGAAGTGGTTCATCGACCTGTGTGTCGACCGGCAGAAGCCGGACACTATCAGTCCTGCGCGGCACATAATCCATGAGTGGCTCCACGTCTCCGGTTTCGTTCATCAGGGAAAGAAGGGGGATCCGCCTTACGTGGTGGGATCAATCGTTCGCGACATCCTGAAGCAAGTGCGGACATTCGATGACGCTCACGAAGACGCCGAGGTGGCGCGGGCACTGGACGAATCTTTCGACGACGTGAGCGAGGATGCCGCACCGTAGGGCGCGCTGCCGGTTACATAGCGGCTACGGGTACCTGTAGCGGGCGAGAAGTCTGCTAGCTGCCAGGAGCGGACATTAGTGCTCCCGCGGTAGCTCAAGACGAGCGGAGGCGCTTAGCACGCCGGCCGCCGCCCCGCCGGAGGATCAGCTGCTTCGCGGGTCCGACGGCACCGAGGGCTTAAGCATATGTTCTTCGGTTCGTTGAAGAGGTCTCAGTCGTTTAGCGGCCACTGCCGCCGAAGCGCGTCGGCGGACCCTGCGAATACGTTCAGGTCCATGTCTCGCGCGACACCTGGCACCTGGTAAGGGCATGCGGCTGCCGTGCAGTTGATCTCGCTGGAGAACTGCCACAGCGCATAAGTCAACCAGGGTCCCGCAGGGAAGTCTGTTACCGTACGTTTGAAGCGGGCATACCAGAGAGGAACGCGCGCAAACTCAGCCGATCCCGCCCAGCGTTGCGACAACGCTTTGGCCACCGAGTGGTTGGCATAGACCATCGGCAGGCGTCCGGTTCGCGCTCTGACCAGGCGAAGAGCGCCTTCGATCTGTGGGAAGCTGACCTTAAAGGCAGAGGACTGGCAGGTAGTGGAGGCTTGCAGACATTCCACGTCGATCGCGTAGGTCTCGTCAGAGTAGACGCCGACTACCCCAATGTAGTTGTCGATCTGCTGGTCGAGCGCTGCGGTGGTCAGAAGGTGATAGGAGCCCCAAAGATAACGGCGTCCTCGGGCCTGGGTTCTCCGTACAACGTACTTGCCGTCCTCGGCCGTTCCCTGCGAGGCCTTGTGGATGATTCCGACCACCCGTGCATCCGTCCCCAGCTGGTCCCAGTTGATCGAGTTGCCGCTGAACGGGTCTAGTACGATGGCCGAGGCGGCGTCCTCCCAGGGTGCGGAGAATTCGCTCGCTGAAACAGAACTGATGGGGACGATTGGGGCGAAGGATACTGCAATGGCGGCGAAAATGGCGCGCATCCGTTCACCTCGTGTAAGCAGTCCAGAGTTGAGCACAGAGCCGCGGCGCGGACTAGACCCACTCATTCCCGGATCCGGCATCCGGGCAGCAAGACGACGTCGTGCACTCCCATGCTGAGCCAGGGTTGGTGGCTCAGTGGCGTTCGTCTCCAGCCGGTGAAGCTCACTCCGTGGCAAGCCGCTGCACGCGTGGGCCTACGGCGTGTCCAACGCAACCTCGACGGCGACCTGACGGCTGGCCTGGATTGGGAGGGTAGGTAGCTGGAGTTATCCGTCCTGGTCGTCCGCCTCGAGTTGTACACCGAGCGCCGCCGCGGTCGCCTCATCGACGTAGCCGTCCGCGTTCAAACCGTTGCTCTCCTGAAACTGCGTGACGGCTGCCTCAGTGGTGACGTCATAGACGCCGGTAGCATCGCCGACATACAGGCCTTGGTTGGTGAGCGCCTTCTGAATAGCCTTGATGGCTTGTGTGGGTTCTGGTTCGGAGTCCCGACCGCCTGCTGCGAAGCTGTGAGATTGGTAGTCGATAGCGGGCACCAGAACGCCGGTGTTCCATCGGCGACCATGAGCCGTGTGTTCAACTACGCCGTACGCTTTGCCTCTAGCTTCGACGGTGCCGCCCTTGCCGTCCGAGATCGCGATATGCCCCATCCCGCCCTTGCGGGGTGGGAATTTGAGCAGAATCGCGCCTGGGGTCTTAATAGCGTCGGCGACGGTTATCCGATCCGGCCCCTCTGAATCGCTCTGCCATGCGCCTGTATAGGCGTCAGCCTTAGCTGGGGGTCGAGAATTATCAGTACAGCCGTAGAGGACTCCCGCGACCTGATAAACCGCCCACGAGGCGAGTTCGGCGCAATCCCAATAGGTATGCCAGTCAGGGTCATCCTTCGGCACTACCTTGTTGACGTACGGCTCTCCCACCCTTGTTCGAGCCAGCTCGAGTAACGCCGTTCCGGTCATCACCGTCGCCTCCAGCCCTGAACGCAGTCAGACAGGATTTTCGGATCCTGTCTACATTGATCGATCGAATTGCGTCCTCGCCGGACGAGGGTGTGGCACTTACGGCTAGAGATGCCTCGCCAGCTTTAGACCGGACGATCCCTGGGAGCCCACGAAGGTAAGACCGACGCGGCCAATTTCTTGGTCGCGAGCTCAGTTGGAGTTGTAGAGCTGAACTGCTAAGGTGGAGCCAGATTGCGCTACTAAGAGAGGTTCATGCGACCCTTCGGGTTCATCTTTGTAGCTGGTGTCACCTTCGCGAGCGCCGCGACGGCTGCTCCATACGTCGCGGACAGGGAAGCGCTTTTCAGGAACTGCGCAGTCATGCCCGATTACGTGGTCCCGGTGGCCTACGGGGACGCTGTGCGGAGTGGCACCTGGGCCTTTTCGTCGGCTCGACAGGCGGGCGCGGCCGTGGTGCTGGACGCCTGGGAAGAGGCCGGAGATGCGAGTCCAGACCGGCTGGCCTACGTCTTGGCAACTGCACGACGGGAGTCTTCGGGCACTTTCAGACCACTGCGTGAAGCGCCGGCGTGCAAGAGCGAGGAATGCATCGAGCGGGAGGTAGGTAGGTCGCTGCAGAAGAGGAACGCGCGGACAAATGCCGAACGTGCTCAGAAGGGTCTCCCCCCTCTTTCTGTGCCTCGCAATTATGCAGCCATCCAAGGTAACGGACACCGCTACTACGGGCGAGGTTTCAATCAGCTGACGCACTTGGCGTCGTATGAAATGGCTGACTCGAAGCTCGGTCTCGGCCTCGTTGATAATCCCGATCTTGTTCTAGATCCCCAGGTTTCGGCCAAGATACTGGTCCGAGGATTGCTAGAGGGCTGGTTCGGCTCCTCCCGGCCCCTGTCCCACTACATCAATGAGCGCAAGCAGGATTGGAAAAACGCGCGTGACACAACGAACCCGGGCTCTCCCAACGCTGCGATAACAGCTGGGTACGCTCGAGACTTCGCTGCTTGCCTGTCTGGCCGCAAGCCTGATTAGCATCATTCCTGCTTGTTCTGATCTGTTGCGCTCGGCCCGGCCTCGTTCGGACTGCGCGAAGAGCTCCAGAAGAAGCTCGGCTTCAGGAAGTGATCTCACCGCATCAGCGCTCCAGTCCTAATGCAGATCGTCCCAACGTCCGTTTTTGACTCAGGAGCGGACCACGCAGCGAACCAACCCATAGCGGCGGTAAACTCTTAGATCTGGCGAGGGGGCTACCGGTCTTACTAGCAATCAAGCTCGACTGTATTTGTTGATCGGCCGAGTCCCTGCTCGGCGTCCGCACTTGGCGCTTCGCGGTAGTGGAGCGCACGTGGTCCTAGCGCACGGCTTGTGGGTACCCCATACCTATGGCCTTAAGTCAGAGAGTTAGATCCACCACCGCCATAGCGAGGTCGCCCTTGCTGAAGTAGCCGACGAAGCGTCGCTTGGTATCGGTCACATGCATCAACGGCCTTTGCTCGGATGTAATGCTTCTCGGCGGTTTCCAATGAAGAATGGCCTAAGAGACTGGCAACGCCTATGTTGTTCTGGGGATCGACCGTAGCAATTGTCGTTGCGGCAACGCCGCGAAATGAGTGCGGGTTGATTGTAACACCAAATTTTGCTTTCGTATGATGGCGGATCCTGGTCGCCAAGGCGTCAGAAGCGATGGGAGTGCCGTCTTTCGTTACCCAAAGCGCGTCCACCTCTCCCGATCCTAGGCTTTTCTGAAGTAGAATTTGGCGGTGGACCGAGAGGTATTGCTCTAAGAAGGCAATCATAGGTTCCGGCCACATGCATTCGTACGGCCGCCTGTTCTTCATCGAGTTGGCAGGAAAGGCGACGCGCCAGAGTAGACCGTCCCGAAGCAGGTTGTGGCCAATCCTTATCGAGGCAAAGTTGCTGATGCGCAGAGGCCTATGGACAAGGGTTGCGATGGCTAAGCCGTCGCGAAATAGCAGAGCTGATCGGAGAGGATCATCCGCGGCGTCTCGGTCCGCCCCATTCATCAAGTCGATCCCGAGACGCTCGACCTCCTCGGGTGAGCGCAGCCGGCTCTCCAGATCGGTGATCGGACGAGCTTTAGCTCGTACACGTCCCGCTGCTCTCCTAATCCAAAGCCAATCTCCATCCGGCTCCAGCACAGAGAGCGTGTCTGCGAGCTGCTGAAGGCGTGCGGCAATCGTGTAGGGCGCATAGCGTAGCGTCTCGAGGTCGCGCAGATATGCGGACACGCGCTCAAAGTTGATGCGCTCCCGCGGCGCCTGGTCCGCATCGAAGTGGAACCTGTTGTGCAGGTAGCCGAGGAAGAGGCCATAGCCCTGTTCGGTGGAACGAACCCTCGCCGTAGCCCATCGACTGGCTCGGTGGTGCGATGGCGATAAGAGGCTGGCAGGCGCGAGCCCCCGCTTCCAAGCGGTGGCGTCCGCTTCGGGCCAGTCGAGAACGGGGATGCACGGCCAGGACCGAGGGTACCTGTTCATGCCGCCCTCCTACGGGCCGAAGGGCGCTGTTTGCATTCGGACTCGGCGGTCGTTCGGCACGTGGCGATCGTCTCATCCCAGCGTCGCTGAGCTGCTTCGGTGAAGATATCCGCGTACGCCTTCAGCGTCGTGCGCGTGGACTTATGGCCGAGCATCTGGCGGACGGTTTCAATGTCCTCAGGGTGCAGTTGGAGGTGGAGAGCGCCTACCAAATGTCGGAACTGGTGCGGCGTCATCTTCAGACCGGTTTCGCGATTCACGAATTCGGTGATCATCTGGCCGAACGATTCCGTCGAACGACGACCACCTCCGCGACCCGGGAACAGGTATATTCCAGCGGGTGAGCAGACCCGCTCGCGGTAATTTTCGAGGTAGGACGTCAGAAGCTTCGCGGTTTCGGGCGAGATGCGCATTTCGAAGCGCACCCCAGTCTTGGTCTCGCCCTCAGGAACGAGGATGTGCCAGTGCACTTTCCCGGCTCGGCGGACCCTGACGAGATGCCGCTCGACCTCTAGACCGGCCAGGTTGTTGATGCGCGGCGCGCCCTTGATCAGGATCTCCACCGCCAGCGCCAACATTAACCTGACCGCTTCGCCCTTGCGGTCCTGATCGTGGCGACGGACGTGTTCAGCCACCCGAGCTGGAAGGGTAAGAAGGGCATACCGGTTTTCGAGGTGAGTGAACTGCCGCATGCAAGCCCGGTTCTTGGCCGTCATTCCCTTACGTTCGTCACGCAGGTTCGATGTGACCTGCCGCAGAAGCTTGTCATGCGCCGGCGCCTTCACCCAGTGGCGGGCGATGGTGCAAAGCAGTTGGGCAAGGTTCTCGAGCTGCGGGGTCTTGCCGCCGTTGCGATCTAGGAAGAACTGGAGCGCGGCGGTGGCGTTATCGGGTTCGACCAGAGCGGCGAGGCCCGTGACCTTCAAAACAGGAAACCCTGAGACCACCAGGGCGCTGGCGAGCTGCCGGAGGCACTGGCGCCGGTTCTCGGTGGTGCTCGGCTTGACCGACGGCGCGTAGTCCGCCGACAGCGGGTTCTGGTTCCCGGTGTGGCCGAGGAACCGCTCGACGTCTTCCAAGAAGGTGGGCGGGAAGTGATCCCAAGGCAGCGAATAGCGGCGGGGGTCCGGCGTCCGTTGCGCCCTGGGCTGCGGCCACTCGGGAACCTGTTCCCCCGCCTCGTTCCAAAGCCGCGCAACGCGATTAAACGTCGTCAGCGGCGTTGGGTCAAAGCTGGTGGTGGCCAGCGCGTCGCGAAATGACTCCAGTGCACTGGCGTCGACTGCGCTTGGCGCGACGCCAGAGCGGCTGAAGAAGCTCATCAGACTCGACAAGCCGTACCTGTGGCGCCTGCCGGGCAGCTTGTCGGCCAGCGCGCGCCACTCCGGGTCCAGCCCGTCGATGTCGCGGCCAGGCATCACCTCGACACCCGCCTCCGCGAGCGCGCCTCTGACGAGGCTGACCACGGCCACCCAGCGGGTGCGCGTCATGTGCGCCAGCGCCGGGTTGGCGCGGTACAGCAAGGGCCCGAGCTTTGGGGGACTGGATGGCAGGTCCTTCAGCGGCGTGTCCAGCACTTTGGCAACCATCTTTAGCGCCGAACGCATCTCCCCGACCCTGCGGCTTGGAGCGGGGATGCGTTCCAACGCCGCGAGCACGTGCGCCAGAGTGGCCGCCTCGGCGCGGGCCGGGTCGTGGGTTTCTGGAGTGCGCCTCGGCTGGAATTCGGGCAGCCCCGGCTCGGGATCGCTATCAGCGTGCAGCGCTAACGGCGGGCCTGGGACAGGAGTCGCTGCGGGTGCGGGTGCTCCATGCGGTGCCGCGACCTCTATCGCACTGCTTGACCCAGCCGCGGGGACTGTCCCCGGCGGCGATTCGAACAGGTCGAATTGGGTCGGGGCGGTGGGGGTCCGACGCGGTCGGGAGCGGACTGGTGTGGCCATTAGGCTGAATACCATATCGGAAACAATGGTCGTTTCCGATATGGAGTTCTCCCTATTCTCTGAATTGATGTGGAAAGTCAGTGACATTTATGGACACCAATGGCTTTAGCGGCGGCGCGTGGCGGCAAACGCGACAAGATCGTCTTCGGACACCCGCACGAGGCGACCCATACGGTGGGCATGCAGGTCTCCATCGGCGATCCAGCGCCTGATCGTGCGGGTGGAGGCGTTCATCGCCTCGGCGACATCGCCGATGGACAACATCCGGGGGACACGGGGCGAACGGGATTCTCTCATTTCCATCTCTCTGTGTGACTGCCGCACCGGCTCGGTGGCGGTCTGTTTCGGAAAAGGGTTCGGCTCTTGGGGGAGGAGCAGTCAGGCAGCCGTGCTCAGTTGGGCCGCGATCCAGCCGTCAATGGCGGCCGCGTCCCAGCCGCTCGCGCGACCGATCTTCACGGGTGCTGGAAATCGCTTCTGAGCGATAGCGCCGTAGAGCCACGAGCGACTCATGCCGGTGCGGGCCATCACCTGAGGCAGCCGAATCAGCTGCCTTTGGATAGGGGGTGTAGGGGTAGTCATTCGGGCATCCTCTGATTTGAGCGGCGCACGGCGCCGGGTGCCCTGAAGACTCGCGTCACGACGGCGAATCCGTGCGTGCCGCCGCAAGCGCTGAGGTGGAGTTATCCACAGGAAGGTGCGGGCCGCACACCCGCGGCGGTGTTCCTACCTACCTACGAGAGAAATGATCTGAATTAATGTATGAGTTGAGCCGCTCACGAATGGCGACTCGGATCGGAGGCACGAATGTCGTCATATCAGGTCGTCTACGAAGACCCCGTTCACCCAGGCGCGCCTCTTCGTTCGCAGGTCTTCCCGACCCTGGAGCGCGCACAGCAGGAGGTGCAGGAAACCGTCGAGGAGTTCATGGCCGTACTCCACCTTGAGCACGACACCGTCGACGAACTGCTGGAAAAGTACCAGGGGCAAGGCTGGCGTCCGGTGCTCATCTCCTGTGATGGTGGGGAGCCCCCTCGCCAGCCTGATGAGGTGATTAGGACCCGCGCGATCGCCTGGGTCCTTGGTGACGCTGCAGCTCGGTGGGTGCCGCCTGCCCCATAGCTCGCCATCACGACGACTCGGCGTGTCAAGAGCGGTGACGGCCTACCTGCCTTTGACCCTGCTGGCTGCGCCGCCGGCAATGCGCTGGCTCTCGTCCGCGAGTTCTTTTGACTCTTCTCGACCTGGGGCCACGGTATCCGTCGCACAGCTCGGGACGATAGCGGCTCACTCGTCTCCGCTGAACCCGGCAATCAGCGCGACCCACGTCCGGGGCAGGGCCAGCTGCTATCGGATAGAGTCGCTTCGCCAGCCGTGAGGTGACCAGCTTTCCCATGTCTGCGGCCGAGGAACAAAGGCCCGTGCTGCTGCCCCAACATCCGCCAGCCATGTTCCATAGCAGAGCGGGCGAGGAACGGCTGAAGCCGCGGCAAAGCTGCCCGTCCGCCTCAATGAAGAGCGTGTGCTGCATTATGCCTTCTACACTTCCCGAGAGGGCGGCGCACCACCAACAGATCCGCACCTAGATCAGGATGGTGCAGGCAGCGCATGGAATCCTGCCGGACGGCCCGCCAGGATTGAGGTAGCCACCCCGCGTCGCCGTGCACCGCGCACGCGATCAGTTCTTTGAGCGCTAGTGGGGATATCCCTCTCCTTTAAACAAATCAACGACAGCCGCTTCGAGTGCGCCCGCAATTTTCTCAATGTTATCAATCGAGATGTTTGTCTCCGCCCGCTCCACAAAGCCTATGAAGGTCCGGTGCAAGCCCGCTCGGTGTGCAAGCTCTTCCTGACTCAGTCGCCGTTCTGCGCGCAAGCGCTTCACGTTTGCAGCCAAAGTCGCTCGTAGACTGATCGGCCGTGCTCGCCCCACAACGGGCGAGAGTCCACGCTAGACGCATTTGCGTCGACCGCATATACATAGCATCTCTGCCTAGGAGGTAACCGTGACGGCCACGGTCATGTCTGGACGGCTGGCGCTGCTCGCGATCACTTTAGCCGCCTTAGTAAGCTGCACGGAGCCCACGTCGAGCGCCGCACCCACACAAGAAGTGCCGGGGGTTACCTCAGCGGACACTTACGCACCGAAAGCGCGTTCAGCGATTTCCGATGATTCGTCAGAAGTCAAGAGGCAACCCGAAAAGCACCTTGTCTTCAAGCGCAGTGAGATTGAACAGCAACTTTCGGGTAAGACCAAACAGGAGGTTATTAAATTGCTCGGGCTGCCCCAGAGCGTCAATCCCACACCGTGGGGAGAGTACTATGACTACAGCCCGAGAACAGGTGGCCATTTAACGATTTTGGATGATACAACAGGAATGGAAATAGGCTTTCTGTCGGTCCATTTTGATGAAGAAGGGGTGTTCAGTATGGCCACTTACTAATGTGCGGAGGCCAACCTAGGTGCGGCAACCGAGCCCAAGGGAACTCAGCAATCGCGTTTGCAGCACAGATTGCCATCCATAACTCTGGGGAGCCACTGTGGGTTCATCACTGCTCCCGCGGGCCCTCAGAGCGCGACCGCTTTGCGCCATGAGCGGACGTTGAGGCGTTGCCAATGAGGGGCCATCAGGGAAGCTGGCGCTCCACGGCGGCGTCCACGCAGAGCGAACGCGCCTGATCCGCCGCTGGAGCGATAACGGGAAAATGGGCGGACACCGGGAGGCTTGACTCACGGCAAGGGCTGGAACAAATGCAGAACTATAAGGAGCCACAGCATGTCCGTGCCTGTCCCAATCTCGACTCTCAGGCGCTCGCTTCCACTTGAGGCGGACCCGGAGACCCTCGCCATTCTCCGCTCCCTTCGTGAGCGGAGCGGAAGCGAACTGGAGGGGCCAATCAGGCCTGGAGAAGCGCAGGAGGTTCAAAGCATCCGCACCCAGCAGGCCTTCCAGAAACTGGCGGATGGGGCGACGGCGATCCCGACGGATGTCGACTGGGACGAGGTCGAAGCCGAAGCCGAAGTTGAAGCCGACGAGATCATTAATGAACTCGGCGACGGCGATACCCCGGAAGGTCTAGAGCGGCACGCCACAAACATAGAGCGTTCCCTCCACGCCTATGACAATGAACCCCTAGTGGCGGACGCGGTGGCGAGGGTGTTCAGAGCACGGGCGGCGGCGATGCGGGCAGCGCAACGCTGAATGCCTTCTCCCACCGATCATGCCGCCCCCAGCGCCAGCCCACGCTCTCGACGCCCTCCGGGCGCATCTGGGGCAAAGCGAGAGGGAGCATTGCGGAGGCGGTGAGCACCTACCCTTCGGTCTCCCGCAGATCGACGCTCGGTTGCCGGGCGGCGGTCTGGCGATGGGCACCTTGCATGAGGTTGCCGGTAACGGAGGCGGCGCCGTCGATGGCGCGGCGGCGGCGCTGTTCGCCGCCGGCATCGCCGCACGAACATCCGGGCCGGTGCTGTGGTGCTTGGTCCGCCACGACCTCTTCGCACCCGCCCTCTCTCAGGCGGGGCTTGATCCGGATCGGGTGATCTTCGTCGAGGCGGGCGACGAAAAGGCCGTTCTCGCCTCCTTCGAGGAGGGGCTGCGGCACGCTGGCGTAGGCGGGGTGGTGGGTGAGGTCGCCAAGCTCACCATGACGGCCTCGCGTCGGCTGCAACTGGCGGCCGAGACCTCAGGCGCTATCGGAATCGCGATCCGGCGCTGGCGGCGAGCCGAGGAAGCCAAGGCGTTCGACCAGCCTACGGCGGCCCGGACGCGCTGGCGCGTCGCCGCCTTGCCCTCCTCGCCTCTGCCGGCGCTTGGCGTCGGCCGGCCCAGGTGGCGGCTGGAGCTTGTCCGATGTCGGAGTGGGGAGAGTGGGGTGTTTGAAGTGGAAGCCTGCGATGAGAAGGGTCGTCTCGCTCTACCTGCCGACTTGGCCCACCGACCGGCTGCGGCGGCAGATGGGCCGCTCCGGGCCGTCGCCTGACACGCCTTTGGTCACCGTCGGCCGCGACGGAGGCCGGAACCTGGTCATGGCTGCGGATGCGGCGGCGCAGCGCCAGGGCATCGTCCCAGGCATGGCGGCGACCAAGGCTCGGGCCTTGTCCGCAGAGTTGCAGGTCCAGCAAGCCGATCCAGCCGCCGATGCCGAAGCCTTGGATAAGCTCGCCTTATGGGCGCTCAAGCTTTATGCGCCGGTGGTTGCCGCCGATCCGCCTGACGGGCTGTGCATCGACGCGACCGGAGCTGCTCACCGCTATGGGGGCGAGCAGGGCCTCCTCGACGACCTGCTGGGCCGGCTGAAGGCTTCAGGGGTGGCTGCGCGCGCCGCCATGACCCGCACCTACGGCGCGGCCCATGCGCTCGCCCGCTACGCCGCCAATCCCACCCTTCGCATAGGCGAGGGCGAGCTAGGCCCAGCTATCCGCAACCTTCCTGTCGCGGCGCTGCGCCTCCCGCTCGACACTGTAGATGCGCTGAGACGGCTTGGGTTCGACAGCATCGGCGAACTGGATGCCCAGCCGCGAGCGCCCCTTGCCCTGCGGTTCGGGCCGGAGATCGGACGCCGTCTCGATCAAGCCTATGGCCGAGCCTGCGAGCCGATGATCCTGGCGTCGGCGCCGGAACTCATCGAGGTTCGCAGGGGCTTCGCCGAGCCGATCAGCGCGCCCGAAACCCTCGCCCGCTACACTGCCATCTTAGCGGAGCAGCTTTGCGCAACGCTCGAAGCCAAGGCGCTCGGCGCGCGCTGCCTGGACCTCCTGTTTCATCGCGTGGATGGGAGGGTCGAGGCGATCCGCGTCGGCACGTCCAAGCCTTCGCGCGATGTGAAATCCCTGATCCGGCTGCTGAGCCCGAAGCTGGAGGCAGTCGATCCCGGCTTCGGCATCGAACTGATGATCCTCTCTGCGCCGGTCGCCGAGCCCCTGATCTATAGACAGTCGACGAGCGGGCTCACGGAGGAGTCCGAAGCGGACATCTCCGGCCTCGTCGATACCCTGTCGAACCGGCTGGGGCCTCACAGGCTCTATCGCGCGGTCCCGATCGAAAGCGACGTGCCGGAACGTTCGGTCGGCAGAGTGGCGCCTCTGGCCCCGAAGCAGGTTGGCGGCTGGTCGGCGCAGTGGCCAAGGCCGGCGCGACTACTGCCGCGCCCAGAGCCGATCCAGACGGTGGCGCTGCTGCCTGACCATCCGCCGGCGAGTTTCACCTGGCGGGGCGTGCGCCGGAAAGTCTGCCGGGCGGATGGGCCGGAAAGGATCTTCGGTGAATGGTGGAAGCGCGACGCCGAGGCCAGTGCGGTGCGCGACTACTTCCAGGTCGAGGACGAGACGGGGGAGCGGTTCTGGGTCTTCCGCTCAGGCGACGGCGAGCACCTCGGCAGCGGCGACCAGCGATGGTTTCTGCACGGCGTGTTCGGATGAGCGGCTACGTCGAGCTTCAGAGCACCTCTCACTTCTCCTTCCTGCGTGGCGCGTCCTCGCCTCTCGAACTGTTCGCCCAGGCCGCCGTCAGTGAGATGGAGGCGTTGGCGATCACCGACCGCAACTCGTTGGCCGGGGTGGTTCAAGCGCACAAGGCGGCGGAGACAACCGGCGTCCGCCTCATCGTGGGGTGTCGGCTCGATCTGACGGACGGTGCGTCAGTGCTCGTCTACCCCACCGACCGCGCCGCTTACGGGCGGCTCTGCCGGCTGCTCTCGCTGGGCAAGCGCCGAGGCGGCAAGGGCGCCTGCATCCTCTCCTGGGATGACCTCCACGGCTACGTCGAAGGGTTGATTGCAATCCTGGTGCCTGACGAGGCCGATGAGACTTGCGAACTCCAGCTGCGCAAGCTGCGCGGCTTCTTTGGCGACGACGCTCACCTCGCGCTGACCCTGCGCCGCCGCCCCAAGGACGCGCTGCGGCTGCATGAACTCTCCGCCCTAGCCGCGAAGGCCGGGGTCAAGACCGTCGTGGCCAATGACGTGCTGTTCCATGAGCCCTCGCGGCGGATGTTGCAGGATGTCGTCACCTGCGTCCGCAAAGGCTGCACCATCGACGAGCTTGGCTTTCGCCGCGAACGCAACGCCGACCGCTACCTCAAGCCAGGCTTCGAGATGGAGCGGCTGTTCAAGCGCTACCCGGAGGCTCTGGCGAGGACGGCCGAGATCGCCGGCCGCTGCCGCTTCCAGCTCACCGAACTCGCCTACCAATACCCCAAGGAGGTCTGCATACCGGGCCTCACCCCACAGCAGGCGCTCGAAAAGCTGACCTGGGAGGGCGCCGCGGTTCGCTACCCCAAGGGCGTGCCGGAGAAGGTGCAGGCCACGCTTCATCACGAACTGCGCCTGATCGAGGAGCTGAACTACGCTCCATATTTCCTGACGGTGAACGCCATTGTCCGCTTCGCGAGAAGCCAGGACATCCTCTGCCAGGGCCGTGGGTCGGCGGCGAACTCCGCAGTCTGTTTCGTGCTGGGCATCACCAGCATCGACCCCACGCTCCACGATCTCCTGTTCGAGCGCTTCATCAGCCAGGAGCGCAAGGAGCCGCCGGACATCGACGTGGATTTCGAGCACGAGCGGCGCGAGATCGTGATGCAGTGGGTGTTCGACACCTATGGCCGCGACCGCTCCGCCCTCTGCTCCACCGTCATCCGCTATCGGGCGCGCGGTGCGCTGCGCGATGTGGGCAAGGCGATGGGGCTCACCGAGGACGTGATCCGAGGGCTCTCGTCGCAGATTTGGGGCTGGAGCACCGAAGGGGTGGGCGAGAAACACGTGAAGGACCTTAACCTTCACATGGACCGGCGCCTGCGGCTGACGCTCGACCTGGCGCGGGAACTGATCGGCGCGCCTCGTCACCTGTCGCAGCATCCTGGCGGCTTCGTCCTCACCGACGAGAGGCTGGACGAGCTGGTCCCCATTGAACCCGCCGCGATGAAGGACCGGCAGGTGATCGAGTGGGACAAGGACGACATCGACACGCTCAGGTTCATGAAGGTCGATTGCCTGGCGCTCGGGATGCTCACCTGCATGAAGCGCTCGTTCGATCTCCTAAAGGAGTTCAAGGGGCTCGATCTCGACCTCGCCTCGATCCCGCCGGAGGATCCGGCGACCTACGCGATGATCCGCAAGGCCGACACGCTCGGCGTCTTCCAGATCGAAAGCCGGGCGCAGATGGCGATGCTGCCGCGCCTGAAGCCCAGGACCTTCTACGACCTTGTGATTGAGGTGGCGATCGTCCGGCCTGGCCCGATCCAGGGCGACATGGTCCACCCCTACCTCCGCCGGCGAGAGGGCAAGGAGCTAGTCGAATACCCGAAGCCCGAACTGGAGGCCGTGCTCGGCAAGACGCTAGGCGTGCCGCTGTTCCAGGAGCAGGCGATGCGGGTGGCGATCGAATGCGCTGGTTTCACGCCGAGCGAGGCCGACCAGCTTCGCCGGGCGATGGCGACCTTCAAGTTCAGCGGCGGGGTCAGCCACTTCAAGGACAAGCTCGTGCAGGGGATGGTCGAGCGCGGCTATACGCAGGAGTTCGCCGATCGCACCTTCACCCAGCTTGAGGGCTTCGGCTCCTACGGCTTCCCCGAGAGCCATGCGGCGAGCTTTGCGCTGATCGCCTACGCCTCCTCCTGGATGAAGCGCAGCCACCCGGAAGTGTTCTGCGCCGCTCTGCTGAATGCGCAGCCGATGGGCTTCTATGCTCCCGCACAGATCGTACGCGATGCTCGCGAGCACGGCGTCGAGGTGCGGCCGGTCTGCGTCAACGCCTCGCGCTGGGACTGCACCCTGGAGCGGAAGGGCAATAGCGGCTTAGCCGTCCGGCTAGGATTGCGACAGGTAAGGCGGCTTGCGAACGCCGATGCCGCAGCCTTGTTAGCGGCGAGAGCCGAGGAGCCGTTCAAGGACCTGCCCGATCTATGGAGGCGGGCAGGCGTGCCCGTTTCCGCGCTCGTTCGGCTCGCCGAAGCCGACGCTTTCCGCGAGTCGATGGGGCTCAGCCGGCGAGATGCGCAATGGACGATCAAGGGGCTGCGCGACCGGCCCCTGCCGTTGTTCGAAGTGGCCTCGGCCCTGGCGGGTGAGATCGTGCCGGAAGTCGATGAGCCGATGGTCGCACTGAAGTCGATGACCGCCGGCGCGGAGGTGGTGGAGGACTACGGCCACCTCGGACTCACTTTACGGGGCCACCCCGTCGCCTTCCTGCGTGAGGGGCTCAAGGAGCAGCGGTTCGTTACCTGCGCCGAGGTCGCGACGGCGAAGGACGGTCGTTTCCTGAAGGCGGCGGGGATGGTGCTGGTGCGCCAGCGCCCTGGTTCCGCGAAGGGCGTGATGTTCATCACTATCGAGGACGAGTCCGGGGTCGCCAACCTGGTGGTGTGGCCGTCGCTGTTCGAGAAGCAACGGCGGATCATCCTCACCGCAGGCATGATCGGAGTGGAGGGGCGGATTCAGCGAGAGGGCGAGGTCGTCCACCTCGTCGCGCGCAAGCTCATTGACCTTTCGGCCGATCTCGCCAGCGTCGGAGAGCGCGACCAACCGTTCCCCATGCCGCACGGGCGCGGCGATGAAGGCCACCACGGCGGCAACGGACCCGATCCCCGCGGGATGCCGCCGAAGGTGGCGCCGGTACGTGACATTTTCATCCCGGACCTTCACATCGACACCATCCAGGTGAGACCGAGGGATTTCCGCTAGGGCTAGGAGCGCACCCGATGTGCAACACCTTTGAGCAGCAGGTCGCCTGGAAGGCCTACTGCGACTACATGCAGGCGATCGCGCTGCGGATACCGACAAGGCAGACCGAGCTTGATCTGCCCCAGATCGAGGCGGTGCGGATCAGCGACATCTGCTCGGCCATCGTCATGCCAGAGCCAGGCGTGGTCGAACTCGTGCCTATGCGTTTCAGCTATCCGCCCGAGCCAGGACGCGGACCCGTATTCAACGTCCGCTCGGAAGGTCGCGATTACAGCAAGTCCAACCGCTGCCTGATCCCCGCCTCGGCCTTCTTCGAGTTCACGGCGCCAGCCGACCTGAAGCAGAAGCGGAAGGACAAGTGGCGCTTCAACCGAGCCGACGGGGAGTGGATGGGGCTGCCGGCGATCTGGAGGCCAGGCCAGGGCAATCAGCCTCCGGGGTTTGCGCTGCCGACGGTCGACCCTGGACCAGACATAGCGCCGATCCATAATCGGCAGATCGTAGTGCTCAATCGACAGGACTGGAGGCGCTGGCTGGAGGATCCATCAGCTCCTGGTCCAAGGCTGCTGCGGCCCTCACCGGCAGGCAAGTTTCAGCTAACGAGTATCAATCCATAAGTGCGCGTTGAGCCCGCACCTTTCTAGCGCGGTGCCTGATGGGCGACCGCTTCGCGCCAGGAGCAGAAGTTGGTGTAGCTCCAGATTCCGGACCTTCACACCAGCGTCTGGATAGAGCTGATCCCCCGCGGCGCATCCATTCGGTCGGCACAGGAGACCATGTCGGCTCCGATAAGCAAAGAGCCGGCCCCTGGCGCGACCTTAGATTCGCGTCTACCCCTAGTCCCTCAAGTTGACGCAAGGAGCCCGTCGTTAAGCCGGGAGGCCATCCACCATGTCCCTCCGCGCCTTACCAACGACGGCCCATTTCGGAACTTCGACCGACAACCTGTTGAGAGATTTCTATGTGCCCGCGTTGTCACATTCGATCAGCTATGATCGAGGCGTCGGCTATTTCACCTCAAACTGGCTCCGATTGGCAGCATCGGGACTCGCAGGGCTAGCAGCTCAAGGCGGCCGCGCGCGCGTCTTGGCCAGCCCCATGCTCGATCAGAAGGATTGCGCCGCGATTGCGCAAGGTGCCGACGCTCGCAACGACCCGGCATTGAAGGCTGCGCTATCCGAAACGATCCGAGACCTAGAACAGGACCTGGCTACCGACACGCTATCGGCCCTGGCGTGGATGATCGCCGACGGGTTGCTGGATTTCCGCGTCGCCCTACCGACCGCCGCCCTCGATGGCGATTTCCATGATAAGTTCGGGGTCTTTCGGGATGCAGCTGGGGACGCGATCGCCTTCCACGGTTCGCCGAACGACAGCGCCAAGGCTTTTCGCAACTACGAGTCAGTCAGTGTCTACTATTCGTGGCTCGACCCGCGCGAGGCCTCTCGGGTCGCCCACGAGCAAGCTCGTTTCGAGCTGATCTGGGAAAATGGGGACCCCAACCTTCGGGTCTATCCCCTCCCCGATGCGATCCGCCGCAACTTGATCGCCTTTACACAAAAGACCCCCCGCCCCTACCCCGCCCCCGGCTGGGCGCCAACGACGGGGCCCGCCGACCAAAAGGATCGCTGGCGCCATCAAGGTGAAGCAATCAGTGCCTTCCTCAAGGCCAAGCGCGGAATCCTGGAAATGGCAACCGGGACTGGCAAGACTCGCACTGCGCTAGCCATCCTTGAAGAACTCCGCGCCCGCGGACTCGTCGAGACCGCTGTAGTCGCCGCCTATGGCACCGATCTTCTCGATCAGTGGCACAAAGAACTATTGGCCCACACCACGTTGCCCGTGTTCCGCGCCTACGAGGAGCATCGTGAAGCGCAGGCGTTCCTGAACCATCCGACCCAGTCGATCCTCCTCACCTCGCGACAGAATCTGTCGATGGTTCTGCCGCGGTTACGCTCGACCGTCTTCGAGAAGGCCATGCTGATCTGCGACGAGGTCCATGGGCTTGGCTCGCCAGCCCTGGCCAGCGCCCTGGCGGGCCGTCTGAAACCATTCGCCTATCGCGTTGGCCTGAGCGCAACCCCCGAACGGCTCTACGATCCCGTTGGCGAGCAGTTCATCGCCGATGAGATCGGACCGGTCATCTTCAGGTTCGGGCTGAAGGAGGCCATCGAGCGCGGCATCCTGTGTGAATTCGACTACGTGCCACTCGACTACGCCTTGTCGGACGAAGACCGCGCGGCTGTGCGCCAGGCCATCAAGCGCCACCACGCCAAGACCCGCGCCGGCGAGGCCCGCCCAGTCGAGGCGCTCTACCGAGAGATCGCCTTTATTCGGAAGGTGTCGCTCGAAAAGATTCCTCCTTTCGAGGCCTATCTCCACACCCACCCAGAAATCCTGCGCCGCTGCATCATCTTCGTGGAGACGGCCGAGTTCGGTGCCCTGGTGCAGCCGCTGCTGATGGCCCACCGGGTAGATTTCCACACCTATTATCAGGACGACGACCGGGAAAACCTACGCCTTTTCGCGCGGGGAGATCTGGAATGCCTGCTCACTTGCCACCGAATTTCTGAAGGGATCGACATCCACTCAGTCAACAACATCATCCTGTTCTCGTCGTCACGCTCGCGTCTGGAGACCGTTCAGCGCCTGGGACGCTGCCTGCGCGTTGACCCCGACAACCCAGAGAAACGGGCCTGTGTCATCGATCTCGTCCAGACCCGGCCGGAAGACCTTGAGGACCCGACCGGCGAACTGAACGCGGATGAGGAACGGCGCAATTGGCTGATGGACCTGGCGCAGTTGCGACGCCATGATGATCCGTCGAAAGCCAAGTTCGATGCCGGGCAGGGGGGGCATCACTGATGGATGTCGATCCGGCTCTCACCGAAGCAATGGACGAGGTCCTGTTCGATGCCAATCTGGGTGAGGACTTCGATCGCCGGTTCCGGCGGCTTATGAAGCTGACGCTGGCGGGCAACTACGACGATCCTGACGTCCGACGGGTCATGGAATGCATCAAGCTTCCGCCCGAGACGGAGGACTGATGGAGGTCCTGCTGACGGGGTGGTGCACCCGCAACATCCGCGGCGGTCTACGCGACATGGACGTCGACCTCGGTCAGGTCCCGCCGCGCTGGACGCTGATCCAAATGGCCAACGGCATGGGCAAGACCACCACGATGGCCCTGCTGCGCGCCACCCTCACCGGCGATGACCTGGCCGCGAGTTACGTCAAGGGTCTACGCGCGGATGACCACGTGGAAACCGGGATGTTCGAGGTTCGCCTCCTGATTGATGGCAGAGCGCTTCGGCTGCAGCTGGAACTCGATTTCCGAGACGGGTCGGCGACCTACTGGTCTGTGCGCGCCGGGGCTCGCGGCGGCGGCCGCGAAGAAGGCCGGGTTCTGCCGCCTGAGCTTCGTTCTCTGCTGAAGATGTCCCTGACCGAGCTTTTTGTCTTCAACGGGGAGCTCGCGACGGAGATCATCGAGATTGGCAAGACCAAGGCGTCGGAAGCGATCCGCGCGCTCTATGGCTTGGACAGCCTGGACGCCCTCCAAAAGCGCGTCGACCAGATCGTCGACATCGAGCAGCGGCGCGCCGCCTCGGTGACCAGCGCCAAGGAAAAAAAGGGGATGACCCAACTCAAGAACGCCTATGACGAGGCGTTGGAGATCAAGGGGCGCCTGGATCTTCAGCAACAACAGGCCGCGGCGCGGATCGCCCAGGCCGAGAAGGAGCGGACTCGGCTCGAGACCGAGCGCGCCGCGCGCCTGGCGGAGGACGCCGAAGCCCGCGCTCAAATCGAAAACCTCGCGCGCCGGCAGAGTGACGTCGACGCCGACGCCGCCGACTATTCAACCCAGGCACTCGACATCCTTCGGCGGCCGCCCCACGTGGCACCCCGCCTGCTCAGCCGTCTGCAACACCTCGGCGGCAAACTCTACGATCTCAAGCTGCCGGAAACGATCTCCCGTGAGTTCTTCCGCGAGCTCTCGCAACGGGACACCTGCGTTTGCGGCCGACCGATCGGGCACGACGAACGCCACCAGATCATCACCGGCGCCGAGCAGTTCCTGGCCCAGGACCAGATCTCGATCATCAACCAAATGAAGCTGGCGCTGCGCGAGAGCAAGGGCGATCCCGACGAGCTATCCGGTCTGATCGAGAAGTTGCGCTTGAAGCTCCACGAGCGGCACGAGCTTAAGCGGGAGCGCGATCGGCTGACATCTGACCGGATCGCCGACGGCGACGAGGTCCTCGCCCAGCTTGAGGCGGACCTGCGCAAGGTGACCGACGACATGACCGGCCTATCGGCCAGCCTCGAGCGGCTGACCACTAAGGACCCCAGCCGCCAGCGCGCGCTGCGCGTGACCTGGGAAACCAACGGTCCACTCTGCGAGGCCGAACTGAAGACGCGGAAGTTCCGGCTGGAGACGGCGACTAAAACGCGACAGTTCGGCCGCCAAGGCGATCGGCTGAAGCTGCTGATCGAGGCCACCAACCGGCGGGCCCTGGACATCCTGCGTGAGCGCGTCCGGCGTTCGACCAACACCAAGCTTGGTCAGATCCTCAAGAATGAGCGCATCGAGGTCTCCCGGATCGGCGGTCACCTGGAGCTATCGTCGGATCAGCTGGGATCCAAGGCCGGGGCGAGCGAAGGCCAAAAATTGGCTATCGCCTATGCGTTCCTCACCGCCTTGCTGGCCGAGGCGCCCTACCGTCTGCCCTTCGTCGTCGACAGCCCCGCCGTCTCGCTCGACACCGCCGCGCGCCGGGAAGTTGGCGAACTCATTCCGGAGTTCTTCGGCCAGATGATCATGTTCGTGATTTCCAGCGAACGATCCGGGTTCGCCGAAGCCTTCTACAATCGCCAAAACGCCCGCTACATCACGGTCACGCCAAAGGGGGCCGGTGCCGTCGAACTGACCGAGGGCCTGGACGCCTTCAAGACGTTCCACGATCCACAGGGGGCGGCATGAGTTTCATCCTGCCCGCCGGTCTGCGCACCTTCTTCGGCTTCGACGAGCGCGGCCGCCCGTTTTCGCGCTCGAGCCAACCCAGACGTGAGGCTGCGCCGAAGTTCATCATGTTCGACGCCTACTATTGCTGCCTGCTGCTGGGCCTGGACACGAGCCAGCTCGGCGAGGCGGAGGGCCTAGAAGACGCGCCGTTCCTCAATGGCTATCCAGAGAACTACAAAAGCCAGGCGGAGCTGTTGGCTGGCCTCCTCGTCGAAGCGGAGCTGCGGCGATTAGAGATCGGCCAGGATCACCGGGACGATATCGAGCGCGAAATGGTTCGCCTGCTCGACCTGGTTTCGCCCACACGCCTCAGCGACGATGGCGACAAGCTGCTGAACCGGTACGCCGTCACAGGCTTCCAGCGCCTGCAGGTCGGCATGCTGCAACCCGACAACCTCGAGGACTTCCTGGTCGGCTACCACGGCCTGTGGGGCGAGGATGGGGCCACGGACGCACCATGACGGCCGAGGCAGAACCGGCGCAGCCGAAGCTGCTGATCCGGCCCTTCCACATCACCTTCGCCACGCTGCTCAACGGCGGCACCCACCAGACCCCGCGTTACCAGCGCAACTACGCCTGGCGGGCCGAGGAGATCGCGGCGTTCCTGAAGGACCTGGATCTCTGTCGCGCGGCCCGCATGGCCGGGCAACCGCGCCACCACTTCTTCGGCGGCGTGGTCACCGCCGTCGCCCCCGTGCAAGGCAGCGACCGGCCGAACCTGGAGGTGATCGACGGTCAGCAACGCTTGGCGACCGTCCTGATGCTGATCAATCAGCTTGCGCGCGCCATGGAAGCTTTGGCCGGCCGGCTGAATCCGCCAGACGCTGGGCGCTCCACTTTTCTCACCAAAACCGCCGAGCTTTTGAGGGAACGCTACCAGGTTTTCGAAGACACAATCGAATTCAATATCGTGCCGGTGCCGCGCCTGGACCTCTCCCTGCCGGACCGTGCCTATTTCGCCAGCCTGCTGGCCGGAACGCTGGGGGCGCCCCAGCGCAAGTCCCACGAACTGCTCAGCGCGGCCTTCATCAGTCTCGGTGCCTATCTGGACGCCAAGCTCGCCGAGGCCGTCGACGACGAGGCTCGCGTGGGCTTGCTTGAGGCGCTGCGCTTGGTCTTTGAGAAGGACTGGACCATCATCCACATGAAGGCGGAAAACCGCCGCGACGCCTACATGCTGTTCCAGACCTTGAACGACCGGGGGCGCGGGCTGACGGAGGGCGAACTCCTGCGCGCCAGCACTTTGGAAGCGTTGGAGCCCATCGCGACCGCCGGCGAGATGGCTGCGGTCGAGGCCAGCTGGAACGTCATCCTCAACGGACAGGACATCGATGTCGGCCGCGCCCTGGGCTCAGCCTATGCGTCCCAGATCGGCGACGCTCCCGGCGAAGCCACTTTGTTGACCGACCTGCAGACGGTCTTGTTTCCGATGCTAACGGCAGAGCCGTTCACCCGGACCGAAGCAGACGCCCTGATCGCGACGGTCAGGGCGTTGGAGTTGGACATCGCCACCCTGACCACGATCGTTCGCGGCGAGTGGCCGCTGCCCGCCCACGCCTCGGTGTGCGGCTGGGACCGAGACCGCTTGCGCCTGCTGATCGTGCACCTGCAGCAATACGACTGCCTCCCGCTCCTGATCACCGCACCGCTGCTGGCGCCGGCCAAGTTTTCGCAAATCGTGCAAATTCTGGAGCGGTTCTGTTTCCGCTACGCCGTGATGGTCGAAGGACCACGGATAGAAGCGGCGGCTGTCATCAACCGGCACGCGGTCGAAGTGCGGCGAGACCCGGCTCAGTATCGCCCCGTGACCTTGGAGGGGGACCTTCGCGAGCTGCTGGCCTTACACGCGCCAGACGACGTGTTCCGCGATCGCCTAAGCTCGCTGCGCTACCCGCGGGCGGAAAGCCGCAAGCCGCTCAAATACTTCCTGATGACCCTGGAGCACTACGTCCGCTGGTTTGACGAAGGCGCGCAAGGGCGCCCCGTCTGCCGCGATTTGACCCGCCTGCTGGACTTCGAAAACACCACGATCGAGCACGTATACCCTGAAAACGCCGAGCCCCCGGACGCGACGCTGGAGCCCTTGCTCGATACGCTCGGCAACCTTACCATCCTCAGTCCGGACGAAAACATCGCCGCGGGGGACAAGACCTTCGATCGCAAGCGGCCGTATTTCCGGCGTTCCACTTGCACGCTCAATCAGCAAATCGGCGCTGTGGAGACCTGGACGGTTTCGGTCGTCGAGACCCGGCAGGCCCGCCTGATTGACATCGCCCTGGCGGTGTTTCGGCTCTGACCTGCCTCACGCCGCCGGCGCCGCCCGGCGCAGCAGGCGGTTGGCTTCCGCGACCAAGAGGTCCCCCGCGCGCTCGACGTCAGCCTGAGTTGTGAACCGGCCTGCGGCGATCCGGAACGCGCCCTTGGCCCGGGGCGATTCCCCGAACATCGCCTTCAAGACGTGCGAGGTCTCGATCTTCTCGGTCGAGCAGGCGCTGGAAGCGGAGAAGCTCATTTCTCCACGGAGGCGATGGATCAGCGCCAGGGGCTCAATACCCGCGATCGAGAACGACAGCGCGTTCGCCAGCCTGGCGGTCGGATGGCCGTTCAGTACCGCGCCTGGAATCTCTGCGAGAACCTTGGCGCACAGCGCTTCACTGAGCCGGCGCAGACGCGCCGCTTCAGTGGTCGCGCGGTCCTGGGCGAGCACGGCAGCGGCGCCGAACCCGACGATCGCGGGGGTGTTCAGAGTGCCAGGGCGCAAGCCGCGTTCCTGGCCGCCCCCGAACAAGATCGGGGCCAACCGCGCGCGGGGCCGTCGGGAGCGCACATAGAGCGCCCCGATCCCTTTCGGACCGTAAGCCTTGTGGGCCGACAGGCTAGCCATGTGCAGGCCCCAATGACCCACGTCGACCGCCTCGTAGGCCAGGACCTGAGCCAAGTCGCTGTGAAACATCACGCCGCGGTTCGCGCAGATGGCTCCAATCTCGGCAATCGGCTGGACGACGCCCACCTCGTTGTTGGCGGCCATCACCGAGACCAGAAGGGTGTCGGGCGTGATCGCCCGGCCGATCGCGTCCGGATCGACACGGCCATCCTCGCCGACCGCCACACAGGTGACCCGCCATCCCTCCTGTTCGAGCATTCGAAAGGGCTCCAGCACCGAAGGATGCTCGATCTGAGTGGTGACCAGATGACCAGGGCCGGTCGCGGCGCGGGCGGCGCCCAAGATGGCCAGATTGTTCGCTTCCGTGCAGCTGGCGGTGAAGACGATCTCCGCGGGGCGCGCGCCGACGACAGCGGCCACCTGTTCGCGTGCGCGCTCCACCGCTTCGGCAGCTGCATGGCCATCCCAGTGTTCGACACTGGCTGGATTGGCGAAGAGGTCCTGGTCGAAGGGTGCCATCGCCGCGACCACGGCGGGATCGACCGGGGTGGTCGCGTTGTGATCCAGATAGAGCCTCTCGCCGACCCGCACAGCCGTTACCGCGTCCCGCGGGCGAGGCGAAGAATGTCGGCCGGCGACTTGGCCCGCACCGCCAGAGCGCCGACGCCGCGGTGGATATGGCCTCGCAGACGGTCCAGGAGCTCCATATCGGCCAACGGCGTCGCGGGCTGGGCACCCTCTTCCACCCAGCGCAGCAAGGCCGCGAACAGGGCGCCGTACTCGCCGGTGAGGGTGTAGGCGTTGAACTCGGATCCATCCTCGTCAGGGATCGGTGCCGAGCCCAACGGGCCTTCCTCCAGAGAGGTGCTAAGCGCAATCCGGCACAGGAGGTTCGGCGTCAGGCCGGTCCGTTGACGCAGCGAGCGCAGCTTGCTGGTGGCGTCGGCGGAGATTCTAAGCTTGCTGTAATGCACGCGCACTCCCCTCGCCAGCCGGGGTTTGGAAATAGCCGCTGGAGACCTGGGTCCGGCCCTCTGCCTCGTCGTAGTCGAGGTGATAGGCGTGCGACACGGCCGGCCTGAGCTGCTCGTAGAGCGCGTCATCCACCTCGGTATCGGTCGACAACAGGATCACCTGGTGCGACGCGTCCGGGAAGTAGCGCGTCACTAGGTTGGCACGATGGTCCGAATCGAGCCGGGCGAGCGGGGTGTCGACAATCATCGGCAGCGCCCGCCCGCTGGTGCGCGCGAGGGCCCACAGCATGGCGATCGCATAGATTTGCTTCTCGCCGGCAGATAGGGAGGCCTTGGCCACCTCACGGCCTCCCGCGCCAATAAGGGTTGTGGCGAAGGTCACCGGATCAATGCGCACATCCGCCACAAGGGCTCCCTTGCGCGCCAGGTGATTGAAGCATCGTACGAATTCCCGCCGAAGCTGGACGAGCTTGTGCTCCAGCAGGCGCTGCTCGTAATCCGCCAGCGCCTGAGCTGCCCTCACGGCCAGTTCGGCGCGCTCGCTCGCCCTCCTCGACCCGGCTTGGTCCTCCAGCAAGCGTCGCTGCTCGCGGGTCAGGGTCACTAGCTGCCCCCGGCGCAGCTGCAGGCTGGCCTGGACGGCTCTCAGCTTCTCTTCGGTGGCGCCCAACTTCTGGTCGGCGGCGCGAAGATCTTCCAAAACCACGCCGGCCGCCGCGTTGTCGGCCCGCGCCAGTCTGGTATCGAGATCTCGCCCCTTGGCCTGGAGCGCATCCATCTGGTCCAACAGCATTTGGGCCTTGGGGAGGGCCAAGCTCTCCACCTCCGCCAAGCGCGTTAGGGCCCCAGCCCCGTCCCCCACCTCACGGAAGGCCGGGCTGTCGAGCGCGGTCCCGCGTACCGGCGACTGCGCTTCCAAGAACCGGTCGAGATCGCTCCAATGCTGATTGGTCCATCGCCCTACCCGGGCGGGGGCGGCTTCGGCGCGCCACCGCCCAACCGCGTCGGCGATCCTCGCCGCCAGGCCCGCGCTCTCGGTGGATCGTTGCGCCTGATCGAGCGCGGCGCGAAAACTCGCGACAAGCTTCGGCGCCATGGCGAACGGGAGGAGCTTGCCGGCTTGGTCACGCAACTCATGCTCGGCGCGCTGCAGCGCGCGTCGAACCTCCTCACGCTCGCGCTCGATCCGGTCCCGGTCGACAGCAGCGTCGCCGCCTTCGGCTACGAACTGGCGTCGAACCTGCTCGGCGGCGCGCGCCTGGGAGTCCCGTTGCGCAGTCAATTCGGCCACTTCGCCGACCAACTTAGTTGCCTCGCGCTCGGCCACCACAATGTCGCGGTTCACCGCCTCCAGGCGATTACCCAAATCCACGTCGGCATTGCGCGCGCGGCGCGCGATGTAGAGGCCCAGATCGACCCGCAACTGTCCGACCAGTTCGATGCCGAGTAGGCCGCGAACCGCCTCCCCCAGGTGCTCGTTGTCCTGCTCCCCCTCGGCAATCTCGCTGATCTTTTCACCGTCGAAGAAGAATAGCTGCGAGACGCCCGGCGGGATCAGCTCCTGCAGAAACGAATGCCATTCCTCGCGTGGGACGGACGCAACGGGCTCGCCGTCCTTCTGTAGATCGAGACTCTCAACGATGCTCTTGCCCCTGGCGGTCCATTCCCGACGGATCCGATAGCGATGCACGATGCCGGCTTCGACATAGTCGAACTCCAACGCCACGGCGGCGGCCGGCGTGGCCGCGGATCGATTTATCCGGCTGCGCAGATAATCATCGTAATCGGATTGAGCGACCCGGGCGCCCAACGCCCGCTTCCCGTACAGGGCTAGCCGCACGGCCTCGAGCAACGTGGTCTTGCCAGCACCGTTCTTGCCGCCGAACAGCACAATAGGCGTCGGCCCGCCCAACTTGCTGCGGGGCACGAGGTCCAGGGTCGTGCTGCCCGCGTAGAGGGCGAAATCCTCCAAGGTGACGCTGCGGAGGATCATGGAACGTCATCCGACGCATAGGCAAGCGAAGGCAAATCCAGGGCGCTAGCGTCGTCGGCCGCGCCGATGTCGACTTCCTCCATGGGCCGCCCGGCGACGCGCTCAGCCAGCACCGTTTCCAGGTCGCGCCACTCCTGCCGCAGAAGATCCTCGATCCGCGTGTGGACCGCGTGCCGGCGCTTCAGTCCGTGCGCGGCCCGCTCGACATCCAACAAGCGGATGACCAGCTCCGTCGGCACGCCATGGGCTGCGCAGCTCTCATCCAAGAGACGGCCATCGTTGGCGGTGAAGGCAACACTGTCCTCGACCACCCAGTTCAGGTCGCGGCCGAGGATGCTGCGCACGATCTCAGGCACCGAGTCGGCCCAGTCGCCGCGCTCTGCGCGCCAGATGCGCCGGATTTCGTGTAGCTCCGCATCGTGGACCAGCAAGGTGTCCTCGCCCGGCGGCGCCTCGCGTTGAACCTTAACCTGGGTTTCCAGGAGGCGTCGCAGCAGCGTCTTGCAGAAGTCCAGGGTATAGGGTCCAGGCACGGGCGTGTCGGTGCCCTTGATGAAGGCCACCTGGCCGCTACGGCGCCGGAACTCGCGATAGAGCCGCTTCTTGTCCGGGTTTTGGGTGTCGGCGAGAAGATCGCGAAACTCCAGCAGCGGCTCCAGCCATTCCTCGCCGGAATCGATCATGGCCTCCATAGACTTGTCGCGCACCACGACGGTGCAGACCCAGCAGCCGAACCGCGAGTTGCCGCAGCTAGGCGTGGTGGTGTCCACGACCAGGGGACATTCGCCAGCCTGGGCGTTGCGGTACATGGTGAGAAGGTCGCGGTTGTCGTTGCCCCAGGGCGAGGGGTTCTGCAGCAGATAGGACCAGACGTCGTCCGTCGTCAGCGCCTCGATCGGGCCATAGACGAAGGCGTTGCTCAGGGAGGAGTGCCGCGACAGCGGCGAACCCTTTATCTTGTGGAACGACATCACCTGAGCGCGAGTGGCGCTCTCGGCCGAGCGAACGCCCAGCACCACCACGACTTCGCCGAACTCGGCGACTCGGCTCTTGATGAAGTCGTTGGCGGGCTCGATCTTCAGGCGTTCGGTGCACCACCGAAACCGGCGGGACGGCGCGGGATACCCCCGGCCAATCAGGTTGACCCAAAAACTGCGGTCGACCTTTGGCGTCACCTTTTCTGTCTCGATCGGCAGACCCTGCTCCATGGCGGCGGCTGCGATCCGCGCCAGCGTGAGGTCGATATAGCGGACGATAACGGGGGTTTCGACCAAGGTATCGGAACTGATCACATAGATAGGTTTGGTCCGTTGCTCTGGCGCCAAGCCAAGCAGCGCGGTCCAGACCATCTGCAAGGTGCAGGTCGAGTCCTTGCCGCCGGAATAGCCCACTACCCAGGGGCGGGCGTCGGAAAGGTAGACCTCGCGGATTTCCCGGTAGCGGGCCTCCAGGCCGCCGTCGTCAAGGACAGACGCCTTGGCCATCAGCTGGCTTCCTGAAGTGCCGGGGCGGCAGGCCCGTAGAGGTCCTCGACACGTTGCGCCTCTGGACTGAGCGGTAGACCCAAGGCGCGAACGATGAGGTTGGTCACTAGCACCACATTGTTCTTGGACTTGTTCACCTTTCCCGCCACGAGGGCCCGATTGTCCCAAACCGCCCGGTTGGCGCGCGACCAATCGATGCTGCGAAGTCCCGACAACCTGTCCCCCCAATCGTTGGGGAAAGCCTCGATCAGCTGGCGCCCGGCGGCGGCGATCGCCAGCACCGCCACCCCATGTGCGTGGATATAGTCCCGGCGCAATTCGTAGGCCGACACCTCCTTCGCCCCCACCCGCCCCCAGTCCGGCATGGCGGAGATGACGGCATTCCAGAACGCCACGGCCAGGTCCTTGTCAGCGGCCCCAACTTCGCCCGCGGCCGCCTTGCCGATCAATTCCGCCGTCGCTTGATGAAGGCTGCTGAGGGTGAAAAACTTGATGGAGCGGTTGGAAATGCTCGTGGTGTCGAAGCAGGTGAAGTCGCGGAACAGGGGAATGGCCGCCACGACCTCACGTGTCAGACCCGCCAGAGCGTCGCGATGATCGTAGAGCAGCTTGATCGACCGTGTAGGCCGGACGGCATGGATGTTGAGGTCCGCGAACATCTGTTGCGAGCGTTTCAAGCCGCGATCGGCGAACACGACGACGGAGATGGTCTCTTCGCCTAAAAGCGGGCGCTCCCGGATGGCTTCTTCGATGGCGGCCCGCCGGTGCTGGCCGTCGTTGATCAGGATGGTCGCACCCATATCGATGCGCAATTGGCCGACCTTTCGGAGCGGCCCCTCGCTGGCCGCCGGCTCGAAGAGGATCTCGCCGTCGATCGAGGCGCACAGCGAGGAGAGGATGTACTCGGTGGAATTGCTGGTGATGTAGCTGGCGATAGCCGGGACCCGCGCCTTGTTCAGCACCCGCTGCGCCCGCAGCTCGGTTGGCATGCCTTCATCGTCGAAACGAAACAGCCGCGGCACCACCTTGAGCGGCACCATTATGACGTAGTACGCGCTTCCAGCTTGCACCCCACGGATAGCCGTGAATTCGAGACTGTTGCCATCCATTGAGCGACATCCTTTTGGGGAAGTTATCCCGGTCGCCAGTGGACGTCAATTTTTTAACGTCCGCATCACCGTGGAAGTCAGTTTCGGATAACCGAGTCGGACGCACGAAGTCAATTTGCCTGATTCTCCATAGCGTCTGGGGAGTAGAAGCGCGAGGCCAACCCGGAGCAACCGCGGGTATGGGATGACCAGCTGCCAGACAACAGACCTTCCCAAGGAGCGCGAAGAGTCAGGAGCGGACGTTCCGCCAGAGCGGGTGACCAACGGCCGCTTCTGACTCATTGCGGACGTTCCAGACGTCCGGAATGCTGATGTTCGAAGGCGCGGCGCTGCATCCCGAGTCCGACACGCGCTTCTTCACCGAAAATGGCGCGACCTACACCTTCATTCTGCACAGCGTCGACGCCGTCATGGCGCTTCGGTTCGATGTCCTGGTCTGACGCTGGTTCCAAGAAGCTGACGGATCAGACTCAGGGGATGTTCCAACCTCCGGAGAAATCTAGAGCCGCTCACGAGCGGTGCGGTGAACACCGGATCGGACACATTCCCCGTGTTCAGCACGTCGGCCCGCTCGAATATCAGCACCTCCGCCTCCTGCTCGGCGGCTGTGCGGTGCTCAACGCCACGGGGCACGACGACAAACTCCCCTTGATCGAGTTCCGCAGCGTGATCGCGGAACTCCACGCGCATGCTTCCGCGCCATACGAGGAACATCTCGTCGGCGTCCTCGTGGCAGTGCCAGGGGAACACGCCCTGCACCTTCACCAGCTTGACTTCCTGTCCGTTAAGTTGAGCGACGATCTTCGGCCGCCAGCGCTCATTGAACTGCGCGAACTTGTCGTCCAGGTTGATGATGTCCATCATTCCCCCAGGTGGCTCTGACCGAGCTTATCGCAGGACGGGCGGGTTGAGCAGCTGCGAAATCGCTCCCTCAGCCATGCGAAAAGCCGATCAGTTGCGGGTCCAGGATCGGCTTTGCCGCCACGCCCGCGAAAGGCGGCGCGGCGGTCGGGATAGCGGATGAAATGGTGATCTAGGCCAGGGACGATGGCGACCGTCGCGCCCTTCGCTCCGGTTCGGTTCACGATCTCGCCGATCAGGGCCGCTGAGCCGGCGTCTTCGAACCAGTCGTTTTCACCGAGCAGCACCAGCACCGGAGCGCGCACTGCAGCCCACGCCGCTGCCCAGTCACGGCGCTGCGCCTGATGGTGGTAGGCGAACGGGCGGCCGTACATCGTGGTCGCGTCAGTTCCGGCCATTGAACTCCAGGCGCGAGCGAGATCCGGGTCGCGGGCCGAGAGTTCAGCGGGGGAGCGGCCCTCTACTAGGAAGTCTTCGATCAGCCGGAACCGGGCCGTGATCTCGCCGGCGCGGCGCTCGGCGGGGGTGTCGCCGAACTCGAGCCGGTTACGCTCGAACGCAAGCGTGCGCTCGGCCCAGGTGCGGGCGCCGCCGCCCCACACCACAACCCCGGCCAAGCGTTCGTCACCCTGGGCCAGCAGCGGCGCCATAGTTGCCCCCATACTAGCGCCAAAGATCACGATCCGCTCCGGATCCACATCGGCGCGACGGCGCAGCGCATCCAGAGCCGCGCGGTGATCGGCAAGCTCAGTCTCGTAGTCGAGGGCCTCGCAGCGGCCGTCGCTGCCGCCGACGCCTCGCTTTTCGGTGCGCCAGACCAAGGCGCCGGAGTCGCGGACCAGCCGCTGCAGCATCAGCTCCCAACCATCCTTGGGCTGAGGCGGGATGGCGATCGAGTCGCACGAGAGCCATTGCACATAGAGGATGGCCGGAACCCGTCCCCGCGCCGCTTCGGGCTTTGTCACTACG
Source organism: Caulobacteraceae bacterium (assembly GCA_036388855.1). Lineage (GTDB taxonomy): Bacteria > Pseudomonadota > Alphaproteobacteria > Caulobacterales > Caulobacteraceae > DASVRA01. The sequence goes on along the minus strand of DASVRA010000026.1, from coordinate 20,556 downwards.
GCGCGCAGGCGCATACCGTCGCCGCTCCTCAACACGAGAGGCTCCACGCTCAAGCCAGGGTGAACCTCGCGCGTCGTAGGCCGGTCCTGCGCTAGCGCCGCACCAGGCGCGCAAATGGCGATCAATGCGGCGAGGAACATGGCTCGGATCATGCGGCATCCTCCATTGCAACAGGCGCTTGCAGCTCGGTCACGTAGTCCTGAGGCCGGTCCGCCAGCACGCCCGCCGGAAGGCGGTAGCCCCGCTGGTCGGCGCCGAACCGGTGGTAGACCTCGCGAGTGGGGCCGGTCAGCGTACCCCCGTTGGCTTCTATCCAGTTACCCAGAGCGGCGAACAGAGATGGCGTTTTGCTATATGGGCCTCGGTAGACCAGGCTTCCCGCTCGACGATGTCCTTCCACGATGCGTGCGCCTGGAAGGTTGCTCCCTGACAGGCTCAGGGGGATGCAGGCTTCGATGTCCAGCCGATCCTCACGAGAGCAGTCGTGAAAAAGCAAGAACGGGCTGCTATCGGCGCGGGCCCGAGCGCGCGCGGCTTGCGCCTCTAATGCCTCAAAGAGCTTTGTGGCGCGGCCGTCTCCAGGGCTGACCAATTCGCGCGCCGTCAGGGCAGGAGTCGGTTCAATGACCCGCAGGAGGACCGGCGGCGGTGGCGCCTCGTCAGATCGCGCCTCTCGCAGGACGTCCAGCCGGCGCAATCGCTCGACATCCGAGTCAATCGACGCCGCCAACTCGCTTCGCCGACGTTCGATGGCTTCTGGCAATCCTGTCGGCTCCCGCAGGAGGCCCGAGATATCCTTCAATGTGAAGCCAAGATCTTTGAGCAGCAGAATCCGGTTCAAGGTTTCGAGCTGTTCGGCTCCGTAGTAGCGATAACCCGCCCAATCATCGACGTGCTTGGGGCGAAGCAGTCCGGCTTTATCATAGTGTCGGAGAGCTTTGACAGTGACGCGCCCTAAGCGGGAGAAATCGCCAATCTTGAGCATGGGAACAGCGTGCAGTCTCCCCCAAGGGGAGAGTCAAGCGCCACCGCGCCAATGATTAGAGGCTCCACTGGGTGTCGCGTCGCCCACTTTGACGGCGGTCAACGTCAAACCCGGCACCTCGAACACGAAGCCTGAGACCCGCCCAGCGGGATCTGTCGTAAACCGGTAAGCGGGGCCACCCTCAGTGAAGAATCGATCCTTCGCCTCGGGCAACAGCGGAACACCCTCAAGGCGCAGGACGCCGTCCTCGAGCGTGACGTCGCTGACTGGTGGACGACGACCTTCCGGCCACTCGTAACGTCCGACGTAAGTCCGCAATGTGGTCTCAGGAACCGTCACTACCGTTCTTACAGCTGGCAGCAGGTGCGGCGTTGGCCACTGATATTCTGTTGCGACGGCGCGAGTGATCTCGCGGATCAGCCCCTGGGCACCGCCGTTCACAAGCACCACTACGCCGCGACCGTCGGGGAGGCCGATCATCTCCGATCTGTACCCGGTGTTGTTGCCACCGTGACCAAAGGTAAGCGAGACGCCCTCCCCCTGCACCTCGAGCCCGAGCCCGCGAACGATGCTGATGGGCCGCCCATCTTGTGGAGCCTGGATCGGCACGGAGTCGATCATCGCGCGGGCGGAGGCCGGGCGCAGCAGCTTGCTCGGTTTGCCGACGTAGGCCTTCTGCAGCTCTGAGAGGAACCGGGCGAGGTCAGTAGCCGTCGTCCAGACGCCTCCGGAAGCCATGTTCGGCTTCAGGAGCCAGCCGCCTGGGACAGCTTCCCCGCGCTCAGCGCCCTTGGCTCTCCTCGAGGTTTCAGCCGCGGATGGCGCCTGGTCGAACGTGGTGTTTTTCATGCCGGCGGGAGCGAGAACAAGCTCCTCCATGAGACGCGGAAAGGGCTTGCCTGTGACGTCCTCTAGAAGCTGCTGGAGAACGAGGAACCCTGCGCCCGTGTATTCTCGGCTGGAGCCCGGCTGGCGGACGACGCGGATGGGCCCGTCCGGGCCGACGCGGCCTTCCAGCAGGTCGACGGTGGACGGGAAGGCCTGGCCGACGGGCACCCCGTCGAAGGCCATGATCCGGAGTCCAGCGGTGTGCGACAGGAGGTCCCGCACGGTGACTTTGCGGGTCGTAGTGAACTCGTTTTCCGGCACCTTCCACGTTTTCAGCCAGCGGTTCACGTCGCTGTCGAGCGATAGCTCGCCGCGCTCCACGAGCCGCATGACGGCCACGGCGACGAGGGGCTTACTGATGGATGCGCCTTGGAAAGGAGTGTTGACGGTCAGAGCCTCGGACGACCCGGCCCCCAGTGTGCCCCACGAGCGCGCCCACTCCACGTGGTAGCCGTTGAGCACCGCGATGCTGACGCCCGGAACGCGATGGAAGCTCATGCGCTCGCGGAGAGGCATTAGCTCCCGCGGCCGGTCCGCGATGACAGAGCCATGGAGCAAGCCTCGCTCGATGCGCCCGATCCTCGCCTCAACCGAAGCCGCAGCGCGGTCTGCGGCAGGAACCGCCGCCAGGGCGTTGATCCCCAGGGCGCCGGGTGTGCCGGCAGCAAGCACGACAACGCTAAGGAGCAACGTCATACACATCGGCCGATCCTTTCCGACGGTTGTGAGTTGGTCGGGGGAGGCGGCGCTCGCCTCCACATTAGATGCAGGGCAGGCGGCGCCCCGCCGCATTTCAAGGTGCAGCTGTCTAGGGCTAGTCCTCACCACAAACCTCTCGAGCTTCTAATTGCGAGGCCGGCCCTGCCTCCAATCGTTTGGCGACTGCCCGGAGCATGGCCCAGTCATTCTCGGTGAGCTGGCCCTCGAACCCGCGGAAGAAATGGAGTGATGCGGACACTTCCTCGGGCGTGGCGTCGTCCGCGAGGTAGGCGACGGGGACGTTGAAGTGTTCGGCGAAGCTGCGAAGCAGCTCCAGTCCAGGGTTGGTGCTTGTTCCATTTTCAAGTTCCCAGAGGTGGCTCCGGGAGACGCCCACGCGGCGGGCGACTTCCTGCCGCGACTCCCCTCGATCGAGGCGAAGCCGCCTGAGCTTGTCGGCTATGGCCAAGCAGTCTCCCCTCGTGTCAGCCAAAGGACCTTCCACGGCCGCCGCGGCATGCATGGCCGGACGCACGACGAGAATATGTCAATGCATTGACACCATGTCAACGCGTTGACATTAGCGAGCGACTACGGGAAAGGTCGCGACCATGGCCAGCGACCCGGCGTCGGCTCTCGGACGACGAGAGAGACAGATCATGGAGATCGTCTACCGCCGGGGACGCGCCACGGCCTCCGACGTACTGACCGAGCTCGCCGACAGCCCATCGAACTCAAGCGTCAGGGGCATGCTGCGATACCTTGAGGAGAAGGGGTACCTCCGGCACGAGCAGGACGGCCCCCGCTACGTCTACCTTGCGACCAAGCCGAAGGACGAGGTGCGCGCAACGGCGCTCTCGCATCTGGTCCGCACGTTCTTCGACGGTTCGATCACCACCACCGTCGCCGCGCTTCTCGAGTCGAAGTCTCCTTCCAAGGAAGAGCTCGAGCGACTGACCCAGCTAATCTCCCAGGCTGCGGCAAGGGAGCAGGCGAAGTGAGCGGGCTCGGCGCTTTCATCGAACCTTCCGAAGTGGACCTGCTCCTTCGGGCCACCGTGCTGGTGTGCATCGCGTGGCTGGGCGCCTTGGCGCTCCGCCGCGCGAAAGCCGCCGCGGCGTCGCGTCACCTGATGTGGTTAAGCGTCGTGGCCGGCTTGCTGCTCCTGCCCCTCCTCAGCGCCTGGCTGCCTGACGTTCATATCCCGTTGCTGCCGCCCCCCGCGCTCCAAGCGGATGCGACGGCACTAGTGCCGACCGTGGAAGAACCCTGGTGGGGCTGGGCATTGCGGTTCTTCTATGGAGCGGTCGCAACGATCCTCCTGATGCGCCTGGTCCACGCCAGCTGGAAGCTGCGCAAGCTCTGGGGCGCCTCCCGTGTTGCCGATGACTCCTGGATTTCGCTCGTCGAGGAATGCAGGCGTGTGGTCGGGCTACGCAGGCGGATCGCCCTGCGCCTTACGCAGGAGCCGTTGACGCCCATGACTTGGGGCATGCTCGCGCCCAAGGTGCTGCTGCCCGCAAGCGCCGAAGGGTGGCCGACGGAGCGGCGGCGTATGGTGCTGATGCATGAACTCGCGCACGTGGTTCGGCACGACGCCCTCACGCAGTCGGTCGCCTCACTCGCTGGTACACTTTACTGGTTCCACCCCGTCGTCCGGCTGGGAACACAGCAGATGAGAGCGGCGCAGGAGCAAGCCGCCGACGATCTGGTGCTGCGCGCCGGAGCCCAGCCCGTCGCCTATGCTCGGTGCCTGGTTGATCTGGCGCAGATCCCGTGCCCCGGCGGACCGACCTTGCACGCCGCGGCCGCAGGCGGAGCTTCCCAACTTGAGACGCGGGTTTGGGCGATCTTACATAACCAAGCCCTGCCTGGACGGCGCGGGTCGGCGACCATCGTCGGGGCCGCCGGGCTGTTGTCCACCTGGTTGGTCTCCAGTGCTGTTCCTGTGAAAGCCATCCAGCCGATGCAGTCCGCCGCCCGTCCGGAGAGGGCGGGGGCTCTCAGCACGCCTTCTGCGAACGAACAGGAGCGGGGTTTCCTCGGGCCTCCGTCGGCAGCGCGGGTGCGATCGTTCACAGCGATCGGCTCTGCGCCGCCTGAAGCGACGGCCCCGACGGCCAGGCCCGACAGGGCACCTCGCTCGCGAGAGCTTGGCTGGGGGGATGGTGGCCGCTCGTCATCCTTCCACCCGTCTCGGCCCCGCAACCTTCAAGGGGAAGGCTACCAGGCGGGATCCTACCCGGAACTCTCCCGGTGGACTCCCCTAGCTGCCTCGCCGGATTTGAGCGACGGCCCGGCGCCTGTCGGGCCCTCCGGCAGGGCCAACGCGTTGCGGAGCCGTGAGGGAGACAGCGCGGGTGCTTTGTCTCCCGCGGGAGTCCCGCGTCCGCCGGCCTTTGCTCCCGGAGCGCATCGGCGCCCGCTCGGCGAAACGCCGTAAGCCTGCGCCGGCGTCGATCTACGACAGCCGCGTGACTGTCTTCGCTAGATCTGCTGCCCATGGCCGCGGTGCATGTCGGCTCAACAAATGTGGCCGGTGTTGAGCGCGTATGCGGGGCGAAGATCAGCACCTCCGTCTCCTCATGCGTCGATGTTGTTCACGTGAGGTACGGTGCTGCAGGGCTTCCTCGCCGCCTTGCACACCCTCGGTCAGCTTTCCGCCTGCGAGAGAACGTCCGCTCCTGGCGCGGAGCGGACTCTCAGCCTACGAGAGGGAGCCGAGGAATCGAACCCGACCACTGAAGCAGTCCGGGGGTAGATTTGGGGGTATTTGACGGCCGTTTGGCGGTTCTGGCGCTCGGTGACGCGAGTCCCTCAACCGGCACCAGGCGTCGGTTGGGCGGCGCTGGCGCCGTCGCGAGCGAAGAGGATTCCTCCGCCGCCGAAAGCGGCGCCCTCAATGGCGGGTCGACAGGTGTCTTACCGACAGGACGCTCGCTGGTTTCTGGAGCGGATCGAAGGGGAGCGGGCTCGATTTGTCTTTGCCGACCGTGACGCGCTTTCGGCCGAGCCTTTCCTGGACCACCGCTGGTCATCGGAGGGTCTGCGGCAGGCCTTCGCGCCTCTTGCGGAAGTTGAAGACACGCCGCCGGCCCCTGTCCAGGTCCACTTCCTTTGGCACACCTCCTTCTGCCGCTCGACCCTGATCGCCGGCTGCCTGGACTGGCCGGGCCGGTGCCTGTCCCTGCGCGAGCCGTGGGTGCTGGTGCACCTAGCGGACCTCAAACGGGCGAGCGCGCTGGCGCGCCGGCCCCGACTGGCGAGCGCGGTGTTCGGCCTGATCGGGCGCCGTTTCCACCCGCAAGAGGTCGTGCTGATCAAGCCCAGTAACGGGGCCAACACGCTGATTCCTGAGGCCGCCTCCGCGACCTCTGGCAAGATGCTCATGCTGCATGCGGGGCAGCGGCAGTTCCTGGTGTCGATGGTCAAGAACGGCGGATCGCAGGCTCGCTTCGTCCGTGAGATGCTGCTTGTCGTCCTGGCCGACCGGCGCAACCGACAGATCATGCCGGCGGACGAGCTTCTGAGGCTGACTGACCTCCAGGCGGCCGCCCTGCTCTGGCAGATCCAGACGGCGCACCTGCGCCAGGCGGCGCAGCACCTGGGAGAGCGCGCCGCGACCCTCGACGCCGAGACCTTTCTGGAAGACCCAAAGCGCGCGCTCCTGGCGGTCGACGGCTTCTATGGCCTCGATCTTGGGCCCGAGGTCATCGACCTGATCATGCAGGGCTCAAAGCTAAAACAGGACTCCAAGCGCGCCGGCGTGTTCGAGAGCAAAGACGATCTGGTCCAGGCAGTCGAGGCGCTGACGGGATCTGACATCGACCGGGCCATTGCGTGGAGCCGCAAGGCGACAGGGCAGCAGGAGACCACTCCGATGCCACAGCCCCTTCTCGGACATGAGCAATCTAACCTAGCGGCGACGCATGGCGTCGGCTGGGCCGTGCCTCAGCCCCGCGCTTTCAAGGGCGCTGCGCCATCGACGTAGCTTTCGTTCAAGTAGACTTCCGCTTCCTGGGCCGGCAGCGCGGGAGCGTAGCCGAAGCCCTGGCCGTAGTCGCAGCCGAGCTCCATCAGCTGGCGGGCCATGCCCGCGTTTTCCACGCCTTCCGCCACCACCTCCAGGAACAGGTCGCGGCCCAGGTTGACCACCGAGCGGACGATCTTGGCCGAACCCTCGTTGGCGCCCATGGTGCGGACGAAGTAGCGGTCGATCTTCAGCGTGTCGAACGGCAGGCGGGTCAGGTAGGACAACGAGGAGAAGCCGGTGCCGAAGTCGTCCAGCGCCAACGCGGCGCCGGCCTCGCGCAGTTCCTGCAGGATCACCGCGGCCCGCTCTGGATCGCGCATGATGTCGCTTTCGGTGATCTCCAGCTTGAGCGAGCCGTTGGGCAAGCCCGTCTCGCGCAGCACCCGCTCCACGTCCTCCACGAGCCCGGGGCGGTCGATCTCGCCAGTGGACAGGTTTACCGACACGGTCAGTTCGCCCGCTGCCCGGTGGCGGCGCCGCCACTCGGCGAGCTGGCGCGCAGAGGTCCGCATCATGTGGGCGCCGAGTTCGGGCAGCAGGCCCATGTCGGCGGCCACGGGCAGGAACTCGTCGGGCGGGATGATGCCGCGCCGGGGATGGCGCCAGCGCGCCAGCGCCTCGAAGCCGGAGACGGCGCCGGTCTTCAGCCGCACGATCGGTTGGTAGAAGGGAGCGATTTCCCCGCGCGCCAAGGCGCCGCGCAGATCGCCCTCCATCGCCAGGCGCGAGAGGCCGTCGCTCTCCAGCGCGCGTCCGTATTCCGCAGCCCCCCCGCGCGCAGAGCCGCTCCTGGCCGCCTCTACCGCCAGTTCGGCGCGGCGCAGCAGCTCGGCCGCTTCCGGGGCATCAGGGCCGCCGGAGGCGTCCACCGCACCGACGGACAGGGTGGGAAAGATGTCGAAGCCCGCAACCCGCAGCGGCTGCTCCAGCGCCTCGCGCAGGATCTCCGCGGGAGCGCCCTCGCCGGAGGCGACCAGCACGGCGAACTCGTCCTCGCCCACGCGAGCCAACAAAGCCTCGGCCGGGAAGGCGGCGGCCAGGCGCGAGCCCAGCGCCGCCAGCACCAAGTCGGCGCGCTCGTGGCCCAAGGCTTCGTTGAGCCGGCGCAGGCGGTCGAGGTCGGCGACAACCAGGGTGGACCCGCCCTCACGCGAGAGCCGGTCGCGCACCGCCTGGATGAAGCTGCGGCGGTCGAGCAGGCCGGTGAGCGCGTCGTGCTCGGAGGCCGCGAACCTGGCCTCCGACGCCACCACGCCGGCGGCGCGCACCCCGCCCTCCTCCAGCCAGACGCCGCGCCAGACGCAGGCTTCGGAGCCGCGCATCCGCACCCGCCCAGCCACCGCCGACCCCGGCGGCTGGGGCTTGAGCAGGGCCTCGGCCACCTCGCGGTCCTGCGGCAGGGCGAGCGCCAGCAGCGCGGCGGCGGAGCATTCGGGCGCCAGCGGGCCCAGCCCGAGGGCGCGGGCGGAGCCGACCAGGCGCAGGCGGTCGCGCTCGGGCTCCCAGGTCCACAGGGCGACCTCGGCGGCGCCAAGGGCCTCAAGGGCCGTCGTCACATCCCAAACGAAACGCTCGGCGCTTCGTGGCTGCATGGACCTCACCAAAAAGGCGCCGTCAGCCAGGCGGAGTCAGGTCGTCCGCCAGCATCCCGAACAAGAGATGATCTCGCCAAGCGCCGTTAATTTTCAAATAAGCGCGCGCGAAACCCTCTTGGCGGAACCCGGCCTTGAGCAGCAGCGCGCGCGAGGGCTCGTTCTCGGGGATGCATGCGGCCTCCAGCCGGTGCAGCCCAAGCCGGCCGAAGGCGTAGTCGGCGACCGCCCGCACCGCCGCCAGGGTGTAGCCGCGGCGGGCATGAGGCCGGCCGACCCAGTAGCCGATGGTCGCCGCTTGGGCGACGCCGCGGCGGACGTTGGACAGCGTAACGCCGCCGACAAGCGCGTCGTTTTCGGCGTCAAAAACGAAGAAGGGGTAAGCGGCGTCGGCGTCCATGTCGCGGGCGTAGGCCGATAGGCGCCGGCGGAAGGCCGGCCGGGTGAGGTCGTCGGCGGGCCAGACCGGCTCCCAGGGCTGAAGGAACGGCTTGGACGCCTGGCGCAGCTCCGCCCAGGCCGGATGGTCGGTGATCCGTGGCGGGCGCAGCCGCACGCCCTGCCCGCGCAACAACAGCCCCCGGTTCGGCTCGATCCAATCCAGCACGGCCATGACGGAAGACTAGACCCTGGAGGCGCAGCCTTGTCCAGCGGCGCGCCCCTGCGCCTGGAGCACCAGATGCCCAAAAGCCGATGCGCGTTGGAGCATCAGCGTCCGCGTTCGAACCGAGCGGGCGGGCCGGTGACCGCCTCGAGGGTGTCGGTGAAGTCCGGGACCTTCTCCGACAGCAGATCGACATGGTTGAAGCAGGCCATGACGATTTCGGGCCGCTTCACCTCTTCCAGGCTCTGGGCCAGCTCCTCGGGCGTGGAGGTCTTCGTCCGGCTGACGGAGAAATGCACCGCGTCCGCCACCCCCGTCTGATTTCCAGCGCCATAGCGGAACAGGTAGTGATGGTGAGCCGCGATCGGCCAGATCTGCTCGTCGCTGCGGAACCGGAAGCCGGCGCTGCGGAGGAACTTCTCCCTGTGCTCCTCGAACACCCGCGCCATCGTGCCCCGGTGCAGGGCGTGAACCACGTGCCGGGGGGCGAAAACCCTCTCCCTGCCGTAGTGGTAGAGCCGGGCCCCGTTGAGGAGGTGGTGGGTGTGGTGCGACAGCTCCGGCGCCTTTGACAGGTCGAGCCAGCGGCCGCGCAGAAGCGGATAGGAGCCGCGGAAGAAGTGTCCCGGCGTCACCGGGCCGGTCAGCACCACGTCGTCGTTGAAATAGAGGAACCTGTCGGAGAGGCCCTTGATCCGCCATAGCATCGTCTCGATCGAGGGGGAGCTGAAGGTGGGCAGCAGATCCTCGTGCCCGGCGAAGATGTCCCTGTGGTCGACCACCCGGATGCCGGCCTTGGCCGCCGCGCGGCGGCGAAGGCCGGCGGGAAACTGCTCGTCGGTCACCAGCCAGATGGTGCGCACCCAGGGCGCGTGGTTGCGAATCGACCGGAGGCAATAGAGGATTTCCTCGCTGTGGCGGAAGCGCAGCGCCCTCGTCGCGTTGGCGTTCGCATCGTCCGGCATCCACCGGGCGCGCTTGGCCTGGTGGGCGGGGTCATCGCCGTCCACCCAGGTTACGACCGCGTCGATGGCGTCCATGTCAGGCCTTGGCGCATACATTCAAGGTAGGCCCACAACGAGCGAACCTGGCGTTGTGATGCGGGCGGGAACGGATTTTGCGTGCCGGTCAGGACGCGGTTGACCTCGCCCTTGATCTGGCCTTCCCGGCGTCAGCCCACCGTTCAAGCAACTTCCCCGCGCGGCGGAAGGCGGCGGTCAGGGGCTTGGAGGGAACGGGACTGGGTAAGCTGCCCCCAAAATCCCGGAGCTTTCATTCGACACGCGCGGAGGCTCGTGCTAATTGTCCCCAATCGATTTCTGCGCGACACGCCTCTCGACCCCGGTTTTTCTAAATCGGCTCCAAGACGCCGATCCAATCAGACCTCGACGGCCGGCGGGAAATCTCTCCCCCGGCCCATTCTAAACGGAGGCTGATCATGGCTACCGGTACTGTTAAATGGTTCAATTCCACCAAGGGCTTCGGCTTCATCCAGCCTGACGCGGGCGGCGGCGATGTGTTCGTGCACATCTCGGCGGTCGAGCGCGCAGGCATGAGCGGGCTCAACGACGGGCAGAAGGTGTCCTACGAGCTCGAGCGCGACCGCAAGACCGGCCGCGACTCCGCGGTGGGCCTGCAAAGCGCCTGAACCTGAAACAACGCCGGCGCGACCTGCGCCGTCGAACACTCGAGGGGGCGCGCCGCGATCGCGGCGCGCCTCTTTTGCGCCTAAAAGGAGCCTCCGATGAGCATGTCCGAGATGATCCCCCGGATGAACGACGACCAGCTGGCCACCCTGCGCGGCAACGCGGTGCGACTGGAGCAGAGCGGCACGGGCAAGCAGCGCACCGACGCCGCCGAACTGCTGCCGCTGATCGCCGCCGAAGTGGCCGAGCGGATTGCGCGCAAGCCGGCGCCGGTGAAGAAGGCGCGGGTAAAGAAGGTGAAGGCGGCGGCTTAGGCCTTCAGCCCGCGCCGGTCCCTCTCGCTCGAGTCGCTGGCACCCTTAAGCCGCCGTAAAACCAATAGGCGCCACAGTGAGACGTGCGTCTGTCGGACGCTCGCCAGGAGCATCCAAATGGCTGCCCTCCCCGCCCGCTTCGGCGCCGACCGTGGCGGCAATGTCGCGATCATTGTCGGCGTGGCCGCGTTCGTCCTGGCCGGGATTGCCGGCGCCGGCATCGACTACGCGCGCATGCTGTCCACGGGAAACAAGCTCCAGGATGGAGCTGACGGCGCCGCGATCGACGCCGCGCTCACGATCGCCGGCAACCCCCAGGGCGCAGCCTCGCAAGTTGAAACCAAGGCCCGGGAATTCCTGCAACCCGCCCTCGCGTCCACCATGGAAACCACGGGCGACGCGACCTCCGTCCAGATCGAGAACGCGGCGCCCGCGCGGGTTCGCGTAACCGTCAGCCAAGACCAGTACCTGGCGTTCGGCCGCTTCTTCGGCGTCTCGCAGCTGAAGGTGACTCGCAGCTCCACCGCCGTGGCCGGGGAGGCTGTGCCGGTGTGCCTGCTGGTGCTCGACCCAGCCGCCGCCGACGCCTGGACCGTGCAGGGCACCTCCGACGTCATCGGCCGCAGGTGCGCGGCGCAGGTCAACTCCCGCTCCGCCCGCGCGCTGGGCTCGAACGGGAACGCGAGGGTCAACACCCTGAAGACCCTGGTCGCGGGACCGCCGCAGACCGCCGCCGCCTGGACCCCCAAACCCGAGTTCTCGCAAAGGCCGATGGCCGACCCCTTCGCCGGGCGGCTTCCGTGGCCGAAGGCCGGGAGCGCCTGCACCTACACCTTGGGAGCGCTGAAGAACCTCTCCCGCTCGCTCACGCCCGGGACGATCTGCGGCGGAATAGAGCTGGAGACGGGCGGGAGGCTGAAGCTGTCGCCAGGCGTTTACGTGGTGCAGAGCGGCGGGGTCAAAGTCCGCTCCGGCGCGGTGCTCGACGGCGGCGGCGGGGTGACCCTGGTGCTGACCGACCCCACGGCCACGGTCGAGATGCAGGCCGGCGGAAGCATGATCCTCAGCTCCACCCGGTCCGGGCCCTGGGCGGGAATGGCGCTAGCGATCAAGCCGCAGCCGTCGGAGCTGACTTCCACCCTGATCGGCGGGGGCGAAACCGCGCTCGACGGCATCGTCTATGCCCCCAGCCAGCGCCTGCGGCTGACCGGGGGGGCGGCGATGGACAAGGCGGACGTGCCCCGGCAGTGGGTCGCCAACCGCATCACCACGGAGGGCAACGGCCAGGTCATGCTGGCCTCGGGCGGCGGGCCGCTGAGCCTTCCCGCGGGGGTGCGGCTGGTCAAGTAAAGCGCGCGCTTGGCTTGCGTGTCACTGAAGGGTTCCACCAGCTTCGGCGCGCCAGCTTAGCCTTAGACCGGAGCGGGAAAACCGGTCCGGCGAGTGCGGCGAGTCCGGCATCGGCAGGCGTGCACTTCGTGCACTTTCGGGCCGCGGGGCGGACCGGACAGTAAAAAGGAGTCCGGCGAGTCCGGTGAGTCCGGTTCGGGGCATGAGCGGCGGGAGTGCACTTGGTGCACTTTGTCAGCTTCCGCCTTGGGCGGCGGGCCGGGGGCGGCGATGTCAAAGACCGTGTGGTGGGAATATATGCCACGAGAGAAAAGGGACAAGGGCCCTTCGGTAAGAGAGAGAAGGTGGCTCCCATCCTGTCCGCGGGAAGCGGCCGGACGGCTTAGCCCCTAAAGGACTAGATTCTCGAACCCGCCATGGTCGCCCCGCATGACAATGGTCATGTCCGCTCGCCCGTCGCCGTTGTGGTCGAGCCAAAGCACGGTCAGGTCGGTCTTGGCCCGGTAGCGCATCACCGCTTCCCCGGCGACTCCGTGAAAACGGTCCGTCAGGACGAAGGCATCGTCGCCTTCGGTCAGGACGTTCGCGTCGATGCGCGACAGATCGATCGTGTCTTCCGCGGCCAGGTCCATGATCCGGTCCCGCGCGGCGGGGCCATAGATGGCGCCGGAATAGTCGAATACGAACCGGTCGGCGCCCTCCCCGCCCCTGAGCTGGTCCTGCTCCTCGCCCTGACGGGCGATCAGGACATCGTCGCCGCCCCGGCCGTCCAGCGTGTCCGCGCCGTCCTCCCTGAAGACCTCGTCCTCGCCATCCGCGATGACATTGGCGCCGCCGTCGCCAAGCAGCACATCGCTGTTCTGCCCGCCGGTGAGGTTCTCGATGTCCCTAAGCGTATCCAGGCCTTCGCCCGTGTCCTGCGGCCCCTCCAGCGCCAGATCGACGTGCACCTTGTTGAAGTCATAGGCGGCGGTATCCTGCCCGTCGCCGCCATCGAGCGTATCGTCTCCGAGCGAGCCATGCAGGGTGTCGGCGCCGCCCCTGCCCTGCAGCAGATCGTCGCCGAGACCCGCGTGAAAGACGGAGTCCGCCCGGCCTCCGACAATGGTGTCGTTCCCGCGCAAGGTATAGACATCGAGGTCGGCGTCGCCGATCCGCACCTTCACAGCGCGCGCGTCTCGATAGAAGGAAACCACGCCGGTTTCGAACCCGGAGAGCGTTAAACCCGCCTCCTCGACGTATGCCGAGCCGCCGGCAAGGCCGCTCAGGTCGATGCGGCTGAAGTGGGCTCGGCCGAAGAACAGGTTGAGGAAATCCGTTCCTCCCCCTCCGTCCACGAGCAAGTCGCCCGCCATCGACGTGTTGAAAGCAAGGCTGACGGAATCGTCCCCGCCGCCCCCGCGCAAAGTCGCATAGGCGGCATCAAGCGCGCCGACCTGATCGCCGCCGCGGCCGCCGTCCAGGATGATCGGCGCGGAGGTCCCATCGCCGGACGCTGACAGGATATCCCGGCCGTCGCCGCCATAGACATCGCTGGCGCCATAGACGTTCAGGTCGTCGTCGCCTGCGCCGCCCTCGACGTGGCAGTTGATGTCGATGACCCGGTCGTCGCCGTCACCGCCCAGCAGAACGTCATAGCCGTCGCCGCCGTACAGGCTGTCGTCGCCATCGCGGCCGATCAGCGTGTCATCGCCACCAAGACCTTCGATCTGGTCGGCCTCAGCCGTGCCCGTGAGCCGGTTCGCCTGGTCGTCGCCTTCGATATACATCGTAGTGCCGCTCCGAGCCGTCGTCTCAACCTGCCGGGGTTGGAAACATCTCGCACATAAACAGAGTCATCGCGCAACCGCACCCTTACGGGGATGCAGGCTTGGAACCGGTGATTGGTCGCCCTCCCACCCGCTGCGCGGGCGGGCCCCTCCCTCTCCCGCTGGGAGAGGGGAAGAGAGACGCCAGCCCCGCCCGGCGAAGATCATCCAAGAGATGGAAGGGCAGGTCCATCCATGCGCGGGTGGATCGGGTTTGGGTAAGCTGTCTCCGAAGTCGCTGTTTTAAGTTCCTTCACCCAGACGGAGAAGGCGGACGGATCCTCAGCTTTTGTTATAGCGCTCAGCCCAAGTTCGGCAGCTAAGAACGATCCAGAGAATTGTTCAAGAGAAGTTGCTGGTCTGTCCATCTTCCATTTGCACGCGCTCGAACCCCACGCCGCCCCATGCTGAGCGCCGCTGCGCAGCATGTCGAAGCGATGCTGTCGTTTTAGAAAACTCTCATCCATCTCCTTGGCCAATAAGATGACGAAAATGCATGTAGTAGCGCGACCCACTTGGGGCTACTTCAGAGGAATGTCGTCCATGATCTTCGTCGTAGGACTCACTCGCCCGCCCAGTCAGCTTCCAGAATACCAGATGGCATACCGGCATGCCCGAAACTAGCCGCACGTTATGTTTAGCAAAGTTTTTGATCTCCAGTGTTAGCGGCATCGGGGTCGAGCTTCCAAATCCTGGGCTCACAAGTGAGGCGATTTCGGTGAATAGGCCGAGGCGCGAAAGTCCACTAAGATTTAGCAGCGTTGCAGAGATCTGTCTGGACAATCCGATTTTCTCTATCGTTCCTCCGAGAACAAATTCACCGGCGCGCAACATGTACGGTTTCTTTTCGATGTCCATGCAAACTAACGAAGGATAGGTACTTGAGTCAGCCAGATCGACCACATCCGCCGCCCGCGACAGGACGGCAATCTGCGATGACAGCCTCAACATGTAGCTGCTCGCACGGAGGCTCTGCGCATGAAAGCCTTCGATTACAAGTTCACCTAAGCGAAGCTGGCGAACTATCTCAGCATCGCTCATCATGACGAAATCTCCAACAAGCGGATGTAACGTTCAACACTTGGTAGAACTAAATTAGATACAGATAGCTCTTGCTGCAAATTTGCCCGCACTTGAGATGCTGTCATACTCTTGACCCGTTTGGGGAGCAACTGCACATGAAGTCCATTCTGCGCAAACAATGCACGTTTACGCCGCTCCCACGCAGAGTGTATACGTAGGAAGAGTACGGACTCAGCCATCGGAAGGAATGACGACCATGAAAGGGGTCGAAACAAATCGAAAGGCACAATGGAGTAGCGATGCCCAGGTAAGCCAACCTCCGACAGTGCTAGGCGCAGCATCTGCAACCTGTGGAAAAAACTGTATGGGTTCGCTTCACCTAGATGCCGATGACTGCTTTCCTCCATGTGCTCTACAGTTGAAGGGTCTGGATTGGTTATGCCCACGATGAGGTGCTCACATCGTTCCGCAATTTCAAGCAAGTAGCTGACATGTTCTCGGTGCGGCGGTTGAAATCTACCGTGGCCAATCCCAAATTTAGCGAGCACCACCACAACCCTCTACACCCACTTCATGATCTCGCCCCGTCGACCAGAGTAATTCATATAGGTTTACGAACGCAGTAGGAAATTCTGGTCCAGGTGACGGTCTATTACTAAAACATAGCTGAGGCGCATCCCATCCATCTTTGCTAGCGGGATCATAGCGACTCACAAGAACATGGCTATTATCAATGATAAGTATCCTCAGTGGCGGAAAGAAATCATACAGTCGGCACCGAACGTTGTTTCTTAACTTGGGCGCTAACCGAGCTAATGTCTTCCTGATGTCTGCTCTAACTCTTTCGGATTTTTTCTTATCGTTCGTCCACTCTCCTAACTTACCTCCTCCTGGATCAAGAAGCATGATGCGTACCCGTATTTGTCCAGAGGCAATCCGGCGGCCAACACCCTTATCTTCCTTAAGTATTTCCTCTAGGAACTTTCGCCCTCCCACACCCATAAAATCAATGGTATGATGTGAGCGTTCGCATGCGCTGATGGCGCTGGTTCCGGTAAGCAAATCTCTTTCTACTCTATCTAATCCCGCTATTTCGGAACCAGGAAGAATATCTACTACTCTCCTGTACAGGTCGCCTGGCCGACTAGACAAATAGTAAAACGCCAATGCAGTAAGAAATCCGAACATCAAGCCAGCAAAATTCGAAGTGGCCGTTACGATGGCGGTTTCGCGAGTCGAAAATGTTTGGTTTACTGTAAATGGAAGAAACACGGGGAAGGCCAAACAAAGTACAGTAACTACAAGGCCGATTTTCTGCCAAGTCATTATGGAGAAAAGCCGACGTAGTGTTCTTATGATGGCCATGCGTCGGTTCCCCCAGACCCGCTGCCAAGCGTGGTACTGACCCTGCCCCAGCTTACGGCTGGGGTTGAGCGATGCTAGTTTGGCTTCGTATCGCGCGTCAATCGCGAAGCTTCGCCACTTCGGTTAGGAGAACGGCTCCGCTACCGATCCCTCCTGGTTCCCCCTTCGTTCTTGTCGAATCCCCCGCCCCGTGCCCTATATCAGGCGGTTCCCGCGCCTGGGCTCCCTTCCCCTCTCCGGCGCGTCCCACGCCCGTAGCCGACGCACCGCAGGTCCATGTCCGATCCCGCCAACTTCATCCGCGTGCGCGGCGCGCGGGAGCATAACCTCAAGAACGTCAGCGTGGACATTCCGCGCGGGCGGCTGGTGGTGCTCACCGGGCTGTCGGGGTCGGGCAAGTCGTCCCTGGCGTTCGACACCATCTATGCCGAGGGGCAGCGGCGCTATGTCGAGAGCCTGTCGGCCTATGCGCGCCAGTTCCTGGAGCTGATGGGCAAGCCGGACGTGGACCTGATCGAGGGCCTATCCCCAGCGATCTCGATCGAGCAGAAGACCACCTCGAAGAACCCGCGCTCGACCGTGGGCACGGTGACCGAGATCCACGACTACATGCGCCTGCTGTGGGCGCGGATCGGCGTGCCGTACAGCCCGGCCACCGCCCTGCCGATCGAGAGCCAGACGGTCAGCCAGATGGTCGACAAGGTGCTGGCCCTGCCCGAGGGGACGCGGCTGAACCTGCTGGCCCCGGTGATCCGCGGGCGCAAGGGCGAGTACCGCAAGGAGATCGCCGAGTGGCAGCGGGCTGGGTTCCAGCGGCTGAAGATCGACGGCGAGCTGATGCTGATCGAGGACGCGCCGGCGCTGGAGAAGCAGATCAAGCACGACATCGACGTGGTGGTCGACCGGGTGGTGGTGAAGCCGGGGATCGAGGGGCGGCTGGCCGAGAGCATCGAGCAGTGCCTGCGGCTGGCCGAGGGCATCGCGGTGGCGGAATGGGCGGACCTGGCGGAGGGGGAGAGCGAGCCGCGGCGGCTGCTGTTTTCCGAGCGGTTCGCCTGCCCGGTCTCGGGGTTCACCATCGCGGAGGTCGAGCCGCGGCTGTTCTCGTTCAACAACCCGGCGGGGGCGTGCCCGGCGTGCGACGGGCTGGGGGTGAAGCTCGGGATCGACCCGGACCTGGTCGTGCCGGACAAGGACCGCACGCTGCACAAGGGCGCGATCGCGCCGTGGGCGCGCTCGCCTTCGCCGTTTTACACCCAGACGCTGCAGGCGCTGAGCCGCCACTACGGCTTCTCGATGGACAAGCCGTGGCACACGCTGCCCGAGGCGGCCAAGCAGGCGGTGCTGTTCGGCACCGGCGGGGAGAAGATCCGCTTCGAGTACGACGACGGGGCGCGCAAGTACGGCGTCTCTAAGGTGTTCGAGGGCGTGGTGCCGAACATGGAGCGGCGCTGGAAGGAGACCGACAGCAGCTGGGTGCGCGAGGAGCTGGGGCGGTATCAGAGCGAGACGCCGTGCGAGGCGTGCGGGGGGCTGAGGCTGAAGCCCGAAGCTCTGTCGGTGCGGGTGGGGGGCGAGAACATTGGGGTCGTCAGCTTGCTGTCGATCCGCAAGGCGCGGGACTGGTTCACGGCGCTGGACGCGGAACTGACGCCCAAGCAGGCGGAGATCGCGGCGCGGATCCTAAAGGAGATCAACGACCGGCTGCGCTTCCTGGTGGACGTGGGGCTGGACTACCTGACGCTGTCGCGCGGCTCCTCGGGCCTGTCGGGCGGGGAGAGCCAGCGGATCCGGCTGGCGTCGCAGATCGGGTCGGGGCTGACCGGGGTGCTGTACGTGCTCGACGAGCCGTCGATCGGGCTGCACCAGAGGGACAACGACCGGCTGCTGAAGTCGCTTCAGGGCCTGCGCGACCTCGGCAACAGCGTGCTGGTGGTCGAGCACGACGAGGAGGCGATCCTCACCGCCGACCACGTGATCGACCTCGGCCCCGCCGCGGGCGTGCACGGCGGCCACATCATCGCCGAGGGGACGCCGGCCGACATCATGGCGGCGCGGGACTCGCTGACCGGCCAGTACCTGACCGGCGCGCGCGAGATCGAGGTCCCGGAGGACCGCCGGCCGGTGGGCAAGAAGCGGCTGAAGCTGATCGGGGCGCGGGGCAACAACTTGAAGGGGGTGACCGGGGAAATCCCGGTGGGCGTGTTCACCTGCGTCACCGGGGTGTCGGGCGGGGGCAAGAGCACCTTCACCATCGAGACGCTCTACAAGGCCGCCGCGCGCCGGCTGATGAACGCCTCGGCGGCGCCGATGCCGCATGAGTCGCTGGAGGGGCTGGAGAACTTCGACAAGGTTATCGACATCGACCAGTCGCCGATCGGCAGAACCCCCCGGTCGAACCCGGCGACCTACATCGGCGCCTTCACCCCGATCCGCGACTGGTTCTCGGCCCTGCCTGAAAGCAAGGCGCGCGGTTACGGCCCGGGCCGTTTCTCCTTCAACGTCAAGGGCGGGCGATGCGAGGCCTGCCAGGGCGACGGGCTGATCAAGATCGAGATGCACTTCCTGCCCGACGTCTACGTCACCTGCGACGTCTGCAAGGGCCATCGCTACAACCGCGAAACGCTGGAAATCCTGTTCAAGGGCAAGTCGATCGCCGACGTGCTTGAGATGACGGTTGAGGAAGCGGCGAGCTTCTTCAAGGCTGTCCCCTCGATCCGGGACAAGATGACCACCCTGACCCGCGTCGGCCTCGGCTACATCAAGCTCGGCCAGTCGGCGACGACGCTGAGCGGCGGAGAGGCGCAGCGGGTGAAGCTGTCCAAGGAGCTGTCGCGCCGGGCGACGGGACGCACGCTCTACATACTCGACGAACCGACCACCGGCCTGCACTTCGAAGACACGCGTAAGCTGTTGGAGGTGCTCCACGAACTCGTCGATCAAGGCAACACCGTGGTGGTGATCGAGCACAACCTCGACGTCATCAAGACCGCCGACTGGCTGGTCGACTTCGGACCCGAAGGCGGAGACGGCGGCGGCCTGATCGTGGCTTCAGGCTCGCCTGAGGCGGTAGCCGCGGACGAGGCCAGCTGGACCGGCCGCTACCTCAAGGGTGTCCTGGAGCGGCACGAGCAGCGCCGGCGGGACCGGGTGGCGGCGCTGGGTCGAAAAAAGCGGGCCTGAGGCTCTCCTACACACCGATGTCCTCAGGCGCGGTGTCTGGCCCCTGGCGCAGTCCGCGGTAGAGGTAGGCAGCCAGCCCGAAGTTAAGCGGCGCGAGGACGAACCCAGCGATCGCCCCGGGAAGCAGCCCAATCAGCACCAGCTGTCCCACTGTGGCGGTGTTCGGCGTCGGACTCCCAACAAGTGCGGCGACGAGCGCAGCTAGCAGCAGCGCCAGGAACCCGACCGGCACGTTGATGAGGGCCCATGCGGCGAAGATGTGCCAGAACTGGCCCTTCGTGAGCGGCCAGGTCTGGAAAAGCATGATCCGCTTTCGCGCCACGGTCGCCGGGCCGCCAAGGATCAGCCGCAACCACACAATGCCGCAGCCAAAAAAGAACGTCAGCGCCAGGAGGGCGCCGCCGGCTCGGACCTGGGGCGCCACCGCCCCAGCGTCGGCGCTCGTAGGCGAGAGGGCTCCGGTGAGGGCCCCCACGACACCGAAGAGCATGCTGATGAAGGCGACGAACAGTATCGCCAGCACAAAGAGGAAGAGCAGCAGCGCGAAAATGCCGAGCAGCCGCCATTCCGGCTTGCGCCACTGCAGTCCATAACGACCCGGCTCGAACTCCGGATCGCCCGGGTGCTCATCTCTAAAGGCCAGCCGCAGAAGGGCGCCCCCCGCGACGGCCGAGCACACCGGACTCACCAATTGCGCAAGCATCTCGCGCGCGACGTTGTCACCAGAACTGGCCGCTACAACCGCGACGTTCCCGAGCGAAACCAGCGCCAAGGCCCCAGCCGCACGCCGCCAATGCAGCCGGCGGAAAGCCTCTGCGGCCCGGACGGCCTGGAGGACGGGGACGTTTGACATGGGCGCTCCGCGAGCGTGGCCGAGGCCACGGCTCTCGATGACATAGCGGAGGGGCGAGCGGAAGGCTCCCTAGCTGGCGCGTCGCAGGACGTGCACGGTGGCCGACGGCAGCGGGCTCAACGCCGTGCGCCGGGCGCGTTGCGCCCCGTACACGGCGCCAAGAACACCGGCGACTAGCGGGGCATGCACGAAGGCGATGACCACGCCGAAGAC